>DYQY01000003.1 GCA_020719045.1 Candidatus Termititenax sp.
GCTCGTTGGGCTCATAACCCAAAGGTCGTCAGTTCGAGTCTGGCTCCCGCAACCATAAACCAATTAACAATCTTCATTAAATTTACTAATCTTAACAACACCTAGAATGGTTTATGCAGTGTACTCGAACGTAGTGAGTAGTTCACTGCCTCTTTCATTTGCTATAATCAACATATGTTAGAAGAGTTTTTCTATGTATATGTGCTTCAAAGTGAGTTTGACAATAAATTCTATATTGGGTATACCAGTAATCTTGAAAGAAGGATTAACGAGCATCAACAAGGGAAAAACATATCTACTGCCAAACGTCTTCCGCTAAAATTAATCTACTTTGAAGGACATCTTTCAAAAACAGATGCAGAACGTAGGTAGTGTACAATTTTGTTTGCAATTTGAGAAATTAAGATGGTCATCGTAAACTCTAATTTACGTAAATAAAAATGGAGGTAAAAAACGATGACCAAGATTAATAATACAGAATTATTTAAGTTTAGTGACAAAAAAGCAACTAAAAGGGTTCATCTGTAAAAGTTGATTATCTAAAACAATAATGCTAATATTTAAAAACAGTGATGGAAGGTTCTGAAAATGAAAAATAACATTTCAAGTTTATTAAAGCATATAGAAGCTAAAGTTGGACTATCTATCAAAGATATTCAAGCTAACTCACCTCATAAAACAAGAAAACATATAGAGTCTAAGAATGGCAAAACAATGAAATTTGTTTCTGCCTTTCCTTATATTGGCAGAGGCAACGTTCTCCGTGATGGGATCAAAGACACAGCCACAATAAATAAAGAAATCGACAAGATTTTAGCTAGATAAGTGACAACACTTAAAGATACCTTCAGTTTTTATAATGAACTTATTAAGCCACTTTATAGTGAAATAGAAGCAGAAGGTAACGATTTACCAATTGAGCTACTCTTCGAGATACACGCAGCCTTTGATCATTTAAAAAGATTCTACCTTGACGAAGAATCAGAAAAAGAATCTTGCGAAAAAGCCATATCACACCTAAAAAGAGGAGCATTAGATACATTCAAGTTAAAACTTAAATACTTCAACAACGACGTTAAATCTTTATCCAATTCCAATATTGATTTAGAAATCATTGATTCAGGGAATTACTTCAAAGAATTTCTTAAAGATAAAAATAACATTGTTAGCCAGTCAAAAGAAGCTAGGCAACAAGAAAGCAATAAAGATAAAAATAAAGCATTTGAAACATGGATAGATGTTTCTCTGTTAATAGACGAATTCAAGGTCAAATACTTTGATGATAGCAAAGTAAGCTGGGCAAAGAAAAAAACAAAAAAACTATTTAGAAAAGAAACGTTAGCATCATTTTCTATAGGATTAATAACTGGATTAATAATCCTAATAATTGACAAAATAAATTTAATGTCAGTATTTATTAATCATCTTAATAAAGCTCCAAAATAATATCCAGCTTTGATTAGCCTTTTGACATCTTTGTCAAAATTTTTATGTGTTTGTATTTGTCTCATATTCCTAAATCTTTAAACAATTCCTTAGTAGAATTAAATCCTTTTACATTCTTTCCTTCCTTAGCATCTTGTATTGCCTCCATTGTCTCTTTAGGTAATTTTAATTCAAAAGGAATTCCACCTTCAGTTAATATTTTTGCAAAAAACATATTAATAGCTTCTGATGAAGAGATACCCAATTTGTGTAAAACAATTTCAGCTTTATTTTTTAGTTCATGATCCATTCTGGCACTAACTCTAGCAGTCTTTTGTCTGTCTTTTGTCGTTGTCTTAGTCATAATATTTTCTCCTTATGTATTCCATTGTACCCCAAATGACGCACAATAAACATGGCGTGGTAGTGTACAATTTTATGAATATTTTATACAAACTATAAAAACAATGAAATTTGATTTGTTAGCCTATTGCTAACTAAAATGAAATTAACTTAATAAATTTTCTTGAGTCGACTCAAGAAATCACAACATAAAACATCTTATTAAATTATGTTTTGTTCCGTTATAGTGTAAAATAACCAGTATGAAAAACAAAAAAACATTAGTCATAGGTGCTAGTCCAAATGAATCCAGATATTCTTATATGGCTGTTACTCGGCTTGTTGAATTAGGATATGATGCTGTTGCTGTTGGCATTAGAGAAGGGATAATTGCAGGAATAGAGATTATCAAAGGTATGCCAAAAACTGAGGATATTCATACTGTTACACTTTATGTTGGGGAACAAAACCAACCTCAATATTACGATTACATTCTAAGCTTAAACCCAAAAAGAGTTATTTTTAATCCAGGAACTGAAAACCATGAATTTTATAAAATACTAAAAGAAAATAATGTTGAAGTATTAGTGGCTTGTACATTGGTACTTTTAGGAACTGGGCAATACTAAAGTAACAATTAAATTAAATTACTTTAATTTTCAATCATAATTTTTGAAATCTGTAGTGCCCACGCGACATTGCTTAGTTCCTCACCGTCGATATCCCTTTTTATAAGCTTAACCTGATCAGTGTCAGGATTCAGCGCATAGTGGATTCTGACAACTCGTGGTTTTGGCTTACTTGCAGTAGTAATAACTACTTTTACATCCACTAACGGTGGGTTGTCTTTTTGCTTAACTACTACCCACTTTGCATGACCATGCTTTCCTGTTAGCATTTTAACTAACTGACCTATTGTATATACCTCACCTTTAATAGTTGTCTCTTTAACAATATTCTTGTAAGTATTACTACCACAACCAACTAAAAGCATTGCTGAAAGAGTAAGAACTAAAACTAATCTAATATATTTCGACATTCATTTCTCCTCACCAATTCTTTTATAAAAAATTCTATAACTAGCTTAACATTATTTTTATTATTTACCAATTATACCTAAAAGAAATAGAAAAAAGCTAACTTATTTGCCTACACAAAATCTAGAAAAGATATTATCGAGCACCTCGTTAGAGACATCCTCTCCTACGACTTGCCCCAAATGAACCATAGCCTCTTTTAAGTCCATTACCCAGCAATCCTCTGCGATATTGTTCAGAATGGAACCCTCAACCCTCTCAAGTGCATCCTTCGCCTTTAGTAGGCTCTCTTCGTGCCTTTCATTATTCAAAATAACATCATCACTACTATTAACCTTAAATAACTGCTCAATTTTGCTAATTAGCTTTAAATTAAACCTATCCAAATCATTATCTCTTAGAACAGAAAGCGACACTATCTCAGACTTAGGAAATCTCTTTGTAACATAATCTTTAACCTCATTATCAGAAGCAATATCTGTTTTATTTATAAGAAACAGCGTCTTCTCCTCATCTATCTCGCCAATCAAAAGCTCATCTGAGCAGTCTATGCCACTATTAGCATCAAGCATAACAATTACAACGTCTGATTTGAATAAATAATCCTTTGTTCTTTGCATGCCCAAGTTTTCTATCTTATCCTCGCTAACCCTTATTCCTGCAGTATCAACTAACTTTATTGGTATTCCCTCTAGCTCAATCCACTCTTCGATAGTGTCTCTGGTTGTTCCTGGAATATCAGAAACAATCGCCCTATTTTCCTCTAACCATTTATTAAATAAACTAGATTTTCCTGCATTTGGCTTTCCGGTAATTGATACAACAACACCATTCTTATAAATCTTCCCTTTGGAAAACGAGGATAATAGCTCATTAATTCTCTTTGCTACTTTCTCTAGAATCGAAAGATAATGAACAGGTTCAGACATCTCCTCTTCTTCTGGATAATCAAGATGAACCTCTATATGTGCAACTAAATCCAATATTTGTTTTCGTATTTCAGAAATTCTTTCTGATAACATTCCTTGGAGATGAGAGCTTGCCACCTGCGCGGCAACTGTGGTTTTAGCATCGATTAAATCTATAATTGACTCTGCCTGAACAAGGTCTATTTTGCCATGAACTAACGCTCTCATCGTAAACTCGCCTGGTTCTGCTGACCTTGCGCCACCCTGATACAAAGCATTCAGAATCTTCTTAGCTAAAACATAATTGCCATGACTGTTAATCTCTATCATATCTTCACCAGTAAAAGACTTTGGAGCCTTAAAGTATGAAACTAGTACTTCGTCTAACACTTCACTACCTTTTTTGAATGCAGAAAATTTAATTGTATTTGGTTCAAAATTACTAATTGATAGGAAGGGTCTAACTATGGATACAACATCTTGGCCACTTAAACGAATAACGGCAATCCCTGATCTCCCTGGTGGAGTTGAGGTTGCCGCTATAACATCAGAAAAACTTTTTAATGACATCCTTATACAGGAGTAATTACTACTTTTCTATCCTGACTCTGTCCAATACTTTCTGTTTTTACTTCAGTGTAATCTTGTAGAGTTAAATGTACGATTCTTCTTTCCCATGAATTCATAGGTCTTAGAATTACTACTTCCTTTGTGCTAATAGCCTCTTCAGCCATTTCCTTTGCTAAAGCTACTAGTGACTCTTCTCTTTTATCTCTATATCCGCTTGCATCAAGTACAACATTTATTGGTTTTTGAAACTTCTTACTTAAAATACTTCTAAGTAAAATTTGTAACGACTGTAACGTGCTTCCTTCTTTACCAATAATTCTTCCCATATCATCACCTTTAATATCAAGCGATACAAAATTATCTTCATACTTCACTACTTTTACTACATTGAAAAATCCCATAAGGTCTAATATCTCTGTGAGCATGTCCTTTGCAACTAAATGCACATCGCTATCAACCATGTTTCCAAAATTATCTTCAATCTTCTTTTCTTCTACTTGATTATGCTTATCTGAATTCCCAAAAATATTTAATATACCCATTACTTTACTCCTTTTTTGCTTTTGCTCGTTTGTTTTGTTTTTTTCTTTGGCTCTTCTGCCACAACCTCAACTACTACTGGTGTTTCTGAAATAACGGCTGCTACTTCTTTAGTCTTTGCGGTTAACCAATACTGTTGTAATGCTGTAATAAACTGTGACAAAGCCCAATATACCAATACGCCGCTTGGCATATTAATTGCAATAAATAACATCAAAAACGGCATAAACTTAAACATCTTTTGAGTAGGATCATTAGGGTCGGTAGTCATTGTCATTGTCTTTTGTGAAAGCCAAGTTGAAACTGCAACTAAGATAGGAAGAATAACCAACGCGTCTGGTCCAACTAGATTATTAATCCATAAGAAAGAAGCCTGATTTGGTTCTACTGCAGCAATTAAAGCTTTAAACTTTGGGTCATTAAGCGCCATAAAGATAGCAATAAAAAAAGGTAATTGTATTAAAGTAGGTAAGCAGCTCCCAAACGGATTAACGTTGTGCTCCTTATATAATGACATCATCTGGATCTGAAGCTGTTGTGGGTTATCCTTATATTTTGCTTGTACTTCCTTAAGTAACGGCTGAATCTTCTTCATTTCTTCCATTGCTCTTACTTGTTTAATAGTAAAAGGAAATAACACAGCTTTTATAGCAACAGTCACCAAGATAATTGCAATAACATAATTATTAGTTAACTGGAAAGCATACTGCAAAACTGGAATCATCAGGTTATCTACTAAATACACAAACGGGTTCATATTCTCACCTTTCTATTTAACGGGATCGTAACCACCTGGATTCCAAGGATTACATCTTAACAATCTATATGCGCTCATTGAACTACCTCTTAACACTCCATACTTCTGTATTGCCTCAAGTGCATAAGAAGAACATGTAGGATAAAACCTGCATCTTTTAGGGGTTGTTAATGAATATTTTTTATATATTCCAATTAAAAAGATAAGTATTTTTTTAACCATATTTTCTCTTCAAGTACGCTAACTGATTAAGCCAGTCTAGTTTTATCTCTTCGGAGGTAAAACTCTTTGCACGATCTCTGGAGACAACCACATAACCACCGGTCATCTCTGGCTTATTGCTCCTAAATGCTTCCCTCAGCCTTCTTTTTATTAAATTACGGATTACCGCTCTCTTATCAACTTTTTTGCTTACTATAACTCCAAACTTCAATTCTGTGTCTGGCTTAAAATAAACAATTATGCTTTTCCCTGTTGCTTTCTTTTGGTCTTCAAAAACTGCTTTAAATTCAGAGTATTTTCTTAATCTAAGACCCTTATCAAAAGAAAATTGCTTAAACAGCTAATTTTGCCCTTCCTCTTTTGCGACGAGCTTTAAGGACTGCACGTCCTCCTACTGAACTTGATCTCACAAGAAAACCATGTGTCTTGTGTCTTTTTCTGCTATTGGGCTGAAAGGTCTGCTTCACTGGAACTACCTCCTATAACTTTTGCAACTACTTTTCCTAGTTTGTATTACGTATGAGCATTATATGAGAAAATAACTATAGGGTCAAATAAAAATTTAAAATGCTTTTTCGTAGTACGAAGCGAAGGTTTCACAAGGATTAGAGTAAGCATATAAGTGTTGTTTTTCTACTGGTGCTATTAAGTTATACTTTCCGAACTTGCTTTGCTTACTTCTCATAGAATCCATGTCAAAGTTATGTTTTTGCTCCATAGCTTCTTGCTTTGAAAGCTTTACCTGTTGCATCCCGATGTTATACATATTATTACCATCCAGGAAAGTTTGTTCATAATGAACAACGTCCCATCCACTCTTAAGTGTAAACTTAAAAAACTCTTCGAATGTCATATTATAAGTGTGCACTGCGTGTCCAACCTCATGCTTAATAACTGGAACTATTTGCTCGACATTATCTAAATCAAAAACCAAAATCCTTTGATTGCTTTTATCATATGCACCATAGGCTCTACTATGATGACGCTTAGCAAAAATTGATTCTGGCATAGTTTCCATATTCATTTGAATACCTTTATTCTTAACGATAGTTTTTACTCCCTTTAAATGGTCACCTGGTAGATTAGCTAAAACATAATTAACCATCTTTAGCTCTTCTTCTGAAAATGGTATATCTGAGTTCTGAACTTTTATCTTGAATCTCTCTTCAATCTCCTTAGCTAAAAACTGAAGTGCTTCTGGAACGTTCCTAAGCTGAATGTTGTAGCCTGAGTTACTTTGTTGAACCTGTGGCGCATTTGGTCTAAAAGAAGGTGTAAATCTGCCTAACCCTGCACCTTGCAAGTCAGCAGCAGAGAGCCCTTGGGTACCCCAAGAACTTATTGATGGCATATTAGAACCAATACCTAATACCATTTCTTCCCCTTCTTCCCTTTATCCTTATTCAAACAACTTATAACTAACCATACTTTCAATCTTAGCAATTGTTTTCATAAAATTCTGTCCTGATACAATATTAATCTTAGATTCAACGCCTGTTTTTAATTCAAAGAAACCGTTGTTGTCTTTAATTAGTTTAGACTGATCAGCATTCTTATGGTAGACACCATCATTAGAAGGATCTACTGAAAATCCTCTTTTCGCAAACTCTTCCCAGAAGTTCTTGCAAATTGAATCCTCTTTTAAATTTTCTCTATGATTTACTCTCTCATGAACCATATTTACCACCCCATTTTTCGTTCTTATATTAATATATCGAACGAAGAATGAATTATTCCCATTTATTTTTAAAATAATATCATAATTATTTTCATTTCTGGAAATATAATGGATCATATCGTTTTTGTTACATAAATCCTTGCTTTTCATTATAAATTGTCCTTTCCTACAATAGAGCATAGTCCGCCCTTTTAGCGCTACTAATGCATATAACGAGTATTTTTTCACATTTCTTGTACCCATCTTTTCTGATGTATCCCCTATCCTGTTTACTTTTCCTTGATGAAAAGTAAACAAAAATCCAGAATATCGTAGTATAATAAAATCATGGAATACATTTTATTATTTATTATCCTTCCGCTATGGTTTGCGCTACACTTTTTGCTATTTACAAACAGAACCAAGAGTTTCTTACAAAAAACACTAGGTGACTGGTTTATAAAACATATTTTCAGATTTGTTTACGCTATATTCACTATTACTCTAATAGTATATTTCATTAAAACCATTAGCTCTGTTGAAGCAGAATCACTACTAACCCTACAAGACAACTTGAGTAATCTTGTTTTCTTAATAATTGATACTATTAGACTAATCTGTCTATTCCTAATGGTTGAATCAATCTGGACCCTTGGAATGACTAATGTTTTAGGCCTTAAACACCTGAGAAACCTCATATCGAAACCTAAATTTTCTTATCATTTAGACTATATTGTTTCTCCATTTAAGGTTAAAGGCCTATATCTCAGACACCGACAACCTTTTCTGTTCTATATGGTACTTTTTATACTATTAGAAAGAACCGTAACTTGGGCTACGATTTACTCTTTTATATTCTTAACTATTTACTATGTATTATTTTCCAAAATGATTGAAACACAACTAGAAGAAATATACAAAGAAGACTACATTAACTACAAATCAAAAACTAACCTCTTTTTCCCTATGCTAAAACAATACCAAAATGAGCATACTAAGAAATAGTTTTGCAGGTAGCTTCTATCCGAACAACCCTGTAATTCTACAAAAACAACTTGATGCCTATTTTTCTAATACAACAAAAACCATACAAAAACCAAAAGCAATAATTGTCCCTCACGCAGGATACACATATTCGGCACAAACCGTTGCCTACGGGTACAAACAACTAACAAATGAAACCATCAAAACTATCATTGTTCTTGCCCCTGCACATAGAACCTTCCATCAAAGCTTGGCTATCCCAGCAGAAACCATCTTAGAAACTCCTCTTGGTAACCTTGATGTTCACCAAGATATGATTAATATACTGCTTTCATCTGAGTTGTTTGTAAAAGACTCCAGACCTCACTACCAAGAACACTCACTTGAAGTACAGCTTCCATTTATTAAGCACCTTCTGCCAAGCTGTAATATAATCCCTATAAATGTTGGAATGATTGATATAGCTTTGGCAAAAAAAGCCGCCACTGAATTAGCAAATATCACCGACGCTGAAACAGTTATTATTGTAAGCAATGACCTAAGCCACTATCATTCACTTCAAACTGCTAAGCAAATTGACGAAAATACTATCAACCATATCCTTAAAATGTCTCCAGAAAACTTAATAACTCAGCATCAAAAAAAAGAAATTGAATGTTGCGGCATTTTCCCTACAACACTTCTTCTCGCAACTTTAAATGAACTCGAAGTTAATAACCATAAAGTATTACACTATGATACTTCAGCCTCTGCTTCTTTTGACGATAAACAAGTTGTTGGATATGCTAGTATAGCCTTCTATTAAACGTTTCGAATCCTTGCTGCTTTAGCATGTGCTGGAAGTTTTTCAATATCAGCAAATAATGCTGTGTCTTTACCAATTTGAGAGAAATCATCTTTGGTCATTCTTACCACCGTAGAATACTTCTGGAAATCGATCGCACTTAATGGAGAAGAAAACTTTGCCGTTCCACCTGTTGGAAGCACGTGGTTAGGGCCCAACATATAGTCTCCTAAAACCTCTGCAGAATAATCACCTACAAAGATAGCCCCAGCTTGCTTAATGTTTTCTAGTAAATCTTCATTTTTCCTATGAAAAATCTCTAAATGCTCTGAAGCTATTTGATTTGCAATATCAGCCAACTGCTCTACCCCAGCGCCTTGCATAACCATTATTAGTGAATTATCAGACAATGATCTATCCAAGATATCTTGTCTTGGTAGTTCCTTATACTGCACCGCAATCTGTTCCTTAACCTTCTTTGCTAAGCTCATAGAGTCAGTAATCAAAATAGCTGAAGCGAGTGTATCATGTTCTGCCTGCGCTAACATATCAGCAGCAATGAACCTCGGATCTGCACTGTCATCAGCAACAATACAAACATCACTCGGCCCAGCCATTTTATCTATACCAACCACACCAAAAACTTCCTTTTTAGCTAATGTTACATAGATATTTCCAGGCCCAACTATTTTATCTACCTGCTTAATACTTTTTGTACCATACGCTAACGCACCTACAGCTTGAGCACCACCAACAGAATACACCTCGGTTATACCTAACATATACGCTGCTACTAAAACAGAATGCGCCATTTTGCCGTCTTTCCCAGCTGGAGACAAAAGCACTATTTCTTCTACACCAGCAACTTGTGCTGGAATAACGTTCATTAAAACTGAGGTTGGATATGCAGCTGTTCCGCCTGGCACATATACTCCAACTCTATTAATAGGAGTTACCTTCATACCATAAGAAGAGTTCTGGTACACCTTCTCTTGCCATGAATTAAGTAAAAAATGTTTATGATAATTACGAATATTTTCTATTGCAACACTTAATAAACTTTTTAGTTGTTCTGACGCATTATCATAGGCTAACTTTAATTCACTGCTTGAAACAACTATCTCTTTAATATCTTTTGCTGGAAATTCAAATTTATTTACATATCCTAATAAAGCAACATCGCCATGTTCTCTAATATCTTTTAAAATATTACAAACTACTTCTGCTTCTTTTCTGTCTACATATGCTGTTCTCTTGTGAATTCTTTTTATTTCTTCGTTGATGTTTTTTTCTACAATACGAATCATAACTAACCTATATACTGCTGGACTATCTCGTTTCTCAAGCTATAGAAAACTCTATTAACTAACAGGTGTGCTGTTGTTTCATAAATTGTCTGTGTTTCAACTAAGCCATTTTCTTTTAAAGTTTTACCAGTTGCTATTAGGTCAACAATATAATCGCTAAGACCTGTTATTGCAGCAAGCTCAACTGAACCATACAACTTAATAATATCCACCTTCAAGCCTTTTTTATCAAAAAATTCTTTTGTGCTGTTAACAAATTTTGTTGCTACCTTATCTCCATTGTTAAATGTTTTATCTTTCTTATTTACATCTGTAGCTACAGATAATCTGCAATAGCCAAAGCCAAGATCTTTTAAAACAATAAGGTCTGGCTTAGTTTCTCTAACAATATCCATACCACAAACACCCATATCAACAACACCATTCTGCACATATACCGTAACATCTGTAGGTCGAAGGATTAAAAATCTAAATTTCATAGACTTATCATGAAATATTAATGCTCTACTTGGAACGTCATCTACCTCTACACCTTGCTTCTTAAAAAAATCTAAGCTTTCATCAAAAAGATAACCTTTCGGTAATCCTATTGTTATTGGTCTTTCCATTCTTACCCCTTAAAATAAGTTATTAACTTCTCAAAACCGATTGCAAAACCTATTGCTGGAATATCAAAGGAATAATCCTTATATAGCTTATCATATCTACCCCCAGAGCCAACGATATAACCAACACCATCAATCAGTACATTAAAAATAATGCCTGTGTAGTAAGTTACTTCTTCTGCTAACCCTAAGTTATAAACAACATAATTTAGATTTTCAGGCGCTTGCTTTTTAAAAATATCATCGAATTGCTTTAAGTAAGAATCTTTTGGCAAAATGCTTGAATCACCAAGTGCTGGCAATTTATCTAACTTATTATATTCTCTACTTACAAGTGCTTCTTTAACTTCTTGTGACTTGTTATCACTATTCTCAATATGACCTATCTCTATCTTAAACTCTTTAATACCAGCTGACTTCATAACATCAATTAATAAGCTTACTATCTGAACATCAGCATTAATGCTGTCATCACCTAGTAATTCTGCTCCAATCTGCAAAAACTCTTGTTTCCTTAAAATATGCTTCTTACGGAAAACATTTTCTAAATAAAAAAGCTTCTGCGGAAACCTTAATTCCTGATTCCTAGCTGAAACCAATCTTGCTATTGGGGTAGTCATTTCTGGCCTAAGAACCATAATTGAGCCATCATCACCAATAAACTTTATTGATTCTTCTTTAAGATATTTTCCCCATCCCTTTGAAAGCTCTTCATATGGCTCAAAAGTTGGAGTCGTTATTCTGCTGTATTCATTTGACTTAAAACACTCGATAATTCTTTCAATAACATCATGTCTTTTTGACAACTCATCTGGCAATATTTCATTAACACCTTGTAACACTACTTTACCTCACCTTGATTAATATGGATGATCTCCTGGATAAACAACAATACCCTCTTCGCCAATTCTCATTCTATGAACATCTGTACTATGATTAGTTCCTCTAAGCTTACGAACTTCAATTCCTCTATATGTATGTCCTAAATGTAACATAATTAAACCCTGAGCAAGAAAGTCTTCAACTCTAAAATGAGTAAGACCGATATCACCAGAAGGCTTTTCTGTGATAACAATTGTTGTACAGTTTAGTTTTCTTATTTCATGCAAAAGCAAGAAAAGTTCTTTTCTCATTTTGTTGTAATCATTAAATGCCATACCAAATGCTGGCAAAGAATCGATAACTAGTCTCTGATACTTATTTTCTTTAATCTGTTTTACAAGAGTTGATAACAAATCAAAAACATTTTCTTCGAAATCTTTTTTAAGCATTGGAAAATACAAAAACTTGAGCTTTTCCTCATCAACCATTTTCTGAATATTCCATCCAAACCTGCTTGAGTCAGAAATAATATCCTCAATAGGTTCTTCAAAAGAAACATAAAGGCCCTTCTCTTGGTATTTATAAGCACCATTATATACAAATTGCATTGAAAGAATTGTTTTTCCAGAACCTGCTGAACCAGAAAGAAAAAAGTTTCTTCCTTTTGGGAAGCCACCTTCAATTATAGAATCTAAACCACTAATACCTGAGGGGGTTCTATCCATTATTACCTATTTTCACCCAATCTCTATCAAAATTTATCCACTTCATACTAGCAACCCTTATGTACATTTGTCCATCTTTTTCCTTGGTCTCAATTACACCATCCATTATATACTTAATATTGTTAAGAACATACTCCGAAACTGTGCCTTCCTCTAAAACAAAAATTGTATTCACCATTCCGAACGCTAATGATGTTCTAGCAAGCTGAGATAAAAACCTTTGTGCCATTGATAAGTCAAAATTTACTAACAAAGAAGAAATAGAATCAAACATTCTTCTTCCACCTAACTTGCTCTGAATAGACTGCCCAATGCTAAGCCCTGAATCAGAAATAATCATTGAGAACTGATTTAAGTCTAATATTCCATCTATCCTAAACTTTTCATTCTTCTCAGAAGCCCCAGATGACCAAGAGTAAGCATCAACTATAGAGAAAAGATCAAGGTCTTCATGCTCCTTCACATCTATTTCTAGGCTTTGTGACAACTTATCTCTAATTAATTTGGGGGAATCATCTATTGCAACGAACATGCATCTCTCTTTATTATGCAATCCTTCCAGAATAAACTTTCTACCAAGCGACGACTTACCTGTTCCTAATGGGCCAGTCAGTAAAATATTAGAACCTTTTGGTAGTCCGCCACCTAATAACTGATCAAGAACTTTAATGCCAGAACTAATCCTCTGTATTTCAGAAGTTTCCTCATCTTTTTTTACATTACTAACTTCTTTATTTTCCTTAGCTGCAGTAACTTTTGACTCTTGCCTTCTCATAAGCAAAGTTTCAACTCTGGATTTTAACTCATCAAGGTTAAATGGCTTTGTGATGTAATCATCTGCGCCACCTTCAAACCCAGTAATTTTATTAAACTCATCACCAATTGCAGAAAGGATAATAATTGGAACATCCGCAAAATCCTTATTCTCCCTAAGTGTTTTGCAAACCTCAAAACCATCTTTCTCTGGCATTACGATATCTGTAATAATCATATCCGGGAATTCTTGGAGCGCCTTTTCAATAGCTTGCGCACCATTATTTGCTAAAATTGTTTTATATCCAAGGTCATCTAGCATCATGCTAGTTAACATTAAAATATTGGGCTCATCATCTGCTATAAGTATTTTAAAACTAGAATCACTCATTTACCCAAATACCATCCTTGGTCTTTATTTCAAAACTACTCGCCTTAACGCTATACTCCGTAAACATTACCTTTTGAGGAAGTAGGTATCGTTTTATCTCTTGCCCCTGCTTCTCAAAATACATCTTAATAATATTTGTCTCAATATTACTTTCCTTATCACTATCGTTCTGGATAAGTATTATCGTTAAATCATTTTCTGACTTCTCTATCATACCATTTAATCCTGAAAAATATATTTTTCTCGTACTATTATTTTCTTTCACAAATTGAGGAAATGCTGGGTCCATGACAACTCTCTTAATATTATTCTTAGCTATAATCCCACTTATCTCTGTTATTAAGTTAACAAAAATATCACTACTATCGGCGGTTTCAGATTCACCAAAATAATCCCTAATATCAAGAATAATGAATCTGCCCTGCTCAAAAGCCCAAGCGATATCCCAATCTAGAGAATTAATTATTTCTCTAATCTGTTTTGGTGTATCTTTAGATGTAATGTAAAGAACTCTCTCGTCAGTAAATAACCCTTCTTTTAGAAACTGCAGGCCAAAAATTGTTTTACCTGTACCAGCAGAGCCTTCAAGGATGGTTAGTTGTTTTTTAGGCAAACCACCAAGTAGCTGATTATCCAATTCTTTTATACCAGTAGCAACTTTATTATTCATATCTAAAATTATAGCCCCGACAAACAGCATTTTGAAAGAGATATTTACATTTAACAACGGAATATACCATAATTGCCATATGAGGCAAAAGAAATATGAACTTGATGTATCCCCTTGTAATAACTATTACATTAACCTTATTAGTGAGTTAGGTCATCAGGACATCTTAGATATCAAAAAACAAATTCCTGAGATTTCATTATTGCACCTCAATGATATCGCCGAACTTATTAATGAAGTATTCCTAATTGAAGGTCATGCTGACTATATTATTTATACCGACGATAACAAAGATACCTCAACACAATCAGAATATCTTTCTAACAACTGCTACATCTCTATTAATAGCGAAGAAACCCTTGGAACTATGAAAATTAACCCAAATGGAAATATCGAAAAAATTAAAAAAGAAATTAACAAAACAGGCATTGTCTTCGGTGTAATGATAGAAATGATTGAGTATATGCTGGAACACAAGATACCTGAACCATTTATTTTTGCCAAAGCTGATTTTCCTGTTCCAGTAGAAGAAACAAACTACTCTTTCTTTTACGACACAAAAAGACCATTTCCTGTTAACATCCAACAAGGAACAAAGGGAGTATATCTTGATACAACCATAGAAAACAGAACAATAATTGGCAAACCAATTGCTAAAATCAAGAAATCGTCAAATGGCGTCTCTGGTAAAACTATAACAGGGCTTACTATTCCTACAAAAATATTTCCGAAGAAACCGCTAACCTTAGGTGAACACGTATATCAAAAGGGCACTGAAGTCTTCCCAGAGATTAGTGGACTTGTTAACTATAGTAGCGAAATAATTGAAGTAATCCCAACCCTTATTATAAAAGATGCTGTTCTTAATCAAAATATTGAATTTGATGGTACAGTTATTGTTGAGAATATGATTCAAAATAGCACTATTAAGGCCACTCATGATATAACAATATATGGAACCAGCAACTCTGCAACACTTGAAGCAGACGGGCATATCTACCTTCTCACTGGATTTATCGGTAACGTCTCAAAAGCAACAGCCAAAAAAGACATATTTTGTGGATACTCTCATAACTCCAAACTAACCACTATCGAAGGAGATATTCACATTGGCTATGAGTCACTACATGCAATACTAAACTCCGGAAAAAGTATTTATGTTGAGAAAAAAGTTTCTGGTGGAAAATTATTTGCTAAGGAAAACATTATTATTGACTCTTCTGGTTCAGAAAGAATCACAACAAAAACAGAGCTTAACATTAACTATGACCCATCCATCAAACATATTTCTAGGTCTGATTTACTTCAAGAAATGCAAGAAAACGAAAGAAAATACCAAAAGGCAAACAAAGAGCTAGTTAGATACGAATCAACGTCTGAAAAATCAAAAAACATGTTAATTAAAGACACCACCTTTCAGCAACTTACATCTATTGTATTTGAACTTCAAGAACAACTAAAAGAACAATTAATGCTTCTATCAAAACATAAAGACTCAACTGATGATGACCAAACACAAAAAAGAACAGGGATTATTTCAATTATGAATAAAGCTTGGAACGGAACAACAATAAATATAAATAACGAAACATTTGTGGTTGATAAAAATGCCAACCAAGGTTCGCTCTTTCGTTTAGGTAGCTATGGTATAATCAGAGAAAGACATGAACAAAAATAAAATACTTTCCCTACTTACATTAACCATGATTCTTCTAACTGGATGCAAAGAATACAGCATTACTCCAAGTGACCCACATACTATTCTAGATAAAGGATTAATCTACTCTATTACTCCTTATAACCTAAGCACTCATGAACATGCTCAGATACACAAACTACTTACAGACCGTTCTTTAAGTACAACCTTTCTATTAAGAATTAAAAACACTAATGAAACACCTACGTGGACAAAAATCAATAATAGCTTTGTGGTGGTTAATAATTCACAAGTACAACATACTCAGATTAAAGACACATACCCATTACTATTGGATATTTTAGAAAAAAATAACTACAAAGGACTTTCATATTCTGAGTTAAAAAGCATCAACCTTGAGCTTGAAAGACTTCAAGAAAGAAACTTAACAACTGGAAATAACTATGCATATGAAGAAGAGTTCAATAAACTACAAACAAAAATTTACTCTATTGAAAGAAGTCAATTATTACAAATGGAATTACAAAAAACGGAGAAAGAGGTACAACATATTCTAAATACTTACGGATTCAAGGACCAACTAATTTATCCAAACTCTGAAATTGTTTCAATAATTGTATTTCCAGCAATTTCCACTAACCAACCTCAAAATTTTATTCTCAAGTTCACTTTAGATAATTCAACCCCGCTATCAATACCCTACAAACTACAAACTATTAATTAAGGCTCATATTTACCATAACAGCAACACTACCAAAATCCATCATATATTCTACCTTCTGAGATTTTTCTGATTCTCCGCCACCTAACTGATTTACTTGATCGATTATTGTTCTTAGTTGCTTTTCATCCATGATTTGTTTGCCCCCTTATTTTGTTTTACATTGTTATTATTCCCTAACCATGAGTTATAAAACATCGATTTTTTATAATCTATTAAAGTTGTGATTAAGAATACCCTAAGCATTTGAGTGCGTAATCTGAGCAAGATGACTTTGCCGTAATTTTCAAGCATTTAGCTCCACGCAGTGGTGCGAAGAAAATTACCCAAAAGTCACGTGGCGAATTGGAGCACTCTTGATTTTTTGCTTCGTTTGGACTTGTACTGAGCTTGTCGAAGTATCAAGAAAAAATGAAGATAAAGTTATTGTCTAACTGGAATACTATTTTTCTGTAAATAATCTTTTATTTGAGGAATTGTGAGTTTGCGATAATGTAATAAAGAGGCAAGCAAAGCCGCATCACACACATTTAACGCTTCAGCAATATGCTCAACAGTTCCTGCGCCTCCAGACGCAATAACAGGAATACGAACAGCATCAGATATAGTTTTAGTCATCTCCAAGTCATAGCCTTTTTGAGTTCCATCCCCATCCATACTAGTAAGTAGAATCTCTCCTGAGCCTAATTGCTCTACTTTTCTGGCCCACTTAACTGCATCAATACCTGTTCTTGTTCTTCCACCATGTATAACAACCTCGTATTCACTAGAAACATCACATGCACAATCATTATTTACTTCTTTGGGTTGTACTTCTGGTGATTGTAGGTTCTTCCTGCGTCTAGCATCAATGGCAACAACCATACATTGTGCACCAAACTTATGTGAACCTTGTGTAATTAACTCTGGACTATTCACTGCTGCTGTATTCACCGACACCTTATCCGCACCAGCGGCTAATACATCTCGCACATCTTCAACTGTCCTTATCCCACCACCCACAGTGAAAGGAATAAACACCTGCTCCGCCACCCTTTTAACCAAGTCGATAACTGTATTTCTTTTATCTGAAGAAGCTGTAATATCCAAAAAAACTAGTTCATCTGCACCTTGCTCGTCATAAATCTTAGCAAGCTCTACTGGATCCCCAGCATCAATAATATCAACAAAATTGACGCCCTTAACTACTCGTCCATTATCAATATCTAAACAGGGAATTATTCTTTTTGCTAACATGCTGATTATTTTACATTATTTTGCTCACGTACGCGAACAAAATAATACTATCTGATCTCGCAGTGTTTCACCACTTTTGAAAAATATTCCTGTAGCTCGCTTAACTTTACTGCCTGAAAAACATCTTTACAAGCATTTTCTATTAGCGTCTTTCTTGGGTTATATTGCTGCAAAAAATAATGTTCAGCGCCTTTAACTAAATCAGCAATCTCTTGCAAATCGCTTTCCTCAAAATAAGGAGGATAAACAGTAGATCTAAACTCATATCCAACTTTATCTTGATTCTTTAATAATGCAACAGACCGTTTAATATAATCAACTTGATTAGTATTACTTGTTACAAATAACTTTGGATATTTTGTTAAAGAAGTTTTTATATCCATGGCAACATAATCAACCAGGCCCTCAGAAATAAGTTTTTCTAATTTCTCTGGTGCTGTTCCGTTAGTATCTAACTTAATTGGCAAACCTGTCTCTTCTTTAGCTTTTTTAATAATCGCTATTATGTGTGGAACCAAAGTTGGTTCGCCTCCAGTTAAAACAATCCCTTCATACAAGTGCTGTTTTTTCTTTATTTGCGCTATTACGACATCTTCGGATGTTTCTTCTAATGAATTCTGAAGAACTAACTCTCCATTATGACAGAACTCACACCTTAAATTACAGCCTCCATAAAAGAATACAGAGGCTATTTTACCAGGGTAGTCAATAAAACTAGTCTTTAACCAGCCCTGCATTAAACAAAAAGTAACTGTTCTACTTGAGCTGAAGTGTGTGCCTTTTGTACAACATTTCCTTGTTCATCATAGAATATAACAGTTGGCGTTCCTGTGATATTGTTTCTTATTGCCTCCTCTAATCCCTCTTTAGTACTAGCATTCACATCGATACCTTTAATATTAGAAACTTGAGACAATATATTTTTTACTGGTTTACATCCTGGGCAATGCTCAGAGTAAAACATTTTATATTGCTTAATTTTTCCTTTTTCATTAACTAAAATTTGCAATTCTTCTTTTTTATCTTCCTTAATGTTTGCAGATTCTAAAACTACACTTTCTTCTTTTTTTGCTTTTGACTCATCATTACAAACAAAGTGTAATCTTTCAAAAAACTCTTCTTTCTTACCTTTATTCCAATTATTCACTGGTCTGTAATAACCAACTATTCTTGCATAAACCTCTGCTTCTGAGCCCTTTACATGACTTAAGTCTGATTTTAGCTCCTCTATTTGTCTTTCTAACTCTTGTTTAATTTCCATTTTTCTTCCCCTTCCTTATCAAGCAATCTTTTTTTCTTGCTCGTCAAAATACTTTTCTAATTCCTTTATCTGTGCCTTAATTTCCTGCTCTTTTTCCTCCTTGCAAACTGGACAATTAAAATGTTCCCCATCTAAATAGCCATGCACTGGACAGACTGAAAACACTGGAGAAATTGTAAAATAAGGTATCTTGTAGTTATAAGCAATCTTCTTAACTAAGCTCTTACATACATCGGCATCCTTAATTCTTTCTCCAATCATCGCATGAAAAACAGTTCCACCAGTATACTTGCTCTGAATCTGTTCCTGATGGTCTAATGCTTCAAAAACATCAGATGTATAGTCAACTGGTAATTGTGTTGAGTTAGTATAATAAGGGTCTTTTTCTCCTGCTGTTATGATATCTGGATATCTTTCTTTATCCATTTTTGCAAATCGATAAGAGGTAGATTCTGCTGGCGTAGCCTCTAGATTATATAAATCACCCGTTTCTATTTGAAAAGACTGTAATTTATCTCTCATAAAATCAATAATCTCTCCAGACAAAGCAAGCCCTTCTTCAGATGTTATATCTTTACCCATAAAATTAAGCAAACACTCGTTCATACCATTTAATCCAATTGTAGAAAAATGATTATGAAAATGCTTTAAATATCTCTTTGTGTATGGATATAAACCAATTTCTAATAGTCTGTTAACAACTTTTCTTTTAACAACTAAAGAGTCGCTTGCTATTTCCATCAAATCCTCAAGTCTTCTGAACAATTCTTCTTTAGTTTTAGAAAGGTATCCTATTCTAGGAAGATTAATTGTTACAACACCGATTGAACCAGTAAACTCATCAGCACCGAAAAGTCCTCCACCTCTGTTTCTTAGTTCTCTTTTATCTAACTGTAAACGACAACACATTGAACGCACATCAGTAGGATCAAGATTACTGTTAATAAAATTCTGGAAATATGGAGTACCATATCTTGCTGTCATCTCAAAAAGCAACTTAGCATTTGCTGTATCCCAGTCAAATTCCTTCGTAATATTATAAGTAGGAATTGGATACGCAAATCCTCTACCATCTGAGTCACCTTCCATCATTACTTCAAGAAATGCTCTGTTTATCATATCCATTTCTTTCTGATAATCAGAGTAAGTTGTTTCTAGTTGCTTTCCACCAATAATTGCATTTCTATCCTTTAAATCTGAAGGGACTGTCCAGTCTAACGTAATATTAGTAAAAGGAGCCTGGCTTCCCCATCTGGATGGTGTATTAATACTAAAAACATAGCTCTGAATCTGCTGTTTCACTTGTTCATAGCTTAGATTATCAACTCTCACGAATGGAGCTAAATATGTATCAAAACTTGAAAAAGCTTGTGCTCCTGCCCACTCATTCTGCATTGTTCCTAAGAAATTAACCATTTGAGAAATAAGTGTACTTAAATGTTTTGCTGGTTTTGAATTAATTTTATTAGTAACCCCACCAAAACCCTCTTCAATAAGTTGTCTTAATGACCAACCTGCGCAATACCCAGAAAACATTGATAAATCATGAATATGATAGTCGCCATTTTGATGAGCATCAGCTACTTCTTTTGTATAAATATTCTTTAACCAATAATTAGCAGTTATTGCACCAGCATTATGTAAAATCAAGCCACCTAGTGAATAGTTAATATTACTGTTTTCATTAACGCGCCAGTCAGATTGAGCTAAATAACCATCCATAACTTTATTAATGTCTAGGATAAGCCTTTCTTTGTCTCTAATCTTACTTCTTTGCTCTCTATATAGGATATATGCTTTTGCTGTCTTTGCATGTCCTTCTTCAATTAAAACCTTTTCAATAATATCCTGAATCTCCTCAATTGCTGGTATTGTTTTCTTGTTATAAGTCTCAGTTAGCTTGTGGATAACTTTATCAGTTAAATCTCTTGCTAAACCAAAATCTGTTCCGCCTACAGACTCTGCTGCCTTATAGATTGCATCAATAATTTTCTGTTTATCAAAATCAACGATTTCTCCGTTTCTTTTGATAAGCTTCTTAATAAGCCCTCTCGATGAATTTGTTTCTTTTAATATTTCCTTTAACTCTGCTATTACCATCTCAATAATCCTTTCCTTACATGTTCTTTATTTCTTTAATAAATTCGCTAACATCCTTGAACTGTTTATAAACAGACGCGAATCTAACGTACGCTACCTGATCTAATCCTTGCAATTTGTCCATAACCATCTGCCCAATCTCTTTCGATTGAACTTCTCTCTCTGTTCGACGGTGTAATTCTTCTGTAATTTCTTCTACCACAGACTGAATTTGAGTAACAGTTACTGGCCTTTTCTCTGTAGCTGTTATCATTCCATTAAGAATTTTTTCTTTTTTAAAAAATTCCTTATTTCCTTTACTTTTTATAACCACTACTGGTCTTTCTTCTAATCTCTCATAAGAAGTAAACCTCTGACTACATGATAAACACTCGCGACGCCTTCTAATCGCTTCTCCTTCTGCTAACGTTCTTGATTCTAGAACTTTATCTTCATCACTTCCGCAAAATGGACACTTCATTAACTTTACTTATCCCCCATATATGGTGTTTTCTATCGACAGTTAATAAACTAACACACTAAATAAGCAAAAGTCAATTCGAGCAGTTACTTGATATTTATCGTATTTTTTTGATTTATCAACATGTTATTAACAACATGTTCACAAATTTATATATTTATATTTTTTAATGGTTATATTTTGACAACGTTCTTTATGTTGATGGAATAATAAGTCGCTGTTATAATGTTCTAGCTTATAATGCGGATGTGGTGAAATTGGCATACACGCCAGACTTAGGATCTGGTGCTTCGGCGTGGAGGTTCAAGTCCTCTCATCCGCACCAAACTCTCAAAACTAACAACCCACTACACATACGCTGGAATTTTATTTTTTAATAACTCCTTTAATTTAGATTTTGCTCTATACACTCTAGACTTCACCGTACCAATATCCAAACCTGTTACATCAGCAATTTCCTCATATGGTAACTGATTAATCTCTTTAAGAATTAACACTCCTCGGTATCTATAATCTATCTTATCTAAAGCCTTATATAGCGTTCTAAGTAGCTCTCTGTCTTCTATATCACTACCCATCTCACTTGCATTATCATCTTTAATTTCGTTAAAAAAATTATCATCATAATTATTTGTCTGTCTATTTGCTCTTCTAAAATAATTTTTTGACATATTCACTGCTATTCGATAAATCCAAGTTGAAAACATTGCATCTCCTCTAAACTTATCAAGATTTATAAATGCTTTATAAAATACCTCCTGAGTAATATCTCTGGCATCTTCATAATTACAAATCATGCCATTAACTGTACGAAAAACTTTATCCCTATAACGAACTATAAGCTCACTATATGCATCTAACCATCCATTCTGGACAGCGATTACAATCTCATTATCAGGCAAATTAGAGTAAATCATACTTATCCAACCACTCCTAAGCCTATTTCATTTACTAAGCTTCTCATGCCTAACTGACTAGTTTCAGGCTTTGGTAGCTTATCAGGGTCAAACTCTGCTGCTGTTATTTGTTTAAAAGCCTCAAATCCTTTTTCGTAATCCTCTGGCTGAATATTTTGCATCATAGCAAATCTTCCTGGATGGTCACTGAGCTGAATGTGCTCAGATAGTATTTTGGGCTTATACGAGCTTGGTGGTATTAATTTATTATCATTAAATACACCAGCTTCTTCCTGCAAAGGTTCCTGCTTATCAAGCATTTTTGAAAAAACATTTTTAAAAGGTTCTTCCTTTAAATCTAAATCTTTTGGTTCCTTATCTTGGTCTTTACCAAGCTTATTCTTGCCCTTCATCGGTTCTAGCGACTCTAAACTTATTCCCTGCATCATAATGCACCTCCGCTTTGTCTTTTTATATAAGACACTTCAACATTTAGATTGTTCCCGCTATTTATATTTTCTAAACAATTATTTTGCTTTATATTTTTCAATTCAATCTGTCCGTCCATACGCATCCTGAACAAATATAAAATCGCTGATATTTCGAAGTCATTTAACGAAAAAAAATTAAAATAAATTACAGGGTGACTAGAAATATCCCAGATTTTAATGAAGTGAATTTGCGTATGGACTAGCGGATTAATATACTTCTGGAACAAAACGTTGAGTATTCATCGGAGGCCTAACATAATCCTTTGGCTGATTTACTCTTTTTGGTAAAACAATTGGTTCAGGTGTTAAATCCTTGTAAGGAATCATTGATAACAAATGTGAAATACAGTTTAACCTTGCCTTATCTTTATCATCAGCATTCACAACATACCATGGGGACAGATCTGTGTCAGAAAACTCAAACATTTCATCTTTTGCTTTAGAATACTCCACCCACTTATTCCTGGACTCTACATCCATTGGACTAAGCTTCCAACTTTTTGCTGGATTATTAAGTCTAGACTGGAACCTTTTTTCTTGCTCAATATCACTTACTGAAAACCAATATTTTATTAGAATTATTCCAGAACGAATAATTAACTCTTCAAACTCAGGACAAGACAACTTAAACTCTTGATACTCCTCCTCAGAGCAAAAACCCATAACTCTTTCAACGCCTGCTCTGTTATACCAGCTGCGATCAAACAATATCATTTCACCACCTGTTGGAAGTTCTGATACATACCGCTGGAAATACCACTGAGCTTTTTCTTTAGGCGTTGGCGTTCCTAAAGCAACAACCTTACAGATACGAGGATTAAGTGGCTCTGTTATTCGCTTAATGACTCCACCCTTGCCTGCTGCATCTCTTCCTTCAAAAAGAACCACAACTTTAAGCTGGCGCTCTTTAATCCACGCCTGTAGCTTCACAAGCTCAAGCTGAAGCTTTTCAAGCTCCTTTTCATAATCCTTTTTTGATAACTCTTTTTTTTCTTTATGTTTAACCATATTTTCTATTATATGTGTATTGTCATTTGTTACAAGAAAAACAATGTTATATAATTAGATTTTGGAACATTTGATTTCGGGATTCTCAAATTTACCATCAACTCTCAAGGCACTTTCTTTGGCTTAAAAACTGACGGCGAGTTTAATCCTAGTCAGTGCGAAATGAATATACTTGGACTAAAAGTTCAATAGCTTTAATAAATATTCACTTACTCGACAGAACAAATTATCAAAAGCGGCTTATAAGTTAATGGCAACTTGTCATTAATTGCATACTTTCTCGCCTGTATTTCCATATTTCCCAGTTTTGATTTCGACAATTTTGTAACACCCAAATTGTTAGCACCAGTATCCTTGATATGTTGTAATATATCCTTGAAACTATCAAAAAATAGTTTCTCCTCAAACTCAACTATAACTATAGTCTTAAAATATTTCACTAAGATACTATATAATGTCTCTTTATCTAAATACCCCAGAGAAACACCTAACACATCCTTTACTTCACAAAAATTGTCTTTTGAGAAAGTAGAGAAAGCCAGTAGTGAATTTTCATTCATATTACATTTTAATTTCTCAAAAAGAATATCCAGATTATCAATCCATTGAAAAACAGCATTTGCAATTATCAAGTCAAACTTCTGATTAATTACTATGTCTTCAATATCTCCATCTATAAATTTAATGTCTTTTGCAATATTTTCTAACAACTGATGATAATTATCTATGATGTCATTTGCTATGTAACTGTCTATTGAGAACTCATTTAACATTAATGAGGTCAAAATTCCTGTTCCTGCGCCTACTTCAAGAACAGAAGCAAAGCCAGCCATGCCCTTTTCTTTAAGTAACATCACTAGTTTTTCAGCCATAATTAATTGGACTTTTGCGGAACTATTATAAGTAGCCACACATCTTGTAAAATTCTTCTTAATTATTTTCTTATCTAGCATTAATTAGTTCTTCCCAAGTATTAAACTCAAAGAAAGGATAGTGTCCTAACCCTAAGACAACAGGACTTAGCCACATTGACATCATATTATCAACCGGAAATATCCTGTCCTTTTCACACACAATTATTATATCAAAATAATTTTTGTCATCATATTTTAGCCCTAAAGATATCTCCTTAATACTCATTAGTTCATCCTTCAGATCCTTTATCTGAGCTGGATTATGCTGTATATGGAATTTTGCATAATGCTCATTAGAGAGAAACATTCTTTTAATAAACTTACCTAAGCTGTTTTCCTCTAAGTTATCATGCGTACCTTGATAAACAGCCTCTGGTATGCCATACTTATCACTTGCAGGAAAAAGAGAACCATTTATTGCTATCATTCTATCTGCATTATATAAATTTCTATTACAAGTCGCGGGAACAACCCCAAGTGACCAAGCAACAATAGTAAGATGATTATACTGATTTATCTTATTAATCAGCTCAGACTCTATAGAAATGTCTCTATAATCATAAAAAACTAAGACATCGCTCATTAAAGACTTTAGCGCCACCGATTCAGCACCCATTCCCCACCCAGTATAAAAAATAATTAAATTACTACTATCGCCTGTTATAAACCACTTATGCTTCAATTCTTTCTCCACTCAAAATATCTACGATTCTAATAATATCTTCTTCTTCAATAGCTGCATTTATCGAAAATCTTAATCTTGCACTACCTTTTGGAACAGTAGGTGGTCTAACTGCAAACACAAGATAACCTTTTTCCTCCAAATTCCTTGATAACTCAAGGGCTTTAATATTATCACCTATAACCATTGGAACAATATGGCTATTCCCTAAAACATTTAACCCAAATTCAGCAATTCTTTCCCTAAAAAGACAAGACAATTTTTGTAGTTTAGCCCGTTTTTCTAATAAAATATCCTTAGAGCTCTGCAGTAACCACTTAGTCCACAATACATTAATAGGAGGAAGTGCAGTTGAAAAAATAAATGACCTACACTTGTTTATCAGGTACTCCTTTATTACCTTATCACAAGCCACAAAAGCACCAACAGAAGCTAGCGCCTTACCAAAGGTACCTATGATTACATCAACCTTATCATCAATACCTAGCTCAACGCATACGCCACCACCATTTTCGCCCTTAACTCCAAAGGCGTGAGCCTCATCAACAAACACTGAAAGATTGTATTTATCTTTATATTCCATTATCGTCACCAAATCTGCCGTATCACCATCCATACTAAATATACTCTCTGTAATTAACCATGCATCTTTGTAACCAGCTCTGTGTTTCTCAAGTAACTCGCGAAGACTATCCATATCATTATGCTTATATCTATAAAACTTTGCTCCACTTAAAAGGATTCCATCAATGATACTTGCATGTACTTGTTTATCTGCAAAAATAACTGAGTTTTTATCTATAAGAGCTGGAATAACTCCCACATTAGCCTGAAACCCACCTCCAAAGACTAATGCTTCTTTACTCCCCTTATACATAGTAGCTAGAAGGTTTTCAAGCTCCTCAACTACAATATTATTGCCAGACATTAATCTAGATGCTGATGAAGAAAATGGATATCTTGCTATATCTACTTCGCTCATGAACCGTTCTCTTAGTGCAGAAATCCCTGCAATACCCAAGTAATCATTAGATGAAAAATCAACTAGCTGCTTGCCATTAATCGTAATGTGCTTACCTTCTCTAGTTTCTGTAGTTCTAAGTACTCTTTTTTGATCTATTGATGATAAATAATCTAGCTCTTTTTGATAATTCATAATATGACCTAAATCATTTTACTATAGGGAAGACAAAGAAGCATTCGCAAAGCATTCTCTCCATCAGGATAATAGTTCTTGCGAACACCAATAGACTCAAACCCGTTGCGACTATAAAAGTCTACAGCGCGTGAATTCTCTCTAACTTCTAAAAAAATATTTGTAATGCCGATAACAGAAAGCTCAGCTATAAGAGACCTAAGCGCCTCTGTCCCTATTCCCACGCTCTGCTTTTCTGGTAGTACAGCGACATTAATTATCTCTGCCTCTGGCATTAACAGGTCCACCATAATAAAACCAACTGAAAGCTCGTTCTCAAGAATAATAAATACATTTTTGTTGCTACTATTTATATAGCTCAAGAAATCTTCTCTCGTCCAGATTGAATGTATTGTAGTTAAATGGACTCCTTCTAAAAAAACTAAATCAGTTGCCTGAGCTTTTTTAAGAATTATCACTTTTTCGTGTACCTGTTTTGGGAGCTGTTACATTTACTGGATAAGAATATATTGGAGCAACGGCATCTAGCTCTAACCCGTCATTATTTTTTGATAACAAAATAGCTTGTGATGCTAAAGGCTTAACTGGTTTATAAATACCATTATTGAAATCTGGCATTTCATACAAATCACCAACCACTAAAAACTCCTCTTTAATATCAACAAGTTTCTTGTACAAGACATCCTTCCTTATAGTGTCGCTAGAAATAATTGTATTTAAACTTTCTCCGCCACCAAAAAAACCATAATTAAGTTCGTCCTTACGTGATTCCATTGCTACTATAATCAAGCCCATATATTCCTTATTCTGATGTGCAAGCAATTCTAAAAAGTTAACAGTTTTTAGCTTCTTGCCATTCATTAAGGCTAATACTTTCACTGTTGTTAAAGAATTTCTAATCCCGCCATAGCTTCCTGGCCCATTCACAACCACATACTCTTCAATATCTTCAATCTTCTTCTCCGCTGTTTCTAGCACTTTATCAATCAGAAGTATCAAATCATCAATCTTTTCTTTTCTAACATTAATCTCGCTTAAGAGAACATCATTCTCCATCACTGCTATGCTCACATCTCTTGTTACTGCAACCACACCTAAGCTAAGCATCTATAGTTATCCTTCTTATATTATCTAGCATCTCAATCGTAATTCTTACAAATTTGTCTGGCATTATCTCTTCAAAAAGCTCTGCCCATTCTATAAAGGTTATATCTTTATCGTTAAAGTATTGATCCATTCCTATCTCGAGCAACTCATCTACATGTTTAACCCTATAGAAGTCTATATGATTAACCTTCCACTTGCCACTCTCGTACTCATTAACAATAGTAAATGTTGGACTATTAACATACTCATTTATGCCTAGTTCTTTACACACTAGTTGCACAAACGTTGTCTTGCCAGCACCCAAATCACCAGTCAAAGAAACAACTGCACCTGCAGTTAACCTTGCTGCCACTTCCTTTGCCACAATAATAGTATCATCAAGAGAAATCACATCATAATTTTTCATAGCCTAATTTTAGCATAATATTTGGTCTAATAGACAAAATAAGTGACAAATATAAACGATTTAACGAATACAAAAACCCAAAAGATATTGGAGATGATGTTTATCGGTTTACAATTAAAAAAGCTGAAATATCTGAATTAACTGGAATGATTGAGCTATTCTCTTCGAACAAAAGCTAAACTGCTCTGCCTTCTTTTAATGACCTAAAAAGAGTAGCTGCGTTGGTGTCCAATATCGGATGATAAGCTTCTGGCGCGATTTCACAAAGTGGCTCTAACACAAATACACGTTCATGCATTAGTGGATGAGGAACTATTAAACTGTCCTCCAAAACAACATCTCTGTCGTAAAGCAAAATATCAATATCAATAGTTCTCCTTGAATATCCACCTTTATCGGCTCTACCTAGGTTCCTCTCAACTTGCTCAGTAACCTTCAATAATTCCTGTGGTTCATAAGAAGTAACCACTTTTAGAACTCCATTTACGAAAATTGGATCATCCGGCTTATTTTCTGCAGCGTACTCATTAAAACTTGATACTGCTACCATGCTAATATTTATATCTTTTTCTAACTCAACCATTGCCTGGTCAATGTAACCATATCTATCACCAAGATTTGAACCTAATCCTAAAAAAACTTCATGCTTCATTAAAACTCTCCTCATTTATCGCTTTGGTCACTAATATAACATCCATCATATCAGCAACGTCGTGAACTCTTAGTATACCAGCTCCATTCAAAACACTCAAAGCGACTGTTGCAGCTGTTCCATAACCACGCTCACTTACACCTTTACCTGTTATTGCTCCAATAAAGCTTTTTCTAGATGTACCAACAAGAACTGGGCACCCTAATTCCTTAAAATACTGTAAATTATTAACTATTTTTAAATTCTGCGAAACACTCTTACCAAAGCCAACCCCTGGATCAATAATAATCTTTTCTCTCTTTATCCCAATTTCCTGAGCGTGCTGTATTCTTTCTGACAAAAATGTATAAATATCTTCTAATAAATTCTTATACTCCGTAGAATCTTGCATCTTTTCTGGGACATCTGTTGTGTGCATTAAACAAATAGGAACATCATAACTGCTAACTACTTCAAACATTTTTGCATCAAATGTACCTGCACTGATATCATTAATCATATCAGCACCATTATCCAATGCTGTTCTGGCTACCTCTGATTTGCTTGTATCAATGGATACTAGCATCTCTGGCATTTTTTTCTTAAGCACTTTAAGAACTGGAATAACTCTTGCGATCTCTTCAGCTTCGCTTACAAACTTACTTCCTGGCCTTGTTGATTCACCACCAATATCAATAATCATAGCTCCTTGCGTTAGCATCTCTTTAGCATGCAACACGGCTTGGTTAGCATTGACATAATTACCGCCATCACTAAAGCTATCAGGAGTTACATTTAAAATGCCCATTAAAATAGGCTCGTTAAAAAGATCAAAACCTTTTTTCCCAAACATTGTTAAAAGCGAACTAGAATCTTTAACATTACTATCAATTTTCATACCTTCATTATACATAATAATTGTAAAATCTATCTATAAAATAGCTCTTTACTTCCGTTAAACAAAAAACAGTTAAAGATATAAACAGTTATGATATAATTTGTGCATGGAACTTTCTATAGTTATACCTACCTACAAAGAAAAGGAGAACCTTCAAGAACTCCTTCCAACACTAGACAAAACTCTATCCAAGTTTAAATTTGAGATTATCGTCGTGGATGATTTCTCTAATGATGGAACTGAAGAAATGGTTAAAGGGCTTAAGCTTTCAACTGTGAATCTTATAACAAGAAAAAATGAAAGAGGGCTATCCTCTGCGGTACATGCTGGAGTAGTTAAAGCTAAGGGCGACGTCATCTGTTTCATGGATGCTGACTTTTCTCACCCTCCTATGGCTCTTCCTGGAATGTATCAAATGATTACAAAAGACGGATATGATTTGGTTGTTGGTAGTAGACTTGTAAAAGGTGGCGGCTCAAAAGATTGGCCTTTTATTAGAAAGTTTATTTCTTGGGGTGCTAGACAGTTAGCAAGACCACTTACGCCCATTAAAGACATAACCTCTGGTTTCTTTATGTTCAAAAAGGAAATGTATCCTACCAAAAACCTAAACCTAGAAGGTTTTAAAATTGGCTTAGAGGTTGCAGTAAAAGGTAATGCAAAAAAATTCGGAGAGTATCCTATAGTGTTTGAAGATCGCAAATACGGAGAAAGCAAACTTAGCGGAGGAGTTATGGCTTCTTACCTAAAGCAATTAGTACAACTTTACAGTTACAAATTATTCAGAAAATAAAACAGTAAACTCACCTCACACCTTCACTTCTCACTGTTCACCATTCACTATTCACTGTTATAATAGTATCATGCAAATCAAAACCGATGGTCTTGTAAAAAAATACGGCACGAAGACTGCTGTAAATACTGTCTCCATAAGCGTTAACCAAGGCGAAATAGTTGGATTACTCGGACCAAATGGTGCTGGAAAAACAACAACTTTTTACATGATTACTGGTCTTATAAAACCAACAGCAGGTAAGATATTCATTGATGAACAAGACATCTCAAAACTACCTATGTATAAAAGAGCACGTCTTGGAATAGGCTACTTGCCACAAGAAGCATCTATATTTAGAAAGCTCACTGTTGAGGAAAATGTCTATATGCTTTGGGAGTTACTCAATATTATCCCAAGAAAACAATACGACGAAAAACTAACAGAACTATTAAAAGAAATGAAAATAGAAAGACTACGCAAAGAAAAAGCCTATGTGCTTTCTGGTGGAGAAAGACGAAGAGTAGAAATAATGCGCGCGCTAGCAACCAATCCAAAATTTATTCTTCTTGATGAACCATTTGCTGGAATTGACCCTCTTGCAATAGCAGATATCCAAGAGATTATTCTACATCTTAAACAAAAAGGTATCGGAATAATAATAACAGACCATAATGTTCGTGAAACACTAAAAATTACAGACAGATCATACATCCTTCACGATGGAAAAATCCTTACAGAAGGGCAATCAAAAATGCTTGCTAAAGATGAAATAGCCAAAAAGTTTTATCTAGGGCAAGACTTTAAAATCTAATGAAACGCATGGACCTATACATCTTCGGTCTTCTAACAGAAACTTTTCTGTTCGGAGTTATTGCCTTTACTTCCATTTTCTCTGGGGTTGGAATTATCCCAAACCTTGTTAGAGAAGCTAGTAGCTATGGTATTTCCTTCCCAGTTGCTTTGTCACTATTTGTTGCAAGGCTTCCACAAGTAATGGTCTATACCTTTCCAATGGCTGTTCTATTATCGTCACTGCAAGTCTTTAGCGGGTTATCAAGTAACAACGAAATAACCGCTTTTCGTTCAGCAGGGATAAGCCTCACAAGGATAGTACGTCCTGCATTATTGTTTGGGCTCATGATTTCTCTTGTCACAATGTTCTTTAGTGAGTCACTCGTTCCAAAAGCAAATCTATACGTTGAATACAGTATTGCAAAAGCTAAAAACGAATTTAGCCCTATGATACGAACAGCAGTAAACATCCCTCAATACGAAGATGGACAACTTAAACGCACCGTAAACGCTAATAAAATGTACAAAGACATTATGGAAGATGTAACTGTAACAGAATATGATAACGGCTACCTTGAAAGAGTAGTTTTTGCAGCAACAGCTAACTTTATTGCTGGTCAAGGATGGGTCTTTAATAACGGAATACTCTACATGTTCAATAAGCAAGCTGACACCTTAACAAGAGTTCTATTTAAACAGGAACTAATTAACCTTAAAGTAAGCCCGACAGACATAAACATCATTATTGAGAAAAGTAATGCTGACCAATTAAGCTTTAAACAACTTAGAAACCAGATACAAAAGAAAGAAAAAACAGGACAAAATACTCTTAAAATGCAGGTTGAGCTTTACGCTAAAACAGCACTACCATTCGCTTGTTTGATTTTTATGCTACTTGGAGCACCGCTAGGACTCAACCCACAAAGAAAAAGCAATGCAGTCGGGGTTGGCTTTAGCTTACTAATAATCATGCTTTACTATATGCTAATGGCACTTGGTGAATGGCTAGGCATCATTAACGTACTACACCCTATAATGGCTGCTTGGTTACCGAACACTATTGTTGGAATTCTTGGAATATATCTTCTACTTAAAAAAGCCAAACAATAAAATTAGCTTTCAAATCTGTACTTGTAATTCCAATGGAAATCATATGTGCCTTGCAAAATAGCTGCAACATCTTCAACTAAAACAGCTTCCTCATCTGTAGGAATTACAAGCACTTTTACTTGTGAGTCATCAGCTGAAATTACTGCTTCACCATACTTACTATTAACGATTCTATTCTTTTCTTTGTCGAGTTTTACTTCAATATTAGCTAAACTTTCCATAGCTTTTTCTCTTATATATGCATTATTTTCGCCAACTCCTGCAGTGAAAACAATAGCATCCACCTTATTCAGTCTTGCCATATAAGCACCGATATATTTATTGATTCTATAAATTTCCATGTTTATACTTAATTCTGCTCTTTTGTCGCCTTCAGCAATAGCAGTAGTAATGTCTCTTCTATCAGTATATTTTCCAGTAATTCCTAAATGACCGCTTTTTTTATTCAGTGTCTGAATTACATCTGAGGCAGACTGTCCAAGTTTCTCTGACATATAACCAACTATTGCTGGATCAATGTCTCCCGACCTAGTTCCCATCATCGCACCCTCCAAAGGGGTAAAGCCCATTGAAGTATCTACAGACTTGCCACCCTCAATTGCAGTAAAGCTAACACCATTCCCTATATGTAGTGTAATTAAATCAGACTCCTGGTTAGGAATGCCTAAAAATTTAGACGCTCTTTTGCTAACATATAAATGGGAAGAACCATGAAAACCGTATCTTCTTATTCCATATTTCTCATGCCACTCATAAGGAACAGGATACATATATGCTTCTGGTGGTAACGTCTGATGAAAAGCAGTATCAAAAACAGCTACCTGAGGAACCCCAGGCATAATCTCCATGGCAGACTCTATTCCAACAATATTAGGTGGGTTGTGTAAAGGAGCTAACTCAGCGACATCTTTAATAACATTTAATACTTCATCTGTAACTAAAACTGACTTATTAAACTTATCCCCACCGTGAACAACTCTATGACCAACAGCATTAATGTCTGTTATGCTATCAATTACTTTTCCTTCTCCATGTGCAAGTCCATTTAACATATTTTCGATAGCTTCTTTATGTGAAGAAAAGCCACCTTCTTGCCCAATTCTTTCTAAATTACCCTTGGTGATTAAAGTATTATTATCCCAATTATATAATGCGTATTTTACTGATGAACTTCCACAGTTTAAAACTAGTATAATCATTTTGCTTCACTCTGTAGAATAGTGATTGCTGTTACATACACAATATCATCCACGCTACATCCTCTACTTAGGTCATTAATTGGCTTCAATGATCCTTGTATTATGGGGCCAATAGCCACAGCATTCGCTAGTCTTTCGGTTAACTTATATCCAATATTCCCCGCCTGTAAGTCTGGAAATATTAAACAATTAGCTTTTCCAGCCACCTTACTATCAGGCGCTTTTTTCGCTGCTATAGAAGGAACTATCGCAGCATCTAACTGAAACTCACCATCAACAATCAAGTCTGGTCTTGAGCTCTTAACAATCTCTGTTGCATTAATTACCTTATCTACAAGCTCATGCTTTGCACTACCCTTAGTAGAGAAAGACAACATTCCAACAACTGGCTCAATACACATTAACTGCTTGAAAGAAACAGCAGTATCTATGGCAATGCTAGCTAATTCTTCTGTGTTTGGATTAGGATTAACTCCACAGTCTGCAAAAAACAATGTACCATCTACACCAAACTCTTTTCTAGGTGTTACCATTACAAAAAAGCTAGAAATAAGCTTACTTCCTGACTTAAGTCCCACACAATGAACAATTGCTCTAATCGTCTCTCCTGTTGTACAGGCAGCACCACAAACCATCCCATCAGCTTCTCCGATGTTTACTAACAATGCACCAAAATAATGATATTTTGTTGTAACTTCTTCTTTAGCTTTCTCTATTGTCATTCCTTTATTTTTTCTTTTTTCATAAAGAACAACAGATAATTTATCGGTCATTTCACTATCTAAAACAGGATCAAAAATAGTTAACTTAGAAAGCTCATACTCTGAAAAATTAGTAGCTAAGCTGGCTCTATCTCCAACCAAAATAATATGCGTCAATTCTTTTGCTATTATTTCTTTAGTTGCCTCGATAATACGATTATCCATTGTTTCTGGTAAAACAATTTTAGCCTTTTTTGCCCTAGCTTTATTTAAAAAATCTTGTAGTAATTCCATTCCAAAAAAATCCTACTACTTAGTAACTAAAACGTCAATTTAACTTAGAAGGAAAATATATGTAATTAAATAAATATATTATTAATCAAGAATAAATGCTCCTTCTAAATGATCAATAACATTTCCGCTTTCAATTATTAAAACATCAAACTGAACAGCAACATTGTCTAATCTGTGTTCCATTATGTATCTCTGAGCTGTTTTTATAATCTTGTGTCTCTTTGAATTACTCACTGCCTGATAAGGAGTTTTAATGCTGTCTTTCTTATAGTTCTTCACTTCTACAAACACTATTGTTTCTCCTTTTTGGCACACTAAGTCAACCTCACCAAAATATGAGTGATAATTTTGGGCTAATATTTGATAACCTAAAGAAATCAAATATTTTTCTGCCACTTTCTCACCCTTTAATCCTTTTTCTGTACTCATAACTAAATTATATGCAACTATCAAATTTATTCCACGATAATTTAATATGAAAAATAAATTAGTTGCTATTTCTTCACAAAACAAATTTACACCTAGCTGAAAAAGCATGATAAAAGCTTATTGGCAAAACATAACAAGAGAGGAACAAAACAAAATTAACTGCTTCGAGGTATTAAATGACTTTCTATGTATCAAACTAAGACCTGAATTACTTATACATGTATAATGGAACTTTGTACCGTAGCCTTTATGCTGCTCAAATCCATAATCACTATAAACTTTGCTGTAACCACACATGATTCTATCCCTTATCACCTTAGCAACAATTGACGCAGCTGAAATAAGTGGAACTTTATCATCACCTTTAATGATTGCTTTTTGAAATTGCTCATAACCAGGGATTGTCTTGTCGCCGTCAATTAATATAACTCTGGAAGGGACGCCTGTTTTCTCAACCGCTTTTTGCATTGCTACAAACGTTGCTTGAAGGATATTTATCCTATCAATTACACCATGATGAACAACACCTATTCCAACGGAAAAGGAATCGTTCATTATTTTCTTAAATATCTTCTCTCTCTGAGTATGACTTAGCTTCTTTGAATCCCTAAACGCAGAAATATCTTGTTCTTTAGAAAAAACTACAGCAGCAGCAACAACAGGACCAGCTAATGCTCCCCTGCCTGCCTCATCAACGCCAACAACATAGTTTCCGGCGTTGTCTGAAATTATTTTAGACAAATTTTTTCATAACAAGCACACCATTATGTCCACCAAATCCAAAAGAATCTGAAAGTGCTACATTTACGTCTGCTTTTCTAGCAACATTTGGCACATAATCTAAGTCTAAAACAAGCTCTACGTCTGGAGTTTCATAATTAATAGTAGGAGGCACAATACCAGTCTCGATTACTTTAGCTATAAACACAGCCTCGATTGCTCCAGCTGCTCCTAATAAATGTCCAGTCATTGATTTTGTAGAACTAACCATAACTTTATATGCGTATTCTCCAAAAACTGTTTTAATCGCATTTGTTTCTTGCTGATCATTAAGTTTTGTTGATGTTCCATGAGCGTTTATATAATCAACATCCTTTGGACTCAATCCAGCATCTTTTAATGCCATCTGCATAGCTCTTGCTGCTCCGTTACCATCTTCTGGTGGAGCTGTTAAATGATATGCATCTCCAGACGCACCATAACCAACTAACTCAGCATAAATCTTTGCTCCTCGAGCCTTTGCGTGCTCTAATTCTTCTAATATCAATATTCCAGCACCTTCACCCATAACAAAACCATCTCTATCGTTATCAAATGGTCTGCTTGCTTTTTCAGGCTCTTCATTTCTTGTAGATAATGATTTTGCAGCGCAGAACCCTGCCATGCCTAATGGTGTTACTGCAGCTTCTGAACCACCAGCAATCATAGCAATGGCTTGACCATCTTGAATAAACTTATAGCTATCACCAATAGTATGAGTACCAGACGCACATGCTGTAGTTACACAGAAATTTGGTCCTTTTGCTCCTGTTTCAATACTTACAATTCCTGCAGCCATGTCGTTAATCATCATTGGTACAGTAAAGGGAGATACTTTTCTAACTCCTCTTTCGTGTAAAGCTATCGCATTCTCTGCCATTACATCAATACCACCAACTCCAGAACCTATTCCAACGCCAATCATTTCTGGCTCAGCAGAAATATCAATACCAGAATCAACAATTGCCTCTTTAGCGGCAACAATAGCAAACTGAATAAATCTTGCCATTCTTCTTGCATCTTTTGGATTAATACCAAAATCTTCTGGATTAAATCCTTTTACTGTGCCAGCTATTCTTGTTGGAAAATCAGTAAATCCTTCATCCTCGAGATAAACAACTCCGCTTTTACCTGCGATTAAGTTATCCCACGTTGTATTAGTATTATTTCCTAAAGGAGAAACAAGTCCTAACCCTGTTACTACTACTCTTTTCTTTGTCATTATGGTCATTATGCTGCCTCCGAACAATTTTTTATTTCAGATACTAAGTTTCTAATTATTGTTTTAACCGGAAGAATATCCTTTATCTCATTAAATCTTGCCCCAGCAAAAACAATTCCATTCTCAACATCACCCTGTTGTGACCTAATAAGCGACTCAATTATACAGAATCTTCTACTACAAGATTTTAAGCAAAGATGCTTACACTTATCCTTAATCTCTCCGCCTTCAACTCTATCAATATAAGCGTTCGGCACGGCTCTTCCAGGATAACCAACAGGACTTAAAAACTTCACTGTTTCTCTATTACCATATTCAATATACATTTCCTTAAACTTTCTATCAGCATTACACTCATCGCTCATTACGAATCTAGTTGCCATTTGTACTCCACTAGCACCCATTTTCATAACTTCACAAATGTCTTTTCCATATAAAACGCCACCAGCCGCAATTACTGGTATCTCGCCATTAATTTCTTCTATAACTTCTTTTAAAATCTCTCTCATTGGCCTATCTGTTCCCAAATGACCACCAGCCTCTGTTCCCTCTACAACTACCATGTCAGCTCCTAACTTTAATGATAATTTGGCTGCTTTTGCTGAAGATACAATTGGAACAATAGCGGTATTCTTACCACTTTCTTTCACGATTTTAAAGACTTCTTTTGAAAATCCTGCACCAACAAAAATAAGATCTACGGCAGCTTCAAGTGAAGTCCTAACTAAATCAAGACATTCAGTTGCTGCTATCATTATATTAACACCAACAAGCCCCTTACCACCTGATTTTTCTCTAGCTATTTTTACTTCTCTAATTAATTCATCATGTTCCATTCCAGACGCTGCTATTAGTCCAATAGCATTTTCTGCTGCAACAGCTCCTGCTAAATTGCCTGTTGAAATTCTAATTGCCATTCCTCCCTGAATAATCGGTAGAACTGGTTCGAAATTTTTTATTTTTAATAGTTTTATTTCCATATTTCTCTCATAACTTTTCCCGAGACAACACTGTTATCTCGGGAAATAAAATATTTTATTGCTTACCCTTAATGTATGCAATTGTATCTGCTACTGACTTAAGACCTTCTGCATCCTCATCAGAAATCTCTGTTCCGAACTCTTCTTCAAGAGCCATTAATAACTCAACGCTATCCAGAGAATCAGCACCTAAATCTTCTACGAATGAAGCTGTTTTTGTAACTTCACTTTCGTTTACACCTAACTGCTCTACAACAACTGCCTTTACTTTTTCATAAATTTCTTGTTCATTCATTTCTTTCACCTCCTTATTATTTAAAAAACTAGCTCATCACAAGACCGCCATCAACATTGATGACTTGTCCTGTTATGTAATTTGCATCAGCAGAACTTAAAAAAGCTACTGCTTTTGCAACATCCTCAGGAGTACCAAAAGTACCCGTAGGAATATTACTTACAAAATAATTAACAACTTCTTGTGAAAGTTTCTTTGTCATATCTGTATCGATAAACCCTGGTGCTACTGCATTTGCTTGAATATTCTTCTTAGCAAACTCTCTTGCAATTGTCTTGGTTAAACCAATAACTCCAGCTTTTGCTGCTGAATAATTTGCTTGACCTGCATTACCCATTTGACCTACAACTGATGCGATATTAACTATTTTTCCTGATTTTGCTTTCATCATAGGTCTAACAACTGCTTTACACATATTGTAAACACCAGTTAAGTTAATGCTAATTACAGCATCCCACTCTTCGTGTTTCATACGTAGCATTAAGTTGTCTCTTGTAATACCTGCATTATTAATAAGAATATCTACAGAGCCTAATTTTTCGATAACTTCATCTATGGATTTTTCAGCACTTGCTTCATCTGCAACGTTACACATAACTTCAATAGTTCTAACGCCATATTTGGATGAAATCTCCTTTGGTGTATCACTACTAGCCATGTCTAATATAGCAATATCCGCACCCCTTGATGCCAATTCCATAGCTATTGCTTTACCAATGCCTCTTGCTCCACCTGTAACTACTGCAACTTTTCCTTTTAAACTCATATTGCCTCCCTTATCCCTCAGTATATTTTAACAAATCATCGTTATTATCAATAGATAAAAATTCAGAATCTTTTGCAATTCTTTTGCTAATCCCAGCCAGAACCTTACCAGCACCGCATTCTACATATATCTCAATTCCCTGCTGCATCATCTTTTCGACTGATTGCATCCAGTATACTGAAGAGTATAATTGTTTAACCAGCTTCTCTTTAAATTGACCACTCTTAGTTGTCATATCTGCGTCTACGTTAGTAATTACTGGTATGATTGCATCATTAAACTGCATATCATTCATAACTTTCGCAAAATCGTCAGCCATTGGGCTCATTAACGATGAATGGAACGGACCACTCACATTAAGTTCCATAACTCTTTTTGCTCCAGCTGTCTGTAATGGCTCAATACACTTTAGTACGCTTTCTTTTTTTCCAGAAATAATAATCTGAGCAGAATTATTGTAGTTTGCAACTTCAACTCCTTCTGCCTTAACAATCGTTTCTATTTGATCAGGCTCAAGGCCCATAACTGCAGCCATTGTACCGACTCCAGCAGGAACTGCCTTGTTCATCATCTCCCCACGCTTCTTAACAAGCGTAAGACCTGTACGGAAATCAAAAACTCCTGCACAGTAAAGTGCTGAATACTCACCTAGGCTATGACCAGCAACGATATCTGGAGTTTTTCCATTATAATTCTTCATAAGATCAGCAACAATTGCCGAAACAATAAATAATGCTGGCTGAGTATTATAAGTAAGACTCAATTCTTCTATGGGTCCTTCAAACATTAACTTTAAAAATGACTCACCGCAAACATCGTTAATATGTGTTAGGTAATCAACTGGTTGTTTGGATAAAATTGGCCAAAACTCATCATCAAAAAAAGATTTACCCATCCCTACAAACTGAGAACCTTGTCCAGGAAAAATAAAGGCTGTTTTCATTTTCTACTTCTTAAGAGCCTTAATTTGCGAAGTAAGTTCTGGCACTATCTCATGCAAGTCACCTACAACACCAATATCAGCTACATCAAAAATAGGAGCTTGAGGATCTTTATTTATAGCAACTATAAAATCAGAACTCTGCATACCTGCAAGATGCTGAATTGCTCCTGAAATACCACAAGCTATGTAAACCTTAGGACACACAGTCTTTCCAGTTTGACCAACTTGATGAAAATGAGCTATCCAACCAGCATCAACAGTCGCACGCGACGCACCAACTGCTGCACCTAGTTCTTTAGCCAATGCTTGTATCTTTGGAAAATTCTCAGGACCACCAATACCTCTTCCTCCTGAAACAATAAATTCTGCTTCACAAAGGTCAACCGCATCCATTTCCTCGATAGTTTCTTCTATAAGTCTCATTCTTTCTTTTACTTTAGAAAGATCAACTTTAACTGCAACTTTTTCACCTTTTTCATTTTCACTCAACTTAGTCTTCTTGAAAACATTTGGTCTAACTGTAGACATTTGAGGTCTATGGTTAGGACAAAGAATAGTTGCCATTATATTTCCACCAAAAGCAGGTCTTGTTTGTAAAAGCAACATTTGTTCAGTATCAAAATCAAGCTCAGTACAATCAGCTGTTAGCCCAGCATATACCATTACAGCTATTGTTGGAGCTAAACTTCTTCCAACACTTGTTGCGCCATATAAAACTATCTCTGGCTTATTTTCATTAATAAGATCAGAAATAACTTTTGAATAATAATCGTTCTGATAAAAAGCTAACTTCTTATCAACTGCAGAATAAACCTTCTTTGCGCCATAATTATAAAGACCTTGTAAAAGGTTTGTATCATCAGATGACAATAACATTGCACAAAGCGTATAGCCTGATTTCTTTGCTAAAATCTGTCCTTCGCTAAGTAATTCTAAAGTTGCATTACTTAGAACGCCTTCTCTTTGTTCAGCAAAAACCCAAATCTCTTTATTGCTCATATTAATTTCCTCTCCTTAAGCTTTCCTAACAATTCTTTTACGGACTGTTTTGGATCTTCGTTCTGGATAGTCTCTCTATTAGTTTTAATAGGTGGAGAAAAAACTTTTCTAACAATTGTTGGAGAACCTTTTAAACCAATTTTTTCTTCTTCTACACCGATATCATCAGCTCCCCAAGTAGTAATGGTTGCACTTTTTGCTCTCATCTTACCTTTTAGCGATGGTAATCTCATGGTATTTGCCTCTTTTACAACTGTAAAAGCAGCCTGTCCATCAACTTCCCAAACCTGATAACCTTCTTCAGTAACTCTTTTCACCTTAAAACCTTTATCAGTTTTTTCAGCTTCTTTAACATAAGTAATAACTGGAATATCCATAAAATATGCTACACCAGGACCAACCTGTGCTGTATCACCATCAATAGCTTGCTTGCCAAAAAGAACAACATCAAAGTTGCCTGCTTTTTGTACTGCTAAGCTTAATGTATATGAAGTAGCCCATGTATCGGCTCCAGCAAACTTTCTGTCAGTAATAAGATACGCATCATCAGCACCAACAGCTATACAGTCTCTTAATGCTTGCTCTGCTTGTGGTGGGCCCATTGTAATAACAGTAACTTTTCCACCATATTTATCTTTAAGTTGTAAACCTAGTTCAATCGCATTTTCATCAAATGGATTGATAACGCTTGGAACACCTGTTCTGTTCAAACGATTGGTTTCTCTATCTATGGTTACCTTGTCTGAATCAGGAACCTGTTTAATACATACTGCAATATTCATTAATGTTCCTCCTATTTATCTTGTTTAGCACTCTTTTTGATTGCATCCAAAGCAATAACGTTTCTTTGGATTTCGTTTGTGCCTTCATAAATCTGAAGTATTTTTGCATCTCTGAACATCTTTTCAACTGGATATTCTCTCATATAGCCATATCCACCGAAAATCTGTAATGCTTCATTTGCTACTTTGTTAGCAACATCTGTTGCATATAGTTTACACATAGCTGATTCCATAGAGAAATCCTTAATGCCCGCATCGATTGTTCTTGCTGTTGCATATAGTAAGCATCTTGCAGCTTCAATCTCTGTAGCCATGTTAGCAATCTTATGTTGATTTGCTTGGAAAGCAGAAATTGGCTTACCAAACTGTACTCTTTCTCTTGAATATTTTATAGCTGCTTCCATTGCTCCTTGTGCTAAACCAACACCTTGAGCAGCAATGCCTGGCCTTGAATGGTCAAGATTCTTCATAGCAACGATAAATCCCATGCCTTCTTTACCAAGAAGATTCGCTTTTGGAACCTTACAATCTTGGAACACTAACTCTCTTGTTGCTGAAGCACGGATTCCTAATTTGTCTTCTTTCTTACCGAAAGTAAAACCTTCTGTTCCTTTTTCAACGATAAAAGCAGAAGCACCTCTTGCTCCCTTTGCTTTATCTGTCATAGCGATTACTGTATAGGTATCAGCTTCTCCACCATTTGTTATCCATTGTTTTGTACCATTTAATATATAATAGTCACCTTTAAGTTCTGCTGTAGTTTGAACTCCACCAGCATCTGAACCTGCATTAGCTTCAGTTAAACCAAAAGCTGCTTGCTTTGTTCCTGCTGCAATAGCTGGAAGATATTTTTGTTTTTGTTCTTCTGTTCCGAAAGCAAGTACTGGATAAATACCAAGTGCATTAGCTGCAAAAGATACAGAAACTCCTATACAACCTCTACTAAATTCTTCAACCGCAAGAATAAAATCCATTACTCCGCCGCCGAAACCACCGTATGCTTCTGGTATATAAAGACCATAAAGATCAGCCTCTGCTATTTTTTTAAGAATCTCTGTTGGAAAAATCTCCTCTTGGTCTAGTCTTGCTCTTTCAGGAATGATTAACTCATCAGTAATCTTTCTTGATAGCTCCACGATCATTTTTTGCTCATCCGTTAAAAAATATTCCACTTTTCGCCTCCCGTTTTATGTTGTTTTTATATCCACTTTATTACATTTGCCCCGAAGGTAAGTCCTGCCCCAAAGCCTACAGTAATCACAATATCACCCTTTTTAAGGAGATTTTTGCTCATTGCTTCTGTGATTGCTATCGGGATTGATGCGCTGGAAGTATTACCATACCGGTCAATATTAACATACACTTGTTCATCAGACAATCCTAACTTCTCCTGAGCGTAATCGATCATTCGTTTGTTAGCCTGATGAGGGATTAAGAAGGTAACGTCCTCCTTAGTAAGCCCTGCTCTCTCCAGCGCCTCGTCCATCAGTTGTACAATAATATTTACAGCAAATTTATAAATAGCCTTACCATCCATTTGAATATATCTTAATGGATTATCAAGGTTATCCTTATTGAGAGCTTCTTTAGAACCGCCGATTGGCACTATTAATTTATCATGATCTTGACCCTTGGCTCCAATATTTGAGGCTAATAAACCATATCCTTCTTCAACTGGTCCAAGCACAACAGCGCCAGCACCATCACCAAAAAGAACTACTGTTGATCTGTCATTCCAGTCGCAATATTTACTTAAAGTATCAGCACCAATTACTAACGCATTCTTATATAATCCTGACTTCATCATGTTACTTGCAACGTCCAACGCACAAATAAAACCTGTACAAGCAGCACTGATATCAAAAGCTGTTACCTTCTCTATATCCAATCCTTTTTGCACCAAGCAAGCTGTTGATGGAAATAATGGGTAATCTGGGGTGGTGGTTGCTACAACAATTAAATCAATATCTTCTTTATCTATTCCCGCATTCTTTATTGCATTACTTGCTGCTTCAGTTGCTAATGATGCAGTTGTTTCACCTTCACAAATATATCTTTGTCTAATACCAGTTCGAGAGGCTATCCATTCATCGTTTGTATCTAAGCCTAATGCTTGAAAATCATCATTTTTAAATTTCTTTTTAGGAATTGCAGAGCCTGAGCCGATTATACCGAAATAATTATTTTTCATTTTCCTTAGTTTCCCCCTGATTATCAATATCTTCTGATAATATCTCTGCGATATCATCAACAATTTGTTCTCTTACCATAATAGCTGCTTCTCTTATCGCATTCTTAAAAGCCTTGGGACTGGCTGAACCATGTGCCTTAATTACTGGCTTCTTAACTCCCAATAGCAATGTTCCGCCAAACTCGTCATAATCAAATTTCTTTTTAATATTCTTTAATGCTGGAAGCATAAAAATAGCTCCAAACATAGCCATAATACTTTTCTTTATTGTACCTTTTATCATTTTGAAAATTGTTGAGATAAGTCCTTCTCCAAGCTTAAGCACAACGTTACCTACAAACCCATCGCAAACAACAACATCCGTATCACCAGCTAACAAATGAGATGGCTCTAAATTGCCAACAAAATTAATATTTTTATCTTCTTTTAATAATTTATACGTTTCTGTTGTAAGCTCATTGCCCTTATGTTCTTCTTCGCCAATATTTAACAAACGAACTTCTGGCTTCTCTATTCCAAATCTATGCTTTGAATAAACAGACCCCATTTTCGCAAACTGAACAAGGTGTTTTACCTTACAGTCAACATTTGCACCAAGATCTAAAGCAACAATTGGTCTTCCCATTGTTGGGAAAATAGCCACAATTCCTGGACGATCAACGTTCTTGATTCTGCCTATTTTAAAAATAGAAGCAGCTAGTACTGCACCTGTGTTGCCTGCAGAAACCAAGGCATCTACCTTGCCTTCATTAAGAAGCTTAATTGCTACCATTAATGATGAATCTTGTTTTTTGATAGCTTGAGTTGGATGCTCGTTCATTGAGATACGTTCTTTCGCATTCACTATTGATATTCTGCTATTTGAGCCATGTAAAGCAAGTTCTGCTTTTAATACCTTCTCATCACCAACAAGCACGACTTCCACTTCAGAATCATTTTTGACTGCAGCTAGTGCACCCATAACTTCATTCTTAGGAGCGAAATCTCCACCCATCGCGTCTAATGCTATTTTCATAGGAAATATTCTCTATTTAATTCGCAACTTCTTGTTTTTTTAATATCTTGCGTCCTTGATATTCACCACAAGCAGTGCACACATGATGAGGTCTAACCTCAGCATGACAGGTAGGGCAAGTAGTAACTTCAGGCATTGTCACTTTCCAGTGAGCGCGACGCTGATCTCTCTTTGCTTTAGTTGTCTTCTTCTTTGGTACAGCCATTACAGTCCTCCGTCTTCTTTTTTAACTTTGCCAAGACAGCTAGTCTTGGATCGATTGTCTTTTTTTTCTCGGGCTCTTTAACCTGACAATTTATATCACACTTCGGAGCTATTGGCAAATTCAAAATAATCAACTCACGTATCATTTCTGTAAAATCTAATGATAAATCAGAGCTATAAGTGAAGTATATATCATCATCCTGAACTTCATGGTCTTTATCTGGTGGGAAAAATACTTGAGATTCGTCAATAAATCTTTCCTCGAAATCTAAAGTTAGTTTTTCTTCAAATTTCTTTAAGCAGACTGCGCATTCCATTGAAACACTAGCAATACATTTTCCTGAAGCAATCAAACCCATGCCTGAGTTTACTATTGTTCCTTTTACGGTTACAGGTCCTTTAACAACAACTTCTTCACCTAAATCAACAGCAAGTTTCTCTGTAAAATCTATAGCAAGACTCACTCCTACTTCTGCTAATAATGGATTAACATCTATTTTCATTTTTAGACCCTTCCGCCCTATCGGGCACCTTCCCTTGCACTTCGAGAACCTCAGTGTAAAATTCGGGAAGGATTATATTACCATAGAGTTAGTGAATTTTGTATATAGTGGTTTAACTCCCTCAGTCTCACTAACGTTCGACAGCTCCCTCCATGAGGGAGCCTCAAAAATAAATAAAAAAGGAGCATCTGCTAAGAGACAAAGCTCATAGCGTAGCTCCTCATGGTAATTTATATTATATGAACTAAACAGCTACTAATCTATCAATTTGTTCGCTTGTAAATTCTTTGCTACTTTTATTTATATAAGAACCAATTAACTCGTCATTAATCCTTAAACTGCTTTTTATGTTTTGTGCTATCTGCTCAATTACTGGCACTGAAACACTATTACCTGCTTGTTTATATAACGCAGTATCAGAAACATACTCTGGCAACACATAGTTTTCAGGAAAACCTTGCAACCGAAAACATTCTCTTGGTGTTAGTTTTCTAATATCTTTTCCATCTTTAACAAGAGGAACATTATGTCCACCAGTTCCCATATTTGCCGTCAAAGTAGGACATACCCCACTTTTATTTTCGCGAAGATAAACTCTTCTCCATTGGTAGATAGTATATTCTTTGTTTATTTCACTTTTCAACTGATCATAATATTTACTTTTGTTGTAATAATACTTATTAGCAACTTCAACATCTAAAATATCCTCAATGTTTATAGTTTTACTGGTCTTGCCTGGAAAATTAAAAGAGTAATAACTGTTTATATTCTTAAAAGCAACTATATATATTCGTTCTCTGTTTTGTGGTAACTCAGAATACTTACAAGTATTTAGGACCGCTGATTTAACATAATATCCACTATCCTGCAAAGTCTTAACTATTACCTTAAAAGTATTACCTTTGTCGTGTGACTCTAGGTTTTTAACGTTTTCTAAAAAAATTGCCTTTGGCTGTAAATGATCAGCTAGACGCATAACCTCAAAAAATAGATTGCCTCGTGCATCGTCAAAACCTTTTCTGTATCCGGCTACTGAAAAAGCCTGACAAGGAAAACCTCCAGACAAAACATCTATGTTTTCTAGATCTTTAGGATTGATAGAATGGATATCTGCCTCTATTAATCTATGATTATAATTTGCTCGATATGTTTCACAGGCTTTTTTATCTATTTCATTAGCCCATCCCACATCAAACCCAGCACGAATAAAGCCCTGAGAAATACCTCCAACTCCAGCAAACAACTCTCCAACTTTAAATTTACTCATTCTGTTTTCTCTCTTTTTTCTTAAAAATTAGAAATATTTTTCCTACTAATACTTTACATTAACCTGTGTTAGTTAACAAGCACGGAACTTCTATAAAAACAAAATATGCTAACTATAGTATGTCGAGAAAATGTAAGTTTCTAGTTAATATATAGACGGTACCTATTATGAAAAAAGATATACTTAAATTATTTGCAACTAAGGTAAAAGAAGAAAGACAAAAACTATCTCTTTCACAAGAAGAACTAGCTACCAAGGCTGGCGTGCATAGAACATATATTGGAATGATTGAACGTGCTGAAAAAAATATCACTTTAAAAAATATTGAAAAAATTGCAACAGCACTTGAAGTTGAAGAGTCCTTTCTTCTTCATTATCCAAAATGAGTTTTGTATTAACTCCTTTAACCACTGATGAGCTTAAATCATTTTTTGATAAGACCGCTATAACGGCAATAGAGTATTTTTTAAAAAAAGCTTGCTATATCCAACCAGAACTATTACCAGACCAAAAAATTCTTCCAATTCAAATACCAAAAGAACATATCGAACAATGGTTTGTTCAAGCATTAGGAGTTAGGCCAGTTGGTGCCGGTTCGTATCCAATAGATATTGTCGGCAATAATTGGGGGGCAGACGTTAAAATGCTTTCTTGTAAAATTGCTATAGATGGAAAACTAACAAACTCAGATAGTGGAGAAACCTCTCTTGCTCAAAAATTTTCTGATGACAATTTCGGGGAAAATAATACACTTGATGAACTTTTTAATAGTGGCCAACAAAACACTATATGGGATTACTGGAAAACATTTTTAATTAACAAATATGAAAAAGCTAAACAAGAATTAAAAATAAATAATATTTATTATTTTATTCTTTTAAGAGCCGGATCTATCTTTCATTTATGTGGTCTATCCGTTGATTTAAATTGCCTTAAAGAAACTATAATTTCAAAATCAAGATCAACTGGAAACTCAATATGGATTGATAACTTTATAGAAAATAGCTTTGGTCATGTAAAAATTTACAAAGCAAAAAAAAGACTTGAATTAAGATTAAAACCTAAACATTGGGTTCAATCAAATCAAGTGTTAACATTTGAAACTTCGGTAGTACCTATTAAAACATCAATTAGAAGCATCATTATTGCTAATGAATTTGAAACATACATAAAGGATAGTAGCAATAAAATCTTGGATATAATTTAGAACACTAAACTACTCTTTATTCTAAATTATCCAATCGTTTACGCACATCATCCAACATAGCATTTACTATCTTTAGTGCATTTCCCTTAGAATCTTCTTTTGTCATAAGAATCACATATGCCTTCATTAGCGGGTCTTTATACTTATAATATCCAGCCCGACCAACTCTTTCAAGAATACCATCACTACACAACGTAAATAAGTAATGAGAAACATTTGTTAATCCTTCATTTTTTTGTTCAAGCTTACTAACCATATTACTAATTTGATTATACTTAACTGGCTCTTCTTGATTCATTGCAATTGCAAATAATGTGAACATAAACCTATCAGAAGATTTTTTCCTAAGAATAGCATTAGTGTAAGTAGAAGAAATGGTATGTTTCGCATTCTCAATTGAATATTTGATAGATTTCCTAAGCACTTTAGCATTTATTACCAATTCTTTACTTTCTCCACTTCTAATCTGGTCTATTAAAACTCTTACACATCCTTCACAAATTAAATGCGTATAATAAGGAAAATTTGCAGAGATTTGAACAATCTCAGAGACTAACTCGTCTCCTATTCGTATTTTTAACTTACTCATTCCATCAACTATTATTTTCTGAATTTCTGAATTAGGTAATCTTTCAACTTTAACTTCTGAAATACTTCTTTGTGATGATTGATGTGCATCCAATAATTCATCCAAAGATTTTGAAATACCAACTATTACAAGTGTTATAGATGAATCGTTGTCAGACAATTTTTTTATTAAATCAGAAAACTTACGCCTTTCCTCTTTACTGCTAATTGTCTCAAAATCATCAATAATAACCATTCCCTTAATGCCCTGTAGCCTTTTACATATTACTTGAGGTGTAAGCATTGATTCTCCTATACTTACACTCTTAACAGATGAACTACCAGTCCCATCAACTCCAACCTCTGACCCAAAAAAACTCAGGCCTCCCTTTATGCCACCTGTTTTAGTCATTACCTTCTCAGTAATACTTTGTGAAACATTATAATTATCCAAACAACTTAACATTATTGAATCAAAACTATCCTGACTTGATGCTGAATGATAATAATGATCACCGTCTGTTATTATTTGTTTTGCTACCTTAATGATAGAAGACTTCCCAACTCCTCTATCACCAAATACAACAACACCAGACCCTTTTCGTAAATATGCCGCTTTAATATTACTCAACACACCCTCTCTACCCTTTAGCAAATAAGGATCAGCTATCGGTGTCGCAGGAACAAAAACTTCATACAGCTCTTTTTCAACTTTTTCGATATTTATCATATTAATATCATTATAAATCTTTTAAATGCTTTACGAAAGACTAATAGGCAAGGGGAGCTAATCATTCTAATTAACTGAGTGCGGAACCTGAGCAAAATGACTTTGTAGGAATTTTTTGAGAATGCCCATCTACGTAAAAGCCTAAATTCTTTTCCAGTCAACAAGTGGGTTCGATAAAAATTACCCAAAAGTCACGCAGCGAATTGAAGCACTCTTGATTTTTGGTTACTTTTCATCAAGGAAAAGTAACTATTGACGACTATTAAACTCAGTCACATCTTTAACTAAGGAGTCCTTTTGCATTTGCAAATTCTTTTTCTTTACCGAAACCATCTCAATATAATAAACAGAAATGATGATTAACCCCATCATGATTGCTAACAAAATAACTGAAATAAACCCCTTTTTTTTCATACTAATTGCCTTATCCTATCATAAAGAATAACTGCCACACTAACACTTAAGTTCAAAGAATCATTTTGCCCAAGCATCGGAACTGAAACATTAATCTCGGAATGTTCCTTCCAAAAGGATGACACTCCATCGTGCTCACTTCCAACTACTAAAGCTAACTTATCTGCAAGTTTTGCCTTATGATAAACCATTGAAGCCTCTGGTGTTGCAACCAACACATTAAGCCCAGCATCTTTAAGTTGTTTATACGTATCTTCTTGTGATAACACAATAAATGGTACGCTAAAAAAAGTTCCAACACTGTTTCTAATAACGTTAGGATTATAAATATCTGTTTGTTGATTATTAAAAACTATTACATCAACTCCTGCGCCATCAGCAATCCGAAACAATGAACCGATGTTGCCTGGCTTTTCTATATCTTCACAAACAAGAACACACTTAGCATCATGTAAATTTATTATACTGCTCTTCTTTTTAAAAACCCCAACAACAGCCTCGGTTTTCTCGCGATACCCAATCTTCTCAAACATCTCTATACTAATAAGATATTTAGGAAATTCCTCACAAAATGATGACAGCTTTTCCTCAATACCCCACAACTCTTGGCAAATAAACCCATTGTGCAAAGCTAATGCTATCTCTTTCTCGCCTTCAACTAAAAATAAACCTGTTGCATCGCGCTGTCTCTTATCTCGAAGCTTTGCTAAGTTCTTGAGTTTTTGATTCTGAGTGCTGGTTATTTTTTCCATATCTCAATAATAAATGGATAACAGTTAACAGTAAACAGTGAATGGTGGATTGATTTTACGATAACTAAATATGAACAACAAAATTATTGGAATTAATGAGCCAAATATTTTTGATGGCTTTTCTGCCATTTTTAAAGACCAAAGCAAAGCCCCAACGGTTGTTATCAACGCAATTAAAAATAACCCAAACCATACCAGAGTAATTGTTTCAACAGCATCAATATCTTTACCACTCAACACCTTAAACTCTTGCACCTCTGGCTGACCTTTAGTTATGGTTCCTGTTTTATCAAAAGCAACAGCAGTAATCCTATGCGCTTTCTCTAAGCTTTCTGTCTTCTTAATAATAATACCTAGCTGAGCACCTTTACCTGAAGCAACCACAATAGAGATAGGTGTAGCTAAACCAAGCGCACAAGGACAAGCAATAATCAAAACAGCCACCGTTGGAACAAAACCAGCAGAAGTTATTCCTCCATAAATTATTGACCATACCACAAAAGTAATAGCTGCAATTACTAATACACCCCAAACAAAATAACCTGCAACTACGTCAACAATCTTTTGAATAGGAGCCTTATGCATCTGTGCCTCTTGCACCATTTTTACTATCTGAGACAAAACAGTATCTGAGCCTATTTTTCTTGCTTCCATTGTAAAAGAAGTGTTTACATTGATGGTCGCACCAATAACCTTATCACCAACCACTTTGTCTGTGGGTATACTTTCACCTGTAACCATCGACTCATCAATAGAACAGTAACCCTCTGTTATAACACCATCAGTTGGAATCTTCTCTCCTGGCTTTACAAGTAAAACATCACCAATCTGTACACGATTAACACTAATATCCTCTATCTCGCCATTCTTAATAATCCTGTGTGCAATCTTAGGTGAAAGCTCTAATAACTTCTTAATAGCAGCTCCAGCGCTTCCTTTGGCTCTTGCTTCTAAGTATCTACCAAGCAAAATAAACGTAGTAATAATTGCAACGTCCATAAAGTACTCTTCCATTTTGTTCGTAAAATACATTAAAAATACAGAATAGATAAAGGCAGAACCAATTCCCAGCGCAACTAAAGTATCCATTGCTGGCCTACCTTTAAATAAATCAGGAATACCTTTTATAAAAAACCCTCTGCCACCGTAAAGAATTATTATTAAAGAAAGAACCATCATAATTTCCATTCCGCGATGTTCTTTCCAAACAAATCCCAGCAGCAAAACAATAACGCTTAACACCGCAGTAACTAATAGCTTTCTTAAGCGCTCTTTAATGTTCTCTTTTTCTTCTATTTGAGAATTAGCTATATCAGATTCACGATTCTTTTCTTCAATCAGGGTAGCTTTAAATCCTGCATTCTTTATTACTTTTACAATATCTTTTTCAGATGTCACTTCATCATCAAAAGAAACGTCTCCTCGCTTTAAGGGCAAGTTAACAACAGCACTATAAACGCCTTGCATATCTTTAATATCATTTTCAACATGTAAAACGCAACTCGCACAAGTCATGCCATCTATTTTAATGTTAATAGTCTTTTTCATATTACAAACATAATAAGACCTTGAACGAGTGAAATCAAATGCTACTTTTTCAAGACTCTTTGGATCTCACCAGTCAACAAATACTCTTTGAGCTGTACGATTCCTATCTCTTCTTCAGTAGCATCTTGAATATCTATGCTTTGCAAAGTTTGACTCGTGATTTTTTCTAATGACTTTACTGTTACTTCCTTTAGCCCATACTTTTTCTTTATCTCTGAACAAAAATTGTTAAGTCGAATCTTTAGAAAATAATCTACTAAATCTTCTCTCTGCAAATACTCTGTCTCAACTGGAAACACTGATGATCGAAAGGAAATCCAATTATCTGCATCAATTATTTTCTTTTCTACTAACCAATCAAAATCCTTTGTGCCGGGTGGTGGATAATAAAATGATGGAGCAACAAGCACGCCCAAAGAGGACAAATAGGTAATCGTTTCATCGATTTCCTGCTTTGTTTGCTCAGGTAATCCAATTATTAAATATGCCGTTATCTCATAACCTAAGACCACCGCATCTGAAACAATTTTCTCAAACTGCTCATTAGTAAATGGTCTATTAAGCTTCTGTTTGATTGCATCTTGAGCAGTTACTAATGAAACATTCAGGTTTCGAAAACCAGCCTGCCACATTTTTTCTAGTATCTCCTTGGAAAGAGTCTCCACAGAAATTCCATTCATTGCATAAAGTTGGATATCATTTTCTGAAAATGTTGTCATAATCCCATCAAGCAAATCACTAAACCAAGTCGTATTTAAAGACAGATTGTCGTCCTCAAAATCAAATACCCTTACATTATGTTTTGAGTACAAATCCTGCATCTCTGCTATAACGCTATCAGCCGACCTCAAAACAAAGCTATCCCCGTGCATCGAAGAAACCGTACAAAAAGTACACTTCTTCGGGCAGCCTCTGGTTGCAACAATAAAGCTAAAATTCTTCTTATGCATCTGATAGTTCTTTGAATTTATAAGCAATCTATCTGGAATAGTTTTTATAAAACAGCTGTCTTCATCCATAGGAAGTCCAACAGCTTTCAAGAAATCATTCTCGGCTGCCCCTTTAATAATATGGTCTATCCATGGATAATTCTTAACAATCTCTTCTTTATAAACTGTTGCATGATAACCACCAATGATTATTTTTATGTTAGGAAATTTATCTTTAATCTTTCTCGTTAACTCCGCTACAATATTAAAGTACGCAGTAAAATTACAAGTTATCCCAATTACCTCAGGGTTTGAGCTCTCTATTTTATTTAGAATTTCTTCATCAGATAACCCAAATCGGTAATAAGCACCAAATAGTTTAATAGGTCCAACTTCTTTTTCGCTATATGTTTTCTTCAAATAAGAAAACTGTTTCGGTAATTGTATCGTCTTTTTTTTGTAAGGACTTAGTGTGTCTAGTATCTCAACATTTAGACCATTTTTCTTAAGAAAAGTTCCCAAGTAAAGTAATCCAAGTGGATATGTTCTAATTTCTGTTAGATAAAAATCTTCGATGGGTGGCTGGATTAGCAGTACTTTCAAATTAAACCCTACGTCTTTTTTCTTCCATAAATAACCACAACAACCCCTAAGCAAATTAGCGCAAGTGCCACTGATAATTGCCCGCTCCATGATTCTCCTACTAATACACCAAGTATCGCAGCAATCAAAGGATTCACAAACGCATAGCTCGTTGCTAAGACTGGAGAAGTATTAGTTAATAAATAGTTGTAGGCAGTAAATGCAATAAAAGAACCAAATATAACAAGATAAACTATGTTAAACCAAACTTCTTGTTGTGGCAAAGACCAAGGTTCTCTGATAACTAGACTAACGAAAAAACAAGCTAGTCCACCTGTCAGTAACTGTGTTGCAGTTCTCATAGACCCGTCTGGCAACTCCAGCTTCCTTGAAAGCACTGTTCCTATTGACCACAGAAGTGGAGCAAAAAACAAAAGAACTCCACCTATCGGATCTACCAGTATTTGTGATGACATATTTAAAACAATAATTCCAATAAATCCAATGATTACTCCAACAAATTCTAAATAACTAGGATAATCACGTACTGCCAACGAAATAATACAAATCCAAATAGGAATAACCGCAACTGCCATTGCAGCAGCACTGCTCGTCACCCAAATCTGAGCATAACCAACGAGACCTGTTCCGCCTGCAAAGAATAACGTCCCGATTATTGCTGAGTTAATCCACTGTTTTATAGATGGTGATTTCTTTTGTTTAAAAATCATTAAAAATATAAAGAATAGAATTCCTGCTACAAAAAACCTAATACCGCTCATTAAATATGGTGGATAGGCATAAACTGCTGTCTTCATGGCAAGGTAAGTAGAGCCCCAAATAAAATAAACAGCCATTAATGATGCAAAAACTCTTATAGTCATTTTGGAATTATATCAGGAAACTGCAACTTCATGCTTAATTCATATTTCATTGACCTAGCCTTCTTAATAATTTATTATAATATCTACTTTATATAGGAGGGGTAAAAATAAAAAGAGTTACAGTTATGTTTTCGTTATTCTTTATTTTGTTTTCTTTTGGTTATTCTTCAAATGCTGTGATTTCACCTTATCTGGGATACCACTACATGGATCAAACAAGGGACCTAAATAATGCTTGGGAACTAGGTGCTTATTATACAGACCAGATAGGTGAGCAACTATATTTAGATTACAACCTTGGACTTGTTCTTAGCTCAGTAAAAAGTTCTTCAGAAGGAAAATTACTTCTAGCTGGAGGAGTTAACGCACTTTACAATGTAGCTAAATTTGGAAGGGTTACACCTTATATTCTTGGTGGAATCGGTGGAGATGTTGGATATGAGTCTAGAGTAGGACTTAACCTTGGATTAGGAGTAAAAGTTAAAATCAGCAACTACTTTGAACCAAGATTTGAAGTAAAAAACATTTATTATGGAAATACTTTAGGTAATGACACTGTTTATCAAATTGTATTTACATGGCCAAACGCAAAAAATGAACTTGAAGAAGCTTTTAATAAAAATGGAAAAGTGGAAAAGCTAGACATGAAAATAAACTTTGACTCTGGCTCAGCAACAGTAAAAGAAGACTATCTAATAGCACTTCAAGATTATGCTGACTTCCTTGTAGCACACCCAACACTTAAACTAACGATAAAGGGTTATACTGACAACGCTGGAGATGCTGACGCAAACAAGCAGCTTTCACAAAAAAGAGCAGACGCAGTAGCAAATGCACTTATTAAAGACTATGGACTAAACAAAGACCGTATTGCTGCTGAAGGGCTTGGAGATGCTAACCCTGTTGAAACAAATGATACAACTGAAGGACGTGCAATGAATAGACGAATCGAAGCTTCAATTCAATAATACAAACAAAGGAAATTAATAATAAAAAAACCCCAGTTATGGGGTTTTTTTATTATATCCATTTTTGCTTTTTAAAATAAATAATCATTCCAATAAAAACAAAACCCATAAAACCTAACACCATAAAATATCCATAGTGAAGATGAAGCTCTGGCATGTTGTCAAAGTTCATTCCATAAACCCCAACAATAAAGGTTAGCGGAATAAAGATGGTAGATATAATTGTTAATACTTTCATTACTTCATTCATCTTATTAGAAACACTATTCATATATAAATCTAATAGCCCTGTCGCTGTCTCTCTAAAAACTTCCACTGTTTCAATAACCCTAATAGTATGGTCATACAAATCCCTTATGAAAACATTTATATCTTTACTTACTACTGGTGCTTCTATTCTCTCAAAATCACTCACAACCTCACGTAACGGATAAATAGAGCGACGAATATTTAAAGTTTCTCTACGTAATAAATGCAATTTATTGAGAGTACTCTTGTTAGGATGAGCAAGCAAAGAAGTCTCAATTTGCTCAAACTTTTCTCCAAAAATCTCTAGTATTACAAAATAATAATCGACAACTGAGTCCATAAGGGCATATAACAAATAATCTGACCTTCTGCTTCTAATCGCACCTTTACCTTCTTTTATTCTTCTTCTAACGCCGTCAAATACATCGCCTTTTCTTTCCTGAAAAGAGATTAAAACGTTCCCCTTCAAAATAAAGCTTAACTGCTCATAATTAACACTTGTATCATTCTCTTCCATAGTCAACATCTTTAAAACTAAATGTAAATAGTCGCTATGGTCTTCTAATTTTGGACGTTGACCAATGCTTAAAATATCCTCCATTACAAGCTTATGGACGCCAAAATGAGTACAAATCTCTTCAACAATCTTCTCATCATGAAGTCCATCAACATTAATCCAGGTTGTACCATTAAAGTCTTTTATAAGAGCGATTACACCTTTTACATCCACATGATCAATTTCTTGATAAGTATCTTGGGAAAATTGTATGACGGAAATTTCTGCTTTCTCCATCTTTCGCTCTCCTGTAAAAACAAGCGAGCCAGGAGCAAGCCCTAGCTTAACCTTAGCCTTACTGCTATTCGGTATAATACTATTACTTAATCTAATTCCTTTTTTAATAAACTTGAATATCTTATTCTGATGCATTACTTTATATCATCATAAAACTTAGCAACACTGATTCCAACATAAGGAGCTAAAAATAAGAACCCAAGCCCAAGAGTTACTATACTTAGAAAAAACCATCCAATAAATCTACAATACAAACAAAAAAGCTTCCATTTTTTACCTTGCATCATTTCTATACTTCTGGTTCTTGCTTCTTTTTCTGAAATACGAGGGTTATCTGCAATTATGTAGAAAGTCATGCTGTATGATAAAAAAGCAATTATTCCTGGCACCAAAAAAAGTAAAGTCCACAAAAATGTATAAAAAAACACATGTAAGTAAGCAACCATGGATACACCAAAGTGGCTTAACCCATCAAATATTTGATTAAAAAATACTTTTTTGCCTCGAATAAGATTTAAAGAAAAAATTGCGAGCCCAACACTAAAAGATCCATTTAAAATTAAACAAGCAGCCCATCCCATTAATGGGATGTTGCCTAATACCATATTAATAACAGCAATAATCAAGTATGCTCCAATAGCTAATCCCCATAGACCAGCTAGCGCAACTTGAACTGATTTTGTTATTTCTGAATTGTTCACTTATTAATTCCCCTATAATCTTCAGATATTTTTACTTTCATTATACAAATTTAATCTGTGATTACAAATTAATAAACGATTATTTATAAATAACTGCAACTTTTTAAGTCTATCTTCGACATATTGTATATTTAACCTGAGTAGAGGATTGTCTACTTTATGATTTAGGCAAATTTGACATCTGGTGGTCAATAACCTAAGATGTAAACTATAAAAAAATGGAGTGAATAAAATGTATAAAAAAATAAAATTTCTTTTAGTTTCAATAATAGCTTTACTATCTTTTAGTTATTCATATGACGCAGTTGTATCACCATACATCGGCTATCATTATATGGACCATACCAAGAACCATAATAACGCATGGGAAATCGGCGCTTACTACACAGACAAAATCAGCGAATCACTATTCCTTGATTATAATATCGGACTGATTTTTGGAAGAATTCCTAGTGTTGGAGAAGATAAACTCTTAGTTGGTGGAGGAGTAAATGCACTATACCTATTTCAAAACAACAGCATCATTAAACCATATTTACTAGCTGGTATTGGTGGCGTTGGTGGATACGAAGCAAGACTAGGTCTTGACTTAGGCTTTGGTTGTTTTATAAAACTTGCTGACAACTTCGAACCAAGACTTGAAGTCAAAAACATATACTACGGCCACACTTTAGGCAATGATACTATTTACCAAATCATTTTCAATATGCCTCTCTCAAAAACTCCAAAGAAAGTTGAGGAAGTAAAACCGATAGTCCCTGTCCCAGCAATAAAAGAGCCTGTGAATACCTACAAAAGTAAACTAGAAGAAATATATGTAAAAACTGGAAAAGTTGAGAAACTAAACATGCAAATCAATTTTGACTCTGGTGCTTCCGTTGTTAAGCCTGTTTATGCTCAATCTCTTCAAAAATATGCAGAATTCCTTATGGATCATCCAGAAATAAAACTTTCAATCAAAGGCTATACTGATGGTCAAGGTGGTAAAGCTTTTAATAAGAAGCTATCAGAGCTTAGAGCAAAAGCAGTAGCAAACGTGCTTATCTACAAATACGGTATTAGCAAAAACAGAATAACTGCTCAAGGTCTTGGTGGTGCTAATCCAGTTGCTACCAACAACACTGAAGCAGGACGGGCTAAAAACAGACGTATTGAAGCTTCTACCCTATAATTATGCCTTCTAAGCAAGGGCTCATTGTAGCCCCTTGCTTATGTAAAACAATTCCAAACTAGAATCATATGTCATCTCGAGCCCCTTCGGTCGGGATGACTTTCTTGGACTAAATGTAAAACATACTTTACAATTAGTAACAATAACCTAACAAAGGAGGAGCAAATGACTTATCAAATAAAAAGAACCATTGTACTAATAGCAACTGGAATGATTTTATTAATAAGTTACTTATACTATTTTTTAACAACTTATCAAAAAAGCGGGGTTGAAATTCTTCATAACCTTAAGTTTTGGTCAAACTCAATACTAGTATTCATACTTATTTCCATAGTTACAACGATAATAATTCAAATACTTTTTCACATCTTATTAGCCATCAGTATTGCTATAAAGGAAAAAACTTGCTGAAAAAACAGGCGTATCTAGACAAACGATAATAGCTATTGAATCAGGAAAATATAATCCTTCTTTAGAATTAGCTTTTCGTATAGCGGATGCTTTTGGGTTACAAATAAATGAGGTTTTCGAATATCAAATAACAAAAGGAGAAAAAAAAGAAAAAAAAGAAAAGTCGGCTTAAAAATATCGATCCTAGCTATGGTTCTACTAAATCTCAGTTTCTCAGGATTATTGGTTATGGGTTCATTCAAAGAGTTAATTTAGATAAATTAAACACTAAATATGCTGGTACTGAAAAAATATCACACCTTTATGGTGGTGGCGGTAGCATCTTATTTCCAGTAAACAAAACTTTCTCAACTGGTTTCAAGTTTCAGGGTGGACTTAACTATACTCTTCGCGAAAGCTCACCAAATACTTTTGAAGACCTCTCTGCTGGATATGGGAGCATTCAGTTTGTGTTAGATAATAAATGGGTACTTACAGATAACTTTGTATTCAAAAGTGATGTTGGTCTAGGTGTTTTATTGGGTGGCTTTACATATTCCAAAACAGACGATACTGCTCAAAATTATTACACTACCTACAGATACGGAATGGGATTAGCATATAGTATAGGTGCCGATTGCTTATGGCTGGTAGAAGAAGACATCCATGTTGGAGTTGGTGTATCGTATTTTTATGGCAAAATACCTGAGTTAAGAAGAGTTGCACAAACAGCTGACAGTTCTATGCCTGAGCTAGATTTCTCTGGTGTATCAATTAAGTTTACAGTTGGAATATATTTATAAACAATAATAATTGCCTTAAATATTACATCTTGACTATTCAACTTTGAATATATAAAATTGAGTCTACTATGAATATAACCAAATTTGTAACTCTTGGCTTACTAGGGCAAATGTACGAAGGAAGCGGATATGATATTATCCACGAGATCGACAAAAGACTACTTTCTATGTGGACAGACATTAAACCAGGTTCTGTTTATAACGCGCTTTCAACTTTAGAAAAAGAAGGCGCGATAGAACAAACTGGAAAAGAAAAAGATGGCTCTCGCCCAACTAAAACTCTCTACAAAATTACGAATAAAGGACAGGATGAATACCATAAATTACAAGAAGAATCATTTATGGGACTGTTTCCTGCCTACTATGGATTTAACTTAGCGCTTGTTTGTAACCACGACAAAAACCCTGATCAAATTAAAGAATATGGAGAAAAAGCAATAATCAAGATTGATGGACTTCTGCATCAAATAGATTCGTATCAATACAAATTTGACGATAAAGAAACTAAAACCGAACTACCTACTGAAGTTAGAGACAAATTCTCTAAAATACTAAATCTCTACAAAGCACAATTATCTTTTCACTTAAAAGCTGAAAAGCAATGGATAACTGAAGTAATAAACAACGCTGAATTATTCGAAATTTTCGTTGATAATTTAGATTGCAAAAATAAGGAGGAAAAATTATGAAAAAAACAATACTAACACTAAGCTTAATCTGTCTGGGGTTTGCACAAACGCTACCTTTGGATGACTACATCGTCTTGTCGCTAACAAAGCATCCGCTTATAGGAAAGACACAAGCAGACTATATGTCACAACTAAGGTCACTAGAAACCATCAACGGCATTAACGACTGGAACCTCTTCCTTAACACTTCCTATACCAATGGTTATGCTGTTCAAGGCACAACCATTTACTCATCAGATGCAGAAATCTATCAGTTTAATGTCGGAGCTACTTCCTTAATGCTAGATTCAGGCACAAGAGTTAAGATTGCTTCCGATACAATGCTTATGAGAAAGATACCTAGTTTCCTCGGAGGCGCAAGTAATGTTTATGCCACAAACATCAATTTCAGCATCAGCCAACCTATACTTAAGAATGCTTTTGGCAAACTAGATAAATATCCACTAACAATGGCTAAATATAATAAAGCACTTGTTGAACTTAAATATGCTGAAGATTTAGAAGATTTCTACAAAGCACTCGTAGATGATTACTTGGCATGGCAACTAGCTTACACAACTGTAAAAATATCAGAAGAACAACTTGAGAAAGCAAAGGAACAAGTAGACTTAATTACTCAGCAATACAACAAAGGCGCATCAGAGAAGCTTGACCTTGTTCAAGCAAAACAAAATCTAAAAGCAAAATCAGTACAGTCTATTGCCGCAAAACAAGACCTAAAAAACAAATACATTAAGGTTGCTTCAAGAATAGGAGATTCAGTTGTAACCGACTTTTCTTCTATAATTCCGCAGAAAAGCCTTGTCTTAAACTTAAACAATACTCGAAAAGAAAGTATTGAGTTTATTAAAACAAATTCGAGCATGTCTAAAGCACTTAAAATCCAAGAAAAAATCCAAAAGGAAACCATGGATTACAAAAAAGACCTAACACAACCTTCTGCTGAACTCTTTTTATCTAAGACATTTGGAACAGCCACTAACAAGATAGGTGATATTGTGCCAAACCTTGGAAACCAAGCACCACTAACTATTGGACTAAAGATGGAGACTTCACTTGAAAACACCATAAGTAAAAAAGAATCTGAAGCAGCTGAATTTGCGCTTGAAAAAATCAAAAAACAAAACGAAGAAACCTTCAAAATGAGCATTGATGGCATCACCACTCTTTTTGAAAATATTAAAGATATTGACCTCATGATAAATGAAAATAAAGACCTTATTTCTCTAGCCATTGAACATACAGATTTAGAAGAGAAACGCTTTAAACAAGGCAGAAGTTCACTATATTTTGTCATTGCCGCTCAAGACCAACTACTTAACATTAAGCTTCAGCTTGAAACACTTAAAACAACCAAAGCTATGCTACTTAACCAGCTATCATCACAACTTGACCAGTACCAAAAAATGCCATTACTTAAATCCATAATTAACGCAAACAAAGGAGAAAAATAATCATGATGGGAATAATTGAATTTTTTATTAGAAGACCAAAAGTAGTAAATCTTGTTCTAACATTTATATTGCTAATGGGAACATTTGCTCTAAACAACCTTAACAAACAAGGCTACCCCTCTGTTGACTACGGTTTTGTTAGCATTACTACTGTCTATCCAGGCGCCTCACCAGAAGATGTTGAGCTAAAAGTAACCAATAAAATTGAAGAAAAGCTGAAAGGTGTTGACGGAATAAAAGAGCTTAATTCAAGATCTCTAGAAAACTATTCTATTATTGCTATCCAACTTGACGATTCTGTAGATACTGCAAAAACAAAAGCAGATATCAAAAAAGCAGTAGACCAAGTAGACAACCTCCCATCTGACATCAAAAACAAACCACTAATTATTGAGATAAATACAGACGCAATTCCTCTGATTGAAGTTGCTATTTTAGGAGACGCAGATTATGGTCTTAAAAGAAAATATGCAAAAGCACTAGAAGACAAATTTAAGGCTAACAAAGTTGTTGGTTCAGTATATAAATATGGGTATTTAGAAAAAGAAGTAAAAGTAGAGGTAGACCAAAACAAACTTATCTCTAACTATGTTTCATTAGCTGAAGTTATGGCAGGAATTACAGCGCACAACTTCAGGATGAGTGCTGGAGATTTAAAAAGTAAAGATAACGAAAAGAAACTTATCGTTATGTCTGAGTTTGATGCAATAGAAAACGTTGGAGACGTAATAGTAAGAAGTGATTTCCAAGGCAATAGAATTGTAGTTTCAGACATTGCAAGAATTATTGACGGCTATGAAAAACCAGAACTAGAAACAAGCACCAATGGTAAAAAATCCATTAATCTACTTGTTAAGAAGAAACCACAAGCTGACGTTATTAAAGCCTCAGCAGAAATCAAAAAAGTTCTTGCTGAATTCCAAAAAACACTTCCTGAAAATGTACAGGCAGTGCAAGTTGTAGATTACTCAACAGAAACTAAAGACCTTCTAAACCTTGTAATAAGCAATGCTAAAATGGGTTTTGTTCTTGTTATCATCACCCTTCTAGTCCTTCTAAACTTCAAAATAGCTTTCTGGACAGCGCTAGGAATCCCAGTTTCTATCTTATTTTCGCTAGCACTTTTTCCATACTTTGGATTAACGATTAACTTCATAACTTTAACTGGGATAATCATTGTACTAGGAATGGTAGTTGATGATGCTATTATTGTTGGCGAAAACATCTACCACTACCGAGAACAAGGACTACCACCTATTGAAGCTGCTATTAAAGGTGTTCAGGAGGTTCTATGGCCAGTTGTTGCGACTATTACTACCACTGTTATTGTATTCTTACCCATGCTCTTCATGAAGGGAATTATGGGGAAATTTATGGTTCAAATGCCAATTGCTGTTTCACTAATACTTGTCGCATCCCTACTAGAGTCTTTGTTTCTATTACCTGCTCATATTGCTAGCATACAAGTTAAGAAAAAAGAAAAAGAAAAAGTTACAATTATGAACAGACTGGAAAACATTTACGAAAAAATTGTTCTATTTACAATTCATCACAAATATAAAGTTGCGTTATCTTTCATCCTTATGTTTGCTTTCTCAATAATACTTATGTTTACAAGTATTAAGTTTAGACTATTCCCATCAGATGATGGACTATACGCATATATAATGTATGAAACAAAACAGGGAACTAGCCTTGAAGAAACAGCCAGACTTTCCATGCAACTAGAAGAAAAACTAAAACCATATATTGGCAAATATATTGCATCTGTAGTTTCCACAGTTGGACAAAAGATACCAGATGTGGCTGACTACGGAGGCAACTATCAAGCTGGATTTGTTGGCAACATCATGCTTCATCTTACTCCTATGAATGGACGCGACATTACCTCAACCGAAATTGTTAAAAACATCAAAAAAGACTTTGAAGGAGTCAAAGGCTTCACAAGCTTAGTTGTAGATGTTGTATCTGACGGTCCCCCGTTAGGAAAACCCATCACAATAACACTAGTGAGTGATAATGATGCTGTAAGAAGCAAAATTACAGAACAAGTAAAGAAAATCTTAGCTAATGAAAAAGGAGTCTTTGATATTGACGACAATGAAAGTAAAGGCAAAAAAAGAATAGACATTTCTTTTGACTACGGCCTCATGTCTAGACTAGGACTAAATGCTGCTTCTGTTGCGAATACTATCCGAGCAGCTTACGACGGTGTTGTTGTAACAGAACTAAGAGCAAATGGTGAAGATGTTGACTTTAGAGTTATCCTAAATGAATCATCAAGGTATTCTTCATCTCCTTTAAAATCATCTAGTATTAATGATGTGAACGCTCTCACAGTAATGAATAACCAAGGAAAGCTTATTCCGCTTGGACAATTCATTAGCACAAAAGAAAGAGATGATAAACTAAAAATAAATCATTATGACGGCATCAGATCAATAACTATCTTTGCTGATATTGATTTGGAAAAACTCACTGCTTCCGAAATTAATAGAAAATTAAAAGACACTCTAACGCCTATTGAAAAGGAGAACCCAGAATTAAGAATAGTGTTTGGTGGAGAAGAAAAAGATACCGAAGAAGCGATGAGCAGCCTATACTCTGCACTTATACTTGCGCTAGTAGGAATCTACTTTATCTTGGTTGTACTATTTAACAGCTTTACTCAACCATTCTTAGTTATGACAGCTATCCCTTTCAGCCTTTCAGGTGTTATTTTCACCTTCTTCCTACATAATCAGCCATTCAGCTTCGCTTCCATGATTGGTGTTATTGGACTAACCGGTGTTGTAGTAAACGACTCTCTGGTTATGATTAGCTTTCTTAATCAAAAGAAACATGAAGTTGGGGTTACTCCAGAAAAGATGGCAGAAGCGGCAAAACGTCGTCTACGACCTATACTATTAACGACCATTACTACTGCTGCTGGATTATTTCCAACTGCCTATGGGTTTGGTGGAGACAATCCATTCATCGTTCCTCTTATGTTAGCTATTGCTTGGGGACTTGTGTTTGCAACACTAATTACCCTACTGTTGATACCAGCATTATATGTTATTCAACACAACGTTAATGTAAGATTCAAAAAAGTTTGTATTGGTGACCGCTGTAAAGATACAATGCTGTAACAATAATAATTAAGCCCGGTTAACTCTGGGCTTTTTGTTAGCTAAATAATAAAATCTATAATTATCCCTACCGCTAATAAAATACTAAAAAAGCTTTGTAGCTGATATGTTTTAGCAAGTGTTTCTTCAGATAAATCATTATAGAAAACCCTCATAACTAAAACATAAACCCTAATACTTAAAAAAAAGACAATTAACAGTGGCCATTGATGCCTGAAAATTACAAACAATAAAACAATCACATATGGAAAAACTAATGAAAAATAATATAAGCGCTTCCCCTTCACAATCCTTTTTAAATACCTGAGCTCTGTTTTCATTAAAATATTCAAGGTACTAGCAGCCATCATAATTAGTCCAAAGGCTATAGAAAACATAAGTACTATAAAAGAAAAACTTGCACTTAACGCATAAAACAACCCCAGAAAAACTAACGGTCCAAACAAAAGAAAAGTCATAAATTCACGATACTTTGTTTGATTAAATAAAAAAGCAAAATATCCAGCAAACAGAAACCATATCAAGTTATAGCTAGAATAAAATATAAAATACATAAAAATAACAGCAACTGTAACCCACAATAAAGCAAATAATAACAATGTTAAGATACTCTTTTTATCTTTATTTGCGACATGTTCATCACGCAAATAAATAGCAATATTTATGATAATTGTACCTGCTAACAAAAGGACAATCTCAATAATCCCAGCTAAGTATCCTGCTGATTTAGCTAATATAAAGCATACCAGTATTGGAATAATAGATGAAGTTAGAAAGTGCCACTTAATAGGAGCTAAAAACTTTAGAATGTTATTAATCATTATCTGACATTATAATAAAAATATTGATATAGATACAATAATAGTTTTATTCCTGTAACTCATAACTAATCAGCTGCAACATAACAACTAAGTTCTCAGGCAACTTCCCAAACCTATCTTCGCATTCCTTTACTAACTCTTGAACTGCTTGCTTACTATCTAGGCTTGCTATCGATTTATATAACGCCAACCTAATGCTCATATCTGGAATATACTCTTCTGGGATATATGCTTGCATTCTGGTTGAAATATTCAAATAAGGTCTTTCTCTATGCTTTTCACCTTTTTCACTAGCAATCGCCTCATTTAAAATATGCATATAGAACTCAAATCCAACAGCTTCCATGTACCCGCTTTGTGCAGTGCCAAGAATATTTCCGATACCTCTAAGTTCTAAATCCCTAAGTGCAATGTCATAGCCAGACCCAAGCGTAGAAAACTCCATTAACGCCTCAAAACGCTCCTTTACTTCTTGAGTAAACAAACTCTTGTCTCTGTACAACAAATAGCAATACGATTGAATCTGATTCCTTCCAACCCTTCCTCTAAGCTGGTGAAGCTGAGCAAGACCAAAATGTTCTGCATTATTAACTATCATTGTATGTGCATTAGGGATGTCCACCCCATTTTCAATAATAGTTGTAGCTATAAGCACATGGAATTTATCTTCATAGAAGTCCATCATCAAGTTTTCTAACTGGTGAGCACTCATCTGCCCATGACCAACTCGAATATCAATATCAGGTAGTACATGATGAAGCTGATTCCTCAAATGAACAATATCGCTTATGCGATTGTGTAAAATAAAAACTTGCCCCTTACGTTTAAGCTCAAACTTAATCTTATCCCTAATATAATCTATATCAAACTCATGTGCTTCTGTAATTATTGGTAAACGCGCTAACGGTGGTGTATTAATAACACTAATGTCTCGAATCCCTGAAATAGACATATATAAGGTTCGTGGTAATGGTGTAGCTGATAGCGTTAGAACATCAATATGACTTCGATATTTTTTAAGCATCTCCTTTGCAATAACGCCAAACCTCTGCTCCTCATCAATAATAAGTAGTCCTAAGTCACTAAACTCAATATCCTTCTGAAGTAGTCTATGTGTTCCTACAATAATGTCTATCATTCCTAGCTTTAACCGATTTAAAGTTCCTTGTTGTTCTTTCCTAGTTTTGAACCTGTTTATAAACTCGACATTCACACCCAAACTCTCAAGCCTACTCTTAAAAACCTCATAATGTTGTTTAGATAAAATCGTCGTTGGTGCAAGCATAGCAACCTGCTTTCGGCTAACAACAGCTTTAAGTGCTGCTCTTATCGCGACCTCTGTTTTACCAAACCCAACATCACCACAAACCAGTCTATCCATAGCCTTTGGTGCCTCCATGTCTTTTCTAATATCCTCTATAGCTTTAAGCTGGTCTCGTGTCTCCTTAAATGGAAATGACTCTGCTAACTGCAAAGTAAGCTCACTATCCTCCTGAAAGGAAAAACCATCCCTTAGCTTCCTGTTTTTATATAGATGGAAAAGATCCTTGGCAACATCTTTAACTACTTTTTTAACTCGCTGCTGTGTCTTTTCCCAGAGCTTGTCTCTCAATGAATTAATTACTGGTGATGTGCCTCCAGTAAACTTATATATTCTTGCAAGTTGCTCAATAGGGATAAAAATCTTGTCGCCTTCTTGATACTCAACTACTGCATACTCGCCTTCAAATTTTCCAAACGTCATCCTTTGTAAACCTTGATAAATCCCAATACCATGATTAACATGCACTACTTTATCACCTATATTTAGGTCAAACAGTATTTCATGTGGGATTACATACTCGTGATGCTTAATGCTCTTATCAAAGGGATTAATCTCGACACTATCATGTTTTGACAAGGAGCGCTGTGTTGACGGCTCAAAGGTTCTAATATCATCAATGACATTATCGAAAAGCTCTATTCTGATCGGGACATTACTATTAGACGTAAAAACATCAATAATACTTCCTCTAACAGCATACTCTCCTGGGTTTAGAACAAGTTTTGTTCTGGAATAGTGGTCAGCCTCCAATTCAGCAATTGTTTGCTCGACATCAATTATTAACCCTACTTCAAATTTCATAGTGTAACTATTTTAGTCTTTATAGAAATTAAAGGCAAATACTCCCCTCCGTCACTTCGTGCCACCTCCCCAAAATAAACATTGAATACGATTTTCTAATCCTCTACAATACAATTAATAAATTAAAGGAGAGTGTTTCTAATGTTAAACAAGAAAATGCAAGACGCTATCAATGACCAAATCAACTTCGAACTATATTCAGCATACATTTACTTAGCAATGTCTGCTTATTTTGAATCCATAAATCTTAAAGGTATGGCTAACTGGATGAGAGTACAAGTAATGGAAGAGCAATCACATGCTAAAAAATTCTATAGTTTTATAACTGACAGGGGCGGAAGGGTTGTGCTATCTCCAATTGGCGATCCTGGCCAAAACTGGAAAAGCCCAATCGACGCTTTTGAAGAAGCTCTTAAACATGAAAATAAAGTAACAGCCAGAATCGGAAAACTAATGGAACTCGCTTATGAAATTAAAGACCATGCTAGTGCTAGTTTTCTACAATGGTTTGTTGATGAACAAGTAGAAGAAGAGTCAAACGTTGATGCAATAATCCAAAGCCTTAAATTGGCTGGTGACTCCGCTGGACTATTTATGGTTGATAAAGATTTAGCTACAAGAATGTTTGTTCCTCCTATTGGTGTAACAATCTAGTGGATAAGTCTGCTTTATTTAAACTAGGTTACGGAGTTTACATAGTAAGTTCACTCCAAGACAAAAAATACAATGCTCAGATAGCCACCTGCATAAACAAAGACAATCTTACGCATGAATATATAGAAAAAAGTGGTGTTTTCGGAGTATCTATTTTAGAGCAAGATACTCCAATGACTTTCATTGGGAAATTCGGCTTTAAAAGTGGCAGAGATATTAATAAGTTTGAAGATACGGTCTATGAAATAGGGGTAACTGGTGCACCTTTGATAACTGAAAGCTCTTCTGCAATATTAGAAGCAAAAGTTGTAAGCAAAATGGATACTGGAACCCACACAATGTTCATTGGCGAGGTACAAAATTGTAATAACCTATCTGACAAACCAGCACTTACATATGATTACTATCATAATGTAAAGAAAATGAAATCACCTAAAACAGCACCTACCTATAACGCTTAATCTTAGGTTCTACGTTTACCGTGCCGAGAACGAAAGGTTTGGTTTTTAGGTGTCCAAGGTTGACGCTCTTGTTGTCCTTCTTCGTCATGAATGCCTAGATTTTCAGCTGATTCCTCTTGTGCCTCAGTTTCATGACCAAGCAATTGCACCTTCTCACCAACAGGTTCCTCACCTTGGAGTGCACTCTGTAATGCTTTTTCCGCATCTTCATAAATAATAAGCTCTCCTCTATCACTAACAATAACAATAGCATCTACCAGTACTGGCTCTTTTACTTCTCTAATTGTTTTGTGTTTGCCTTTATCCAAAGTATTTCCATCGGAACCTGCTGCAGTACTTATACCTCCAAGTATTGGTGCATAAGCCTCGGTCTTAACTAGTTCACAAATGGATCCAGCATGACTAGTTAGCACTACAGACACACCACGTTGAAGCGTGTTTGCAAGAATAGCTGCTTCTCCTTTAGTCCATAACTCATCACAAACAATGACTTCTGGAGTAAAGCCTACTGTAGAATTTATAAACATTGTCTTTAAATATTCTCTATCCCCTTTGCCTCTTAAAACTGTTGCTGGACCAAGAAAAGGATGTTTGCCGGTTTCAGACATACAGGCTATTTCATCTGACGCATCTGCTACTACGACCCTTTTCATTAAATCCATACCTAAATATCTAATAATTGACCTTAACCAAGTAGTTTTCCCTGAACCAGGCGCTCCTGCGATTAGAATCTTCTTACCTGACTTAAGCAACTCTGCTAATTTATCAATTCTAGCTACATCTATATCAATAAGACGGCTAAGCCTAAAAAACATATGGTCAGAGGATGAACCTGCAGGAATATTATCTTCAATAGATACTCTATTTAGTGTTCCTGGTATGATATGCCTAACGCCTGAAGTGAACACCTTTTCGTTATGTTCTCTTATGGTGGCGATGACTCTTTTCATTACAGTAGCAGTAGTAACGGTTTCAAAAATATGCCAAGGCAATGCTCCTTCCTTTCCTTTATTATAAAAGAAAGCGATTGCTGGCTCATTTAAGGATATCTTAATATCAATTAAATCATCCAAAAAATTAGGACAAGTTTCTAAGATTTCATTTATCTCATCTTGTAAATCAAGTGGTAGCATACTTAATAAACTTTTTTGAAACTTTGCATTCTCCTCTACTAGCTGTGAGGCTGAAAGCTGATACCTGCTCATATTTGCTACCCTGCGCTCTACTGGGTTTTGAATTACTGCTGATTTTACTGAAACTAATTTATTAAACATTTAATCTCCCTTAAAATAAATAATTATGTCCTGAAATAAATCAGATACAGCAAGTTATCGTCACTCAAAAAATTAAATCCATGGAATGTTTCTGTTATATGTTTTTACAAGCAACCCAAAGGTCAAACATATTTGCCTCATCATTTCTTCTTGCAAACAACCCACTATTATCGGACCATTCAGCCCTCATAGTTGTATTCATGTTTCTAATTAATCCAGGAACAGCTGCTAAATTTCCTTGTTGAATTGCCTGACGAATTAAAGGGAACTCCTCTCTGCTACTTCCTTCCTCCGAAGTTCCTCTATTAAAAACTAAACTAACAATAGCCGTCTTACAGCCAGCGAGTAGTTTGTCATATGCTTCTACACCAAGCCAATTTCTTGCCATTGAAATATATTTTGGCATAGTTTTATCTTCATATATCTTCATTGCAACATCATATGGAATTTCTATATCACTAATACTAGCCAAAACGCTGGATTTGCTTTCACCTTTAATATACCTAAGTTGAGCTTCTTTAAGTCTATTGCACTTTTCCTCTCCAATATACTCATTTAGCTCCATAACGTTATTATGCTTAAGGTCATACCCAACTCCAATTGTAATTCCACTATTAACACCGGGAACGGTTGGTTTCTTTAAGATTGCTTCATAATGTGACTTGCTCGAGATCTCAAACTTTGATATAAATTCACTCATTCCTTGTTCGCCCATTTGATTAAGAAAAGCTGGTTTTTCTTCCAATGACATATTATGTAATGAACTATCACTATATCGCTCATATAATAATCTTGAACTATCCTGTTCAGATATTTCTATTCCTAATAGAGAGGACATAGCTATTAAAGTATCAGGACCAAGCTTACCGTCTATGGCTATTGATTCTGGCATTAACGATTGAAAATGCTTTACCACATCCATTATCTGGTCATCTGTTAACCCATGTAAACCTAAAACTTTCTCAGCAAAATCCCTATTCCATGTTCTCCAATCTCCGATTTTATAACCTGAACTAACTTTCTCATCAACAAATGACTTACTAGTCTCCCCTTTAAATCCATAAGCTATATTTGCCTTAAACGCCTCAGGTGTTTTGTTGTTTTCTTTGAAATCAAGTATTTCTGGCTTAGTCTGCTCAATACTTCCAGTCGTAGGTGGCCACCCATTAGGACAAACACCGGAAAAACTTACAGGAGTACCTGTTTCAGGAAAGAACTCAGCAGAAGAATCCTTTCTCTCCACAGAGCTCACTGCAGAAAGACTAGTATTTGTGGCTGCTATATCTAATGGTAATACAAATGTCACGTTAACTTCCGCCCCTACGCTGAATATACAATTACATTAGTATTAAGCCCATTATTCTTTAGATTTAAACATACGATTTTGAGTTTAATCTTCTAGCGCCAAATAGTTAACAGTTTTTGACCAAGAGATTAACAATACCTTTATAATTGGCCACCATAAATATAAGAAAAAAGAATATTCTAAAGCAGCAAGCTTAGCAAAAAAGAAACCTTTCTTTTTCCCTAAGATGATTATCAATGCCTGCGCAAAACTATAAAGCTCATCAAAAGCAAGATAACATCTACATAGCAAGTTATACTTCTCGACTTTTGTACTATCGAAATCAATAAGCAAAATGTCATTATCCAGAACATACCAATTACCATAATGAGCAATATCTCTATGGAAAAAACCCTTTTTGTTAATTATTCTAATTGAAGATATCAGCTTCTTAACAACTTGCGCTCTCTCACTATCTGTTATGCTTAACAAATACTCCTTACTATCAACCGCCTTTACTCTTTCCATAACAATAACAGTGACATCTTCAAACCAGACTATACCAAAAATTCTAACAAAATACTTCTCAATATCCTTTTTTAGTAAATACTGGTAGTTATTAAATATCTGTTTGGCTATAAGAGGTTCAGCATAAACCTTAAGTACCAAATTATTTTTCTCATCCAAATAAATAGTAGCTTTCTTAGAACTACTAATTTTTTCTAATTCTGAAAGTCTCTCTAGATTAAATGAAATAAAATAATCCTCAAGCTGTGTGCCTTGATTTGTAAGTTTATAGTTAGTCATTTAACATCTCCAAGCTTTTTAAACAATGAAGAAGCAATCAACATATGCTCGGCAAATGGTATTGACCTTTTATTATTGTCATCTTCTTTAATTTCTTTCATCGGGGAATATGCATATAGCTCAGAAGATAATACTCCGTTTTCGTTCTTATAAAGCACCAAAGAAGATAACTCTTCTATGCCAAACTTTTCAGGATTCTTCTGCACCTCTGATCCATAACAAACATGAAAAGGACTTAGTGAGTTATCATAATAATATGGTCTAAGTTCTTTTAGAAAATTCATGGAAAGCGCTAAGTCTTCTTCTGTTTCACTTGGAAATCCCTGCATCATAAGCACTACATTCTGAATGCCGGCTATATGTGCATCAATAATATTCCTTTTCGCTGCCTCTACAACTACTGGTTTCTTCATTAACTTTAGTATTCTTGGACTTGCAGACTCTACACCCCAACATATCCACCTGCAACCAGCCTGATACATTTCCTCTAAAACAGTAGCTGTAATCTTCTCTTGAGGCATAATCATACACGCCCAATAAAACTTTCCTGCTAAAACACTATTAAGAAAACCTACATCATCAAAAGTTATCATCTGGTCAGCCAGAAACAAAAAATTCACGCCTTTTCCATAAAGAAACTCTGCCTTCTTAATAAAACCTTCCTTGTTTGCATCTACTGAAGGGAAATACATATTATTATGCGAACAAAACGTGCATTTATTCCAATCACAGCCTCGCTTATACTGGATAGACACCACTGAGCTTGGGTTAAAATATTTATTTATCTCTATACCATCAAAGTTAGGCTCAAACACCAACCCCCTTAAAACATTATCTACCTCTTCTGTCTTAATAATCTTCCCACTGTTCCTATAAAACAAATTTGGTATTGCAAAAACATCACTGTTCTCTGCAAGCTGTTTTAACAAGCAAAACAAACTTTCCTCGCTTTCTCGATGAAGCACATAATCTATTTCTGGGAACATCATCATTAATTGCTTTTTATCTATATGATTAAGATACGACCCACCCAAAATAACAATCTTCTCAGGACATTTCTCTTTAATATACTTAACGAAAGCCATTGTTGAATAGAACTGAGAAGCACCACCTCTATGATGAAAGGTCCAAGAAATACAGACGATATCTGCAAGTTTGTTTAAGTCTACCTCTAAAGGAAAATCTATTCCTGTTTCTAAATACTTAACTAGTTTCTGCTCTAACTCTACCTGAAAAACATTCCACTTCTCGGCAACCAAGTAAGAATCAGACATATAGTTATCCCACTCTCCAGAAACAATACGATTATAGGATTCTAGCCCACCAAATTGTTTATTAAATAAGTGAATATTTAAATCCAATATTTCAATATCTTTAAAGCCTCTCGCCATAAGATAACCTGCAAGTTCACACAAATGATAAGGAATAAAAGTGGGAGAACAAAATGGCAAGAAAACTAACTGGGCTTTCATTTGTTACTTAAACATCCGAGGATAAAAATAATCTACTTTCTTACCACAACCAGAAGTAATTTCTATCCAATTATCAATCTCTAAATCGACAACAAAAACAGAACAAGTTGGGACATAGCCTATAAAAGAACCAGATAGCTCTTCGGCAAACTCAGAGATTACTGGGTTATGACCAAACAGAAAAGCAGTTTCTGCATTAATTGGAATCTGCTCGACTGCACGGTAATATGACTGCACCTCATTAAACTCATACAGACTATCCATCAACTGAATATCTTTGGAATACCCTATTTCTTTGCAAATTCTCTTAGCTGTCTTCATTGCTCTTATCGCTGGACTAGAAATAACTACATCTGGGGCTTTATACTTTTGACTTAGCTTGCTACCTATTAACACTGAATCAGTTTTGCCTCTTTCATTTAGAGGTCTTTCAATATCACCAAGCTCAGCATTAGCCCAATCAGACTTAGCATGTCGAATAATAAACAATCTTTTCATATTAATATTGTACTATTGAAAAGAATAAATATCTTCCACTCAGTTTACATTTATCTCATTTACCATGATAATAAAACCATGACAAAAACAGCTATACTTATTGATGGGGGATTTTTCCTGAAAAGATACTACACGGTTTATGGACGATCTCCAATGGATGATGGTGCTGATAAAGTAACAAAAACCATCTCTAACATCTGCTCAGAGTTCCAAAAGAAGTTTGAATTTGATTTGCTTAAGATCTTTTACTATGACTGTTTCCCTTATATTAATAAAGAAAAAACACCTATCTCTGGCAAAGTAATTGATTTTAGTCAAACATCTTTGGCTCAGTTTAAAATGAAACTTTTTGACGAACTTAAAAAAACAAGGAAAATGGTTTTAAGACTAGGAGAACTAAAAACAGGATACGGTTGGCTAATAAAACCTATGCTAACCAAAGGATTATTAAGTGGCGCTACAGATTTTAAATCGTTATCCGATGATGACTTTTACTTTGACCTTCAACAAAAAGGTGTTGATATGAAAATTGGATTAGACATATCAACATTCGCATACAAAAAACAAGTAGACCAGATAATCCTAGTAGCTGGCGATGCAGACTTTGTTCCTGCTGCAAAAGTAGCTAGAAGAGAAGGGATTGACTTCATTCTAGATCCTATGTGGCAACATATTGATGACCAACTTTTTGAACATATTGATGGCATTTACTCCGTCTGCCCTAACCCAAATCAGAAGAACAAAAGGGTAAACAGAAACTTACCATAATAATGCGTCCTAAAAATTACCTTGGGATATACATTATTGGCATTTCACTTATTCTATTTATAGTAACCTATATGAACTACAGCTACAATAATTACCTTAAAGCATCTAAAGGTGTTCTTATTTATGAACACAATAAAAACTATTCAAGAAAAATTTCATTTAAAAATAACAGCATTTATAGCATGTTTAACGCATCAATTGGCCCAGAAATAGAACAAATTAGTTTTTCTAGTGCTACTTTCAAAAACAAAGATGGGATAGTCAATATTCACTTACTAGGGGACAAACCTTACTTTGTTCATATTGAGAAAAAGGGAATCAATCAAAACATAAAAACCTTTTACAACGGCAATAGCGAACAAAAAAGGTTTCAACTAAAAACATTTAAAAAAGACAAAGAACCTATAGATATACAAGAATCACTAATGCACCAACTTGTCTACTTGCCATATATCCCAAGTTATCTTGGACACATTGATATTAAAAAGAGTTCTGGTGAAGAATACTATGTATCTTTCAAAGATAAAACAATCACAGCAAATATAACTACTAACGAATCAGGACTAATTACATCAATCACTACAAGAAAATATAGTTCCTTATATTCTGATTATAAAAACGAAAAAGGTGTTATGCTTCCCAAAAAACTAATAATCAATGGAAATAACTATCTACTAAAAAAAATAAAGATGAATATAATTAATACACATCGTTAGGAACGACGTCTTCTGAAATACAGGTTTTACCTTTATTCCAATACTCTAACTCACGGTTATACTTCTTACCAAACTGATTCCATACTCCAATAAATAAAGAAGCAAAAACTGGGCCAATAATAAACCCAATTGGACCGAACCACGCTAACCCACCAAGTGTTGATAAAAATATTATCGCTGGATGTGGACCTGCGCGCCTAGAAACAAATATTGGCTTTATATAGCTCTGTGTAATAGTCGTCCCAGCATAGGCTAAAACTATAACAGACAAACCCATAACCCAATTTCCAGAAACAATAAGAAATATTCCGGCAGGCACTAATACAAAGATAGCTCCAACAATGGGAATAATAGAAAGCATCATTATTACAACTCCCCAAAAAACAGGGGAACCTAAACCAAACAAATAAAAAATAAGTGCACCATATAATCCTTCTAAAACTCCAACAAAAATTGTTCCAAGCAAAGTTGCGTCAGTAATATTCATCACCTCATCAAGAAGATGTTGCTCTTCTTTATCATCCAACGGGGACAAATACATAAGCTTTTTTAAAAGCTTATCCCCATCTGTATATAAAAAATAAACCGTAAAGAATATTATAAATAGATGGAAAATATTTACACTTAAAATCCAAAGAACCTGACTTGTAAGATTAACAATCTGCCCAGTCGAGCCCTTGAGCACATTAGTAAGCTCAGCCATAACATCAATTCTTAACCCACTATCAAATAATGGTCTAAAAACTGAAAGCTCACTCATTCTATTAATAAAATCTTGTATCTTTGGTATCGAAGATATTATAAATGCATATATTCTTACCATCTCGTTTGCGAGCACTACCCCAATAATAATAAAAGGAATAATAATTAAAAAAACAGCCAAAAGCACTGTTAACGCTGAAGCTAAAGACTTAAACTTTAATTTTGCATAAAAGAAATTAAAAAAACCTCTCATAACATGAGCAAGAATTATTGCTAAAAAAATATCAATAAAATAAGGTGATAATATTTTGTAAAAAACCAAAGTAAGCGAAACTAATAAAAAAAAGAAAAACCAATCGGGGATACTTAGCCTTTTCATAAACACCTCTATACTCATTATATAAGAAGGTTTATAAAAAAACCTAGAGGGAATCTAATTAAACTATTTCTAAGTGAGTAGCATGTTGCTTATTGATGTACTCAACTAGCTGCTTTAGTTTACCCATACTATAATCATTTACTGGAAAAGTTCCTGTGTAATAACTAGAAGCGAACTCGGAAATATACTTATTCACCATATGAACGGCAAGCGTCCTTTCCCTAAGACTTGTAGCTTCACCTATTTTCACTATCTTTTGCTTCAAAGTAATAAACTTCTTCTGATAATAATTCATCTCTGTTGTTCTTATGTTTTCTCTAATATCATCTATTACCTGCGCCCAATGAACATCATGAAACGCATATACGATTACTGGCTTTGTATTATTTAAATAAATGTTTCTCATCTGTCTTTTATATTCTATAGAAAACTCAGGATTAAGCATCTCCACTACAACATAAAGCTTATAGTTAATCGCCCAGCCTAGAACCCTTTTCTTGAGGCTCTCTGGAATAATTCTTGCTAACATCTCATTGTTATAAGGTACATCTTCGTTATATCCATGGAAATAAGCTCGCCCTGTCTCGCCAAGCATAAGATTAATCTCTTCTAAAAATGAATCCTTATATCCAAGCATCAAATTATAGGTTGTCTTGTACTGATTAAGTATAATTTTGCTCTCATTTGCTTCCGGACCAACGGCTGCTCCATCCCTGACTTCTTCGGACTTGTTAATGAAGGTTACGTCTGGGTTTGGTAAAAAATCCTTAAACTTAGGCCTTTCCAGATCTCTTTCTTCACGTCTAGCGTCAATCTGTATATGTGGCGCATTAGGTATATGTATGCTTCCGATTTCCATTTTCTTCCTCTATATTTAAAACTATATATAAATATCGACACAAACAAAAAATATTCCCATTTATTTTAAAAAATATTCCCCTTAATCCTATTCTATAATAAAATCAAACTTGATACAAAATTCTTTATATCTACTTTTGAGTGGGGGACAACTATGATTAAAAAAACAATTATTCTTTTATGCCTTATAACCTCTATGTTTATGCTACAAGGGTTTAGTGACGAGAACCTATTTAGACATGATGAAGATGTTACCATTGAAGAAGGGACAACTGTTAATAACATCGTTTGCATTAATGGCAACGTTACACTAAATGGAACTGTTAAGGAAAATATTGTTGTATTTAACGGTAACCTTACTCTTGGCAAAAATGCTGACATAAAAGGCGAAACAGTTATCATTGGTGGAGCAATAACTAAATCAAGAACAGCTAAAACTATGGGGGGAGTTACAACTATTTCTTCTGACCAAATTACTAAGCTTAGTCACTCACTTAAGTACTACGAACCTAAAAAACCAATCTTTCTCGACTTCATTAAACCTTTAATAAACATATCATTCTTTATTCTAATTTTACTTACGGTTATCTTCTTTCCAAAAACAGTTGGAGGAGCATCATTTATTGCAGAAACAAGACCATGGAAAACACTATTTACGGGAATTCTCTCCTCAGTTTTGATTTTCCCTATTATTGTTCTGCTGCTTATATCTTTGATTGGAATAACACTAATACCTGTTTTCATAATTGCACTCATTCTAATTATTTTGTTTGGAACAGTAGCAATCTACCAGCTTGTTGGCAAAAAAATATCAGGCTTATTCAGAATTAAAGACATACCAATTCTATGGGAAACATTAGTTGGAATAATCTCAATTTACCTAATAGGTTTAATTCCGCTATTTTGTAGTGCAATTACAATAGTTATTGCCACCCTTGGACTAGGCGCTGGTGTTTTATATATTGCACAACTTAGAAAACCTAAAAAAGTAGATTAAGAAGCTAATTTTTTACAAGCATCATATAAGTTTTCAAATAGTTCAGGAATTAATTCCTTCTGGATTGCAGAAAACGCTAACCTTATTACTCCCCCAAAACAAATTACACCTGTGCTATATTCAGTCAATAATAGTTTCCTTAACTCTTCACAATCAACATCTACTAACTCCACACACATAAAATATCCTGAGTTAAATGGAAGTGGCTTAAAATATTTCGAATATTCCTTGTGCTCTTCTAAAATATTAACAACAACCTGATACCTTGACTTAAGGGTTTCATATTTCCTCTGTTTCTGTTCGATATATTTAGGATTAGCATAAGCATTCATAAGCAATGACTGGGCAACATTTGAAGCACTAGAAATGCTCCCTCGAATAAGCCCTGCGGTCTTAGCTTCTAGCGCAGCATACAAATCAGAATCTCCGCCCTTTATTCCATAAGTAATAAATCCTATTCTAAAACCCCAGGCATAATCTTCTTTAGTTGCACCATCTACCTTAACGGCTAATACATTTTGATGCAAATCAGCTAATTCTGTAAAGAGTGACTCTTTATAAATATTCTTCTCATAAACCAAACCAAAATAAGCATCATCAAGGATTACAATTAGCTTATTACCCATTTCCGCTGATTCTTTTATTATTCTAATTATTGCTTTTGCTTCTTCAATTGTTGGAGTATATCCTGTTGGATTATTTGGGAAATTAAGTAATACTATTTTTTTTTCGTTACTTTTATTTATCATCTTTTTCTCAAATGATAAAATATCTAGCCCAGAACCTTTAAATGCACTATATAAATCAAATTTAACACCAAATGGTTGCTCAAATACTAAATCATAGTTCTCCCAATATAAATTTGAAATAATTACTTCATCTTTTTTATTAAAAAACATCTGACCAATAATACTTAAGCCATGAGTTAACGCATTAGTCACAACTGGCAAGCTAATTGTTTTATTATTTAAAGATGGATTTTTGTTATAAATAAATTCCTGCCACTTAGCTCTAATGTCTGATTTACCAAAACTTGGAGCATACAGAAAAATTTTCTCAGGAGACAACCCAATATTTGTTGTTAAACAGTCCAGCCTCATCGGAGACCCATCGTCCTCTGTTGCTATCCCCATTGTGGCATTTATCTTCTTACCATTAGCCTGTGCTGCTTGTGATAATATCCCACACTTAGGGAAAAAAGCCATCTTCCCTTGTTCACTTAATAGCTCATACACAACTGCATTCTTCTCTTGAATAATCGTATTCAATTCTAATGCTTGTTTATCCATTAATAGCTCCTTATAAAACCTATGAAATTATAACATACAGTTAAATAACTATTATTAATATTTTCTTTGTTAATCAAGTATAAATAAAATATAATAGATATATTCGTTCTAGGGGGCAAAGATGAACAAAAGACTCATTATTTTACTTATACTCATATTATTGTCTTCCTTTTTTCTTACTGGGTGTAAGGTCACACTTGAACAAGGTGATTTGCTTGAAAAAAACAACAAAACAACCGAAGCAGGTAATCTCTACTGGGAAATAGTAAAAGGTGATGCTACCTCATATTCCTATGAAACAAAACAAGAAGCAAAAAAAAGAATTATCCGATTAAATTCTCAATCAATAATTCCAGAACTTAAAACAGAAATATTATCAAACAAAGATTCCAATTCAAAAACATTAATGTGCGACTTAATCATAGCACTCAATAGTACACCAAACCATAAATGTATTGCCTTAGCTGGTCTAGCTGAAAAAACAAACCTCGATGCAAAAAAACACTACGCATCGGCTCTTTCAAGCATAGCCTCTGAAGAAACTACAACCATGATGATTTCTTTATATAGTGAAGCACAAGCCAACTATCAAAATGACCTTAAGGAGCAAAAATCAAAAGGTGTTACAGTTAACTTATATTCCAACAATCTACTCAGTTACTATCAGTTAGTTGCCTTATACAACCAACCAAAAACTCTTGACTTCTTGCTATCTATACTTGTGTCAAAGGATGTTATTGACCGCCCTGGACTTATATCGGCTCTATCTCTTGTTGATGATCCTAAAATTATTGATTCAATATTAAGTATCTCTAAAACATTATCTGCTTCTGAAAAAGACGTCGTTACTAAACTCTTCTTGAACTCAAATGACCCCAGAACTTTTACCTTTCTAATTGGACAAGCTGTAACCAGTACAACTAATGAAAAAACTATTATAGAAAAACTTGAAAAAAGCATAACAGCTTCTAATATTAAATACTTCTCAGCTACTTTTCAGGAACATAATTTTCAACTGAATAATAAAGCAGTTATAATAGCAAAATCATTAATAAAAAGTGTGCCATCCAAAGAAGCTGTTTCTGCTCTAACTCAATTACTACAACTTAAAGACGTTACAAAAAACGAAACAACTTATGCAGAAATACAGGATATCTTAGCCTTCATAAATAAACATATGACAAAAGACAACCTTACAGACTTACTTTTAGCACTAAACAAGAATTTATCTATTAAAAGCACTAGTGACTACTATGCTCTAGACGAACTTTTACAACAAAATATTAATATAATAAATAAATTCTACGATACTAATAGCTACCTTCAATCCTTTATGCTTGAACTTAAAACCCTAGCATCTGTTTATAAAGCAAAAGAAAAATTTGCTTCTTCTATTTATAAAGCGAGGGCATCCACTGAGCTAACAACAGTAAAGCTATTACTTGAGGAAATAGTTGAACTAACTGCTGTTATAACTAGCAATCAACCTGCTTCTAAGCTTCTTACTAACGTTAAATTCTTCGCTTCTAAAATTGAAGATGCTGAATTAAAAAAGATACTTACATCAATAATAAAGGATAGCAATTATGAAAAAAACATTTCAAATGATGAAAGCCTTGATACCCTCTCTATTCCAAATGCTATTAAATTAACTCCATCAACTGATATAATAGATGCAAATGAATAAAATTAACCACCTTCTATTTTTATGCCTTTTGCTCTCAACTGGTTTTACATACAACCTCACGAGTGTTTCTGACATTAGTACTGGAAAATCAAACATTGCACTTATCACTAATCATGAAGCATTGCTGATTAATCCCGCTTTTTTACATCAAACAAAATTTGCTTTCAGTACTCAAACAATTGATACAACAGGCATTAAAACTAAATCTCACGGCCTTAACTATATGGTCGTTAACGGGTTAGCTTTTGGAGAAATGCGTAGAGAAGAACTTAACAGTAAAAACATTACCGTTGGACTATTTGGTTATGGATCTAAAATAAACAAAAACTTCTCCTGGGGAATAACTTACGAAACCATCACTATTAAAGAAAACGGCATTTCTAATTCATCATGGTCTACGCTTCTTGGAATGAACTATAGCGACCCAAAAAGTAATCTCTATCTTGGAGTAACACTTGAACATTTCTTTAAAGACACCAACAGCACCCTCGATGCAGATTTACCACCAACAATTGCTTTTGGATTTAACTTTGTACCTTGGAATCAAATAATGTGGTCAAACAAACTTAGCTTTGTAAGAAGAACAGGCGAACAGATTAAATACAACTCTGGTATTTCTGTTATGGTTAACGACAGCATAATGCTCAACTGTGGTGCCAGCGAGACTGGCTATGCTCTTGGTTTCGACCTTCCTTTAGTATTTGATCAGAAGGGACTTGGCTCACTCAGGTATGCAATTGATGTACCTTATGCAATAAACGAAAAAATGGTTTATTCTTTCTGCTACACTTGGGGCAAATAACTCCTAAGCTCCTGCCTCGCTGATAGCCTTATCAATACCTTTTTCTAAAATACTTTCTGCAATTTTGGGTATACTATTTAAGACCTTTTGAAGCTCCTGAGATTCTTCTTTGCTAAACTTACTCAGCACATGACCACTCAAGTCCTTACCATCTCGTTCATCGCCTATCCCAATCTTTATTCTTGGGAATTTTTGCCCGATTGCCTCAATAATTGACTTAATTCCATTATGTCCTCCAGCTGACCCTTGCTTACGAATTCTTATCTTTGCAAAAGGTAAAGCAATATCATCATATATAACTATAAAATCAGTTGGCTGGCATTTATATAACGTACAAATAGCCTGAACGGCTTTACCGCTAAGATTCATATACGTAAGTGGTTTTATAAAATATATCTTACGCCCATCAACGAATGCTTCATATGACTGATAAGCTCCTTTTTTTGAACCCTTTTCGACTGCTTGCCAATAGTCTATCATCACGTCTAACGCCATATAACCAACATTATGCCTAGTTTTAGCATATTCTGAACCAGGATTACCTAGCCCAACAAAAAATAGCTTATTTGATGCATCTCCCATCTCCGCCGATTTAAAAAATTTCAACATTTAATTATCACCTTCATTTGTATTTTACAGAATCTTATTGCTTGAGTATAGCTTCATTTAAACATATCCTTTAAACTAATCATAAATTAATGTGTTATATTGACTTCTGAAAAGGAAATAAACTTGGAAAAAATATATAATAAATACCGTCTTAATCATAACCAAAGAAAAGAGGCCGAGGAAATAATCCAGGAGCTGATGCTTAAAGACACCAATCTTACTATTTCGTACTTCGAGAATTTTGAAGCTGATACTAATCAAATATCCTCAGCCTTCATAACCTATCTTCGAGAGATAAGATACCCGCAATATTCTTTGTATCATAAAGAGCTATCAGCTTTACTTGATGCTATTCATAATAATAACCAACTATTTAGAGTTATCTACAATGACAATTTTGAAAGTGATGAATATCAAATAAGCCCGCTTAGTCCGTCACATTCTTCGACCGATATAGATAAAAAACTAGAAGAAAAAAAAGAATATCTTAATAAACTAAGCAATTTAATTAAAGGAAACTTGCCACTATGACCAAACAAAACACTATCATCACCAAGCTATTAATAAATGAAAAGGTCCTTCATTCACCTTTAACTAAAAGAATACAAAGCAAATTACCTTCTGTAGAAACAATCGTTTTCCAAGAAAATGATATGAAAAAAACGCTTCAAACGAATGATGGTCCCACAACGCTTCTCCTTACAAACCTAAAAGGACAGCCTATAATAATGTGTCCAGGCACTACAAAGTACCACTGCTGTAACTACAGAATATTAAACATAGGTCACAACTGTACTTTTAACTGCACATACTGCATTCTTCAAGACTACCTAAAAACAAAATCACTCTCAGTATTTACTGATATACCAGAATATATGCAAAAAAATATAATAGAAAAGAACATATCGGCTGAAAGCCTTTACAGAATTGGGACTGGCGAGTTTACTGATAGCTTAATTATTGATGATATTACAGAACTATCCTCTGATTTAGTTAATTTTTTTAGAGATTACCCAAATGTCTTGCTCGAATTTAAAACCAAATCCTTAAATATAGACACTTTACTTAAGTTAAAACCAGCAAGTAACATTATTGTGGCTTGGTCAGTAAACTCATCCTTAATCTCTAACATCATTGAAAGCGACTCTCCTTCTCTAGATGAAAGGCTTGAAGCCGCCAAAATAATTGCAAAACATGGATATGATGTTGCTATCCACTTCGACCCAATGATACTTTATGAAAATTACTTTGACGATTATCAGGTTACTATCCAGAAAATCTATAAAGCTATCCCTAAAGAAAAAATCCGCTGGATTAGTATAGGAACTTTAAGGTTCACAAAAGGACTTAAATCAACCTTCCTTAAAAAAAGCCCTCTATTTATCGATGAGTTCATTCTTGCTGATGATCAGAAGTTTAGATACCTTAGATTTCGTAGAGAAAAAGCTTATAAGGAAATGGTTAAAGAAATTAGAAACCATAACCCAAACCAATTTATTTACCTTTGCATGGAATCTGCTACTGTCTGGAAGAACGTATTTGGCTTCAACTTCAAAGACAATGAAGAATTTGAGAATTGGTTCAATGAAAAGGTCTTCACGCATCTATGACAAATAAACTAGGACTTGGTACTTGGCAATATGGGAAACATTTCTGGGGCGACGTCAAAGACGATGAAAGCCTTACAATTATCAAACATGCTATTGATAGTGAAATATCCTTAATTGATACTGCACCTGTCTATGGTGACGGTCATTCAGAAGAAATAGTAGGAAAAGGAATAAAAGGGAAAAGGGGGAAAGTTTTTCTTGCGACTAAATGTGGTCTAATCCACAACCAAAAAGGATATTTCCACGACCTAACGGCAGAGTCCTTAGAAAAGGAGCTATATTTATCTTTGAAAAGGCTTCAAGTAGATTATCTTGACCTCTACCAAATCCACTGGCCAGACATTAACTACCCTACAGATAAAGCCATAGAAACTCTGCTCAAATTTAAAGAAAAAGAACTAATACTAAATGTAGGAGTTTGCAATTTAGAGCTAAAGGAACTTAGCACACTAGAGTTACTTCCTGAGCTATACTCCTTGCAAATAAAATTCTCCATACTTGAGCAAGATGAGCAAAAGCCAATACTTGATTTTTGCAAATCACATAAATTAGTAAGTCTAACTTATGGTGCTTTTGAAGGTGGACTACTGCTTGATAAATACAATTCACCGGAGGACATCCCTCAGAAATCTGCCAAAAACTTTTTCTACCAAGGCAAAAACCCAAAGATATGGCAAAACATCCAAAAAATAATAAATGAACAAAAACTATTGGCAAAACAAAAAAATACTTCTCTTTCAAAACAAATATTAGCAACAACTATCGAACAATCCAAAGCGTCCTACTCCCTAATAGGATGCAGGACGCTAAATCAACTAAAAGAAAACCTCTCTCCCCTTTAAAAAAGCAGACCATTGACTAAGTGACCACTTTTTATGTACTATACTTATCATGACAAATATTCTTGAAAACATCATTCAATCCAAAGTAAAAAGAAAACTTCTAGAGCTCTTTCTATTCAATAACAACAAGAACTACCACACCAGAGAATTAAGCAGACTCATTAATGAACCAATTTCTGCAGTACAGAGAGAAACCAAGAAACTTGTTGATGCCCAAATCATTCATCGCTACCCACAAGGCAACCAAGTAAATTATTTTGTTAACACACAAAACCCTTTTTATGATGACCTAAAAAGAGTAATACTTAAAGCAACTACAGAACCTAAAAACATTTTTAAGCTTTTAGTTAAAACAAAATCACTAGAGATTGTACTACTTCATGGACAAACCGTTAAAAGCCCTATGGACTATTCGCATCCTATCCAACTTCTTGTAGTTGGAACATTAGGAAAAGAAGTTGTAGAAGAGTACCTAAAAGCAACAATGGAAATATTTAACCGAGAATATGATTTGCTATACTATTCTCCAAAAGAATTTTCTCTCTTTAAAGAAACCGACAAAACCCTTCAGCAAATATTCAAAACCAAAAAAAATGTACTCTATTTAAAAGGCACTTCGACTCCGTTCAGTGACCTTGAATAACACTACAATTTTACATAGTATTTTCCCGGTATCTGCCTAACTAGCCCCTGCATCTCTAAAAACGATAAAATAGTTAATAATTTCTTTGTTTCTATTGCTGTCTTTTCACCTAACGAATCTATATACATTGGCTCTAAAGAAAGCACCTCATACACCTGCTTTTCCTGTGCTGTAAGCTTATACGGTATCTCTTTTTCAATACTTTTCTTAGGCACCAACCAATTAAGCTCTTCCACAATATCGCTGGCCGAGCTTATTAGCTTCGCACCTTGCCTAATAAGCTTATTTGGCCCCTGACTATTTGTATCTGTTGCTCTACCTGGAACAGCAAAAACCTCTCGATTATAATCAACAGCAAGATTCGCAGTAATCATTGAACCACCTGAAACCTTAGACTCAACCACAACCACTCCACGAGCTAGGCCTGCAATAATTCTGTTTCGAATTGGAAAAGTGCTTTTATCTGGATGAACATCTGGCGAAAATTCAGTAATCACAACACCTTTTTCAAAAATCTCTTTATACAAATCCCTGTTAGTAGCTGGAAATTGAAACTTTAACCCAGAACCAATTACGGCAATTGTTTGACCTGACTCAAGCGCACCTCTATGAGCAGAGGCATCGATTCCTTCAGCTAACCCACTTACTACCACACATCCATATGATGCCAGTTCCTTCGATAAATCATAAGCAAAACTAAGCCCATGCGGCGTTGCAAGCCTTGTTCCAACAATAGCAATAGAGGTACTACTTTTTAAAATATCGGTATTTCCTTTTGCATAAATAAGCACTGGAGGGTCAGGTATTTGCTTTAATAGTGATGGATAAAACATACTAGTAAAAATAATTATTTCAGAATTATTTTTATAACAATAATCCTTAATCTCTTCAACCTCGGACCTCTTCTGTTTCAATATTTTCTGGAAACCATTTAAGTCTTGGTCTGTAGTTACAGCTTCTAAGAACTCTCTCTTTTCTCTTGCTGATGATAGCGATACTGCAATAAAGAGATCTAGGCTATCCATTACAGTGAGACCTAATATAGTGTCTTGCTTCTTTATCTACTTCAATTATCGTATCAAGTGAAGGAGCATTTATCCTTGAATGAGAACTCATAGCTCTATCTACCAGCTCTGTAATCTGCAAAAATGAACATTTTCCATTTAGGAACATAGCAACTGCTTCTTCGTTTGCGCTATTAAAGTAAGCAGGCAACGAACCACCTAATGCTCCTGCTTCATACGCTAAAGCCAAACCCTTAAATTTCTTTAAATCAGGTTCATAAAAATCTAGCTGCTTTCCGGCTAAAAGCAAATTACTATTCTGATATGACAATATTTCACCTCTACTAATTGCATAAAGTATCGGCATCCTCATGTCTGGTGCACTCATCTGTGAAACCATCGCGCCATTTATATATTCGACCAGTCCATGAACTATGCTCTGTGGATGGATAACAACCTTTATTTTGTTATATTCAACTCCGAACAACCAATGAGCCTCTATAACCTCAAGTCCTTTATTTATCATCGTTGCACTATCAATAGAAATCTTCTTACCCATAGACCAATTTGGATGTGCTAAAGCATCTGCAATACTAACTGTTGATAGTTCATCTCTATTCCAGAAAGGTCCTCCAGACGCAGTAAGAACAATGTTTTTTATATCCTTTTTTTGATAACCTCTCAAACAAAGGGAAATAGCAACATGCTCGCTATCTATTGGATATAATGTTGTCTTTGATTTCTTAAGAGCTTCATTAACTAAATGACCAGCTGCAACTAAAACTTCTTTGGAAGCAATAGCTAAATCTTTACCTTTACTAATAACTTTCATGGTTGGCAAAAGAGCTGCGATACCTACTATAGAAACAACCGCCATATCATATTCATCTATCTCAACTAAATCATTAAGCGCATTTTTTCCATCAAAGAATACTATTTTAGGGAACTCATTTTTAAGAGCAGTTACATCTATCTTCCCACTAACTGCTACATATAAAGGCGAATAAGCTACTATCTGTTTTTTGAGTAGCTTTACATTCTCATGGCAACTAATACCAACCAAACTAAACGTATCTTTGTTTTGACTAATTACTTCAAGAGCTTGAACACCAATCGTACCAGTTGAGCCAAGGATAATAACCCTATTCACATTAGGCTCCTAAAAAGTAAAGATAATAAAAAACTATAGGTGCTAATAAAATAAAGCTATCAGCTCTATCCATTATTCCACCATGTCCAGGAAGGATATTACTTGAATCCTTAACGCCATAAGTTCTTTTAATAAGAGACTCATACAAATCTCCTGTTTGCCCTATAATACCAATAATCGCTCCTAGGATAATACTATGTGTTAATGGAAAACTTCCAATACTAGACAACATAATGCTTGATGCAACAACCGCAGCTAAAAATCCAGCTATAGCTCCTTCAGTTGACTTTTTAGGACTAATCTCTGACAACTCATGACGACCAAAAGACATTCCTATTAGGTAAGCAGAAATATCCATTGCCCAAACTGTTAAGGCAAAATACAAAACCAAAGCTTTCCCGTGATAAAAGTTTCTTATTAAAACAAAAAATGATAAGCACCAACCTATGTAAAGAATAGCTCGAAAATTTACTAACTCCTTTTGCTTATAAAAAAGTAATTTCTTTGTATAAAGCTCGTATAAAGAAATTATTACAACAGCAATTGATACACCAAAAGCTATTGGGTTTAGCCATATAAAAGACATTTCCTTAAAAAAAGCTAAAAATATAATAGTAATAACAACCGCATGACCAACAAGATAAAATGTTCCATCAAAATTCTTATCCACCATATGCAAAAACTCATTAAGCATTAGTATTGCTAAAGCAATAACAAAAATCAGATAAGGAAGTCCTTCATAAAAAATAAAAGTTGGATCATTGATAAGCAAAACAGGGTTCATAATTAATATTACAAACGGAATAGTTACCGCTATAGTTACTAATCTTTTTAATAATTTACCCAATGAAAACTTTCTAGTAAGAACCATTAAAGCCCTCCAAACCTTCTTGCTCTACTATTATAATCATCAATAGCTTGCTGCAACAGCTCTTTGTTAAAATCTGGCCAATAAGCATCAGTAAACCATAGTTCAGAATAAGCTGCCTGCCAAAGCATAAAATTACTTAGCCTTTGCTCGCCACTTGTTCTAATTATTAATTCTGGATCTGGGATACCACTTGTATATAATAACTGGCTAAATGACTCTCGCGTTACTTCTTTTCCTTCTTTTATCGCTTGGTTTATGGCCCTGACAATCTCATCTTGAGAACCATAATTAAGCATTATATTCAACTGGTGATTAGAGTTATCAGCAGTAGCTTCCTCAGCTTTACGCATATTTTCCCTTAATTCACTATTAAATGCACTCAAATCACCCAAGAACCGCAACCTGACGCCAACCTTCGCAAGTTTCTTTACCTCATTATGCAATGCTTGCAACAAAAGACCTTGAAGGAAACTGACCTCTTCTTCTGGTCTTTTCCAATTCTCTGTCGAAAACGCATACACAGATAAATATTTAACCCCTAAATCCTTGCAAGCGTTAATGGTTCTCTTAAGTGCTTCTCCACCTTCTTTGTGACCTGCAGTCCTTGGGAGCCCTCTCTCTTTTGCCCATCTTCCGTTTCCATCCATAATAATTGCAATATGTTCTGGAACTGAACTAGACATTATATTTCCATTATTTCCTTCTCTTTATGTTTCAAAAGTTCATCAACTTCTTTAATAAACTTATCAGTTACTACTTGAACTTCATTCTCAGATCTTTTCTTAGCGTCATCGCCTAAGTCGTCATCCTTTTTTACTTTTTCAAGCTGATCTCTACGAATGTTTCTAATGGCTACTCTTGCTTCTTCTGCCATCTTCTTAACTGACTTATCCAGTTCTAGCCTTCTCTCTTCTGTTAAAGGAGGTATTGCTAATCGAATATTCACACCATCGTTATTTGGGTTTAGCCCCAAAGATGCCTTAACCAAGGCTCGTTCAACGTCACCTAATGTTCCTCTATCAAATGGAGTAACAATAATAACGTTAGAATCCTGAACGTGCATTGTTGCTACCTGTTTAATTGGTAAAGTAGAACCATACACCTCAACAACTACTCTATTAAGAATATCAGGATTTGCTCTTCCTGTTCTAACGGTAGCAAAGTTATTCTGTAAACTTTCTATTGCTTTAGTCATTCTTTGATTAATTTCACTCATTTTTTCCTCCTAGTTCCTTATCTTTGTACCAATATCTTCACCCATTAAGATTCTTTTAATATTTCCCTTAGTACTCATGTTAAAAACCTTCATTGGTAACTTATTATCTTTACTTAACGAAATAGCTGTTGAATCCATTACCCTTAGGTCTTTTTGAAGAACATCCATATATGTTATATCTTTAAACATTACCGCATCACGATGAACAACAGGGTCCTTATCATAAACACCATCAACTTTAGTCGCTTTTAGAATTAGGTCTGCATCAATTTCTACCGCTCTTAAAACAGCTGCTGTATCTGTTGTAAAAAATGGATTGCCTGTACCTCCAGCGAAAATTACAACTCTATTTTTCTCCAAATGTCGGACAGCCTTCTGTTGAATGAATGGCTCAGCGAATTCTCTAATATCAAAGGAAGTCTGAACTCTGGAATCTACACCAACACGCTCAAATGCATCCTGCAAAGCTAAGGCATTCATCACTGTTGCGAGCATCCCCATGTAGTCGCCAGTTACTCTGTTCATGCCATTTGCAGCTGCGCTTAGTCCTCTAAAAATATTTCCGCCACCGATAACAATAGCTAGCTCTATTTCTTTGTTTGTTTTTACATACTTAATCTCTTCTGCTAATTCCTTAAGAAACTCCGGGTCTATTCCATACTGTCTGCTACCTAAAAATGCTTCTCCACTTAACTTTAAAAGAACCCTTTTGAACTGTGTCATTTACATAAAACTCCTATCTTCATTTTTCCTAACTAAAATTATTGCAAAAAATAGTGAAAAGGGAAAGAGGCTCCACTATTTTGCCTCTAACCAATTATGTGCCTTTGAGGCATTTACAACTAACGGCACGTCTAATTTATAAGAGTTCTCCATTGCGGCAACAATAATTTTCGTTAATTCATCAGCTTGTTCTTCCTTAACTTCAACAACTAATTCATCATGCACCTGAAGCAACACTTTTGCATCAAACTCACTAATCACCTTATCTAAATCAATCATGGCAAGCTTAATAATATCAGCAGCTAATCCCTGCATAGGATAGTTAATTATCACTCTCGTAAGTGCGATTTGCTCACGTTTAGAAGCTGTGGCAAACTCCTTAAAGTTTCTCTTTCTTCCATACAAAGTAGAAATATAGCCATGTTCTATCACAAAATTTGGCGCTGACTCCATATAAATTTTAATTCCAGGAAACTTATAAAAATAAAGGTCTATTTGATGCTGAGCTTCCTTAATATCAATCCCTAATCTATAAGACATCTTGAATGCACCCATGCCATAAGCGAGCCCAAAGTTAATCTCTTTTGCTTTTCGTCTCATTTCAGAAGTAACGCCCTCTAACGAAACTCCAAAAACCTCTGCAGCCGTTGCACTATGGATATCCAGACCTTTTCTAAATGCGTCTCTTAACTTCTCGTCCTTACTTATGTGCGCCAAAATTCTAAGCTCTATCTGTGAGTAGTCAGCAATAACCAAGGTGTACCCTGGCTTTGCAACAAAGGCTCCTCGAATCTTACTGCCTATATCTCCTCTTATTGGAATGTTCTGTAGGTTAGGATTACTGCTACTTAATCTTCCTGTTGCTGCAACTGTTGAATTAAATGTTGTATGCAATCTACCTGAACTATCCGTAAGTTTTGGCAATGTATCTACATAAGTATTAAGAAGTTTGCTAAGTTGCCTATACTCAATTAACTTATTAGCTATTTCATATCTTCCAGCTAATTCCTCAAGCACATCCACATTGGTACTAAAACCTGTTTTAATTTTTTTGGAGGTTGGAAGTTGTAACTTATCATACAAAATCTCCTGCAGTTGCTTGTTTGAGTTAATATTAAACTGTTCGCCAGCTAAGGCATATATTTGCTTTTCTATTTCAGTTAACTCATGATGCAATTCTTCTGACATTTTATTTAAATAATTTTTATCAAGAAGAATTCCTTCTTTTTCCATTTTATAAAGAATCTCAATTAAAGGCAGCTCCATCTCATTATAGATAAATAACAAATCCTCTTCTTTAAGCTTTGAAGCTAATTTAGTTTTTAATCTAAGAATAGCATCTCCCCTTGAATCTAAGTACTGGATGGCTTTATCAGCAGATATCTCACAAAAATGGAATTTCTTATTCTTTGATAAAAGTTCCTTCTTTGTTTCAACTTCTTCACCCAAATGAACACTAAGCATCTTCTCAACATCACGATTACTTCTTTCAGGCTCAGCTAAATAATCCATAATAGAGATATCATCATAAGAACCAGCAAGCTGAATTCCATCTGTATCTAAATAATGCATTAATCTTTTAACGTCATTTACATTCTTATGTACTTTCAACTCGAACAATCCCTTTAAGCTTGTTGGCTTGGCAGATTGCTCCAAAGCAAACATAGGACCAAAAGGGTTACTATCGACAGCTGACAGATTTCCTGATGCAAAAGCCAAAGGAATAACAAACACTTTCCCAGATATTGTTGAAACGCTGAGACCAACTAATTCATTAGTTCTATCATCATATTCACAATAAACACCTATTTCTTTTTCACTGCCAAGCAAAGCAATTGCCCTGTTAAGCTTATCTTCACTATCAACAACCTCTGTACTAACTTCCCTTGAAACTCTCACAACATTCTCAACACCAAGGAATCTTTTAATTAAACTATTTAATTCATACTTTCGTAAAAACGCTAATAGCTTTTCATTGTCCATTATTGTATTAACAGCGCTAGTCTCGATATCTAAGGAAATATTAATTGTAACTAATTGCTTGCTTAAGAAAGCATTATCTTTATCGTTAATTAACTTCTCCTGAAGCTTGCCATGAATCTTATCTATGTTTTCATACACTCCTTCGATTGTTTTATAGTCTTGAAGAAGCTTGATTGCCGTCTTTTCCCCAATACCCTTCACACCTGGAATATTATCTGAGTTATCTCCCATAAGCGCTTTCATATCTATCATCTGCTCAACAGTTAAGCCATATCGTTCAAAAACCTGCTCTGGACCGTATTCCTCTATCTCGGAAATGCCCTTTCTTGTTAAAAGCACATGAATGTCGTCTGAAACAACCTGAAAGGAATCCTTATCGCCAGTAACAATATAAGGAGCTATTCCCTCTCTGCTAAGCTTCTTTGCAAGAGACCCAATAACATCATCAGCCTCATATCCTGGCAACTGCACTAGTGCTAAGCCTAGCTCTCTTACAAACTCTTTAATAATTGGAATCTGACTAATAAACTCTTCAGGTGGTTTCTCCCTGTTAGCCTTGTATTCTTTGTACATTTCATGCCGAAATGTTGGTTGTGGCAAATCAAACGCTACATATATCTGATCCGGCTCATGGTTTTTAATTATCTGCATTACCATACTAATAAAACCAAATAAAGCATTTGTCGGTTGACCATCTTTTGTAGTCAGTCCACCTACCGCAAAAAAAGCTCGATAGGCTATACTGTGACCATCAATTATAAGTGCTTTTTTCACGCTAGTAGTTTGTCACCTTTAGCAATATTTTCATGGTCTACTTCATCAAAGAAAATAAGAACAGAGTCCTTTGGTTTCCCTGCGTTTTTTTCTAAGGATACACAAACATCTTCAGCAATTTTTTGTTTTTGATTTTTTGAAAGCTTGCCAGCTACTCTTATGTTTACATATGGCATTTTAAACCTCCATTTTTATTTATCATTATAACACTAAGACATGTTTGTTTGGCTTTAGTAATTTTGAAATAATAGTATATAATAAGCGCATGTTAAAAAAGATACCTTGGCAAATATCGTTAGGCATACTTCTAATCATTTCTTCCTTTATGCTCTATTCATTACACTATTCCATTTTTCGTGATGCGAAGCATATCTTCATATATTTAATTGGTGACCTTGCCTTTCTTCCTCTAGAAGTCTTGATTGTATCAATAATCATTAACCAAGTACTTAATAATAGAGAAAAAAAAGATAAACTACATAAGCTCAACATGGTAATTGGTGCTTTTTTCACAGAAATTGGCTCTGAACTAATGTACAGAATTGCTCAACTAGACTCAGATAAGAGTTGGTTACAGAAAACCTTTGAACACGAAAAAGAATGGTCATATCTAGAGCTAACCAGAATAGAGAAAGAACTTAAGAGCCATAAGTGTAAACTTGAATACGATGGCACCAAGATACAGGATCTAAAAGAATTCCTTGATTCAAAACGAGAATTCTTACTAAACTTACTAAGCAATCAAAATCTCCTCGATCATAACAGGTTCACTTCTCTTATTTGGTCGGTCTTTCACACAACCGAAGAACTGCTTAGACGAAAAAATCTCACTAAGAATTCTCTTGAAGACCAAAAACACATTCTTGCGGATATTCAAAGAGGCTATAAGTTAATAATAATCGAATGGGTGGCATATCTAAAACACCTTCAAGTAGATTATCCATATTTATTTAAATTTGAATTAAGAGCAAACCCTTTTAAAGATAGACTTTGTAACGAAAAATACTGTTTAGACTAATCTATATTTCCTTAAGATTCCCTATTTCTTTAATGCCAAACATTCTTTTATAGGTAACCTCAGCACTAATCATACACATTGGAAGACCAATACCTGGGTTAGTATTTGCACCAACATAAAATAGATTTTTGACTTTCTTGCTAAAGTTATTAGGTCTCATAGAAGCACTTTGCCAAAGAGTATGAGCTAGGCCCAGTGCTGTACCCTTATAACTATTATACTTCTTCTTAAAATCTTCTATACAAAATATTTCTTGATACTCTATTCTCTTAGCGAGGTCTTTTATTCCCATTGTTGATTCAATCATTTTAATAATTTTTTCTGCATAACCTTTTAGTTGTCCTTTACTATAAATCATTCCTGCTGCAATAGGTACAAATACAAATAAATTCTCCTTACCCTCAGGGGCCATTTTGGGATCTATTTTATTTGGATTACAAACATAAAAGGATGGATCCATTGGCCATATTGGTTTCTTAAAAATCTGCTCGAAATTCTTTTCCCAATCAAATGAAAAATATAAATTATGATGCGTAAGTTCTGGAATCTCACCATCAACCCCAAGATACAATATAAGACCTGACGGAGCTAATACCTTTTTATCCCAATACTTCTGTGGATAGGTTTGATATTTCTTCTTTAGCATGGTTGTTTCTACGTGCGCCATATCTGCATTGCAAACAACTTCATCAGCTCTAATAAAATGACCATTCTCAAGCCTTACCCCTTGAGCATAACCACTCTCAACGATAATCTCTTCCACCGCTAACCCATTATAATAGCTAACGCCAAGCTTCCGACCAATTCGCTCAAGAGCCTCTACAAGTTTATATATTCCACCCATCGGATAATAAACACCCTGATTAAAATCTACATGAGACATTATCTTATAAAGCGCTGGAGTATTATAAGGAGATCCTCCTAAGAAAACTAACTGATACTCAAGTAGCTTTTGCAAATCCCTGTTCTTAAAGAATTTCTTTATATATTCATCCATTGACTTAAACAAAGAGAATTTTTTAGCACTTTTTATTACCTTGTAATTCAAAAAATCAAACAAACTATCATAATTACGATAAACAAACTCTTCCATTGCAATACCATATTGTTCTTCTGCTTTAGCTAAATAATCTTCCAGCTTTGCAAAGCTATTTGGCTCAAAACTTTCGAAAACTTCTTTAAGCTTTTCCCTATTAGTGAAAATATCTTTATTGTACTTTTTACCAGAATCAAAAAAAACTCTGTATGATGGTTCAAGCTTAACTAAATCAAGGTGGTCCTCTATCTTTTCATCAATTAATTTAAAAAAATGTTCAAAAACCTCTGGTATTAAATACCAAGAAGGCCCCATATCAAAAGAATAACCTTTTTCTTCAAGCAGGTTACATCTTCCACCTAATCGCTCTTCCTTTTCATAGAGAGCAACCTCATAGCCCTTTTTGGCTAACAAGCAAGACATTGATAACCCGCCAATACCACCACCAACAATAATAACTTTTTTGCTCAAAATAAACTCCTTATTTGATAGCTCCATGATACCTCTAATTACTACATTATTCTAGCCACTATAAGTTCCACCACTATAGCAAACGCCCATCCAAAAATAATGCGAATATTTTAGTGCTATAATTGCAAAATGCAAGACCCATGGGAATCACTATCGTTTGACTCAATACTAACTCAAACAGAGAACGTAACTGGGCTCAAGTTATCTAATTTGGTAGTGCAGAGAAACAGTTACATTAACCGAGTCTATGAGCTATCTGTTAAAAACAGTGAACAAAAATTAATAGTTAAATTCTATCGACCAGGTCGTTGGACAAGCCCTATGATTCAAGAAGAACATTCGTTTTTATTTCAGCTTCTTGATGCTGAGCTCCCAGTAATAGCACCTATTCATTTCAATGAAAAAACACTTTTCAGCTTTGAGAATATCAATTTTGCAATTTTTGAAAAAAAAGGTGGTAGAGCAATTGATGAGCTAAGCAAAGAGAGCTGGAATTTAGCTGGAAGACTGCTTGGTAGAATTCATCTTATTGGAAAAACTATTCACAACTCCAAACGTGTTATCTGGTCACCAGAAAAGACTACTAATAAAACGCTCAAATTTCTAATTGAAAATAACTTTGTTCCGCCAGCATATGTCGCACCGCTAAATACTGTGAATAATTTCTTTATGCAAATGTCAGCTAACTTATTTAAAAATGAACACCTTCACCTTATACATGGTGATTGCCACTTAGGTAACCTTATTCATCGTCCAGGAGAAGGAATGTATATTGTAGACTTCGATGACATGTGTGTAGGTCCTGCTGTTCAAGACCTTTGGATGCTACTTCCAGGCAAACCTGAACAATGCGAACAAGAAATCAATTGGTTTCTTGAAGGATATGAGGTCTTTAATGAATTCAATATTGGCTCTCTTCAGCTTATACCAATGCTTAAGGTAATGAGAATGATTCACTTTGCAGGATGGTGTGCCTTACAGTCAAACGACCTTAGCTTTAAGAAGCATTTTCCTGATTGGGGAAGCACCCAATATTGGAACCAACTTATACGAGAGATTCAAGAGAACGTTTATTCGTCTGAAGAATAAATAATTTTCCCAAGACTTTTTATCTGATATGATGACAATATGCAAATAAAAAAAACTGAGTTTATAACAGGCATGACACAAAAAGGTGCATCCTTAAGGCATGAAATCCCACAAATTGCCTTTATTGGCCGATCTAATGTTGGCAAATCAAGCACTATTAATGCTCTAGCAAACAATAAGAACCTAGCGAAAACCAGCTCATATCCTGGAAGGACACAGCAAATAAATATCTTCCTTATTAATGATTCAACCTACTTTGTTGATTTGCCTGGCTACGGATTTACAAAAACATCAAAATCAGTAAGAGAAAGCATCGGAGAACTAATCGACTGGTATTTTCTTGACTCAGGCTACGAACCAATGGTTATTGCACTTATCGTTGATGCAAATGTTGGTCCAACAGAAAGCGACGTTGCAATGCTAAACTACCTCGAAGAAAGCGACAGAAACATCATTGTTCTAGCAAACAAAATAGACAAAATAAAACAATCTGAGTATGTAAAAAAAATAAGAAAAGTAGAAGAATTCGCTGGAAAAAACACAGTAATTCCTTTTTCAGCAGAAAAGAAAAAAGGCATCACTGAATTCTTCCAAGAAGCCTTCTAATTACACCACTTATATTAGCTGACTTGTATTTACATGTTTCCTTCTCTACTATATAAATATTAAAAACACTCAGGACAAAGCATATGAACAACAATAATCAACTAACTATTAAGGTTTCAGATGATAAACTTCAAGCCTACCTTTATCTCCAAGATAGCCTTCCAATAGCCAGAGAAACCATCTACAATCTACTCCAATCAAACAATATTATCTTTGGGATTCAAGAAGAAACTATTAACCAGCTGATACCAGTAAATAACTCATCAAAAGAATACCTTATAGCTCAAGCTATTCCAGCACAAAACGGAAAAGACTCGCAAACAATCTTTCATTTTAATACCATCCAGATTATTGATAGAGAACCATTAAAACGCGAAGATGACTCTGTAGACTATCATAACAAGGGCACTATTGATTATGTTGAAAGTAATGAAGTAATTGCTGAAAACGTATTAGCAACTAATGGAATAAATGGTACAAACGTTTATGGAAAACAAATTCTTGCTACTAATGGCAAAACAACAACAATTCGTTTCGACAAAACAGTAAGCTTTTCAAGTAATGACAATAAATTCAGGTCACTTATTGAAGGACACCCTATTCTTAGGGAAAACATGATAAACATTCAAAAAGAACTAGAAGTAAAAAACGTTGACTTCTCTACGGGAAATATCTTTTATAAAGGAGATATCTTTGTTAGGGAAAATATTCGCTCTGGATTTTGCATTAAAACTGATAAAAATATTGAAATCAAAGGGTCTATTCACCATTCAGAGATATCAGCAGGGGAAAATATTGTCTGCCATGGAGGCAAAATACCTGGTGAAGAAGGCTCCATCCAGGCTGGAGGTAACATAACAATCACTTTTATTGATGGTGGAACAATAAATGCTGGCAACAATCTTATAATACAAAAACACCTAATCAACACCCAAGCTATCGCCAACAATAGCATTCTATGCGATGAAAAAGAGGGACTAATCCTTGGTGGCACAGTAGTAGCGAAAGAATTGATACAAACCTTTGATTTAGGATCTCCGAATGAAACTAAAACAGAGGTAATACTTGATAACCTAACCGAAAGACTTGAGAAACTTAAAGAAATTGATGCTACCCAAAAAACAATCAACAAAGAATTACTAGATGGATTACCAACTTATCAACGCTTAGAGAAACTTATAAAAAACAAACACTTTATTGATAACATGAATAAAGAGCAAATGGACAGAATTCTCAATACTTTTTCTCATCTACATAACACAAGAACTGAAAAACAACAGAACTTAGCAAACCTTGGAAACCAAAAACGCGAAATACTTCAATCAATTAAGTATGGGAAATCTCCTGAGTTACATATTTATGGAACTGTATATCCAAAGGTACAAATCACAATTAACCATATTCAAACACATATAAAATCACCACTTACAAATATAAAGTTCAGTGTTTTCAATAATGAGATTCAAATACATACACTTAAACCAACCAATGCGTCACTATAGAATATTTATGCTTAATGCCTTATAATCACTGCTATAAGGAGTATTAATGGGCGAGAATTTACCTTTTCTTTCTTTAGAAACAGACCAAGAATACATTAATTTGCAGATTGAGCTAGTCAAAATGCAAAAATGGGTTAGAGAAAAAGGTAAACGCATCATTATAATTTTCGAAGGAAGAGATACCGCTGGTAAAGGTGGGGCAATTATGCGCTTCATGCGCTTCCTAAACCCAAGAGCCTGTCGAGTAGTAGCATTACCAAAACCCACCAAAATTGAAAAAGGACAATGGTACTTTCAAAGATATATCCAAGTTTTCCCTAACCCTGGCGAGTTTGTTTTATTCGATAGAAGTTGGTATAACAGAGCGGTAGTTGAACCAGTTATGGGCTTTTGCAACAAAAAACAATACAAACTATTCATGAAACAAGTTATAGATTTAGAAAACATGTTTATTGATGATGGTATTACTATAATAAAATTTTGGTTTTCTATTGATAGCGAGGTTCAGAAAAAAAGACTTGAGGAACGAAAAGTTGATCCACTTAAGCAATGGAAAATGAGCACAGTAGACACTCTTGCACAACAAAAATGGGAAGAATACACTAAGTACAAAGAAGCTATGTTTAAACTAACAGGCACTAAAAAAAGCCCTTGGGTTATTATTGATGGGAATAATAAAGATATAGCAAGAAAAGAAGCAATGCGATATGTTCTACACCATCATGATTATCCTGGTAAAGGGGACACTGGAATCAACCTAACTCCTTCACCAACTATAGTGTCTTATAACCACTAATACTAAATTTCTCCCTTTAGATATTTTTGACGTTCTTCTTCTGGATACTTTTCAATAGCATATCTCAGCATCGTTCTAGGCATTGTTTTGTATCTTGACTGAAGAAACTCATCCTCGCTAGTTTTGTCTCTGTTACCAATCTCTCTTAGCATCCACCCAACTGCCTTGTGAATAAGATCATGCTTATGGTGTAGCAAAATATCTGAAATTGAAAATGCATCCTTAAAATCCCTCTGACGAATGAAGTAAAAAGTACTCATGATGGCAATCCGCTGTTTCCACAAATCATCTAATCGCGCCCACTCGTAAAGCAACTGTCTGTCTTTATCCCACAAATAAGGACCTAGCAACTTTGGTGTAGACAAGTCTACCAAATCCCAATTGTTAATGCCTGTTATATTATCTAAATATGTTTGAATTATCTCTTCTCTAACTGAAGCTGTGGCTTTTTCAAACTTAAATATCAAAATAAATACTGCTGTCATTCTTTCCTCATGAATAGATGAAGTTAACAAGCTTGCACAATAACCTAATGGTAAATCCTTATATTTCTTTGAAATTATTCTTTGCTCAGGAACTGTGACACCAATAAATTTATCTCCTTCGCCATACTCTCCTGGTTTTGTCTTAAAAAACCGCTGATAAATCAAAGCTTTATCCTTGTTTGACAACTTAAAAAGGTCATCTTTTAAATTTTGCAGACTAATTACCATATTTAATATTCTACCCTATATTTACTAAACGACATATTTCTATTGTTTACAACTCTATATCAAATAAATCTTAACAATTTATCAAATCGACCTTTAAAGTTCTAATTTATACATTATAATAGAAATAACCATGAAAAAAATTATCATACTAACTTCGCTACTTATTTGTTTGTCCTTTGCTGGACCAATATTTGAGTTTAAATCCAATGTAAAAGAAACTCCTAAATGGATAGAAGAGTCTTTGGCTGGAATAAAACAAGAAATCAACAGATATGCAATGCCAAGCGGGGTTGTTGGTATTGCCATTAAAGACCTAACTTCTGATGAGTCTTTCTCGCTTAATGGAAATGTTCCTTTTAATCCAGCAAGCGTTATTAAAATTCCAGTTATGATAGAAGCATACCACCAAGACTCACTAGGAATCATCTCCCTAAATGACAAAATGAGACTAAGTAACAGGTTTAAACTTCCAGGGTCTGGAAGTCTTCAATACCATCAAGATGGTGAGCTATTTACAGTTAAAAGACTAATTGAGCTAATGATAACTGATAGTGATAACACTGCAACCTTCATGCTCATAGATAAACTAGGAATAGCTAACATCAACTCATACATGAGAAGATGTGGTGTTTACAAAACAATAGTAAAAGACCCAACTATGTTTAACAAAGAAAAAGGAAAACACAACATTACCTGCCCAGAAGATATGCTTAAACTAATGGATAAAATGTATAACGGAAAACTAGTTAATGCTAAGGCTTCTAATGAAATGCTCACAGTAATGAAAGGACAAAGACACAAATGGGGAATTGCCAGATTCTTACCGAATGTAACAATTGCCAACAAAACAGGTTCTTTAGACTTTGTAAGAAACGACGTAGGCATTATTTATGCTAATAACAGACCATACATTATCTCTATTTTCAGTAGAGAATTACCCTCAAACCGCGGAGGAAGCGTTATGGTTGGAGCCTTATCTAAAGTAGTTTATGATGTTAGAAGTCATTGTACATTAAGCAATAAAAACAACGACGATTTCTCTAATAGCTAGTCGCCTAATAAGTCAGTCCAACACTCAATCTGCATCTGCACATCAGCTGGAATATTTTCTAAGGCACCATCAATCTTTATTGATTCTATCTTATCGCCTTGCTCAATCTTGTTAACTACCTCTTGGTCTTTCTTAGCAGCGACTTTACCAAACACAGTGTGTTTGCCATCTAACCATGGGGTGCTTACATGAGTAATAAAGAATTGACTACCATTAGTGCCTGGTCCTGCATTCGCCATTGATAAAACACCTGGCTGGTCATGCTTTAAATCCTCACAAATCTCATCCTTAAAATTATATCCAGGACCACCAGTTCCAGTGCCTAATGGACACCCGCCCTGAATCATAAAATCCTCAATAACTCTATGAAACTTTAGTCCATCATAATAACCTCTGCTTGCAAGATTAACAAAATTAGAGACGGTCAGTGGCGTCTTGTCTAAAAACAAATCTAAGCGAATAGACCCTTTGTTTGTTTTTATTGTTGCTCTAATTGTACCTTTTGGTCTTTTCATAATGACATCTCCATATCTTTAAATTTGAAAATTAGTTTACCAATTTGGATTAAAATAGGCAAATAATATAAAGTACTAAAGAATTTTTAAATACTCATTTAGTGCTTTAGCATAATAGTCTGGACTACGAGGGTCAGTGTAAACACCACTATTACGTAAATACAAAGAAAACTCTTTAAAAAAAGCAAAAGACACTTGCGGTGTTTTATGACGACCAGAGTTGTAATATATATCAACTGTTTTATCAATATCTTTAAGCAAACATACATCCTCATAAGATAACCAAGGTGTTGAGATAACTTCATATGGTGGAGCTGATAAATAGAGGTAATCATGGTTACTTTTAGCGAACTTTTCCATCTCTGTACCATTTAATATTTTAAGAAAACCAAGTTGTAACATATCAGGTTTTAGGCTCATAGCATAATCAAACGACTTTTCAAAAGTCTCAAAATCTTCAAACGGCAAACCAGCTATTAAATCTACATGTAAATGAATATTTTCTCCTATTTCTAGCATATTTGACTTAAGCTTATTTAAGTCAGTTGTGCGATTTATAGCTTTAAGTGTAGGCAGATGAGAACTCTGAACACCTGCCTCAAGCTGTATAGCATTTTGTGGAGCATTTTTCAGTAAAGCTAAATCTTCTTTGGTTAATAAATCTCCTGATATCTCAAAATGAAAAGTTGTTTTTTCATTATGATTTTTAATAATATTTTCCCATATAGGATAATATCTTTCTCTATCCAGATTGAAGGTTCTATCAACAAACTTCACAAGTTTAACCTTGCGCTGCATAAAATAATTGATGTCATTAATAACTCGTTCAAAACTAAAATATCGAACCTTGCTTTCAATAGAAGACATGCAATATGCACAACTAAAAGGGCATCCTCGTGATGACTCATAATAAATAATCTGATTGCGAGACTGTTCGATATCAGCATCATCATAGGGGAAAGGAATATAATCCAAGGAGCATCCATCAGATAGCTCAGGCTTAAAACCTAAATACTCTGTTACTGCTATTTCCCCATCTCCTACTAAAACTGCATCTATTTCTGGATAATCGCTTAAGATACTATCCTTGCGATACATTACTTCAGGTCCACCAACTGCAACAACTGTTTCAGGCAATAGTTTTTTAAACTCTTTAATAAGTTTAAAGGTCATCTCAACATTCCAAATATATACAGAAAATAAAACCATATCAGGTTTTTCATCATAAAGCTCACGCAAAATATCTGTGAACTTTTGCTTAATATTCCATTCTTTAATCACAATCTCTTGTTTTGGTGCAATTTTCGCTAAATATTTTTGTATGTATCTTATAGCTAAATTTAAATGAATATATTTTGAATTAATCGATGCAACAACTATTTTTGTCATAACAATATTCTATGCTGAGTTAAGGGAGAATAATAGTAATAAGTCACCTATTCTTCAAACTCCTTCATCTTTTTACCTTCTTAAACCTTTGCCTTACCATTTCGCTTATAATTCTTCAACTTCCTAGTTGACATTGAAAATACTAACATCTATAATCATACCAAACAAGTAGGAATAGTATGAAATGAAAGTATCAACAAAACTAAAGTATGGATTAAAGTTATTAATTTACTTGGGAGCAAACCAAGAAGGGAATATTACTTTAAAAGAAGTAGCCGAAAAAGAGAACATCTCAGTAAAATACCTTGAACAGATTGTCACCATTCTTAGGCCACTACAAATACTTAACTCTACTAGAGGTAATAATGGTGGATATGCTCTTTCTAAGCATCCAAAGGAAATTTCATTATTTGATATCTTCAATACATTAGAAGGTAACTTCTTTGAAATGAACTGCGTAGAACTACCTGGATCATGCACCAGTTCTGGCATCTGCCCAACTCGTGATTTGTGGGTAGATATGCGACAACTATATGTTGGCTATCTAAAAGAAAAAACCATTCAAGATTTGGTTAAAAAATATAAAGGGAGGAAACAAAATGAATACAGCAATTTATCTAGACCATAATGCAACTACCTATGTTGATCCAAAGGTTGTTGACGCCATGTTGCCATACTTTACAGAAAAGTTTGCTAATCCATCCAGCATCTACAGCATCAGTGAGGAAGTTCAAGCTGACATCCAAACTGCTAGGGAAACAATTCAAAATCTGCTTCACGCAAAAAATGGAAAAATCATTTTCACTGGAGGAGGAAGCGAATCTGACAACCTTGCAATTAAAGGTTATGCTTACGCTAACCAATCTAAAGGAAAACACATCATCACTTCTCAAATTGAACACCATGCTGTCATTCACACTTGTGAGCAGTTAGAAAAAGAAGGCTTCACGGTTACTTACGTGCCAGTTGATGACAAGGGTGTAGTAAAAATAGAAGAACTTAAGAAAGCTATTAAACAAGATACTATTTTAATAACAATAATGTATGCAAACAATGAAACTGGAGTTATCCAACCTATCGAAGAAATTATCAAAATCGCTCATCAAACAAAGATTGCAGTACATTCTGATGCAGTTCAAATTATTGGTAAAAAAGAAATTAATATTGAAACACTAGATATCGATTTGCTAAGTTTCTCAGCTCATAAATTCTATGGACCAAAAGGCGTTGGTGGTCTGTTTGTTAAAAAAGGTATAAAAATTAACAATATCATCCAAGGAGGAGGACAAGAATTCAAACTAAGAGCTGGAACAGAAAATACAGCTGGCATCGTAGGAACAGCCAAAGCACTTGAAATAGCAATGCAAAACTGGAAAGAAGAATGGGATAAAGAAAAAAAGCTAAGAGATGAGCTTGAAAAATCACTATTATCGCTAATACCAGAATCTCAGGTTAATGGGCATCTAGAAAATCGCCTTGCTAACACACTTAACATTATCATCAAATATGTTGAGGGGGAAAGTATGCTATTACTACTAAACTCTAACAAAATATATGCTTCATCTGGTTCTGCCTGTACTTCTGGCTCACTTGACCCATCACACGTTTTGCTGGCGATGGGCATACCACATGAACACGCTCACGGTTCACTCAGATTTAGTCTTGGCAAAAAAAACACCAAAGAGGACATAGCAAAAGTTATTGAGGTCTTGCCAGGGATAATAAACAGATTAAGGGCAATGAGCCCTCTATACAAAGGAGGAAAATAAAATGGGAATGAATTATAGTGAAAAGGTATTAGATCATTTTAATGATCCTAGAAATGTTGGAGAACTTAAGGATGCAGATGGTGTAGGCACTGTTGGAAACGCAAAATGTGGAGATATCATGCAGGTGTATATCAAAGTAAAAGATAACGTTATTACCGATTCTAGCTTCAAAGCGTTTGGCTGTGGTGCTGCTGTTGCAACTTGCTCCATGGCTACAGAGCTTATCAAAGGTAAAACTCTTGAGGAGGCTCTTACAATAACAAATAAAGCAGTTATGGAAGCACTAGACGGCTTACCTCCAGTAAAAATACATTGCTCGGTACTAGCAGAAGAAGCTATTCATGCTGCAATTAATGATTACCTTGTAAAAACTACTGGTGTTGGATTACCAGAAAAAGGATGTACTGGATGCTGTAGTTCTTGCGGTAAGCACTAAACATGGTACAATAGTTAAAAAATTTTGGAGGATTAATTAATGGCAGTGCAACCTATTATTGATTTAGCATCAATAGACCTAAAAAAAACAGCTATTTCTAAAGAAAGAATTCTTGAGCTTAATGCCCAAAGAGATGAGTTCGAACAATTAGATACGATTTCTTACATCGACCTTGAAAACCTTATTATTATAGGTCAAAAGGAACAAAAGAAAGATGAGTTCTGGACCAGAGGACACATTCCAGGAAGACCAATTATGCCTGGAGTAATGATGATAGAAATGGCTGCCCAGCTTGGTTCTATTATGTTTCATGAAAAATATCAAACTAATGGCACAAAATTCTTTGGATTTGGTGGAGTTAATAATGTTAAGTTCCGTGGAGCAGTTCTTCCCGGTCAGACACTAGTTATGGTTGCTAAAGCAATAGCTTTTAAATCAAGAATAGCGATTTTTTATACTCAAGGGTATATTGATGGAACTCTTGTGTTTGAAGCAGAAGTTACTGGGCTAATACTCTAATGAAAGTAGCAGCCGAAGGTAAGTTTGCCTTTGAGGAAATTGGTACAAGTGAAATAATTGGGTTCGTTTCTTGTGGTGGTTGTCCTGGGAAAAAAGCTGTAACCAGAGCTAAAATGATGGTTGATAGAGGCGCAGAAGCAATACTGGTAGCTTCATGCATAAGCAAAGGAAATCCCATTGGTTTTCCTTGCCCACATTACGAAAAGATGCAAGAAAGCATAGAAAAGAAAATCGGGACTCAAGTAAAATTAATTGGATGGACTCATTAACCGTCTGTAAACAAAAAATTAGCATATTTACTCTTAATTAGGAGGTTTTTGCTTGGACTTTAACTTTATAGCCAATTACGTGCCTGTTGTTGACCCAGTATATGTCTTTTCAATAGTCATGCTTTCTATCTTATTAATGCCTGCACTAATGAGGAAACTAAATCTTCCAGAAGCAATAGGCATAATCATTGCAGGGATAATTTTAGGACCTACCGGACTAGACATCATAGAGAAAAACTCCAGCATAATACTTCTAGGTACTGTAGGCATTGTCTATATTATGTTTATCTCTGGACTAGAAATGAACATCAACGACTTTAAAAAGAATTCTAAGAAAAGCTTGATTTTCGGTACACTTACTTTCTTTTTACCTCAAATAATTGGTACAACTATTGCCTATTACTTCATGAACATGAATATTTTAAACTCTGTTCTGCTTGGAAGCATCTACGCATCGCACACTCTGCTGAGTTATCCTATTATTAGCAAATTAGGAGCTAAAGATGATGAATCAGTATTAGTTACAATTGGTGGCACTCTTCTTACAAATAGCCTTTCTTTTGGTGTATTAGCTGTTATTGTAAGTATTAATGCAGGGAAAATGGATGTCCATTTTGGTATTAATTTAATATTATTATCATGCCTATTAGTGTTTATTTCTCTCTTCTTTATCCCTATTATTGCAAGATGGTTTTTTAAAAACTCACAAGGGGAAGGGAACTCTCACTTTATCTTTGTTATGGTTATTGTATTTGTATCTTCCTCTATAAGTAAAATTATAGGACTTGAACCTATTATTGGAGCTATGCTTGCTGGACTCGCAATAAACTCACTAATACCGTCTAACTCAACACTTATGAACAGAATAAACTTTATTGGCAATACTCTATTTCTGCCTTTCTTCTTAATTTACGTTGGAATGTTAGTTGATGTTAGAATCTTCTTTTCTGACCCAAAAACACTCATTATTACTTTATTAATGACTATAATTGCCACTTCAACAAAATGGCTTGCTGCTATGATTAGCAAAAAAATATTTAACTACACAAAAGACCAAGGAAACATTATGTTTGGCCTAAGCAACTCCCAGGCTGTAAGCACATTGGCTGCTGTCATGATCGGCTATAACCTAAAGATTTTTGATGCATATATACTTAATGGAACAATTGGCATGATGCTTTTCACTTGCATAATAAGTGCAATCGTAAGCGAAAAAGCTACAAAGAAGCTACTACTCACACAGTCCACAACAAAAGCTCAAGAAGAAGAACAAAAAGAAGAACAAATTCTTGTCCCAATAAATAATCCGAAAACACTTGGCACCTTGGTTGACCTGTCTCTGCTTATAAAATCATCAAGTAGCTTAAGCCCTATTTACCCACTAATTATAGTATCTGACTCGGAGAATGCTAGTGCTGAACTTAAAGAAAAACAAAAAATACTAATTGATGCAAGTAATTACGCTGCAGGCTCAGAAAATATCACCAAACTTATTTCTAGAATCGACGTTAACCCAGCAAGTGGAATAATTCGTGTAGAAAAAGAACTTGGAATCAGCCATACAATTATGGGCTGGAGCGAAAGACATTCAAAAAGTGGTATAATATTTGGCACCACGCTTGATCACCTACTTGAAGGAAGTTCCAGTATTCTGTTTGTCACCAAAGCATCTTTATCTTGGAGTATTATGAAAAAAATCATACTAATCTTACCAGAAAATGCAGAATTAGAAATTAGCTTTACCTGTATAATTAAATCCATTATCTTTTTAGCAAGCAGAATCAAAGTCCCAGTTCATATTTCAGGAGCAGAGTCTCAAATAAATACCATAAAAGATATTGTCACCAAACTCAAGATTAACATTCCAATATTTGATATAAATGAGGCAAATATTGAAGACTATATTGAAAGCAACATTAAGCCTTTTGAAATACCAATAATATACTCTGGAAGGCCAAACAGCCTAATCTGGAGCCCTTCTTGGGAAAAACTCATTAACAAAGTTGCTAATAAGAAAGAAAATAATAATTTTATTGTTATATACAGCCAAATTGAAAAACTAACTAATACTGCAGACTACTAACCACCGGCTAGCTCAACTAATTTATCATAATCCTGAACCACAACTGTCTTCCCGAATACCTTAAGAACGCCTAGTTGATGTAGTTTCTGAAAGTTTCTTGATAAAGTCTCTGGCACTGTACCTACAAAATTTGCAATCTCTTTTTTAGAAATACTCATCTCAAATTGCTCAGACAGTTCAGCTTTCTCTAACAAATCATTGTCATTAATATACTTTAAAATAAACCCAGCAAGCCTAGAAGAAACATCCTGCAAACTAAACTGATAAATTTTTTCATTAAGCATTAAGCACCTCTGTGAAAGTACTTTAATAAAAAACATACTTAGCTCACTATTTTCTCTAATAGCCTGCAAAATCTCTCTTTTCGAGTACTCAATTACCTTGCTCTCTTTAACAACCATTGCACCAACAGGATACTTGCTATCCGTAAAAACCATAACCTCAGCAAATACTTCACTAGGCAATACTCTACGAATTACTGTTTCTTTTCCGTCTTGATTTAGCTTGAATAAACTAACCTCACCACTTAAGAGCAAATAAAAAATACTGGCATCTTCATCAATATGAAAAAGCACCTCTCCCTGACTAACTACTCGCTCATGCCCATATCCAGCTAACTTTTCCTGCCAGTTTACTTGCATTAAAACCCCTTCATTTAAACAGAAAACATCGTTCTTTTCTGTTTTGACTTAAGTCAATTCTATTATGCTTATAGTATATCAAAATTACTACAGAAAAAAGAAAGGAGTTATAATTATGGTACTCAGAAAATTCATCGAAATAAATGAAGATAAATGTAATGGTTGTGGAAACTGCGTTGTTGACTGTGCGGAGGGCGCACTACAAATAGTTAATGGCAAAGCAAAAGTTGTCAAAGAACAATTCTGCGACGGTCTAGGTGCTTGTATTGGTAGTTGCCCAGTTGATGCACTTAAAATAGCAGAAAAAGATGTAGCAGAGTTTGACGAACACGCTGTTGAAAAACATCTAAAAAGCAATAACAACCCAAAACTACAGCTAGTTAAAAAAGAAGAAAAAAAAGGCTGTGGTGGAGGATGCCCTGGAACTAGAGCTATAGAAATCAAAAGAAACATTAACTCAGAAGTAAACAGGCAGAGTTTTCATGAAGAACAAGGCATCAAACATGGAGTGACAGGTAAAGATAGCGCAATTATTCGAGAAAACTCAAGCTGTTTAACCCAATGGCCTGTGCAACTTCACCTGATTAGCCCACAAGCTCCATACCTTAAAGGAGCTAAGCTTCTTGTTGCCGCAACTTGTTCAGCCTTTTCGTACGGTAATTTCCATCATGATTTTATTAAAGATCATATTGTAGTTGTTGCTTGCCCGAAGCTTGATAAAACAGAACCATACGTAGATAAACTTACAAGAATTATTACGGAAGGAGGGATTGCATCAATAACAGTAGTTAGAATGGAAGTACCATGTTGCGGTGGTCTAAGCCATCTTGTCAAAGAAGCTATCGCTAATTCAGGGAAAAAACTTCCATACTTAGAAGAAGTCATTACAGTAGATGGGAAAATTAAGTAGGAATAATCCCCCTGATGCTTTTGCATCAGGGGGATTACAAAAAATAAAAAAGGAGAAATATAATATGAGTATGTATTGCAATCAATGTCAGGAAGCAGCAAGGGGAGTTGCTTGTACAAAAGTAGGAGTCTGCGGAAAGAACGAAACTGTTTCTAACCTACAAGATTTATTAATCGACACTCTACAGAAACTAGCTGTAAAACTAAAAGGAACAAAAGTAAGCGATGAGCTAACTGCTTATATCCTAAAAAGCTTGTTTCAAACAATAACTAATGCAAACTTTAGCCAGTCAGATATCATAAAAAGTATCAGAAAAGGTCTTATTATAACTGATGCTGAATTAGCTAGTGCAAGTGATGCTGAACTTATCGCAAAGTCAGCAGAAGTTGGATTCGAAACAATTGCAAACGATGATATTCGAGCGCTTAAGTCTCTAGTTATCTTTGGACTTAAAGGACTTGCTGCTTATGCTGAGCACGCTGCAAACCTCGGTCACCATGATGAAGCAATTACAAATTTTATTGTAAAAGCACTTGCTATGGTAGAAGATGAAAACGCTGCAGCAGATGCGCTAGTAGCCTTGACCATCGAAACTGGTCAATTTGGCGTAACAGCAATGGCACTACTAGATACAGCGAATACTTCTGCTTACGGTAACCCTGAAATATCAGAAGTTAACCTTGGAGTAAGAAAAAACCCTGCTATTCTTATCAGCGGTCATGACTTAAAGGATATTGAAGAGCTATTAGCACAAACTGAAGGCACTGGAGTAGATGTATATACTCACAGCGAAATGTTACCTGCTAACTACTATCCAAAGTTCAAAAAATACGATCATTTAGTTGGCAACTATGGAAACGCATGGTGGAAACAAAACGAAGAGTTTGAAAAGTTTAACGGGCCAATCCTTTTTACCACAAACTGTATTACGCCACCTAAGACTTCATACAAAGACAGAGTCTACACCACTGGAGCAGCTGGATTCGATGGTTTTCCTCATATAGCAGACAGAGTTACTGGACAGCCAAAAGACTTTTCTGCAATCATTGAACACGCAAAAAGACTACCTGCTCCTACTGAAATAGAAACAGGAAAAATAGTCGGCGGGTTTGCTCACGCACAAGTGTTAGCTCTTGCAGACAAGGTAATAGCAGCTGTTAAATCTGGCGCTATCAAAAAGTTCGTTGTAATGGCAGGTTGTGACGGTAGAATGCAGTCAAGAAATTACTATACTGAATTCGCAGAAGCGCTTCCTAAAGATAGCGTTATTCTAACTGCAGGTTGTGCAAAATATCGCTACAACAAACTAAACCTTGGTGATATAGGTGGTATTCCAAGAGTTCTTGATGCTGGTCAATGTAATGACTCTTACTCATTAGCTGTAGTAGCTTTAAAACTTAAAGAAGTATTTGGACTAGACGATATTAACGACCTACCTATTGTTTATAACATTGCTTGGTATGAACAAAAGGCTGTTATCGTTCTATTAGCACTACTTTCTCTTGGTGTTAAAAACATTCACCTTGGACCAACGCTTCCAGCGTTCTTGTCTCCAAACGTAGCAAAAGTTTTAGTTGATACTTTTGGTATCGGTGGCATCACAGATGTTGCTTCAGACATCAAAACAATGATTGGTTAAAATTAAAATAATTAGGTCCCCGCAATCAGAATTTGCGAGGACCTAATTAAAAAATTATTATCGATAAATAATAGTGAAAAATCATAAAAACAAAACTGAGCAAAGACGTTAAAATAACTATCCCAGAGATTTCAGAAACCTTATACTTATACACTTCTGCCAATACAACCAAAGCAACAGCAGCAGGGATTGCAGTCTGAAGTAATAAAAACTGCTGAGTTTCAAAAACGTAAAAATCTACGTAAAACATTCTTAGTAAAAACATAGAAAAGAACAATCCTATTGGTAGGCTTATAAATCTAAAAAGAGAGTAAAAAAGCGCAGCCCTAATCTTTTCTATTGAAAAGTTATCATATAAAAAGATTCCTAATGAAAATACAGCCACGCCACCAGCAGCATGCCCCAACATTTCAAACGAACTATGCAAAAAACTTTCCCTAAACCCAACCAAAGAAAACAAAAGCCCAACAGCTATAGCTATTAACAATGGATTATATTTTAGATTTTTAAAAATCTTTTTAACACTTATGTCATCACTTGCAAACTCAAACATAATAAGGCTTAAAAAGATACCGATTGCCCCAAGCAAAGAAGCTGTAATTACTGCATTATAATAATACGAACCACTTTGGAAAGACTCAAAAAAAGCTAATCCGAAGAAAGCATTACTACCCATAATTACAGATAATGAAAGCAGAATAAACATGTCCTTATTAATCGCGCTAAGAGTAAACAAAACAATTAATGCAATCCAAACTAACAATATCGGGACTATCGATCCCCACACAATAACAGGCTCTATTTCTGACAACTGCAACAAAGAAATCTTTGCAAGAAACAAAGCAGGCAAACTGAAATAATATACAAAAGATGAAATAACCTTAACATCCGACTTCTGAAAGATATTTGCTCTTCTACTAAGAGCTCCTAATCCAATCAAAATAAATAAAACTAATAGGCTCTGAATTACTTCCATATTACTATTATACCTATACTTCTATTAAAATAATAATTAATAAGAACAAAGGAGTAAAAAATGACACACTCAATCTCAACAACTTGGTTAAATAATATGGGGTTTGAATCAACAATTGATAATCATAAAATTACGCTTGATGCAATGAAAGACCACCCTAAATTCTACACTTCTATCCATATCATCTATGAGTTTGATAAAAGTGTTCCAAAGGCCAGTGCAGAAAAAGCAATCGGGCTTTCTCTAGAAAAATACTGTAGCGTAAACTATACGCTTAAGCAGTTGGCTAAGATTACACATGAAATAAAGTTTATAGAATAAAACCTATCTAGATTTTCTTATGTTAAAAAAATGTAAATCTAACCTATGTTTTAGTATATTTACTATTCTCATATTACTCTTTTCAACCTACGTTTCAGCACTTGAACGTAATCAATATGCATTAGATACCATTATTACTTCTCGACATGATGGACCAGGATATTACGATAATAATGTCCTCAGACCATTCAATGAAAATAATTTCGGAATAGGCATTAGTAACGGACTCGATGTCGATAAAGACTTAATGATAGGTCACTTCAAAAACAGTTACCACAGAGACACTTTTTATGCTGGAGTATTCTGGCACAAAGAATTTAAATTAGGTCTCTCTGCTTCACTTTCTAGTCATCTCTCTTGCAGTTTAGATAAACTAAACTAATCCACCTCTCAACGCTAATTTACTCTTTGTAGCTCATCAAACAATACTTAATGACATATTCGAAAAAAGCTCTACAGAGTGGTCACTCTATTGGGATAAATAAATACCTAGAACAACTAAAGAGGTGCCCCCAAAAATAGTTAAATAATTTCCAAAATGCTTCGTCTTGTCACTATCAAATATAATCAGTGCTTTTTCCCTAAAAACAATAACCATAATAGAAAGAATTGATAACGCTGATGCCATTCCTAGCGCAATTAATACAACCGATAACAACCCAAGCCACAACATCTTATGTGACGCAAAATAGGTTAAGAAAAGTAACGTCCCAGGGCAAGGCACTATCCCAAGCACAAACGGAAGCAGTGCATGATGAACATGTTCCTCTTCTGAACAGCTCTTCTTCCTTATGGTCTTTACTCCTTTATAAACTATATATACTCCCAAAATTGAAATTATATAATAGCTTATCTTCTGCATAATTGCCTCATAGCCAGAGCCACCAAAGACAGGCACAATCTTTGAAAGTAATAACATTCCTGCAAACAGAAATAAGGCAGAAAAAGAATGCATCAAACTAAAAACAAAGCCAAACACAATACCTTTTATTGGGGGTGCTTTTGTTCCCACAAAGTATGAAACAGCTATCACTTTACCATGACCTGGACCAAGTGCATGAAAAAAACCATATAAAAAAACCGCAAATAAAATTATAGCTAAATAACCACTACTTGGCTCCTGCTTAATCGCTTTTGTTTTCCGTGAAATATCATTTCGAATATCTCTTTGTATCATGACTATATTATTAATTACTGGTGCCATAATACTTATCTTCACGGCACCCTCTGTTGACTGTGGCTTGCTTTTAACTAGCATCGGGTTAGCAAATAATATAGTAGAAATAAAAAGTACAAAAATTAGTTTATTCATTTCTTCTTAATCCTCATCTCAAATCCCTCTGGAACTATCATACCCTGATAATAAGCATCTTGCTTCCTTATTTTCTTTGTTAATTCGATTGAGTGTGATTGTGCCTCTCTTGCTATAATCGGAGAACTTCTAACTGGGGCAACATGAATATAGTATGTAGGATCAAAAAACATAACGACAAAATCTTTCTCTTGATAACTACTTTTTATCGTACAAGGAATAAAAAACCTATACACAATTTTCCCATCCTCAAAAAAAGAATAAAAATCTTTAATGTATTCAGGGTAAAAAACCTTACCATCAATATAAAACTTTGCGAAATAATGATACTCTTTTAGATTATCAAAGGCTTCTGCTTTGAGTTTCTTTAATTCCTGCTCTGAAAATTTTTTATTTGAATCAGCATCATACATCGCCACATAGGAACTAAACATCTCGTCAAAATACCAAGTTGCTTCAACGCCCTCAATCCCTTCATAATTAAAGCAAACGGTTGCTTTGTAATCTATAAATGTATGCGGATGAGCATAAAATATTGAGGTAATGAAAAAAAGAAAAACTATAAGCTTAATCCTCATTTACATCTATTATAAATGAAACAACATAAACCTAACACCTTCAAGATTTTCGAGCCAATTCCCATACTCTTTTCTATCATTACAACGTAGACGTGAATCATTTCTATTAATTAGGGGAGTTCAACTCTCTCAATTTGACAAAATTAGACCTAGTTTTCTGATACTTACAACACTAATCAAAACAATCCTTCCCTTTTCAAGGGAAGGTGGACTGTGCGTCTAGCACAGGACGGAAGGGTGCTATAAAAACAACAATCCTATTCTATAAACCAAGAACGAAGCTAGCCACGCAACCGACATTGCATATGCAGAATATATACCAACTATCTTCCAAGAACCTGATTCCTTTCTAAAAACTGCAACTGCCGCAATACAAGGAATATATAGAAGAACAAAGACCATTAAAGACAAGGCTTTAGCTTTATTAAAGAAAGGATCATCTTGAAGTTTTTGTCTTAAATCAACAGAACTTTCATCCGCTTCACCCAAAGAATATATTGTACCCAAAGTTGAAACCACTACTTCTTTTGCAGCTAATCCAGTAACCAAGGCTATTCCTATTCTCCAATCAAACCCCAGTGGCTTAATGGCTGGTTCTATTATTTTCCCAGCTCTACCAGCAAAAGAATGCTCTAGCTGTAAAGATGCTTCTTTATAATCCAACTCTTCTATTCTTCTTTGTCTCTCTGTTTCAGAAAGCTCAGAACTTTTTTGTACTTGTGCTCTTAGTGAAGCATAATCAGTGGCAATTGTTTCGTTATGAGGAAAAGTACTAACTACCCAAATAATGATAGAAGCTAGCAAAATAACTGTTCCAGCCTTTCTCAAATACATTTCAGCCTTTATCTTAGCTTGCATTACAATAGACTTAATCGTTGGCATTCTGTACGGTGGTAGCTCCATAACAAAAGGCTCCGACTCACCCTTAAAGATTGTTTTCTTAAGTAACAAGGCGGAAACAACAGCAATTAACACACCAAACAAATATACACCAAACAAAACATTCCCAGCCATCTGCGGCGTAAAGAAAGCTCCTATTAACAATACATACACTGGCAACTTAGCACCACAACTCATAAAAGGAATAATCATCATTGTTACTATCCTGTCACCACGGTTCTTTAGTGTTCTTGTTGCCATAATCGCTGGAATAGAACATCCAAACCCAGTAATCATAGGAAGAAACGATTTACCATGTAGCCCAACAGCATGCATTACTTTATCTACAACAAACGCTGCTCTTGCCATATACCCTGTCCCCTCTAGAATAGACAATGCTATAAAAAGAAGAACAATATTTGGAAGAAAAACAACAACTCCACCCACACCAGCAATAACTCCATCAACTAAAACTGAACGCAACATCCCTTCAGGAATAATCATGCTTGCAAACACAGATAAATACTCAAACCCGTTCTCTATCCAACCCATTGGCGCTTCTCCAAGCCTAAATGAAAACTGGAATACAAGCCACATTATCAAAAAGAAAAAAGGCAAACCTAAAAATCTATTAATTAAAAAAGTGTCTATCCAAGCAGTAATGCTTTTCTTTGTAACCTCATTATATTTAACTGTTTCCTGAACTGCACCTCTAATAAATGCATTAATATCCTCAACTATCACTATCTCTGGCTCATCAAACCCATTCTTTAAAAATTCTTTAAACGTATCCTGTAATATTAGCTCTATTTTGAGCCAAATTGGATACTCTTTAACTATCGAATATACTTGCTTATCATTTTCTAGTAACTTTATAGCTAACCATCTTGGTGAATACTTACTCAGCGATTCCTCTAGCTGTAGCACTTCTTCTAGGCTTTCAATTTTTTCTTCAATTCTTTCACTAAAAGCAAGCTTATTCTTTGCTATCACTATATTTCCAGAATCCACACTTATTATATGCTCAAGCAAATCGTCTAGCCCTGTTTTCTTAACTGCAGAGGTAGGAATAACATGTGAGCCGAACAACTGCTCCAATAATTGCACATCTATCTTTGTTCCCTGCTTCTCTACTTCATCATACATATTAAGCGCTACAATCATGTTCGTTTCAAGCGCCATAAGCTGTACTGTAAGAGCTAAATTCCTTTCCAGATTTGTCCCATCAACCACATTGACCACAACATCAGGTCGTTCATTAATTAGATAGTCTCTAGCTAGTACCTCCTCAGGAGAATACGCAGTCAAAGAATACGTTCCTGGCAAATCCACAAACCTAATCGTATGATCTTTATACTTACGAGTACCTTCGTGCTTCTCGATAGTTACGCCAGCCCAATTACCAACCTTCTGATTTGCTCCAACCAGCTCGTTAAAAAGGGATGTCTTTCCACTGTTGGGATTCCCTGCCAAAGCTACTCTTATCTCTTTATTTACCATGACAGTGTCCTTTCTTTTCTTTGTTGCAACAACGCATTGGCTCTCCGTCTCCTACCTCTCCAATCTTAACAACATTAATATTCTCAGCTTCCTCAACTCTGAGCATCAAATGACAGCCTCTAAAGCTTATTTCTATTGGATCGCCTAAAGGTGCTTTTCTAACCACTTTTACTTTTAAGCCTTTCGTAACACCCATGTCTAGAAGTCTTCTTCGAATTTCTCTTGCGGCTTTAACAAAAACAATCTCTGCCTTGTCTCCTGGTTTTAACTCAGACAATTTGCTTTCCATATTCTTTCTCCTTTGTCTCGCAAATTAGGATTGCCTAATTAGTTAAGTCTAATTTATAATAAATCAAGAACATTGTCAACAATTAATTAAGGATTAACAAATGAAACCAACTTCTGCAATGGAAGATTATCTAGAAGGGCTACTCAACCTAGAAAAAGGGGGGATTGAAACACGAGTTAAAAATCTTGCTAAAGAACTTAGCATTAAACCACCCTCTGTAATAGAAATGGTTAAAACTCTTATAAGCAAAGGATATATTACCCAAGAAAATCGCAAAGAAATCCATCTAACTGAAGCTGGAATGGAAATAGCAAATAATACTCGCAAAAAACACTCTGCTATTAAATCTTTCCTGCTAGAAACACTTAAGGTTGATGAAGCTACTGCTGAAATAGATGCTTGCAAAATTGAGCATTGTTTAAGCCCAAAAACCTATGAACAACTAATCAACTTTATGAAGCAATAACTTTTATTCCATATACTCTATAAACAAATTATTTATTATACTAAAAAATAATTATTAACCGAGAACTCATATTGCTGAATAAATAACTCTTTTAAATAAGCAATACTATTCTGTTCATAAAAAAACAACATTGCTTTCTTATATTCAACACTATCAACACTACGATATGATAAAGGACAAGCACCAAAAGCATTTAGTATTGCATTACCAGCCAACCTAGCCGTCCTCTTGTTCCCGTCCACAAAAGGTTGAATATAAGAAATAAGAGCAATAATAACAAGTGCCTTATGAAATGGATCTTCATATGCATTAATCAAACCAACACTACTCTCTAGTGCCTCTTGTATTTGTTGCTTATTATCTAATGGTCTATAGTTTGTTCCAGTAATACTCACTAAAGAATTCCTTACACCAAAACCAACTGAAAGATTCTGAACCAACAATGCATGAATATCCTCAATCTTCCTTACACTCATTTCAAGATAATCTATTTTACTAGAAAAAACATAGTTTAATGCAGTTTTATGATTTAATATCATTATTGCCTCTTCCTTGCTATGTCCTGGTGCCTCTCTGTTTTCCTTAATAAGAGCCTCCGTATCCAAAAGAGAATAAGTATTACCTTCAATCTGTGAGGATTTCCAACTAAGCTCAATAGTCAGTCTCTCTATTTCCTTTTTAAATATATCTGGCGATATACTAGAAATATTTGTTGTGTACTTCTTAGTTAATTGCGCCAAATTCTTAAGCTCTTTTAAAGAAAATATATCTGAAAAATCATTAAATATATTAAAGTTAAAGCTTTTTTTTACTTCCCTATTATCTGGCTCTAATAAAAAATATTTTTGCGGATCAAAATAACTCAATAAGGAACTATTCATATATACTCTATACTTCGTACTTCTTCCTTCTCCCTCTTTTTTAATTAACTTTTCATTAATCAACACTTCAATGTCACGAACTATTGTTATTCGAGAAACATCATCATAGGTTTCAGCCAAAAATTTCTTTATTTCACTATTAGAAACTAAAGATTTGGCTCTAATAAAATCATAAATATTATACTGTCTTTGCGTTAATTGTTTCATGCTAATAGGCTAATTGTAACATTTTGAAACAATTAATCAATTGACTGGTCAAAATATCAGTAATAAAAAGGAACTTTTTAGTATCCCTTGTTGTATAATATTGATATGAAGAAAAAATTTCTCATTTTTCTATTACCAATGTTATTGCTTCTAACCGGCTGTCAAACAACTATGTTAGTAGAAAAGGTCGACATGAAAACATTTACACCACTGCTAATCGACTATGCCTCACTTAACGGATACAAGATTCTATACAGAAACGATGCAACAGGTGCTTACAGGATACATTTAGGACAAATGTATATACCCGCACAACTAGAAACTTATAAAGAAAAAACCACGCAACTACTTACCTACAATGTTCAATATGAGCTTACCAAACAAGAAGAAACAACCTTTAGAGCCATTAGCCAAAAAGACCAATATATTGATTTAGTTGTTATGGTAAGAGTATTTCAGCAAAATAACGACATCAGAATAAACATTGAGGCCGACAACACAAACTACTATCAACCAACATCATCACAAGCAAATAAATTCCGAAGATACTTGGAAAATTCTGGTTATACTGTAAGAATATTATAAGGAGCTAAAATGAAAATAAATACATCTGTTCTATTTGTGCTAATTATAATCTTAAGCTTCTCCTTAGCTCAGACTAGGGTTTACAAACAAGAGAAAAGTGTAGCTGTTCACCAAACAGGCAAAGTTGTGGAATCAAAGGATGAAGGTAATTTGTTTGAGATTACACTTGAGGTAGATGAAACAAGCGATATTGTCACAAAAACAACCATAAGACGATTAGACCAAAACGAAACTAGAACAATAAACAAAAGCTACTCTATCAAAAAAGATAAAAACACACTCGGCAGTGCAATGGGCGAAGGCGGTAAAACAATCATCGCCGTAGCTGACAACGGCGATGAGATTCTTGAGATAGGTGATGAATTTTTATTTTCATCTAAAGGTAGTGCCTTCTCACAAATGATTACTGGCGTTTACCGTAGATTACGCTAGCTAAAATACATAAGATACTTTAGACATAAACTGCATTGTTCTTCCAGAACCATCATCACTATTCACCGACTCTAGAAATAGGTCTAAGTCTTCATCTAGCACAACTTTTAATCCACAAATTATTGCCTGTTTTTCAGCTGCACCAACCTTAGCTGTCTCATATCTTGAAAGCAATTCATATTCATCACTCACTGGATACGTTAACCCTATAGCAAGGTAATTATCATAACCTTTAGTTACATACTCACCATCAAAAGCTATTCCCCACAAACCTACCTCTCCAAAGACACCATATGCTACCTTCTCGTTTGCATCCTTAAGCCCAGAAAGACCCAGAAAAAGTGAATCATTAAAAGAATATTTACCTCTTAAAACATACATATTTGTAACGTCTTTAGTAGAATTATGAACTCCACCGATCAACTCTAAATCACCTTTATTAAAAACAAAATTAACACCTGGCTTATATTTCTCGAAATCTGCCTTCAGAAATGGATCACTTACTGCATGCGTCTTAAATTCCCCAAACCTCACTAACATTTGTCCTGCCCTCAAGCTTAAACAATCTGTCATCTTATATCCAACAGAATAGGACTCAATCGCATCGTTCTTCCAAATAAGCTGCGCATCAACCTTATTTTTAAGTGGAGCATTAATCTGAACAATATAATCCTCTGGCACAAACTTCTGCAACCCACTCTTATACTTAAGCTCAAAAAGCCCACTCACATCAACATTTGCACTAACTATACTAAAAACACTAACGAGCAAAGTAACCTTAACTGATTTTCCGTTTATACTCATAATCTTCCCTCCTTATATTCGCCCTAATTAGGCATCCCTAATTTATAGCAATTATTAGCTATTGTCAACAAAAAAAATTAAATTCACCTAACAAAGGTCATCGAGTGACACTTAAAGCGTTGTATCGAGATGACAAAATGCTATACTAAATATTATGTACAATGACTTTGCAAATATCTATGATGAATTATTTCCTATAAGTGAGGCTCAAAAAACTTTCTTTTTAGAACTAGTAGAACGTACGGCTTCGCCTAAAAACTTACTAGACATAGGCTGCGGAACTGGCGAACTAGCTATTGCACTTGACCCACACCACAACTATATAGCAGCAATTGACTTAGATGCCTCCATGATTGGCAAGGCTACACTTAAGCAACATAGCAAACACCTCGACTTCAAACAAATGAATATGAAGCATATCGACAACGTGTTTTTCAATCATTCATTTTCAATAATAAGCTGTCTTGGGAACACTTTACCACATCTAACATCTACATTAGAGATACAAATGTTCATAAATAGTTGTCATGTACTGCTCAGGAAGAAAGGAACTCTTATCCTACAATTAATGAATTACGACAAAATATTATCTGAAAACATAACCACCTTAGCCAACATTGAAACAATCAATTATCTATTTGAAAGACAATATGAAATAAGAAACGAAGAAAAAGTTATCTTTAGAACAATCGTAACCAACAAAAAAACCAAGGAAGAGAAGGTATCAGAAACAACACTTTACCCTATTAGAAAAGAAAAACTTGTCCAAATTCTAAGCGATTGCGGATTCGAAAATATCATCACTTACGGTAGCTTTAAAAAGGATGATTTCACCACCAGCTCCGATGTGCTGATTATTGAAGCTACTACTAAACTAAACTAGCAACTTACTGCCTGATCTTAAAGTCCCAACCTTGAAGGAACTTTCCATGTAGGGATATGTTTTTGCGCTCTATCAACATGTTTTGAGTGATCATCAAAGAATATGCCTGCAGATATCTTTTGTAAAATCCCCGTTTTGTCTTTTCCTCCCATAGAAAATACCCTATTTACAAAAAGTCCCCACTCAATAAAAGTATACATAGCTCTCAAAAAGCATCTTCACTTCTAGCTGTTAGGTAGTGTACTGAAGATATGTTTACTGAATTATTAATTAACTGGCATAAAAAATGGTCTTATACTCACCGAAGATTACGTTCAGCGTATCGTAGTTTAAAGACCAACTTACCCTATCTTTTTACCTATAAAAACTATCCAGAATTGTGTCTTCCAAATACTACAAATTCACTGGAGGGTTCCTTCTCTTCTTTAAACGAATAGAGGTCAAAAGCAGTAAGGCAGATTCACTTAGATTCATTCCAAAGGAAGAAATGCAGAAAGAAGGCTACGGAAAGTATCTTTATTTATTTCAGTAAGATTTTTTGATTTTACCGTTAATAATAAAGGCAATGCGCTCCCCGATGTTTTCTATGTGGTCTCCAATTCTTTCAAGGAACCTAGTGATAAATAGGAGGTGAACGTCTAGACTAATGTTTTGTGGGTCAGAGTTTGTGCTCATCTTATTAATAAGTTTATTAAAAAGGTCTCGCTGGATGGCATCTATTTTATCATCCATTTCTAGTGTTTCGTTGGATAATCTTAGGTTACGTTCTTTTAAAGAAATCATTATTTGTTGAGACATTTGTCTAAGCAGAATTATCATTTCAGTTAACGAGTAAAAATGTTCAAAGTCACCAATAATGATGGCTTTTCTTGATTTTCTTGCTATTTTTCTTAGATGGTCTCCAATTCTTTCTAAGTTGGAGCTGATTTTTAAAGCACTTAAAATATATCTTAAATCAACACCCATTGGTTGATATAGGGCTAGCATTTCAGTGCTGTAAGTTTCAACTTTATTTTCTAATTCATCAAGCTGAGAATCTAGTTCAAGGATTATAGTAAGCTCAGCTTCATTCATACTTCTTTTTTGATATGAGCTTAATATTCTGTTGAAGATATCATCAATGGTATCACCCATTTGAAGTAGTAATTTTTCTGTCTCATCTAATTTATCATGAAAAGCGTTTTGCATTTTTACCTCCTTATCCGAATCTTCCGGTTATGTAGTCTGTTGTTTCTTTATTCTTTGGTGTTGTAAATAATTGTGACGTTTTACTATATTCAATAAGTCTTCCTATTCTACTTTCATCAGTGCTAAAGAAGGCTGTGTAGTCTGATACTCTAGCTGCTTGTTGCATGTTATGTGTAACTATTATTATAGTAACGTCTTTTGTTAATTCTCGCATTAAATCTTCAATTTTTAGTGTTGCAATTGGATCAAGCGCTGAACAAGGCTCATCCATTAGAAGAATTTGGGGGTTTACTGCAAGTGAGCGTGCTATGCATAATCGTTGTTGCTGTCCTCCAGATAAAGAAAGTGCGGATTGTTTTAGTTTGTCCTTAACTTCTTCCCACAAGAAAACTTTTTTTAAATATTGCTCAGTTAGTTCATGAAGTTTTCCTTTATTTTTTGTGCCATGTATTTTTGCTCCATACTGAACATTGTCCTCTATGGACATAGGAAAAGGGTTTGGTTTTTGAAAAACCATTCCGATATTTTTTCTTAAAGAAACAACATCAACAGAGGAATCGTAAATACTCTGTTCGTTGTATAAAATATCACCAGTGTGAGAGGTATTAAGGATAAGCTCATTCATTCTGTTCATTGATCTTAGAAAAGTTGATTTCCCACATCCTGATGGGCCAATTATTGCAGTTATAAGATGTTCCTTAATAGATATTGAGATGTTTTCTACTGCAGCTTTTTTGCCATAGAAGAAGGTAAAGTCCTTTGTCTCTAAGATGTGCTTTTTCATTTTTTTAAATCCTTTCTAAATTTCATTCGTAGCGAAGATGAAATTATGTTAAGCAGTAAGGTAAGTATAAGTAGTACGCTTGCTGTACTGTAGGCGATGCCCCTGACTCCATCTATGTCATGATGTTGTGTTGACATAATATAGAGATGATAGGGGAGTGCCATAAATTGGTTGTTTAGATTTAAGGAAAGATTTGGAATATAAAAGGCAACGCCTGTAAATAAGATAGGAGCTGTTTCTCCCATTGCCCTAGAAACCCCCAAAATAATACCAGTTAAGATTCCTGGCATGGCAACTGGAAGTGTGGTTTTGGTTAGCACCTGCCACTCCGTTAGACCAAGGCTGTATCCTGCTTGTTTTAGTGCAGAAGGTACTGTTTTAAGTGCTTCTTCTGACGTAGTAATAATGGTTGGTAGTGTAAGAATGCCTAGCGTTAGCCCAGCACTTAATGCTGAGGTTCCAAATTGTAGTGATTTAACAAATATTGCAAGTCCAAAGAGCCCGTATACTATGGAAGGGACCGCTGCCAGGTTTCTTATTGATATACGGATAAGATTTGTGTAGTAGCTATCTTTAGCATATTCACATAGGTAAATAGCGCTGAATATTCCAAGCGGGATAGCCATTAGGGCAGAAACCATAGTTACTAAAATAGTGCCAATGATTATTGGAAATATTCCACCTTCTGACATACCATTTTTAGGTGCATTTAGAATGAATCCTAAGTTAATAGTCCCTATAGAGTTTTTTACTAAAATGGCAGTGATTGTAACAAGAAAGATAGCAATAAAAGCTATAGATGAGAATAGTAAGAAATAGACAAGAGCTTTAATGATAGGGTTTTTTAGCATTTTAGTTTATGACCTTTTTTTATGAACATTTCTGCAATATTGTTTATAATAAAAGCAAGAATAAACAGTACTAATCCAATGCCAAAGAGTGCGTGGTAATGAGTTGAGTAGTAGGCTACTTCGCCTAATTCTATCGCAATAGTTGCTGTGATGGTTCGAATTGGGTCAAAGATATTTCCGGTGAAGCGCAGAGCGTTACCGCAGGCCATTAAGACTGCCATTGTTTCGCCAATAGCGCGACCAAACCCAAGCATAATTGAAGCAATTATTCCAGATTTAGCTGCAGGAAGCACAATAGTAAAAATCATTTCTAGCCTATTTGCACCAAGAGCAAGTGATGCATGGCGCAGGTCATCAGAAACAGCAGTAATAGCATCGTCAGAGAGACTAATAATAGTTGGTAAAACCATAATCGATAACAGGAAGGCACCATTTAGCGCACTTAAAATGTTATATTGGTGAAATAGTTTGGCAATTAAAGGACCAATGAACACAATGCCAAAGAACCCAATTACTACTGATGGGATTCCAGCCAATAGTTCAATTAATGGTTTTAGAATAGTTTTCAGTAGTGGAGGTGAAAGTTCAGAGATGAAAATAGCAGCGAAAATTCCAATAGGAATAGATATTAGCATTGTAAGCGCTGATACATATAGTGTGCTGTAAAGTATATTCAAAATACCATAGAACTCACCATTCCATCCATCGGGATTCCAGTTCCTTGATAAGAAGAAATCACTAAAAGGAACTTCACTTATCATTGGTGCACTTTCTTTAAGTAAGAAGACTAGCAGTGACAGTAAAATTATAATAGAGGTTAAGCTACTAATTTTGAAAAGATTTTTAAAGAGGATATTCTTTAGATAAGCAGATGTAATTTTTTTACGGAGCATGCTTATATATTACATTTAATATGTAGAGATATATTTAAGCCTTTATTACGTTTGTGTTACGAAAGCAAGAATATACAAAAAGAGTGAGAATATCCCACTCTTTTTTATGAAGAATAATTATTTTAGGTTTTGTAAGTTACTCTTTTTGTAGTCACCATCAATAGGATAGAATCCTTCATCTTTAACAATGCTTTGTCCTGCGCTAGAAAGTTCAAACTCGATGAATTCTTTTATTTGTCCAGTTGGCTTATTGTTTGTGTACTGCTGAAGACCTCTTGCGATTGGATATTTGCCAGAGTAAATATTTTTTGCATCAACAGGGCTATAAGCGGTTTCTCCTGTTTTTTGTGCTACGTTGATAATCTTTACTGAGTTGATTGGTTTCCCATTATCAACAACATATCCAACTCCAACATAACCAATACCAGAGATGTCTTTTTTGACGCTTTCTACAATTTGAGAGTTGCCGTTCATGCTATTCATTTTGTCTGAGTATTCACCTTGAAGAACATGTTCTCTAAAGAAAGCAAATGTTCCAGAATTACTTTGTCTGCCATAAAGGTTTATTGGCATATCAGCCCCACCGACTTCTTTCCAGTTTACAATTTCTCCTTTAAATATTTTCCCTATTTGTTCGATAGTAAGTGAGGTTATCTTATTTTTTGGGTTAAGGATAATTGAAAGAGCATCTATTCCAATAGTAAACTCTTTTATGTCGTTTCCATTTTTTTTGCCTTTTTGTATTTCACTGTCTTTTATTGTTCGAGATGAGTTCGCAATATCTGCTTTATTGTCAATCAGAGCAGATATGCCAGTACCAGAGCCTCCGCCAGTTACTGAAATTTCAACACTTTTATTTGTTTTGCCGTATTCTTCCGCTAGTCTTTGAGAGAGATTAACAATTGTATCTGATCCTTTAATTTGGATTGTACCAGCAAAGCATGTACCTATAACCATTAACCCAACTAATCCTTTTACTATTACTTTTTTGTTCATGTTGACCCCTTTGTTTAAGAATATAGATAAGTATAACAGTTTCAGTTTTCTGTTACGATAATATTACAATAATATTTGATTACGAATTGTTACGAAAATGTTGCAGTGTTCTCTTCTACTCTAAAACGTACGATATTAGCAATGATTTTTTATTTATTTTTTCGGAAAAAACTTAGGTATATGATTGGCAAAATACCTACGGTGTTTAAAATTAATATAGCAAGGAACCACTTGAGTTGGTTGTTTCTTCCTGCTTTCCATAAGGCAATACCTTTCCATGTTATTTCCCAAAAGATTAATGTTATCAATAGAAGTATATTATAGGCATTACATTGCATTATTTACTCCTTATTGTTTAGTATTTGAAACGGTTCACTTGTTGAACCCCAGTATAAGCTCATATGCGGAAACGGAATTTCTATTCTGTTTGCATCAAAAGCTTCTTTTAGATTTTTGCGGTATTCTCTTCCAATATCCCACTGAATGGAAGGTTTTGTTTTTATCCTAGCTTTAATAATTATTGAGCTATCTTCAAATTTTTCTACTCCCATTATTTCTATTGGCTCAATGATATCGTTTTTGAATTTTTTGTCTTTAGCAAGTTCGTCGCCAACAGCTTTCATAACGTCCATTACTTTATTAAGGTTTTCTTTGTAGGCAACTCCAATTTCAAATACAATAGCTGACCAATCCTTTGTCATATTTGAGAGTGAGTTAATTTTACCGTGTTGGAAAATATGAACAACTCCAGAGACATCTCTAAGCGTAATAGTTCTAAGCCCTATGTTTTCAACTTGACCAGTCGTGCCATTTATTATTGCTATATCACGTTTCCTGATTTGGTTTTCGAAAATCATAAACATACCAGAAATAATATCTCTTACAAGCTCTTGTGCACCAAACCCAACAGCAAGCCCAACAATTCCAGCACCAGCCAATAGTGGTCGTACATCAATTCCCGCTTTTTCAAGAACAAAGAAGATGATAACTGCCCAGATAAATGTATCAAAGATTGCAATCAAGATACCCTTAATGGTTGATACGCGTTTTTCAAATTCTGTTCTTTCTTCGTGGCTAATTTTGTCTGCATTTTTGAGAACTATTTTTTGGATGAATTTTGCAAGAATTCTAACAGCCTTGAAGGCCACAAAGGCAAAAATGCTTATCGTTATTACCTGTGGTAAGAGATCAAAAAATAATAACTTATATTCCTCGAGGTTTGCAATCATATCCATAATATAAGACTACTAGTTTCTTACAAAATCTTCAAGCATAAAAGTAATGGAAGTTGATTATTTTGTAAAAAATTTGAGGATTTCATAGATGGCATATCCACCACCAGAAATTAATATTGAAAAATAGATAACGGTGGCGACATTAAAAAAGTGACCTAGTAATATGCAGATTCCGTCTTTTTGAAGTATCCCAATAGAATAAAACAGTATCGCGATTGCTGGTAAAGTATTACTAAAAGGGATTAATCCAAACGGCATCATGAGTAAAACAGCACCAAAAATAATAGAAAGACTATTAGTGATGGAGGTAAGTTTATTTTCTGTGAGTAACGTTAATCTATGTGGCTTGCTAATTTTTTCTAGACGAGAAAACCATTTAAGTCCAAGAGTGAAACCATTACGCAAATTACTTGCAGGAAGTTCTTTTTTTAGGAATTTAGCTGGCAGCCAAAGGTTCCAGTTGAATAGTAGGCTAATAGCTATTAGAAGTATTGTTCCACCAAAGATGGTGCTAACACCAGGGATAGAGACAGGGATTAAGAAAACAACAGTTAGTAGGGCAATAAATAATAACATTCCATCACGTCCAAGTAGGTTTCTTATTTCTAAAAGAGTAAGATTATCTTCAGGAAGATTTTTAACAATAATTTCTAGCTTTTCACAAAGCGAGTTGTTTTCATTATTAGTTTTGGAAGTATTCATTGTGTATAAAGTAGCATTATTTGAGTTAGATGGCAATTATGCTTATGTTAAGTCTTATTATTATTTTGGTGAGATTAAAACATTAAATTGATATTAATAATAATAATACGATAAAATGCAACTATGAACACACATATAGAGGGAGAAGCGATGAAAGAAAAATTGGTTGGTATAAGTTTTTTTGAAAGGTATCTGACAGTATGGGTAATCGCTTGTATGGTTGCTGGTGTATTAATTGGTAAGTTTTTGCCTATTGTTCCACATTTTTTGGCAAGATTTGAATATGCACAGGTGTCAATTCCGATTGCTGTTTTAATATGGTTAATGATTTATCCAATGATGTTAAAGGTGGACTTTACTAGTATAAAGAATGTTAGAAAAAATCCAAAAGGATTGTACGTAACTTGGATTGTAAATTGGCTTATTAAACCATTTACCATGTATGTGATAGCAGGATTCTTTTTCTATGTTGTTTTTAAGTCACTTATTTCTGCTGAACTTGCTAGAGATTATTTGGCAGGAGCGATTCTGCTAGGCGCTGCACCCTGTACTGCAATGGTTTTTGTTTGGAGCCATTTAACCAAAGGTAATCCTGCTTATACTGTTGTGCAGGTCGCAACTAATGATTTGATAATCCTTGTTGCTTTTACTCCGATAGTTGCTTTTTTGCTTGGTATTGGTGGTATAACAATTCCATGGGCAACATTGTTTTTATCGGTATTTCTTTTTGTTGTTATTCCTCTGTCAGCAGGAATAATCACTAGGGTTAATGTTATAAGGAATAAAGGAGAAGATTACTTAAATAATAAGTTTTTGCCAAAGTTTAATAACATTACCATTGCAGGTTTACTGTTAACTTTGATTATTATTTTTTCATTCCAAGGTGATGTTATTCTTAATAATCCTTTGCATATTATATTGATTGCCATTCCACTTACAATTCAAACGTTTTTTATATTTTTCTTGGCATATGGAATTAGTGCAAGGTTAAAGTTAAGACATGATATTGCAGCTCCAGCTGGCATGATAGGAGCTTCTAATTTCTTTGAACTGTCTGTCGCAGTTGCTATTTCCTTGTTTGGAGCGTCTTCACCAGTTGTTTTAGCAACGATTGTAGGAGTTTTGGTAGAAGTACCAGTAATGCTTATTTTGGTTAATATAGCAAATAAAACGAAAGGACTATTTAGTTATGAATAAAAAATCAATTGTGTTAGGGTTATGTACCGCAAATCGTTGTCGTTCTCAGATGTTTGAGGCAATTTTGAGGAATTTGGCAGGGGCTAAAGTAATCGCAGTTAGTGCGGGCACAAAGGCAACATTTGTTCATCCTTTGGCTGTAAAGGTGTTAAAGGAAATAGGAGTGTCAGTTGAAAATCAAGTGTCGAAAAGCATACACAAGCTTGATTTTGAAAAAGATGAACTATTTTTAAAGGATCAAAATGGCAATTTGCATTCATATCAGTTGTCCGATATTACACATGTGATAACACTTTGCGGTGGTGCAAATGAAACTTGTCCTGTGTTTCCTGGGAAAGTGGTGCGAGAACATTGGGACATAGATGACCCTGATCAGCACTCAGGAACAGAAGAAGAAGTATTGCCATACTTTAGGGCATCGAGAGATGATATTTTGAGCAGATTAAGAAAGTTCGTTTCTAGTTATGAGTAGTTTGATTTGAAATAGGAATTATAATTATATTCCAAGAATAATTCTGGCAGCATTAAAGTAAAGAAGTAATCCTGTTATATCTACAACAGTTGTTAAGACAGGATTTGCAATAATCGCAGGGTCAAGCTTAAGTTTGCTAGCGATTAATGGCAACATGGAACCAATAAGAGTTGCTGTAACTACTTGTAAGCTTAGACCTAGAGAAATAGCAAAGGCTATCTTTGTAAGAGAAAGAGATTCTGGTATTGTTGCAACGGACGTAAAGAATAGAATCTTAGCTCCGATTAGTAAAGCTAAAACCCCTGCAAGCATTAGGGATATACGTAGTTCTTTATACAAAACATTGAAGAAGTCTTTATGTGAAACCTCTTTTAGTGAGAGGGCTCTAACGATAACAGTGGCTGCTTGGTTTCCTGAGTTTCCACCAGTGTTTGCCATCATTGGCATATAGAGAGCAAGTAACATAAGGGTTACTAGTGTATTTTCAAAGTGATGGATTATCATACCTGGAATAAGCCCAACAATTGCTAAGACAACAATCCAAATAGACCTATCTTTAAAGTGTGTCCATGCAGATTTTTTTAGATATGACATAGCTTCGTGACTTCCAGCAATAGCCATAAGTTTTTCAATATCTTCTGTTTGTTCTTGGGTAATAACGTCTATAGCGTCATCGTGGGTAATAATTCCAAGAAGTGTATTATTGTCATCAATAACAGGAATGGCAAGAAGATCGTATTTTTGTAGTTTTCTTGCCGCATCTTCTTGGTCTTCAGTTACCAAACAGCTAACTAAATCTTGATGCATTACTTCATTTAGTTTGAGTGTTGGTTTGGATAATATTAAATCCTTTAGAGATACAAAACCTATTAATTTCCGATCCTGGTCAATTATATAAGCATAATAAATGGTTTCTTTGTCAGGCGCTTCTTTTCTAATAGTTTCGATTGCATCTGAAACCGTGTAATGTGAAAACAAGGCAACGTACTCAGAGGTCATAACAGACCCAGCAGTTTTTTCTGGGTAAGAAGAAAGCTTAAGGATGTCTTCTCTTTCTGCTTGTGCTAACCCTGGGATAAGTTGGTCCTGTATTTCTTTAGGTAGCTTTTTAAATAAGTCTACCCTGTCATCTGGGGACATATCAGTAAAAATCTGAGATAGAGCTCTTCTGGATAGCGTTTCGGTAATTAGTAACTGGCTTTCTAGTGGTATGTGCCCAAATATTTCTGATCGGATAGCCGTATCTATTTTTAAAAGTATTTTCCATATTTGTTTTGGGGTTAATCCAGAAATGAGGTCAGCTATTTCTGCAGGATGTTTTTCTTCACAAATCTTGATAATTTCTTCGTAGTCTTTTTGTTCAAGGAGTTCTTCAAAATTGATGTTTTCCATAATGCATAGTCCCTTATGATTAATTTTGTGACATTCAAATTTGTGTGGCGGAGAGTGAGGGATTTGAACCCTCGCGGCAATAGTAATCACCCTACAGGTTTAGCAAACCCGCCCCTTCAGCCTCTTGGGTAACTCTCCGTACCTAACTAAAAACGTATGAATATTATATATGCTAAACAAGTTAGCGTCTACCAACTATAAATTTGTTGAAATTATTTAGAGTAGTAACCGATAATTTAATATGATGATACAAAAGATAAGAAATATATTTAATCAATTTATAAATTATTTAGTAGAAGCTTATTGCTAATTTAAAATATATTATTTATTTTAAAAAGCAGGAACTAAATACACTAGGATGGTTTGTATGAATATGAAGATAGTTGCCTTTGGTGGCATAAGCAAGAATAGCTTAATTATACCAATTCCTGAAAAAATAACCGTTGGAAAGCCTGGATATTCTATGTGGAATAGGTTTAATGATGAGCAAATAGCAAAGATACCAGACCTTTTAAGATTAAAAGATGTAATGAGAAATGGTGAGCCATACAGATGGATGCATACAGAGCATATGATACAAAGTTTGTATTTGCTGTATGGTGCAGGCATGAGCGAAAAAGAAAGTTATCATAAATTTATTGATGGCAGAGGAAGCGAGGGCGAGCATTATCTTTCCATCTCGCAGTTTAATGAGATAAAATCGTTTTTATTGAAAACAATATCAGATCAAGATGATTTTAGGTTCTTAGAATATATTATTGCTACTCATGACATAGGTTGTATTTATGGTGAGGCAAAGCATTTTATTAGAAGTGGAGAAATGAGCACTAAGATTTTTAAGGAGCTTGGCTTTTCTGATGATATGGCAGAAATAGCCAGAACAGTTAATGGGAATCATTCTTTGTTAGGTGATATTATTTTGGGAGAAGGTGCTCCTGCTTATGCTGTTCAGGTGTATAGAGATTTAGCTGCTTTATCTGTAAAGGCTGGGAAGTCTGCTGATTATGGTTGGAAGATGTTGTTCATTCTTAATGCAATAGATGTTCATTCGGCGTATAGAGGATTTTTAACGAGGCAGAAAGTTCAAGATCTACAATATTTAAAGGACATTGATGCGCTTATTACAATTGATAGTGACTGGATAGCAAATAGGATGGTTATGCTTGGTATTGGTTCTGGTGAATTTGTTCCAGAGGTTAAGAATGTTTATTTACAGTACTGCTATGATCGGCTTCAAGATATGGGTAGTGAGCAGGTCGTAGTTTTACTAAACAGACTATCTTTATTGGATAAGGAATTGAAAACAGAGATGCCAGGCAAGTTTTTTTGTATTACTTTTAAGTCTGGCAAGAATCATGATGAGTCAATAATGGAACGTTTTGTGAGCGGGAAATATGAGGTTTCATATAATCGTAATTTTATCCCTTACAAGGCAGCAGATGGCAATATGGTGTTGCTTGAGGGAAAGGTATGTGGTTTACCTTTTGCAATAACAAGTGATGGTTATTTAGAGATAGACGATACGCCGAAGGCTAATTTACCAATTAGTACTTGGCTAGCAAGTACTCCAGCATTACGTCTTGACCGAATATTTTAGTATTTATCAGTTCTGGCGATAACGGGAATTCAATTTGAGTTTTATCTAGTTTGAACATTGGTATAGCATTTTCATCGCAGGCGAGCTTTGGGGCAATAAAGCGAATGAACCTATCAACTGAGTTGCTTTGCATGAAAGAAGAAGCTATCTGGCTCCCTCCTTCAATGAATATAGAGTAGATGTTGAGTGTATATAATTCTTTAAGGACTTTTTTAATATTAAACCCAGTATCTTGAAGCTCTAAGAAAACAAAGTCTGCCCCTTTGTCGGAAATAGTTTTTAGTTTCTTTTTAAAGGCTTCTTTTTCTTCATTTTTTATTGATGATGGTGCTTGAGTAACAAATATTACTCTATCGTTTGATTCAAATATTTTGGCATCTGCCGGAACTTGCAGAAAAGGGTCAACAATAATTTTCGTCCAACTTAGCTTTTTTTTTGTATGACGAGCAGTGAGCGTAGGATTGTCACTGCAAACGGTTCCTGCCCCAACGAGGATGGCGTCGTGTTCATATCTTAATTGGTGTACATATTCTCTGCTGTTATGATTAGTAATCCATTTGCTGTTATAGAATCTGTCAGCTATTTTGCCATCAAGTGTTGTTGCAAGCTTAAGAGTAACATAAGGTCTCTGATATTTAATGTATTTAATAAACGCTTGGTTAATTGCTTTGGCCTCTTTTTCCATTGATCCATATTCAACCTTAATGTTATTTGTTTTAAGAATGTTTTCTGATTCAGAAACGAGAGGATTTGGATCTTTCATAGCTACGACAACTCTGTTAATACCAGTTTCAATTATTGCGTCTGTGCATGGTGGTGTTTTTCCGAAGTGGCAACATGGCTCAAGTGTTACATAAAGAGTGGCATCTTTTGCTAGTTCTCCAGCTTTTTCGAGTGCGATTCTTTCAGCATGAGCTTCTCCATATTTTTGATGGTAACCAGTTGAAATGATTTTGTTATCTTTTACAACAACTGCACCAACTAGTGGGTTTGGTGAAACGCTTCCAGCGCCTTTGATAGCCAAAGAAAGAGCTTTTTTCATAAACTTTATATCAATATTTTTATCAGTGTTGTTAGGCATTCTTTAAAGCTTGAATAGTTGCTGGAATATTGTTGCTGTTGAAAACCGTAGAGCCTGCAACGAGTATGTCGACGCCTGCATTTGTTATTTCTTTTGCGTTGTCAGTAGTTACTCCACCATCAATTTCAATTAAGGTACTTAGGCCTAGTTCTGTTATTTTACTTTTTAGGGTTTTTACTTTTTCAAGAGTGTAAGGAATGAACTTTTGACCACCAAAGCCTGGGTTTACAGACATTATTAGAACAAGGTCTATGAGTTCAAGAATAGGAAAAAGTACTTCAACAGGAGTCGCAGGATTAATCGAAACCCCAGCTTTTGCATCTGTAGCTTTTATTTGATGAATTAACCTATCTAAGTGGTGACTTGCTTCATAATGGACTGTGATGATATCTGCTCCAGCTTTTCTGAAGTCATCAATAAGGTTTTCAGGCTTAACTATCATTAAATGAACATCTAATGGCAGAGAGGTTATTTTCTTTAGATTCTTTATCACAACAGGTCCTATTGTGATATTTGGAACAAATTGACCGTCCATAACATCAATGTGTACATAATCTGCTGAGCTGATAGCCTTAATGTCTTTTTCAAGATTATTAAAATCAGCTGAAAGAATGGAAGGTGCTATTAGTGCCATACGATTATTATATAGCCTAAAGTTAAAAGCTGAAAGTCTAAAGCTCTTTTTGGATAAACGAGGCTAGTATTTAGGTTTAAGTTTTTTAAGCTCATCAATTAGTTTTAAGTAAGAATCATACCGAGATGGACTTATTTCACCGTTTTGAGTTGCTTGTTTTATTGCACACTGTGGTTCTGTAAGGTGTTTGCAGTTATCAAATTTACATTGATCATTTAAGTTTAGGAACTCAGGGAATAGTTTATCAATAGGGGCATCTTTAAGTGTTTCTATGTCTATCATGGAGTATCCTGGGGTGTCTACAAGAAAGCAATTATGTTCTAGATTGTAGTAGAGTATTGTTTGCGTTGTTGTTTGTTTTCCTTTTTTAGTTTTTTCAGATATTGCACCTGTTCTAATAAAGTTTTCACCAAATAGTTGATTAATGATGGTTGATTTTCCAACGCCAGAGTTGCCAGCAAAAGCGATTGTTTTATTATTTATTAGCTTGAAAATCGATGCTTTTTCTTCCTTTGAAAGTGAAAGCGCACTAAGAAAGAAGCAGGTGAATCCAAGCTTGTCATATAGTTTCAGTTTTTGTTTTTGAGCGTCGTTAGACAAATCGTTTTTGTTAAAAATAATAACTGGTGTGACCTTAAGGTGACTGTAGTAACTTAGGAAACTATCAATTATATAAAAGGAATAATCTGGGTCAGCGATTGCAACTACTAGAAATACAAAATCAATATTTGCGAGTAGAGGTTTTTTGATTAAGTTTTTTCTTGGAAGTATTTTTGTTATTAAGTTTTCTTGCGAGCTTGACTCATATTCAACCTGGTCGCCAACAGTAGGGTTTTTAATGGTTTTTCTTTTGTATGCTAGTAGTTCTTTTTTATTTGTATCAATAAGAGTAAAGATATTGTTATGGATCTTACAGATAGTACCAATCAGAGCCATATATTAAAAGATAACTTTAAATGTTTTTACTTGGATATCGTTTAAGAAGACATCAACTCTGTTCCCAAGGGTTTCTTCAAACTCAAAAGAAAAGTCTTTGCCAGAGTCAACTTTTTCGTTATAAAGCGGTTTTGCGCGATTGTTGGCAACTGTAACAATTTTAATGTTGTTCTTTTTTGTAGCTTCTTCAGCCGGCATTTGTAATGCTATCTTAACTAGGGCTTTATTTTCTCCTTCTGCTATTTTATGCACAGATACAGATACAGGAAAGCCTTTTGAGATAGTAGCTTCAATAACAGTGTTTCTTTGGATATATTCTCCAATGTTTGGACTTGTTGAAATGATAGTTCCTTCTTTGTATTCTGAGGAAAACACTTCGTCAAAGGTAGTAACCATAACATTGTAGTCCATTAGTAACTCAGTAGCCTGTTCGATGTAGAGTCCTTTTATATCATGTAGGCTGACTTTTTCTTGACCGCTATTTACGATGTAAAGAATTTTTCTGCCACTTTTTACTATGCTACCTGCTTCTGGGTCTGTAGCGAGAATAATGTTTGGTTGTGCTTCTTCAGAAAAGCGACTTCCTCCAAGGAATGGTTCAAGTTTGTATTTTTTTAGAACATACTCTGCATCATACACATCTAGCCCAACAACATTTGGGACCCTTACATCAGGGATAGCTTTTATATAGTTAACAAGAAAAGAATATAGTAGTGCGCACCCAAGACCAATAATTGCAATAATAACAGCATAGGTAATCAGAAGTTTCTTTTTTTTGCTAGCCTTTTCAGCAGCAATATCTTCATTTTTTTTAGTTTTATTGTCTTTAACCTTATCAGCCATGTTTAAGATAACCTTTCTTTGATTAAGAGCAAGTATACCGTGAAGCAGTAATCGTTATCAAGTTTTATAAATACTAACTTGCCTAATGTGAGCATCTTTCATATAATTACCTTTACGTTTTGTGGACAGATGGCCGAGTGGCTAAAGGCGGCAGACTGTAAATCTGCTCGGGCAACCGTACGTTGGTTCGAATCCAGCTCTGTCCACCATTACGTCGCATAACACTAACTCAAATCCAAATGTTTAAAAGGTCTAGAGGCTAAAAGTGTGTTTTGTTTTCAGTGTAAATTTAATGCTGAAAACGCAACTTTTTGTTAAATATTCAAACTGTTAGGTTTGTGTTTCGGGATAGCAAAATTATGGTGACAATTCGAACCTTGGTCACTGAGTCATATCGAAGTGCATTTCCCATGGCAGAAACACAAAGCTAATTAGCAAGGTATCGCTGGAGACTATGATTTTATCTATAAGTTTAGACAGTCGTAACTTGTGCTGATAAGTACCGTTGTAGGGTGAACCTGAACGGTACTTTATTAGCAGTTGCTTGATTTCACTGATGTTGATTAGTTCTTCCTTAGTTTTTGTGATGCAAAACAGCTGTTTATTGATAGTTGTTTTGAGCTGTTTTTCTTCTTCCTCAAGTTCAGTTAGTTTGGTGTTTATGATTTCGCGTTCTTGGCTTAAAAACTGGCTGGATAATAAGGTGTCTAAATATTTATCACGTTTTGTCTTTAGTTGGTAAAGATTATTTTCTGAATTCTGTTGGGATTTCTCCTGTTCATTAATTTGGTCATAATAGCTTCATTGTGCTTTAGGAGCTTGTTTTCAAATTTATTAAATTCTGTATCTATTGATAGACTTATTAAGATTTCAACCACTCTATTATCCAACTGTTCGCAGGCAAAATGTTGTTGGCATGTTTTGCTTTTAACTCTAACAAAAGTACTCTCCTTAAAGATGGTTTCCACCTTCTGGAAGGTCGGTATTCCCGCCAGATTTGCCACGCTCGATGTAGAGGTTATGGATGTCAAAATTACGGAAATCGCAAAACTTCCTTAGTTCCTTTTCTTGTTCTTCTAAAGAATCTCCTTCATTGGCTTGGCGTTCTGTAGATACTCGAAGATATAACGCTACTTTAAAATTGTTTTTCATTCATTTCTTTTCACCTTTCACTGTTCACTTTTCACTCAAAGCTGGCTACTTTAGGTAGACAGCTTTGTAAGCACCTTCCCAGCAACCACCACAAAGAAGAGGCTTCCATTTGATATTAGGAAACTCCGGAAGAGCACAATCCAAACAAAATATAACCACCTGCAACTGTCCAGCAAGTGCCTTGCGGATAGTGAACAAACTTCCCTTGCTATCGCCATGCAAGAAAGCAACTATGCCAGATACAGCTTCGATTAACCGCATGTTACGTTGTAGGAGCCCAGTGCGAACTATGGGATATTCTTCCTTGCCTTGTAGACTGCCCCAGATAACGAAACCACCATACTGCTTGAACTGCCTAGTAAGTGAGCGGACTTTGACTGGAAAACCTTCATAGGTACACCAAGGACTGTACAGCGTGCCAGAAGTCTGAATTGCGGTGCTAAATTCCGACACGTCTTTAATAAGCTCCTGAGTGAGTCTGGCCTCGAAGCCATTTCCTAGCTTCAGGCTCAATTTATCCTTGTCACTCATTTGGAACTCGCTACCGAATACAATGGACTTCACTTCACCATTATCATAAGTAACTTCAAAAGTAAGACCAACTCCATCTGAGGCTTTCCACTGCCCGAAGATACTAAGGTCTTTATTCTGTGACCCTATCATGATTTTTGTTTTTATTTGATTCTTTTCCAGTAACGATGTGCCGACTTTGAAATCAAATCCAGAAACACTCAAATTACTCAATTCATAGTATAACCGATTGTTTTTGGTGATATCCCAAGTGCCTTTAAAAGTCAGTTGATGCGTTTCCTTTTTCTTGAAAATAAGACTGGCTGTTTCATACTCATAAATAATTCTATTTTTGTCATCTATAATCCAAGTATTAGTGAAAGTAAGAACATCATGTCGACCAGATTCTTTCTTTACCTTAAAGATGAGTTTATTGTTTTTATCTGCTTCCCAAACTCCTTGAAGTGCAAGTAAATCGGTTGCAATCTTGGAAGTATTTTCATTATGACTCACTTCAAAACTAAGAATATTAGGGAAAACGTCATTGAAGCGACCTGATAAAATAATTTTGTCACCAAACTGGGTGTCTTGAGTCGCGTCTATCGTGATACAGAGTTCATGGTCAGTCGTAAGAGACCAGGTTCCATCGACAGTAACGTTCTTGTTAATAACAAGCTGATTTTTGGCATTAATAGAGCAAGTTTTAATAGCTGTGCTCATGCTTCTTCAGGTGTGTCACTTTCTGGGTCAATCCATTTGATTTTTTGTCCACAATAAGGACAGAATCTGAATCTTACTCCATCTTCCTCAAAATCACTAAAAGTATCTTTGTCAGAGGCTTTAGCTAGCTTGGCGCTGTCATCTGCACCGTAATACCCTACAAGATGATTACATGTAATGATTTTGCTCATAACTATAATTTAACGCTATAATGGAATCAGAATCAATAGGACTTGTGATATAAGTTATTAACGGTACCCTCCCACCTTTTGAGTCCATCCTGTCAATGATATAATGAACTAAAGATATTTAAAAAATGGAGCAAACTAAAAAAATGGAACACAATTTAATCGAAACCATTCTAGCAATCCCCGCCGAAACCCAAGGCATCGAATTCAAAAGGCTTGGCGGAGAATCCGTGGTCAAAAAGTTATTGCAGACCATAGTAGCCATGGCAAATACTGAGGGTGGCTATATTGTTCTTGGTGTTGATGATCCAGAGAAATCGAAATTAAAGGGATTTGATAGAATCTATGGAATTGAGGAAAACTTAACATCCTATGATGAGCTTGAACGGGAAATCAAGAATATAACACCACCATTGATAGGTATATGGCCAGGTCAAATCATTGAGATTTTAAACATACAAAAGCGGGTCGTCTTATTAAATATTCCTAAAGTTGTTAATAGTTTCCGCTCCATTAACAACCAGGTGTTTATCCGGCAGGAAAAAGGTAATCGGCAGATTACTGCACATGAGTTGGTTAAATTTGCTTATGCAAAGGGATTTGAAAAGGCTGACAAGCAAGTAGTTGACGTGCAATTTGATCTCTTGGAGACACCATCCTATCAATCTTGGCGAGAGACTAGACGATTAAGCGGTAAAATTACTACAGTTCTTGAACGAACCGGGCTGGCACGTATTGACAAGGAAGGAAAATTGAAACCGACATTGGCGGCGTTATTATTATTTGCTGAGTTCCCTAGCGATTTGACAGAAACCAAATGCGCTATCCGCGTTATGCAATATGAAGGTACGATAGAAACTATCACCGATAAACCAAATCTGATTGGTGTGCCTAAAACTATTCAAGGACCACTAGTTCAACAACTGGCTAATGCCCATGAGTATGTATTAACCTTGTTACGCACAGGTATTCAGGTACCTTCTGGTTTCCGAACACGGTATATTATTCCTGAAAGAGCTATTAAGGAAGCACTAACTAATGCTGTGATCCACAGAGACTATTACATCAAACGCGACATCGAGGTTAAAATTTATGAAGATCGTGTTGAGGTTGAAAGTCCTGGGCTACTTCCTTACAACATCACCTCACACAATATTGGGCATGTTCGTGCCGAGGGTTATCGTAATGACTTATTGGTTAAACATCTTCGAGAATTCCCAGAGCCTCCTAACCTTGATCAAAATGAAGGGGTGCGTGCGATGCGTGCTGAAATGCAGGCAAAGGATTTATATCCCCCTTTATTCTGGTCGTATCCCCATACACAGGACTCAGTTAGAGTAATCCTTTTGAATGAACATAGGGCGGATGAATGGGAAAAAATTTCTTTTTACTTAACAGATCATCCCTATCTTACAAATGAAGAAGCACGCAAGCTAACTGGCGTCATGCATCGCGATAAAATGTCGCGTTTACTCAATAAATGGGTAAATCAAGGTGTTTTAGTAAAGACCGTTCCTTCAACAGGTTATGTGAGGGGAACTCGTTACAAATTACCAGACTCGAGGGAGATACAACAGAATTTTTATGAGGATCCCACTAATACAAGTAAAAATAAAGTCTAACAACCACAAGGGATTTGCAATTTTTTACATGCAAAATCATCACAAATGAACTACAATCAACTTTTTATTAAATATCAAACGCTTCTTGAAGAAAATGCTACCCTCAAGTCGGAAATAGACAAACTAAAACAAAAAGCTACCCTTTTAGCAAGTGATGGGCAACTTTCTCTAAAAGAAGCACCCCAACTTTTTATTCTTGAAACGCCAAGCCTGTTTGCTATACCAGTTGAAAAATCAACCCAAACAACATCAATATCGAATAATCAAAGCAAAATAATGTTGTTCATGTCACTTTTTAAGGGACGAGAGGATGTCTATGCCAAACGTTGGGAAAATAAAGAGGGGAAGTCTGGATATACACCTAATTGCTTGAATGAATGGAAGAAGGGTATTTGTCAGAAACCTCAAATGAAATGTTCCTCTTGCTCTAAGAAAAACTACTCCCAGTTAAGCGAATCTGTTATCGAACTCCATCTTCGTGGCGATATTACTGTTGGAGTCTACCCTATGCTTGCTGATGAGACATGCTATTTCTTGGTGATTGATTTTGATAAAACGACATGGGAAAAAGATGTTTCTACTCTAAGAGCTGTTTGTGCTGAGGTCAATATTCCTATAGCCATTGAACGATCGCGCTCTGGGAATGGCGCCCACATTTGGATATTTTTTGAAAGCCCCATCTCATCAAGTCTTGCGAGGAAGCTAGGAACGGCAATTCTTACCCACGCCATGAGTCTGCGCCACGAAATTTCTTTCAACTCGTATGATAGATTATTTCCTAATCAGGATACGCTACCCAAAGGTGGTTTTGGAAATTTGATAGCGTTACCACTGCAAGCCAATCCAAGAAAATGCGGAAATAGTGTATTCGTCGATGAATTATTTCAGCCATATCACGACCAATGGAAATATTTATGTACCATCCAAAAACTCTCTGAAAGTAATGTTGCTACCCTTATCAATAGGCTTTGCGGAGGTAATGAGCTTGGTGTTTTGAAAGCGGATACAGAAGAAGATCACAAACCATGGATAAGGTTCAAGCAAACTTTAACAAAAGAAGACTTTCCTCTTAGAGTTAATCTGGTAAAAGCTAATATGCTTTACATCGAAAAACAAGGGATCTCTCAGCGGGCGCTAAATCAAATAAAGAGACTAGTAGCCTTTAAAAATCCTGACTTCTATAAGGCACAAGCTATGCGAATGCCTACCTTCAATAAACCACGAATTATTGCTTGCTCGGAAGAAACAGAGCAATATTTAAGCTTACCTCGAGGATGCGCATCTGATGTGTCAGATTTATTAAATAGATTAAATATTCGAACATCTTGGACAGATGAAACTAATAGCGGAAGAGACATCAATGTTGAGTTTAATGGAGTTCTACGAGAAGAGCAACAAGAAGCAATTTCAGAACTCATGAAACACAATGAAGGAGTTCTCGCAGCCACAACTGCTTTTGGAAAAACCGTTATTGCCGCGAATTTGATTGCTAAACAAAAAGTAAATACATTGATTTTAGTTCATCGCCAACAGTTACTCGTTCAATGGGTTGCGAGACTGTCAGAGTTCCTCATCATTAATGAAGAGGAACCTATCATCGAACAGAAACGTGGTCGGAAAAAGAAGCTCGAACTTATTGGTCGATTAGGTGCAGGAAAAGATCAGCTGAGCGGTATAATTGATATAGCTATTATGCAATCCCTGAACTATGCTGGTGACGTTAAAGATTGCGTCAAAAACTATGGCATGATCATTGTAGATGAGTGTCATCATATTCCTGCATTTAGTTTCGAACAGATTCTCAAGAAAGCCAACGCAAAATACATCTATGGTTTAACCGCTACACCATCCAGACAAGATGGGCATCATCCTTTGATTTTCATGTATTGTGGTCCTATTCGATATCGTGTCGATGCCATCAAACAAGCAGAGAAGCGACCCTTTGAACACTATGTTATTCCACGTTTTACCGGATTTCATGTCACAAAAAACCAAAAGGATAAAGACTTATCAATTCAAGATATCTATTCCGAGCTTGTTCAAGATGAACTTCGGAATCAACGCATCGTGGAGGATGTTTTTGATTGTTATTCCGAAGGACGACATTGTCTGGTTTTAACTGAACGTATAGCCCATGTCGAGATTCTTAAGAAGATGATTTCGTCCCGTATTCCCAGTGTTATTGCTCTTAAAGGTGGTCTTGGCTCCAAAGAGACCACATCCATATTGAATCAACTGACGACAACTCCTAACGATAAGCAACTTACCCTTGTAGCAACCGGAAAATTTATAGGTGAGGGGTTCGACGAAGCCCGGTTAGATACGCTATTTCTTGCCATGCCGATTTCTTGGAAGGGTACTTTGCAGCAATATGCTGGGCGTCTTCACCGTCTATCAGACCATAAGAAAGAAGTTCTGATCTACGACTATGTTGACGTCAGGGTAAGAATGCTCGAAAAAATGTATAACAAGCGCCTCAACGGATATGCTGCAATTGGGTACCGGGCAAAAGGTAACAAACTTGAAGATGAATCAGTTCATGTTATTTACGATAAAAGTTCCTTCTTCACTGTCTTTAATCAAGATTTGATCTGGGCAAAAAATTCTATCCTCATTGTAAGCCCGTTTATTACGCACAAGCGGATTGACCAATTGCTAAAGCTCTTAAAAGAACTACTCAACAGAAAGGTAGAAGTCACGATTATTACAAGACCATCGGAGGATTTTACGGGAAGATTTAAGTTATCATTTGAACAGATTCTCGACGCTCTGAAACAATCTGGAATAAAGGTTATATTTAAATCTAAGATTCATCAGAAGTTCGCAATTATTGATCAAAAACTTGTTTGGTATGGAAGCATCAACTTGCTATGCGTTGGCACTTCCGAAGAAAGCATGATGCGACTGATAAGCGGGAATATTGCCTTAGAGTTAACAAATAGTCTTACTTGATCACAATACCTATCAAGGATTATACCCAAAAAAGGTGACAGGGAAATTTGTAAGAATTATTAGTATAGATGAATATTGTGATTTAAATTTTTCATTAAAACTCACCTCTAACTCAAGTTTGATTTGTTTTTTGCTGGCACTGAACATAGACAATAATTGCTAGTATTGGAAATATATTTTATAAAAATGAAACGCTCTTCTCTCTGGTTTAACTCTACTCAACTCAAATGCGGGCACTCAACTCAACTGTAACGCTGGCTGGATGGTGTAGGGTAATTGCTTAGGGTATAATTTTAGCTATGAGACTGACAAGGCTTCTACTGTTCAGTATGTTGTTGCTCCCTTTTGGCTTACACGCTCAGATGCTAATGGGTAGAGATTACTATGACGTAGTGAAACAGCATATCATCTCGGCAAAAGACTCTATCAATATTGCCATGTACTTTGTGATCAATTGCTGAACTTAAGTTAGGTGTTGCTAAATATATGGCTAAATACAATCATTTTAGAATACATGAATCTTTGGGTTATAAAACCCCAGCTTCAGTTTATGGAATCGATACAAAGGAGGTGTCACTGAGACAACTATTAGACAGTACAAATAGAAGTCAGTTTATCAAAATTGCTGTCTAGACAAATCAGTACACTATAGAAAGAATATCTTTCGGTCTATTATTGTATGGTGTAGCAGTAACTAAGATAACTCTTTTGCCTCTACAGATTTGAGATAGTTTAGTAAACATATCTGTCTCTTCTGTCCTAAAACGATGTGCTTCGTCCACTATAATATTCTGATAATCTTTATGCTCATCTTTGTTAAGGATGTCATCTAAAATACCAACAGACCTACAAACATAATCTTTTGCTCTGAATCCAAAATCTTTAAAAGAATTATGCCAACTTCCTGGATTGTTTTCGTCTATTAGATGTGGAGGAGCAATAACCATGGTTCTACCATCTAATTCCTGAGCTAACATTGTCGCCATATATGTTTTACCTAGTCCAACTACGTCAGATAAAAAAACGCCTCCATACTCTTTTAATATCCTTTTAGCATTTACAATAGCGTCTTTCTGATACTCAAATTCTTTAAATCCTTCTGGTCTATATCCAGAATATAATGTGTAATCATCATTTATCTCTGATTGAAAATATTCGTACAAAAATTTCAAATATAACTCATATGGTGTAATGTCTTCTCTTAACCATGTTGCTTTAATTGACTCAATGTATTTTTCGCTGACATCAACACCAGCTTCCCAGAGCTTTTCAAATTTATTTTTTGCAAATTCGTAATCTGAAACTGTTTTTAACTCAACATTAAACTCTAGATTGTCGACTAGCCCTCTTTTCGTAAAGTTGCTTGAACCAGTTATAACTCTACCCTTATCTCTATCATCTTCATCAAATGTCATGATGTAAAGTTTGGAATGAATTGTTTCAGAAGGATATGCCTTAATCTCTAGCTTCCCAGATTTTAACCACTCAAGAAAATATTTAACACCAGTTTCTACCTCTGATGAGTTTTCGCTTTCTGCCATTTCTTCTATTACTTTTTTACCATAATCATCACTTATCTGTTTATAGGATTCTATTTGTTGAATCAAATCATAAGTTTGTCTATTAGTAGAAATCCCTATTAGAATTCTTATTTTTTCAGTTTTTTCGAGTGACTTATAAATGGAATAAAACCCACTAGTATAAAAATATCCAACAAGAACATCAAAACACTTGGTGTCTTTGATAAGCACATTGAAACGGTCTTTAAGTGTAGCTCCTGGTTCGTTAGTAATAAATGTTATATCTGATGTCATTTACCTAAACAACCTTCCCAATAATCTCGCAAAAAAATTACCAACAATCCTTCTTCCGATTCGTTTGCCTACTCGTCCTTTTTGAACAGCATTAACATCACCTAACATGCGAGCTAATTTGTAGTTAAAGGACCTGAATTTATTTAGGCTCAATGCTATTCTCCGATTTATCTAGTAAGGTCTGAATTTCTTTATCAAAATCAGATACAAAAAGTTTATCCTGAATAGGACGATATTTTTCAAACTCTGTTTCTGCTTTAATCTTAGCCTCAAGCATAGTTATCTTCCCAGTATCTTTTAATAAAGGATAATCAGCCAATTCAAGAAACTGTACTAGAAAAGCATCCCAGTCATTCATGTTCATTACTTTTCTATTAATAGCCCTATTTTCTGCCATATCTAAATAAGCTGTTACAATCCTTTCTAATTGTTTAAGGTGTTCTTCCTTAAGATAATTTTTAGCTATGGATACATCACTTTTTAAGATCTTTCCATTAGGAGCATGTTTCCAGTTTTTTAGCCCCATATATGTCTTATTTGCGTCAGCTTCATCATAAATTATTTCAGCAGCTGTTCGTCCTGTAATAGCCCAATGAAGTTTGTTTTGTACTGTTGCAAAAAACTGTTGTGTAATCTCTGATTGGCTGTCGTAGTCGGCTGATAAAGCGTATATATCAGTAATTTTCTGATATATCCTTCTTTCGCTCAAACGAATCTCTCGTATACGCTCCAGCATTTCTTCAAAATAATCTTCTCCAAAATGCTTTATTTGTTTGAGTCTTTCATCGTCCATGGAAAACCCTTTAATAATGTATTCATGAAGAATTTGGTTTGCCCATTTTCTAAACTCTATGGCACGATGAGAATTAACCTTAAACCCAACCGCTATTATTGCCTGTAAATTATAAAATTTAGATGTATAGTCTTTCCCATCTTCAGCAGTGTGTCGGAAATCCCGACATACTGAAGTTTCATCTAACTCGCCATCTTTAAAAATATTAATCAGATGTTCTGTAATAGTAGAGCGACCTTTTTCAAATAGTTCTGCTATCTTTTTCTGGGTCAGCCAAAGAGTTTCTTCATAAAAGAATACATCAATGTTGACTTTTCCATGTGAGGTTTGAAAAACTACAAAATTATTAAAAGACTGCAACTCTTTATTTGTACTCATAACAATACAATCTCCCCAAAATCTGTAAGTTTTATTTGTTCATTATCTTTAACAATAACATTTATTTCTGTAAGTTCTTTAATATAACGATACACTAGTCCTCTAGAAAACTTAATTTTCTTTGCAATAGTAGCTGTGTTTATCTCTTTATTATCTTTTATTATATGTAATATTTGAAGTTGTGACTCATTAATTGGATAAAACATTTTTGGTAAAAGGATTGGCTGGTTATTTTCCTCTTGTACATAAGTAATCTGTTTAATTCTTTTTGCTCTTGCATAAGAACCATAAAGTAGCCCAAGCGATTTAGGTTTTCGTCCTGAGGTTATATCAATAAATATTTCTTCCTTTTCAGGGATTTCATCAATAATATTTACAATTTCACTAGCAACAGAAAGAATATTATAAAGGTCAGTTACTTGAGTTTTAAATTTTAGAACCTTACCTAAAGACTCTTCTATAATGCGGATGCTTTCGGTCATAGTTTTATCTGGGGTTTTATCAATTAAGGCTATTACACTCTCAATAGCAAATTTATTGCAGATAGTTAAGATGGCATGTGGTTGATATATAGTAGCTATAAGTATTTTCATTATATAAATAATAACAGTAAAATTATTTGTTTACAACAGCATTAACAAAGTCTACTTTTTTGTATACTATTATCCGTTTACCTCCTAAAAAATAAATAAAAATAATTCTTTAACAAGCATTTCTTTTTCTGGTTTTTCTGTGCCCCATCAAAGCAGTTCTCAGCCTTAGGCTGAGGACAAAAGGAGGCACAAAATGTCAGTAGTAAAACATATTGGGGTTATAGGTTCAAGGTCGTTACCATATAGCTAGTGGTGGGGCTATTGGAGCAGATGAATATTGTCTTAACCAGTTAGTGCATCTTGGTGAGAGCAGCAAAGGCACACTGTACAGTCCTTGGTGTACCTATGAAGGGTTTCCAGTCAAAGTCCGCGCACTTACTAGACAGTTCAAGCAGTATGGTGGTTCAGTTATCTGGGGCAGTCTCCAAGGTAAGGAAGAATATTCCATAGTTCGCACTGGTCTCTTGCAACGTAACATGCGGTTAATCGAGGCTGTATCTGGCATAGTTGCTTTTTTGCATGGTGAGAGCAAGGGAAGTTTGTTCACTATCCGCAAGGCACTTGCCGGACAGTTGCAGGTGGTTATCTTCTGTTTAGATTGTTCGCTTCCAGAATTCCCTAACATCAAATGGAAGCCTCTTCTTTGTGGTGGTTGCTGGGAAGGCGCTTACAAAGCTGTCTACCTGAAGTAGCCAGCTTTGAGTGAAAAGTGAATAGTGAAAGGTGAAAAGAAATGAATGAAAATAATTTTAAAGTAGCGTTATATCTTAGAGTATCAACAGAACGCCAAGCTAATGAAGGTGATTCTTTAGAAGAACAAGAAAAGGAACTCGTGCCATATCCAAAAGAAAAGCAGATTGTGGAATTAATTTTCTCAAAGTTTTTGGAAACTCGCTCCACCACAGCAGTCATGCATTACCTAAATGAAAACGGATTCACATACCGCGACAGCAAACTATGGGATAAACGCCAAATCCAACAAATGTTGAAACAGGAAAGCTACCTCGGCAAGGTCACTTGGGGCGGTAAGGTTTATGAAGGAATTCATCAGCCGATTATTACCCCAACCACTTTTGAAAAGGTTCAGCAGATATTCCAATCTAAAACTTATACTAAAGATAAAAGCACCACCAATGCCTTGCTGGCGAAGAAAGTTTTCTGCGCAAAATGTTCTTCCCCTTTAGCACCTAGTCACACCACTAACCAGTATAAACAGAAATATTTCTACTACAGATGCACAGGCTCCAAAGACAAATCCCAAAAATGCCAGCGCCCCATCCATTCCCCAAAACCATGTTTGAGTTAACAACTCTTTTGGTGCTGCGGAAGAGACTCGAACTCTTACACCGTTAAGCACTAGCCCCTCAAGCTAGCGTGTCTACCAATTCCACCACCGCAGCTAATTAATAAAAAGTATTATACCAGATATTATTTATTTCCTTAACAGAGCTATTTCTTTATGTGTCTTTGTTTAAAAAATTAGTTTTTTGGGCATTTTAATAAAATGTTTCGATATATTACATAAGTTACAAATTAAAGGATAAAAAATGTTTAATAAAATTATAGGACTTGCTTTAAACCATTCAGTTCTATTAAATAATAATCTTAGGATTCTTCCTGCCAAAATAAGCACTAAATTACAGGAAATTATTAACAACATTAAGTCTTTGGATGACTTAAGAAAACTACTATACCTGCTTTCCACTAAGACAGACGAAGAATTAATGCAACTTACACCTGAAAATTTTATGGTCAACGAACCATTCAGCACTGATGAATACATACAAGAATGGAGCTATTCTGACTCTTTAGCCCCCGAAATAAAGGAAAGTTGGCATATCATAAAAGGAGACATCCCCTTCTCGCTTAAATTAATAAAACTTGCTGGTGACTCTAGACTTCCATTTGAATCGTTTATGTTGGAGGGTTCCCATTATATTGTTTTGTCTCCAAAATGTTTTACTGAATGTCAGAGACTTTATGCTCTTAATTTTCAAAGTTCTAAAATTAGACATGCATTAATGGCTTTTCAGCATTTTGAACATATTGACAGAAAATTCTCTTCAGCACTAAACATGACTTTTGGTTACAGTTATAGTCCAACAAAAACTACGATAAGTTTATGGGCTCCAAAACAAACAATTGTCACCCTAAAACTCTATTCCAAGCCAAACGAGCTAACAGTAGAAACAGAAATGAACTATGACCCTAAAACAGGTAGCTGGTCATGCGTCCTGCCTGGAGACTTAAAAGGCATGTTTTATAAATTCTCAATAACAAATGCAGGTGGCGCATCATATGAGATTAGAGACCCTGAAGCAAAAGCCTGCTCATTAAACGGCGACTTCTCCGCTATACTTGATTTAAATGAGACAAACCCAGTTGGATGGGAAACCATAGGCTTCATTCCAGAAGCAACTCCCACCGGCTCTATTATCTATGAGACTCACATTAAGGACTTCACCAGTGATGAAGAAACAAACGCCCAAACATACCATAACGTCCAAAAGAAACTTGATTACTTAAAAAATCTAGGCGTTACACATCTTGCTTTTCAACCACTATACCAATTTGGTGGTATTAACGAAAATGATAAACATAACTATAACTGGGGCTATAATCCTAAAAATTGGAACTGTGTCTCAGGCGCTTACTCCTCCAATCCAAACGATCCAGCAACAGCAATTAGAGAACTTAAGTCTATGATTATGGCTCTTAAAGAAAAAGGTATTGGGATTGTGTTTGATGCAGTGTACAATCACGTCTACCAAGAAGACGACATTCTTGCAAAACTGTTTCCAGGATATTATCTCATGACCGACAACGAGGGAGACTTGCTAAACGGCTCATATTGTGGAAACCAAGTAGCTTCAGACAGAGCATTTATGAGAAAGATGATAATTGAGTCGGCTGAGTATTGGGTAAAAGAATTTAAAGCTGACAAACTAAGATTTGATCTTATGGGATTACTAGATGTCGAAACTATGAACATATTACTAGCCAGAACAAAAAAAACTAACCCATATATGTACATCTATGGTGAACCCTGGCATATGGGTTCCTTGCCTGATAACAAAAGAGCTTCTATCGTAAACAATAGGGAAATGTCCGAAATAGGAATGTTTAATGGTAAATTCCGCGACTTAATGCTAGGTGATATTCATCATCTTCACACCAGAGGCTTATTAAGTGGTGAATTCAACACTGAATGGATAGCGAAACTCCAACACCACGTCAAAGGATATACTGCTCAAAACTTCACGCGTCGCACACCTTTTGCGAATGCAGGACAGAATATTCTTTATGTTGATTGCCATGATAACTATACTTTTTTTGATAAATTACGAGCGACCTACCCAGGAAAAGTAAGCAAGCAAGAAGAAACTAGAATTACAAAGGAAATTAAAGCCAAATATCTACTTTCTGTCAGCATACTTGCAACCTCTCAAGGTGTTCCACTTTTATACGGTGGGTCTGAGCTATTAAGAAGCAAGGGCAATGTAAGGGATAGCTATAATTCTGGAGACCTTATCAATGCTATTCCTTGGGAAAACGAAAACCAATTCCTCGATGTTCAAAGTTATATACAAAAGATACTAGCTATCAAAAAGTCTCATCCTGCCTTTCAAATGACTAATCCTTCAATGATAAACGACCACGTTGTCTTTCTTGATTCACCACCTAATACTTTTGCATTTAAAATAATTAACAATGCTAATGGTGATAGGTGGCGTGAAATACTAATTGTCTACAACTTCTCAGACAAGACAACAAAAACACCAGATCAATCTTTAAACTGGCACGTTGCTGTTAGAAGCAGTAGTGAAACAGATTCATCAATAATTAAACCTTTTGAAGCTGTAATTCTTTATCAAGAATAAAGCTACTTCTTACTACAGCTTCCTCTAACTCCCGCTGGCGCACAACTATTACTATCCTCTTCGCAACTCTTATCATGTTTCTTTCTCTTTCCATCATGTTGCTTTCTCTTGACTTCAAGCTTCTTAAGTTTCTCAATTTGCTCCCTTGTTAATACACTCTTAATCTCTTTTTTCATATTAATCATGTCATCTAGTCTTTTTTCCTGACCAGCAACAATGTTCTTCTTTAGTTCCTTAATCTTTTGTTCAGACGGATTGCTTGATTCAAGCTCCTCGATGAGTTCTTTTCTGCTATCCATAACATCTGGGCACCCTTGGTCAGATTCCTTGTATTTACCCATTATTTCTTTTATCTTTACACTTTGTTCCTTAGATAAGCCTAGGTCCTTAGCCATCTTCTCCTGAAACATCCCCTGCTTATTATGCATTCCACCTTTTTCCATACCTGAACCACCGCAATTTTCACCTGTTGTAGCTGCAAAAAGCATTCCAGCTACACCTAACACCAATAAACTATTTCTTACCATCTTCATTTTTTTCCTCCTAAAATTTTTTCTATAACTATATACAATTCTAAAATAACAATAGTTCCATTAAAATACAAAATCATTATTAATTGTTAAGAAAAATCTATCATAATAATCAGAATCACTCATGCTTACTAATCTATCTGAGTATTTATTTATCTGACTATTATCAATACCAACCTTTACTCCAACAAAAACCATAAATACAATCAAGCTAGTAACTAGTGGGCTAAAAAACCATAACATACGCTTTGAGTCGTTTTCCTGCTTAATTGCTTCCTTATTCTGTATTGAGAAAATAACACTATTAAAAATATTCGGAGGCACTGATTCTTTAACCTTTAATATATTTATTAAATCATCGTAACTTCTATTCATTTTTTGCCTCCTTTTCATATATATCTCTCAATATCTTTCTACCCCTATTAAGTCTAGACCTGATTGTCCCTATTGGCAGTCCCATTATTCTAGCGACTTCCTCATAACTCAGTTCCTGTATATCTTTCAAAACAATTGGCACCCTATATTTTGGATGTATTCTTCCTAAAATATTAACGGCTATTGCTTCTTGCTCAACATCCTCTTCCTTGCTTTGCTCATTAAAAAATCTTATCTCCTGTATCTTACTTAAAAAATTATTCTTTCTCTTTATATGATTAATCGTATGATTTACAGCCAACCTATTTATCCACGTATTAATACTATATTCACTACTATACATACTCCTTTTTTCATAAACCTTAACATACACATCATGTGTAAGGTCCTCTGCCTCCTGCTTATTTAACACCATTTTATATATTGTGTTATAAACAAAAGACTTTGTATCTTCATATACCTTTTGTAGTGACTGAATGTCTCCATTAGTAAAATCTAACAAGTTCTGTTTTGTTAATGCCATTATTTCTCTATTCTATATACAAACTAGGAATATAAATAGTTCCATGTAAATTGATTAATGTTTTTTTGCTTGAAGAACAACAGTAAATTCGCCCTTTTGTTCTTTTTTAGACAACTGAGCAAAAACGTCACTTGCAGAACCTTTCCAGTAATGTTCGTACTTTTTTGTAAGCTCTTTAACCACAAACACTTCTACCTCCTCAGAAATAGTGGCTATGGTCTCTATTGTTTTTACTATTCTTTTAGGTGATTCATAGAAAGCATAGGGTATCTTTTCTGAAATAAGCTGACTAATAAGATTGCTTTGCTGACCCTTTTTCCTTGGCCAGAACCCCACAAAGCGAAAGCCATCTAAGGAAAACCCAGATAACGCTAAAGCTGAAATACAGGCAGTTGGACCAGGGATTACTTCTATTGGCAAATCCAATTCATGAAAAAGGTTAATTACATGGTATCCTGGATCAGAAACCATTGGCATTCCAGCCTCGCTTATTAAAGCAACGACGATTTCTTCATGCTCAAGCCGCTTTTTAAGTGCTTCTGTCCTACTACGTTCATTGTGGTCATAATAAGAAACCAAGGTTTTACCTTTTATCTCTAACCGTGAAAGCAGTATTCCGATGGTCCGCGTATCTTCGCAAAAAACAACATCAGAACCATTGAGTGCGTTTACTGTACGTTGTGGAATGTCTACAATATTACCAAGGTGATTACCGCAGATATAAAGCTTAGAACTCAACCTATGCTTCTTTTATTTTACTTGGGGAGATAACATCCATATTAACATTACCTTTAAAGGTTGCCCCTTCATCAATGATAAGTTTCTTGCCATATATATCACCGATTAATTTGCCAGTTCTCATTATTTCTATACTCTCAACGACATCTACATCGCCGATTATTTCTCCCTGAACAATAAGCCTTACTGCACTAATTGTACCTTTAACCTTACTCTTATGACCAATGAACACACTTCCCTGAGACCTTATTTCTCCATTAAAGTCTCCCTCTAAACGAATGGAAGCTTCTGTATTTACCACGCCCTCTAAAACAGAGTCAAAACCAACAATAGTCTGGATTGCGTCATCTAGATGATAATCAGGTTTAATTACTTTCATGATGCAAATTATACACTCTTTTCCTGCATGAGCAAAGTAAAAGGATTTACTTTGACGCTATAGATATAGTTATAAAAATGTTTCCATAAGATGTTTCAACTGGAACCACCAAGATGTCAGATGCTTCTGAAGAATATAGGGCTATTTCTTTACCAAAAATAAAAGAAGGTATGGAAATATCAACATTAATACCAGCATCCACCAACTTATTAATTGCATTTCCAACTATCATATTAGCTAGCTCATTGATAGTCATACTTACGGTATCATTAAACTCTGTAAGTTCTTCATCATTCATAATAGACGAAATCTTCAATGCTGTTTCAAGCGGAAGGTCTACTAAAACTTTCCCTTTCAATTCACCAATAAGAGTAATTAGAGAAGCACAGCCCTTAACAATAATTGGTCTTGTTTGGCTTGTTGCAATGGTTACTTCTCCGAAATTAACAGTTATGTTATCAACATATTCCTTAAGAACCATTTTGGTTGACCCATACAAAGCAACTGTTATATCTTCTTTTATTCCCATACTACCTATTTCCTTATTAAAATTTTGTTATAACAAAGGAAAGTATTCTAAATACATCTTCGGCCTTAAACGGCTTAACAATAAAGTACTTAGCACCAAGTTGCATTGCAGTTTTAACTTTTTCCTTGCTACCCAATGCACTAATCATAACAACTCTCTGTGTTCTGTCAAACTGCATTACTTTTTCTAAAACCTGCAAACCGTCCATTTCTGGCATAGTTATATCGCAAGTTATCAAATCTAATCTTCCTTTAAGTGTTTTGTATTTCTCAACTGCCTCTACTCCATTGGCTGCGGTTTGTACTACCTCTATACCAAACTTCTCTAATAATTTACTTAAAGTTTTAACCATAAATGGCACATCATCAACAACCATACATGTCAACTTCTTGCCATCTCGTTTAGTCCCCATAAATAAATTCTCTGGATCATGCTTAATGAGTTCCAATTTGCTCTCCTCTTACTTAAATATATTCTTCTATCATAGAAGCAATATCTGCTATTAACGCAATCTTTCCATTCCCTAAAATAGTTGCACCAGAAATAGAAATAGAGCCGGTTAAGCCTTTATCTAAAGATTTTACCACAATATCCTGTTCATCCAACAACCCATCAACCCCTAATGCTAGTTGCTTATCACCAATACCAACGATTACAACCTGAAAGACATCTTTTTCTCTATTAAACCTTCCAATACCAAAAATCTCATCCATTCTTATTAATCTTATTATTTGGTCTCTAACTCTAATTGTCTCCTCATCAATAACCCTATTTATTTGACTCTTCTTAATATCTAGTATTTCAATAATATTTACTAAAGGAACAGCATATAAAGTTTTATGCACAAAAGTTAATAAAGCAGGAATAATAGCTAAAGTTAATGGAAGTTTTATCGAAAAGACACTTCCTTTTCCCACCTCAGAGTAAATCTCAACGATACCTCTTAGTCCCTCAATGTTCCTTTTAACAACATCCATTCCAACGCCTCTACCTGATAAGTCTGAAACTGTCTCTGCAGTGGAAAATCCTGGCGCAAGCACTAGCTCAATAATCTCTTTTTCACTCATGCTATTACCAGCTGCTTCGGTAATAACACCTTTTTCTATTGCTTTTTTCTTAATAATTTCTGGGTTAATACCTTTCCCATCGTCTTCTACTTCAATAATAATCGAGCTCCCTCGATGGTATGCTCTTAGATATACCGTTCCTTTGAGTGGCTTACCAGCTTTTTTTCTGTCCTCTGGAGACTCAATCCCATGATCAACTGCATTTCTAAGTATATGCATCAAAGGATCTGTGATTTGCTCAACAACTGACTTATCAAGCTCTGTTTCTTTTCCCTCTAAAACAAGATCTATCTCTTTATTAACTTTTCTAGAAAGATCCCTAATAACTCTTGGGTATTTGTTAAAAACACCAGCAATTGGCATCATTCTTAATTGCATAATACCCTCTTGAATCTGAGTTGTTATTCGCATAAGTTGACCAATTGTATCTTTAAGCTTGGCGACTTCTTTAGTTCTACCAATCGCTTTCTCGATATCTAAAGCGGTCTGAATAACACCTGCTCTACTGATTACTAACTCACCTGCCATATTTAACATATGATCAAGCTTATAACTATCAACGCGCACTGTTTGAGTTTTATCATTATGATCTTTTATCTTTAGATTATTTACCTCTTTAGAGCCAACAACCGTATCCTCTTCTACGAATTCAACTATCTTTGCTTCTTTCACTTCCCCAGTAAATAACACACTATTAAGTGAGGTAATCTCTATCTTTTCAATATCTGGAACTATCATTTCTTTTTCTAAAACCTCAATGGAATCTGTAGTTGCAAAAAGTACCTTAAACTCTAAAACTTCCTCATCATTTAATATTTTTTCATTAGGTTCAGCGGCAACCAGAATGCCACTTTCTTTAATCTTAGACAGAACCATAAACGAAGCTATAGAGGGCATTGCTGCAACATCTTGAACCTTTACATCTGCTATATATAAGGAATAAGCTCCATCAGCAGCAAACTCATACGCCTGTAATTCTTCTGGAGTCATTTGTCTACCAAGTACTCCAGCTATCTTCTTTTGCTCTCCAGTGCCAACGCTACCCTCATCTTCAACAACATCTGCTTCTTCGGCTACCCCTTTATTGGATGACTTCTTGGCGCTTTTCTTTTTTGTTTCTTTCGTTGGTGATGCTTTAGCAACTTGCGCTTCACCAGAATTAATCTCAGCTAATAATTGATGAGCTTCTGTTGTATCCGTATTAAACTGCCCTGTTGGTACTTCTTCCATCAGCAAATTAAGTGTATCCAAAACGGAAAATAGAGAGTCAACCTGATTAGAAGTAAGAGTCATTTTGCCTTCTCTTATTTGATCAAAAATACTTTCCATACTATGAGTAAGCTTCATCATCTTCTCAAAGCCAAACATTCCAGCAGCACCTTTTATAGTGTGCGCGGAACGAAATATGTCATTAATTATGTCGGTATCGCCTGTGTTTTTCTCTAGGTCCAAAAGCCCGTCATTTAGATTACGAAGTTGCTCTTCAACCTCTACGATAAAATCATTTAGGTCTAGCTCTAGATCCACGATTTCCCCCTGTAATTTTCTAACACCCCAACAATATCTATAATATTGTAGTTTATACTCTAAAACAAGATTATCGTTATTTCAAGATTTTTAGGAATTAAATATATAGAACAGTAACTATTATAGTTTTAAACAAAGCCCATTTAATAATAGCCAGGTAGTGTAAAATTTTGTAATGCCTCGCCAATAATAGGCACCTGCATATTTGGGGTTTAATCCTAACGATGCCGTAAGGTCATGTATCTGTTTACTAAGTGTAACATAACTGATTTAGAAAAAAAACCAATCCAACCTATTATTTAATCTATAACTAATTTATGGTTTTTTATCAGCATCGTTCGGTAGTTTATTCCTGCGTATAACCAGTGTCATTCCCGCGCAGGCGGTAATCCAGGCTTGATAAGCCTTTCATCGATCTGGATCCCCGGATCAAGTCCGAGGATGACAATTGCGACACAGGCTACTCCGCGGGAACGACTATAAAAATAAATAAAAAAATATATTTTCTAAAAACATTGAAAGTTTTTCATATTTACATATATTATTATGAAGACTCTTCTTCTGTGTTGACATTTCTAATCTTGCAATCTTGCAATCTTGCAAACATCTTGAAAATTATTTACAAAAAAGGAGAAAGAAATGTTTAAAAATATGAAGTTAAGTACAAAGCTCATAAGTGGATTCGTTGGGGTTGCCTGTATTACGATAATTGTAGGAATTATTAGCGTAATAAGTCTGCGTGAATCAACTCAAGAGATAGATGAAATAGGTAATGTGCGATTACCAGGCGTACAAGGTCTTCTTATTATGAGTGCAGGGCAAAGAGCTGCTTTGGCCGGAGAAAGAGGACTAGTAGATAGAAAAATTTCTAATGAAGTTAGAGAAGCCAATTTTAAATATATTGAAAATGCCTTAGAAAAAGCAAAACAAGGACTGGCCATATATGAACCTCTACCACAAACAGAAGAAGAAGCTATGCTTTGGAAAGAATTTGTTCCTGCTTGGGAAGAATGGCTAAGAGACAACACCGAAGTCGTTACTTTAATAAAAGAAAAACACAAGCTTCTACAAGAAGGTGCAAATGCAGATGATGAGAATATTGCTGAACTTGATACAAAAGCATATGAGGCATCCTTTGTTACTGCTAGAGCTAGCTACATTAAGTCCGATGCTCTTCTAAGCAAACTGGTTGATTTAAATGTGGAAATAGCTGCTGAAACTGTAGAACATGCTCACAAAAAAGCACTCTCGTTCAACGTGCTTATGATAGTCAGCGTTATTCTTGGTGGCATATTTGCGGTGCTGTTAGGTTTGTTCTTAAGTAAATCCATCACTACTCCTATCTTTTCCGCAGTAAATAAGCTTAGTGAAGCTAACGAGCAAGTTAACTCAGCTACAGCTCAACTTGCAGCTACTAGCCAACAACTATCAGAAGCATCTAACGAACAAGCTGCTACAGTGGAAGAAACCACTTCGGCTGTAGATGAGCTAGGTTCCTTAACTATGAGAAACGCAGATAATTCATCTAAAGCAAATGACTTATCTAGAGAAGTTAAGCATGTTGTTGATCAAGCAAACACTCTAATGACCAACATGGTAAGTGCAATGGGTGAAATAAAGTCATCTTCTAATGAAATATCTAAGGTTATCAAAGTCATTGATGATATTGCGTTCCAAACAAATATTCTGGCACTTAATGCTGCTGTAGAAGCAGCTAGAGCTGGTGAAGCAGGCGCTGGGTTTGCTGTTGTTGCTGACGAAGTAAGAAACCTTGCACAAAGAAGTGCTGAAGCAGCTAAAGAAACTTCTGCTATGATTGAAAATAGCCTAACAAAAACAGAAATCGGTGTTAAAAATACAGAGGAAGTAGACAAAATTCTTAAACAAATAAATGAAAGTGTTGAAACTTCTACCTCGTTAATGGAAGAAGTTAGCGTTGCTTCTCAAGAACAAACAAAAGGTCTTGATGAAATATCTAGAGCAATACAACAAATAAGCACTACGGCTCAAAGTAATGCAAGTGCTGCGGAAGAAACGTCGGCATCTGCTGATGACTTAAGCAACCAAGCAGAAACCCTTAGAACCATTGTTGGTCAGCTTAACGCTATCCTAACCGGTGGTGACAGTGAAAACATTAGGCAAGTTAACTCAATTAAAGCTACTAAGCATTACTCAAACCCAAAAAAATCCATGAATGGTTCTTCTGCAATAAAACCAGAAGTGATAATACCTATGGATAATGATGATAATTTTGTATAATTAAGAAGGTAAACAATTATGGACTTACAAAAAATAAAAACTAACGAAGCCAGTGCCCCAGGTCAAGGCGAAAAATATTTAGCCTTTACTCTTGGTGAGCAAGAGTTCGGTATTAACTTACTTAAAGTTAAGGAGATTATTAGCCTTGTGGAAATTACTCATGTCCCACACACTCCACGTTATGTTAAAGGTATTATTAACTTAAGAGGGAACATTGTTCCAGTCATCGACTTACGCACAAAGCTTGGCATGGAAGAAGTTCCTTACAATGAAAGAACCTGCATTATTGTTATCACTAACCCCTCCAACATTCATGATGCTCCTCTGAGTATTGCTGTTGATTTTGTTGCCGAAGTTCTACCTATACCTGATGAAAATATTAGTGATGCTCCTAAAATGGGTAGTGGTTTCGATAGTACGTATATTCGTGGTATCGCTAAGCTTAATAAATCCATTAAGATTCTTCTTAATATAGATAAGGTTCTTAGAGATGCAGAGTGTTTGGATTTAGCAGAACAATTTATGGAAGCTATGGCCTAAATAGAGGTATCGAAGGTTGGAGGACTAGAGACCTGAGACTAAAAGCGTACTTGTATGCTCTTTAATCTCTCCTACAATTTCTCTGGCTTTTGCTTCATTTAAACCGATATTTCTGGCTACTTGTAAGATATCATCTAATGTTTGTAAAGGTAAACTTATTGGAGAAATTGAAAATCCTGAACGTTATGATAAATGAGGAAACTCTTTTGTTTTTTGATGAAATTCAGTACTGTCCAGAAGCGATTATGTCTTTAAGATATTTCAAAGAAAAAATGCCAAACATTCCTATTATCGGAGCAGGCTCGTTGCTTGAATTTGCGCTCATGAATGAAAAATTTAAAATGCCAGCGGGAAGAGTCGACTTCATGTATCTTGAACCATTGTCTTTTGACGAATATTTAGAAGTAACAGGGAATGGATTATTAAAAGATTACTTAAAAACAGTAACCTTAAATGCTCCGCCAGATAATATAGTCCACGAAAAACTAACAACCTTATTAAAAGAATATTTTGTCATTGGAGGAATGCCTGCAGTTGTTGACTCCTATCTTAAGAATAAAAACATGAGCACCTGCCAAAGATTGCAAAGTGGCTTAATGCAAAGTTTCCGCAGTGATTTTGGCAAATATGCTAAAACCTCTCAACATAAACACTTACAACAAACATTTAATACTATTCCTGGTCTTGTAGGTAAACAAATTAAATGAAAATATTTTAGACATTGGGTTAATGCAACAAGCTACAGGAACATCTGCAGAAACATTACTAAATAAAGACATATTGCAAATTAATTCTGGTTCTGTAGCAGAACAATTTGTTGGACAACAACTCAGAACATTACAGCCGATTTTTGAGCAACACAAATTATTTTATTGGTGCAGAGAGAATAAAAATAGTTCCGCTGAAATAGATTATGTTATTGCGATGGATGACAAAATTTTACCAATAGAAGTTAAAGCAGGCAGTACAGGTAAGTTAAAATCATTACGTATATATTTAGAAGAAAAAACCACTGATTATGGCATTAGAATATCGTTAGATTCATTATCTTTTTACGATCACATTCTAACCGTTCCAATGTATATGATTCATGAAATACCCAGACTTATTAAATTAAAAGATTCTTCTTAATATAGATAAAGTTCTTCGAGATGCAGAATGTTTGGATTTAGCCAGTAGCATGTCAGAAATAATAGTCGTTTCTATTGATTGTTTGAGCATCCTTGCCTATAATTTATACTACATAAAAATAACTTCTGGAGGGAATCTTATGTCAAAAAAAATGAACTTATCAAATAAACTATACTTTTCATTCTTTGCCTTTGTAATAGTATCCTTTTTTATAACAATAACTCTACTTTTTATTATTTATAATAATTCTATTAATGATAACGGAAAGTTGCTTAAAGATTTAACGAATATGGCGAAAATTATTGCAGAAAGAAACTGGGAAAAAGCAAACAAAGGATTAGTGTCAGAGGAAGAAGCCAAGGAATCTGCCTATAAAACAATTAGAACACTTAGATATCATGATGGACAAGACTATTTCTGGATACAGGATAAAAATAATATAATGATTATGCATGCTACTAAGCCAGAGCTAGACGGTAAAGATGTTACAAATGTAACAGACCCTACTGGTAAAAAAATATTCCCTATGTTTACACAATTAGCTTCTCAAGGAGGAGGGTTTTTACAATATGTTTGGGACAAACCTGGACACAGCAAACCACAACCAAAAAGAAGTTACGTGCAACCTTTTGAAAAATGGGGATGGATAATAGGAACTGGTACGTATATTGATGACTTGACAGGAGGCCTAAAAAAATTATTCTTTATTTCTATCATTAGTTATCTTCTTATTGTTGGCATACTAAGTATTTATGTTTTTAAACTGATTAAAAAAACTACAACTGGATTAACCTTAATTTCAAAAGGACTTACCGGTGGTGCAAACCAAGTATCTCAAGCTTCTTCTGAACTACTATCTACTAGCCAGCAACTCTCTGAAGCATCTAACGAACAAGCAGCTACTATTGAAGAAACAACATCGGCAGTAGATGAGCTAGGTTCGCTTACTATGAGAAACGCAGACAATTCATCCAAAGCTAATGACCTGTCCAGAGAAGTTAAGCATGTTGTTGACCAAGCAAACACTCTAATGACCAACATGGTAAGTGCAATGGGTGAAATAAAATCCTCTTCTAATGAAATATCTAAAGTAATAAAAGTTATTGATGACATTGCCTTCCAAACCAATATCCTTGCACTTAATGCTGCGGTTGAAGCAGCAAGGGCTGGTGAAGCTGGAGCTGGCTTTGCGGTTGTTGCTGACGAAGTAAGGAACCTCGCGCAAAGAAGTGCTGAAGCAGCAAAGGAAACATCGGCTATGATAGAAAATAGCCTAACTAAAACAGAAATCGGTGTTAGAAATACTGAGGAAGTAGACAAGATTCTTAAACAAATTAATGAAAGTGTTGAAACATCTACCTCGTTAATGGAAGAAGTAAGTGTTGCCTCACAAGAACAAACAAAAGGGCTTGATGAAATATCTAGAGCTATACAACAAATAAGCACTACCGCTCAAAGTAATGCTAGCGCTGCCGAAGAAACATCTGCTTCCGCTGATGATTTAACTAATCAAGCTGAACAACTAAAAACAATAGTTACGCAACTTAATAGTATCCTAAATGGTAGCGAAGCAGAACATACAATTTCTACTTCCTTTAACTCAAAAAACCCAATCAAAAAACATACTGAGACCTATAGCCCAACGCAAATAACTAAGATTAAGCCTGAATTAATTATCCCTATGGATAATGATGATAATTTTGTATAATTTAAGGAGGTAAACGATTATGAACTTACAAAAAATTAAA
>DYQY01000014.1 GCA_020719045.1 Candidatus Termititenax sp.
TGCTTCTAACTGTCTCAGAGATGCTTCTTAGCGAGTCTAATCGAGAAAATATCTTTCATAAAGTTCTAGATACCTTGGATGAAGCTTTAGAGTTGGAAGAAAGTACCTTTATTATTGCTAAAAGGGACACAGCAGACAAGCTAACTGGCTACCAGATACTTTCCAACAACTACCAAAACTTAGAAGAAATAGCTACCATTAGCCCGCTTATTAAGTTCTTCCAAACAGACCAGACTATTCATAAAATAGAAGAACTAGATGAGGCTCTCCAATCTGCTTTAACAGAGCTAAACTATACCAAAAACTCTATAATATTTCCGCTACACTCACCAGAGATGCTTGAAGGTATCTTGATACTCGGCAAAAGAAGCTCAGGTAAATCTTACAAAAACGAGGACATCGACTTACTTAAACAACTACGGGCTATCCTTTCTTCTGCGTTCTACAAGCTCACTCCATATGAAAAGATAGAGAAAAACTTTCTAGAGACTCAGAAGCAACTTTATGATGCTGAACGTAACCTTGCTCGCACAGAACGTATTGCCTCGCTTGCTAACCTTATCCAAGAATACAACCACGAAATAAAGACACCGTTAGCAGTATTAATCGGACTAATTGATAACCTCGACATTCCAGAAGATAAGAAGAAAAAAGCGTTTTCTCAAACCTCAAGGATTGGCGATATTGTCAGAACAACGCTCAGGCTATCGTCTAATCAGGAAGGTGTTATGTCACAGATAAATGTTAATGACATTATCAAACAATCGTTACACCTACTACCATTAAGTGGTGTTACGATAAATGAAGAATTGTCCCTTATGCCTACCATCAATGGTCATGCTGATGATATCCAAATAATGCTCACCAACCTTCTTCAGAACGCTAAAGAAGCCATGCCAAATGGTGGAGTAATTACTATTAAAACTAGCTCAGATGAAACCAATATTATTATTAGTGTCTCAGACACTGGACATGGGATACCTAAAGAGATTCAGCAAAAGATATTCGAACCTTTCTTTTCTACCCATGTAACCAAAGGCAGAGGACTTGGACTATCCATTGTATTTAGAATAATCAGAGAACACCTTGGTAGCATCGAGATCACCAGCGAGGTTAATAAAGGTACGACATTTATAATTAAGTTGCCCATCAGTAATCCCCCGTCAGTCTAGGGATTATTCTTCCTGAAGTTCCTGCATACGATAGTTTCCGCTTAGGTAGGCGTTAGTTACCATATCTCTATCTTTGCCAGAGAAAACACTATCTATCGCAGATAGCAGTTCCTCATAATGTTCTGGCTTTTCTGGCTTCATAATATACCTTGCTGCTTTACCAAGCTTTGGATGTGTTACATCAGTTATCTTCTCAACGTCTTCATAAGCAGAAAGAATAATAACTGGTATCTGCTGGAATGCACCACTATCCTTAAACATTAGTGCGCCTTCTCGTTTCCTAAGCTCTTTAAGGAACTGAATCCCATTCATCTCTGGCATTTTGATATCTAAGACAATACATCCAACCCTATTCTCAGCTATCCCTAAAAATCTTTCGTTTTTTTCCAGTATTCTGAGCGCTTCCTTACCATTATACGCAATAGTTGTTGCGTATTTGCCTGCACTAAGAATTTTACCTGAAACATAGTCAGCTAAATCTATCTCATCCTCAACCACTAAAACCAATGGTTTGAGTCCTACTTTAACTTTTTTATATTTTAACAAAGTACCTTCAACTAGATACTGCTTTATTCTTACAATCTTTCCATAAGCTCTAAATGGCCCAACAAATATGCAAGCAACAAAAGATAAACTACAAATAAAAAAGAAGATATATATTACAAAAAAAGCCCTTAAAACCAAAAAGAAAAGCTCATTCTGACAACCTATCTTATTTGACAAAAGAAACCTATATGCTTTCTGTACACCCCAAACGAAGCCACCAATCGCACAAACAATTGGCCCATAAACAAATAGGTACAATATAAGTAATGGGGAAAAAATAATCATAGTAACCATCAACAATGGTTTATTTTTTAAAATATACTTAATCATATGAATATCTTATCTATAATTAAACAAAGTTTCCAGAGATGAAAACTATTTTCAAGATTCATTTCCCAGAGGAATTAACTTTTCTTTTCTTATAAACTGTTATCGCTACATCTATTGCTCTATCAACCTTCTTATTCTCAGCTTTTTGAGCAAACCTTAGCTTAAAATCGATTATCATAGAAGCGATGTTATTGTCTAAAATCTTTTTAATATTATTTAAGTTTGAATTATCTTGTCTTGTACAAAACAGCATACTTTCAATCAAGATTTTCGCAGTATTTTTTGCCTCTTTACCAAAGAAATCTACAATACTTACCTTAATATCTTCAAAATAGTTCCTTAATGTAGCTTTAGCCTGTTCATATTCTTCTTGAATCCTTAGTGTTTCTATTCTTTGCAATTGGGTGTTAATATCCTTCATTAACACATCCAGCTCTTTGTCAGAAGCCTCTAACTGAGCAGATAACCTTTCTAATTCTCGTTCTTGTAATGCGTCCTGAATACGACCAATTACTTCAGCCACTGCCTCTTCCTTACTTAATCCACGTCTCATACGTCTCTCAACTGCTCTTTGAAAATAAACATTATTAGTATCTACTGCAACTTCACCTGTTTCTGTATTAAAAGAAAACACAGCTTCCAATAAATGTCCTTTAACAAACCCACGATTATGCCCAAACTTGTGCTTAACTTCTACAGAGTCAGCTTCTTTATAGTCTAAACACTCGGTACTTTCTTCTCGCATCCCATTATTTACAAAATGATTTTCATGACCTTCCTTAAAATGTTGACTATACTCTATAGCATCATAGCCCTTAGCCATAGCATGCTGTAATACTCCCTTTACCTTACTCAGTTTATCTACATCATCTGTATTTAGATTCATACTGCTAGCCACTTTGTTCAGTCGGATAGCTTCTCTTTGTTTTATAATAGATTGTGTACGATCACTAACTGTTTTAATAAAACTAAATTTATTACTTGTCTCTCCACCATTATCTGCCGATTGAGTTTCTGGTGTCATATTTGCTTGGTCTACCATAGAGCTCTCTGTTGCTTGTTTTTTTGGACTAAAGACTTTATCAAATCTTTGCATTGCTGTTTTATCTTCCAGCTCAGCAAGCACTTGCTTAACTGCTTCTTTAAGCTCAGGATTCTCACTTAGAAGCTTAACAACTTCTGCCATCTTATGGTCATTCTGTTCTAGCACCTTATCAAACAAAAACTTCATCGCAAATCTCGCAAGGATTATTTCCTTATTATCTACTGAAGTAAATTGATTGGAAAAAGCCGATGACAAAGATGGGAGACTTTTGCCACCACCGAATACCGACCTAAGCATACCGTCAACATCGCTAGCTTCACTAGAATTCTCTGCAATAGTAATATTATGCATACTCACTAAAACATCTCTAGTTAAAGGATCCAATCCTGTCTGCTCTACTGGTAGCTGTACTAAAGTATTTTTGGGTTCATTAGGTTTAATAGTATTATTATAATTATTTAAAAAAGCAACTACTTGTGATGTATTTAGATTAACTGAACTCAAGCGCAATTACCTCCATTAGTTATATCTAATTGAAAGTATGCCCAAAATATCATATTTTAAACATATGATTTTATTCAATTATTATCCATGAGTAATTTTAGCAAATATAGAATTGTAAAAATTTTGCAATCATTTAAAGACAAAAACTAAAAAAATGAATAATAAAGCAATGCTCCCGCAGGCTCAAACATATATTTCAAAGATGTTCACGAAATCACAGGGTTATAAAAAACTTTCCAAATTTTAATGTAGCGAGTTTACTCAATGAGAGAGGATTATAAGGGCTGCGGAAGCCCTTATACTAAAATGCTATTTGTATTTAATATCATAAAACCCAGAATCAACTTCTTCTTTTGGAGCTGCGTCACAATATTCTAATAATTCAAACAAATACTCTTGACCTAATGGGATATCTCCACCTTTATAAGTTTCCTTAACAGCTTCAAGCTTTCTAACCGCTTCATCCTTAGCTTTTGCTACAGATTTTTCTTTAGTAAGAATTCTTAATACCATTAAATCTCCTTTAAACATATCTTCAATCTGCCTATATTCAGGCATCCAGCCCTTAGTCCTAGAAGAAAAATCACTATAAAAGTATTGCTCTGACATACTAGATAGTGTATCAATAAATAGTGACCGCGCAACCATTCTCATTGTGCTACCCTCAACCACATCATCTCTGTAGCTTATCTTTAAATTATCATATTTTTGAATAAATGACTCATCTCGCTTTTTGCCATTCTGTATTGATATAAGGTAATTAACTAACTTATCCTTATAATTTGGAGATACATTTAAACTATTTACTAGTTCCTTAACACTCACATTACTAGCTACTTCTAGCCATTTGTTGCTAGTCTTATCTGTTACTATGCCCTTATTACCTTTTTGTTTCCAATTATAATCAGTTATTAATCCTACTCTATCTAACTCTTTCCACAAGGAATATAGCTCAACTCCATCTATCTTTAGTTCTCTACCTAGCTTTCCAACTGTACTTACTCCACTATATTCCTTTAATAAATCCTCATATTTAACTAAGCATCCTAACATCTCCACAATACCACTATCAATTTCAAGCAAACCTGATCTAACTTCACGATCAATTACTGGCATTGTTAAATAGTCCATATCCATACCATAGTCTTCCAGCTTTCTATGTGAAGCATAATAATAATAATATTTCTTTGCTAATAACTCAGTTTTATCCGTAAGCCATTTTGGTCCACTACCACCTTCAGGAAATGCTCCATTTTCAGCTTTCCATTTTAATATTTCATCAATTTTGTTTTGGTTTTCTTTAGTAAATTTCAGTATTATCTTATGAGAATCATTACCGAGTGGTCCTTTTTCTACTAGTCCCTTGCCTAGTACCATACTTGCTGGAGGCATTAAATATAAATCTGCTTTAGTGATGTTTGGATAAAGAAGCCTTCTAGTATCTGTAACCATTTTGAATTCCTCTTCTAAATCCAAATAAGTAGTTTTAAAGTACTTACTAACATCCACTACAAACTCAGGTTTAACTGGCTTTACAGCTTCTGTTTTGGCAACCTCTGCTGTAGCTTGTGCTTCATTTGCTTGTTTAGCAACTATTACATTTGGAGGGGTTATTGGGTTAGTCGCTACAGATACTTTAATATCTGGGTTTTGAGTTACAGTTGTTGTGGTTGGAAGGCTGTAGTCATTTGGCAAACGAATCCCTCCTTTAATAATTGGATATTTAACTCCACCTACTGTTATTGTATCGTCTGCCATTTCTTTCCTCCAAATTTAAATTTCTACTGTTTCTTATCAGTGTTCTGTTCCTTTATCGTTTTCTTTTCTCATTTATTGCAGTTATTTTATATGGATATTTTTTGATGGGTATTGGAAGGCTCGTTTTTATCCCCCTCTTAATAATTGTATTACTCCAATTATTAAGTATCCCCCTTATAAAGGGGGAATATTTTCATGTATAATTTATTTTATGACTTATTACATAGATAAAGATTGGTTAAAAAATAATGGTCTCATTTCTAACGGAAAGACACCGCCATATAATCCAAAACTTATTGATAGAGCGAAGCAACTTAGAAAAGAAATGACTAAAGCAGAATGTAAACTATTAACAACCATATAATTCCCCCTTCATAAGGGGGATACCTTTGCTGAAGCAAAGGAGGGGGATTAATTCAATATAGAAGCTGTAGGGATTATATAAAGATTGAACTTACTTATAGGTTCTATTATTTGAGTTTCAGCCCTGATATAATAACAGAATGAAAATGAACCCTGTATGTTATATAATATCTGGACCAAATGGCTCAGGAAAAACAACCTTTGCAACCGAATATTTACCTAAAATTGTAAACTGCAAAAATTTTGTAAATGTAGATATGATTGCCCATGGCTTATCACCTTTCAATTCAGAATCTGTCAACATTAAAGCTGCAAAACTTTTTCTGCCTATTATCAATGAGTTAGCTGAAAAAAAAGAAACTTTTGCATTTGAAACAACTCTATCAGGACTAACCTATATAAGATTCATCAAAAAACTTCATTCTCTAAATTACAAAATAGTCCTCTTTTATCTATGGATCCCAAGCGCATCATTCTCTGAAAAAAGAGTAATATCTAGAGTACAAATGGGCGGACATAGTATTCCAAGAGAAGCTATTTATCGTAGATATAAAAAGTGTAATAAAAATCTTTTAGAACACTATATGCCTATATGTGAAGAAATTTATATTTATAACAATGCATCTATCAATCCAGTAATGATTGCTGAGAAAATAAATAATAAATTATCTATTTTAGATAATTCGATATATAATAAACTTTATGAATAATACGAAAAATAAAAGTATTTTTGGACTTACTGCAGAAAAAGCATTAAAGGAAGCTGTAAAAAAAGCGGTATCCGAGCATAAAAGAAAAGGCATTCCAATAGTTAGCATTAATAAAACAGACTAATCTAACCATCCACATACCGCCTAATCAATATTTATTAATTAGGAATATGCCCGAAATATCAGATTTTAAACATACTTATTTTTTATTGTTTATTATTTGTATTTAATCTTATATATACCACGGTCAAGATCTTCTTGCGGAAGATTGTCCATATTCTCTAAAAATGAAAAAAGAAACTCTTGTCCTAAAGGAATCTTTCCCTTAAATTTTTCCGTTGTTTCAGAAATCATCTCGTCTATACCAGCTTTACTACGACTTGCAAATTCTGGTCTTGAAACACGATTCAATGTATGGAATCTTGCGTTAAATAACTCTTCAAATTCAGTATATTCAGGCATCCAGCCCTTAGTCCTAGAAGAAAAATCACTATAAAAGTATTGCTCTGACATACTAGATAGTGTATCAATAAATAGTGACCGCGCAACCATTCTCATTGTGCTACCCTCAACCACATCATCTCTGTAGCTTATCTTTAAATTATCATATTTTTGAATAAATGACTCATCTCGCTTTTTGCCATTCTGTATTGATATAAGGTAATTAACTAACTTATCCTTATAATTTGGAGATACATTTAAACTATTTACTAGTTCCTTAACACTCACATTACTAGCTACTTCTAGCCATTTGTTGCTAGTCTTATCTGTTACTATGCCCTTATTACCTTTTTGTTTCCAATTATAATCAGTTATTAATCCTACTCTATCTAACTCTTTCCACAAGGAATATAGCTCAACTCCATCTATCTTTAGTTCTCTACCTAGCTTTCCAACTGTACTTACTCCACTATATTCCTTTAATAAATCCTCATATTTAACTAAGCATCCTAACATCTCCACAATACCACTATCAATTTCAAGCAAACCTGATCTAACTTCACGATCAATTACTGGCATTGTTAAATAGTCCATATCCATACCATAGTCTTCCAGCTTTCTATGTGAAGCATAATAATAATAATATTTCTTTGCTAATAACTCAGTTTTATCCGTAAGCCATTTTGGTCCACTACCACCTTCAGGAAATGCTCCATTTTCAGCTTTCCATTTTAATATTTCATCAATTTTGTTTTGGTTTTCTTTAGTAAATTTCAGTATTATCTTATGAGAATCATTACCGAGTGGTCCTTTTTCTACTAGTCCCTTGCCTAGTACCATACTTGCTGGAGGCATTAAATATAAATCTGCTTTAGTGATGTTTGGATAAAGAAGCCTTCTAGTATCTGTAACCATTTTGAATTCCTCTTCTAAATCCAAATAAGTAGTTTTAAAGTACTTACTAACATCCACTACAAACTCAGGTTTAACTGGCTTTACAGCTTCTGTTTTGGCAACCTCTGCTGTAGCTTGTGCTTCATTTGCTTGTTTAGCAACTATTACATTTGGAGGGGTTATTGGGTTAGTCGCTACAGATACTTTAATATCTGGGTTTTGAGTTACAGTTGTTGTGGTTGGAAGGCTGTAGTCATTTGGCAAACGAATCCCTCCTTTAATAATTGGATATTTAACTCCACCTACTGTTATTGTATCGTCTGCCATTTCTTTCCTCCAAATTTAAATTTCTACTGTTTCTTATCAGTGTTCTGTTCCTTTATCGTTTTCTTTTCTCATTTATTGCAGTTATTTTATATGGATATTTTTTGATGGGTGATAAAGATTGAACTTATACCCTATACATAGTAGAATTTACGATAGTATTGTAAGGAGGTATTGCAAATGATTGATAATTTTGAAGCGACTAAAATCGGTGGAACAGAAAACGAACTATTCCAAACTAACACATCTACTCAAGAAAATTTTTCAGTAAATCTATCGCTAAAAGGTACTACTATTGGTAGTGAATCTGAGTTTGAAAAATCCTTAAAAGATAGCTTACCACAAGAAGAAACTGCAGAAACAACACAAGTTGAGCCAACTGTAATTAAACATGAAGAAAAACCTTTTGTTCCGAAGGTAATTGAAGCAGAAGAAAAAATGTACGGAATGTCGATAAAAGATCACGTTCAAGGTGACATCATTATGGCAACAATCCTTACTATTGAGAAAAGTGGCATCTTCGTAGACATTCAATTCAAATGTGAAGGATTTGTCTCTAACGAAGAATTAAACATGGTTGCAGAAGAGAGAGACCAGCTTAAAGTTGGAGAAACTATTAGACTTATGCTAGTCCAACTTGAAACAAAAGAAGGTTATTCACTACTTTCTAAGAAAAAAGCTGACTGGGAAATGGCTTGGGATGATGCACTAATAGCTTCGCAACAAGGCGACATTGTTTATGCAGACATCGTTGGAGCTGTTAAGGGTGGTCTAGTTGCTAATTATAAAGGATTAAAAGGTTTTATCCCTGCTTCCTTAGTTAACAGGTCAAAGGATGAATCACTAAAAGGATTTGTTAACAAAAAGATTAAAGCTAAGTTGGTTGAAGTTGATCAAAAAAGAAAGAAAATTATTCTTTCTAACAAGATTTCTGATAGCGCAACACCTGAACCAGTTAACTCAAAACAATTAGATAATATAGAAGTTGGACAAGTACTAAAAGGTAAAGTAACTAGCATTAAAAACTTTGGTGCTTTTGTTAACATAGATGGTGTTGAAGGTCTAATCCACATATCTGAAGTATCATGGGATAGAATAGATAGAGTTGAAGACGTTCTTACTGTTGGTGAAGAAATAGAAGTATTCGTGCTTGGTGTAGATAAAGAAGAACAAAAGGTTTCTCTTGGTCTAAAACAACTAAGTGCTGACCCTTGGGAAACAGTTGTAGAAACCTATCCTATTGGACAAATAGTTACAGGAACTATCAACAGACTAGCAACTTATGGTGCTTTTGTTAAATTAGGTAAAGGACTTGAAGGACTAATCCATATCTCTGAACTAAGCCATGAGCATGTGAAAAGTGTAGAAGATGTTGTTAAAGTTGGACAGGAAGTAACAGTAAAAGTACTTAGGATTATTCCAGAACAACAAAAAATTGGATTAAGCCTTAAACAAGCTCAGGAAACACCAGAAGCTTAAAAATGTCTACACCTTCTATCCTGATAATCGGGAGACCTAATGTAGGTAAATCTACATTATTTAACAGGCTTAACAAGCAAAGAAAAGCTATTGTTCACGATTTTCCAGGTGTAACCAGAGACCTTATCTTCTCCTATTGCAATTATGAAGGCAAAAACTTTGTCTTAATAGATAGTGGCGGGATTGGCATGGAAGACTCAGTAATGATTACGCAAGACGCCTTCCAGAAGCAAATAGAGGAAAACGTCAAAGGGGCAATTGAGTCCTCTGACATGATTATCTTCCTAACAGACTCACAAGAAGGATTAAACCCTTATGATAATGTTATTGCTAATAGCCTTAGACCATATAAGAAAAAGGTAATTTTAGCTGTAAATAAAACCGAAAACGAATCTCAAGAGCTAGGAGCTTCCGAGTTCTTCAAACTAGGTATTGAGGATGTGTTCTTTATTAGTTCTACCCAAGGCATTGGCATAGATAATATGATGACAGTAATCTTCAAAAAGCTAAAAATAACCAATAAAACAAGTGGTTTCGTTGACAGAGAAAACATTAAGAAGGTTGCTATTATTGGAAGACCAAATGTAGGAAAATCCTCTATCTTCAACGCATTAGCTGGTAAAGACTTGATGATTGTTAGCGATGTTGCTGGCACTACCAGAGACAGTGTTGACCACCTAATAACTTACTATCAAAGAGAATACCTATTTATTGATACAGCTGGCCTTAAAAAGAAAAACCAACACACTAAAGATGCCATAGACTTCTATAGTTATGTTAGAACCATTAAAGCCATCGGTGACTGTGACATCTGCTTATTTGTCATTGATGCTGCTGATGGTGTAACTAATATGGACAAACACATTGCTGACCTTATTATTGAAGAAGGTAGAGCAATGGTTATCCTGGTTAATAAATGGGATAAGGTGGAAAAAGACACTAATTCTATGATTAACTATACAAAGTATATTTATCAACAACTAAACTTTGCAGACCACGCTCCTCTTATCTTTACCTCTGCTAAAACCAGACAAAGACTAATAAATGTGTTTGATACAATCGATAGTATCTATAGCAACTACATTAAACGAATATCAACACCGAATATAAATAAATTTCTCGACACACTCAAATCAAGACCTGGGTTTAACTCAGTATTTAAATCTCAGGGTAGAATCCTATACCTATCTCAGGTTGAAAAGGCTCCACCAAGATTCGCTGTATTTGTTAACAAAAAAGAATACTTTAAAGAAAACTTTACTAGATTTCTAATGAAACACATCAGAGAAACTTTTGGTTTTGCTGGTTGTACTATAAAGATTAATTATAAAGAAAAAACTAAACCTAACCCCTAACAGGATCAGATTTTAATACTTTCATTTTTCTTAAATAAGCTGGTATCTCTATATCGTCACCGAAGCTATCATCCATCTCTTCATCTGAAGAATAAATAACAGGATCTTCTTTACGAATAGGCGCAGAATACTCTTCTACTTCCTCTGCTTCGCTAATCATCTCTTCTGGTTCTTCAGCTATAAAAGCTGGCTTAATAATCTCTCTTGGTAGTTCTACTGCTTTCTCAACAAATTCCTCTTGCTCTTGTACTGGGAGCTTGCTTGATAAAAAAGCTGGTCTTTCAACTTCTTCTTCCTTCTTCCTAACAGATGCATAAGGAGTAACAACAATAGCTTCTTCTTTAACTTTAGGAGCTACTCTAAGGTTAGGTTTAAATCCAGTAGCAATAACTGTAACAACTACTTCATCACCTAGGCTCTCATCAATGCCTGCACCCCAAATAATGTTTGCGTTTGGATCAACTGCATCACAGATAACATCAGCAGCTTCTTGAACTTCAATCATTGATAATGCTTCATTACCAGAAATATGAATAATTACACCAGTAGCACCGGTAATAGATTCTTCTAACAATGGGCTATTAATTGCAGCTTCTGCAGCTTCAACTGCTCTCTGATTACCACTACTCTTACCAATACCAATCATAGCTGAACCAGCGTCTTTCATAACCTTCTTAATATCTGCAAAGTCTAAGTTGATTAAATCGCACTTTGTTATAAGCTTAGAGATACCTTCAACACCTTGCAATAAAACATCATCAGCAATAGAGAAAGCGTCCTTCAGTGGAGTGTTTCTCTCTACAACTTGTAATAATTTGTCATTTGGGATTACGATTAAAGCATCTACATTCTCACGAATCTTATCTATACCAATATCAGCTTGTCTTTTTCTTACTGGACCTTCGAATCTGAAAGGCTTTGTAACAACGCCTATTGTTAATACGCCTGATTCTTTAGCAAGCCTTGCAACAACAGGTGATGCACCGGTTCCAGTTCCGCCACCCATACCGCAAGTTACGAATAACATGTCAGCATCAGCAACTGCTTCTTTTAAATCTTCTTCATTCTCTATTGCTGCTCTTTCTCCTGTTTCAGGATCAGCACCAGCACCTAAACCCTTTGTTAAATTTTTACCAATATGTAGAATATTTTCTGCAAGTGTACTAGTTAATGCTTGGGAATCTGTATTTACTGACCAGAATTCAACTCCATCTAATCCCATTCTGACCATTCTGTTAACAGCGTTATTTCCACCACCTCCAACACCAATTACTTTAATTCTTGCAAATTGTTTTATTTCTTCCATGACACACTCCACATATTGAGATTATTCATCACCTTTTTCAAGTATATCATATTAAAACAAATCTTCAACTGCTCTATATATCCTTGTAAATAAACCTTTTTTAGTATCACTAGCATCGTATAAAAATATTTCATTATTTTGTGAGTAATGAATGTTCCCTACAGCATATATATGTTCAGGCTGACTAGAGATAGTTGCTACATCAAAAAGTTCTAAATCCCAACGTTCACTAAGGAATTTATCGGCACCTACTGGATTACCTTTACCTAACAGTAACAGCTTTGGCCTATTGTCAACGATTGTTGATACCTCTATCTCATCCTCTATCATAGTAATTATTTCTTCATATCTAGCTTCAACTATCTTGTTAATATCCTTTAATGAATAATTGAAGTCTTTATTTATCATATCTTCACTCTCAATCTCTGTGTTAATAGAAGAATATGTTACTTTCATTCTTTCTGCGTCCGACAATTTTGTCTTTAATACATACGCTAAGTCTCTACTAATAATCTCTCCGCCGTATGGTAGTGAAATAAAATTACGAAGAAGTCCATTGCTAATATAATATGCATACGTAACCTCTCCACCCATATCAATACAGAAAATATCTTGTTCTTTATCTTTGACACCTGCTTTATTTAAAAACAAATTAATAAAAGAAAATGGTGGTGCTATAAACTTTCCTAACTGCATATTAAGTGAGGTGATAATATTATTAAACTGCTCATAGATGAATTCATTATAGGAAACAACAAACAAATCCATTGATAACGCTGAACCTGTTCTGAATATTGGATCTTTTATTACTTTACCATCAATCTTATACATCAAAGGAGCTGTGTGCAAAATAACGCCATCCTTACACTTCTCTCTCGCTAAGCTAATAAGCTCTACCTTATGCTCATGCTCTACTCTATTACCACTTATGGGCATAGATACTTGCACTACACGAGAAGTATAGTAACTCATAGGCAACGTAACCAACACTTTTCTCTCTACTAGTGCTGTTTCATCTACGTCACCATCTATTTTGTTAAAAGAACGTATTATAAAGTCACGAAACTGACTAAAATCTACAACTTTTTTAGTTAAAGGCTCAGGGTAACGAATACGTAAATAATCAATTACTTTAAAATCATGTGCGTCTACTAATTCATTTTTAGATATCTTTAGTGATGTTGTTCCGAAGTCTAGACCATATATAATATTTTTCTTATTGAGCTTAGTGTTTTTTACATTCATTATTTAACCTCTTTTCTGATTATATCACAAAGTCAACCTAGTACTAAATGGATATCTGAACTTAACTTTTTTAAGGAAGGAAATACAAAATTGTAATTACTATTTAGCTCGCTATCACTATTGGCAATCATAACATTAGTTGCTCCAATATTTTTACCAAAGCCCATATCCGACTTAGTATCACCTACCATATAGTAGATTGAATCCTTAATATCAGGATAATCCTTTAAGGCTTGCAAAAACATTCCATTTTTAGGCTTTCTGCATTCACAATTATCAAGTTTATGGTGATGACAATAATATACTGCATCTATATTCCCACCATTCTGTTCTATCTGAGCTAACATATGTGCATGGATTTTCTTTAAGTCATCTTCGGTCATTAACCCCTTAGCTACGCCTTGCTGGTTGGTAACTATAAAAATCCTATCAAACAATTTAGAAAAAGCAGCAATAGCTTCTAATACACCAGGCAAAAACTGAAACTGTTCTATCTTCGTAACATAATCATCAATTAATCGAACATTAATCACACCATCTCTGTCAATAAATAGCACTCTGTTATGTTTAATAGACATATTTCACCACTGGATAAGCTGGATACCTTACATCAATGTACAAAATATCGTCTTTTTTATCTTTCAGCTTCTTGAATAGCACCTTAAAAACTTTTAGTTTTTCATCTATATTCTCAATATCTCCTATTTTGATGTCAAAAATATCATCTGTCATTACTACAATATCGTGTTTACTTGAAACATCTAGTTTAAGTGTCTCTTTACCGAAAAATGAAAAAAATTTACGAAGAATACGATTCAATAACTGAGTATACTCAAGCGGAAGCTTCTTCTGGTTTATTAGTAATGACTCTTCTATACCAGTGAGTATAGGCAACTCAAGCAATTGATCTAGATCATATACATTTCCGGAAGGATCAACATTTAATAGGATTCCTTCCTCGCTTACTACATAATAATTTGGATAAAAGATAATATTAACAAACGGCTCTTTTTCCTTAACTTTCACAGTAAGTGTATGAGTAAAAATATTTTTTCTAATCGTCACCCTTCTAAGTTGTGGGATATTATCCATCAGCACTTTACGAACCTTTGCACTTGGATAATACAAAATATTATCGCCATAATTCTGTGTAGATACTCTATTAGTTAAAATCCTTGTAGTAACAAAGGCATTATTCTTCACTTGAATTTTTTTAATGGTCCAAAAGTCTAATTTACTTAAAAGCCACAAACTAGAAATAACAACTATAAATAATAAAACTAAAAGCTTATTTTTCTTAGTCATTATAATGAGGTAGTTATAATAAGTTCCAGTAGTTGCTCAAAATCTATACCAGCCTCTTTTGCCTGTGCAGGCAAATCACTAGTCTCAGTCATTCCTGGAGAAGTATTTAACTCTAATACAAAAGGTCCTTCCTTTGCATCTATAATCATATCTACCCTTGCTGCTCCTCTGCAACCAATAGCATCATAGGCTTTCTTCGCTATTTCCTTAACCTGTTGTTCAACTTTTTCACTTAATTCAGCAGGCAGAATGAAATCAGTCATGCCCTTAGTATATTTAGCTTCAAAATCATAAAACCTATTCTTTGGTCGTAATTCTAAAATTGGTAATACTTTGTCGCCAACAATACTAACCGTAACCTCTTTCCCAGATACAAATTTCTCAACAAACAAATTCGAGAATTTACTACTAAGTCGCTTATAGGCATCAAGTGCTTGGTTATAATCATCAACTATCTCAACACCAATACTTGAACCCTCAAGCGCAGGCTTAATCACAGCAGGATAACTCTTTATCTTTGCAACGTCTGATTCTGAGTTCACCAAAACAAACTCAGCAGTAGGTACACCGTAAAGGCAAAGGACTTTCTTAGTTAAAAGCTTGTCAAAGGCAAGAACAGACGCTGTTACAGCAGAACCAGAGTATGGTATCTTCAACTTATCTAACTTAGCCTGAACAGCACCATCTTCCCCGCCTTCTCCGTGTAAGGCAATAAACACAAAGTCAACTTCTGCAGGAATCTCCTGAAACTCTGGATCAATTTCGATAACTTCATAACCAGATTGTTTTAATGAATCTGCAACATTTCTACCAGAACGAAGCGAAATCTCCTTCTCTGATGAAATACCACCTTTTAGAACTACTATTTTATTTATACCTTTAACTTTCATAACAATATTGTATCCTTTCTTGGTTTCTAGTGTCCAGCTACACTGGGTCAATTCGCAAATAACGAATAATCCTTTCAGCAGCTTCTTTAAAAATAGGAACAGCAGAAGTAGATGCGTACTTCATTGTTGCTGGGTCGTTCACCATAATAACCATTGCAAACCTTGGCTTCTTAACAGGGAAAACGCCTAAAAATGTAGTATTATATTGTCCTGGCATGTAACGATTAAATTCTGATGAAAACAATCTAGCAGTCCCTGTTTTACCGCCTATTGTATATTGGTCAATAATTGTAGCAACACCTGTACCTTCCTCAACTGTTCTTTGCATTGCCTTCATCATAAAGGCAGAAGTACGTTTACTAAGAACCCTTTCTTTTCGTACATTTTCTCCTTTTAAAACATGAGGATGAACCAAATCACCACCATTAGCAAAAACAGCCACAGCTCTAACTAATTGTAACGGTGTCGCTGTTAAACCATAACCAAAAGCCATTCTGCTTAGGTCAACCTTATACCAACTAGAATAATGTCTAAGAGAACCTGGGCTTTCACCTGGAAGCTCTATGCCTGTCTTCTTGCTAAAACCAAACTTAATTAATCCTTTATATAGCTTCTGTGCACCTAACTCCAAGCCTATCTTTGCAGTGGCTACATTAAGTGACTTCATGATTATCTCCGTAATGTCTCTTGTTAAAGATTCATCAACTTGTGCATCATGAGCTTCTTCGATTACCGAGTTATCAACAACTATCCTGTTAGGCGAATAGATTCTATCTTTTTCCTTAATAACACCCTCTTCAAGAGCTGTAGAAATACTAAACAACTTCATAACACTGCCTGGCTCATAGTCCATAAAAATGGCTCTATTCCAAAAACAAGTCGGGTCCTTAATGAAATCTGGTGAATAATTATTTGGATTAAATGATGGATAGTTAGCCATAGCATATATCTCACCTGTATAGACATCCATAATTATCCCTGAAGCGCTTCTTGCTCCAACATTTGCTACGCCTCTTTCGAGTGCAACCTCTAAAATAAATTGCATATATCTATCGATTGTGGTTTCTATATTCTTTCCATCTTTTACTGGAAAAACTTTCTTCTTGTCACTGTAAATAATCCTACCCTTTAAATCGCTTTCAAGCACCATTGAACCTGATTTACCTGCCAACTTCTTATCAAAAGCTTTCTCCAAACCATCTTTACCATCATTATCCCATCCAACAAAGCCTATGATTTGTGCAGCAGTTCGTTTGGAAGGATAAATTCTAATAGAGTCTGGAAGTAAATCAAATCCCTTTGCAGTAAGCTTCATTGCAGATGGTTTATCTACTTTTGATTTAACTAAAATGTAAGTATTCCTTGCCATTAATGAATTGATCCTATCGTAGCTTAGCCCTAAGATATCTCGCATCTCTTGTCTAACTAAACCAGGATTCTTATATTTATAACGAGGATCAAGGTAAACCTGATAAGCCTTTGAAGAAGTAGCCAAATACAAGCCATTTCTATCTAAAATATCGCCTCTGTTTGGATAAAGTGTAATTTTCCTTTTTTGCTGTGCTACAGATTGGTTTTTAAAAAAGTCATATCGTATAACCTGCAGATAGAACATTCTTAAAACGATAAGTGCAACAATGGCAACAAATACAACACCAACAAAAACTATTCTATCGTTGTTTTTATTCATTAATGTACTCAATCTTTTTAGGGAAAATCATTCCTAATTCTTCTTCTGCCCTCTTTCCAATAACCTTCAAGTCGTTGGCTGATTCAATCTGCAAAAAAAGTATCTTATTGTCTTCTAGTAACTTAGTATGGGTATTCTGCTTCTCTTGTAATGAATAATTATAATTTACATTAAATGTGTTCATAACGACAAAAAGGACAATTAATACAAAAAGAATTAGTACCATGAGTAAGTTAAGCTTAATACGTTCCATTATTTCTTTTGTATCCCTCTTAGTCTCGCGCTCTTTGATCTACTATTAGTTTTAACTTCTTCCCACTTTGGAGGAAGGGCACCTTTGGTTAATTTTAAACCATCACCATTATTAAGAAAAGTTTTAAAAGTATTCTTCACAACCCTATCCTCTAAAGAATGAAAGGTTATGATTAATATTCTTCCACCACTACGCAGTCTTGACCAAATATCATTAATGGCCTCTGAAAGTATACTAATTTCACCATTTACTTCTATTCTTAATGCCTGAAATACTCTCTTAACCGAACTCTGCTTTTGTTGATAGCTACCAAAAATAACATCATGAATAAGACTTACAAGTTCAGTTGTTGTCTCAAGTGGTTTAGTGGCTCTAATTGTAACAACTTCAGCGGCAATAATCCGACTTTTTCTTTCCTCACCATATTCATAGATAACATTTGCTAATCTTTCCTCATCATAATCCTTTAATATATCATAAGCTGTAAGGCTCTTTTTAGTTTGATTCATTCTCATATCTAGTGGCCCCTCATGCATATAAGAAAAGCCTCTTTTTGCTTCATCTAACTGAAAAGAAGAAACACCTAAATCAATCAACACTCTATCAAACATTTCATTATTATTAAAAACACTTAAAATCTCTGAAAAGTTCCCATGAACTAACTTAAGTCGTTTATCATTAATTCGAGTTTTAACAAAATTCAAAGCATCCATATCCTGATCTAAGCCATAATATGTTATATCAGGAAACTTTTCTAATATTAAGGAAGCATGACCACCACCACCAAGAGTACAGTCCAATATGATATTTCCTTGGTCTGGTTCTATATACTTAAGAACCTCTTCTGCGAGTACTGGTACATGGTATGTCATTTCTTTGCTATAAACTTTAGAAAGGCACGAATGCCAGTGTTGATGTTCTGAAAATACTGCTTGTTAGTATAAAAGAACATAAGTAACGCAAAAAAATTACAACTCATAGAAAATACTATTGCCTTCTCTGGCAAGTATGGGTCCTTAACAACCTTAATATCTTTAATGCTTTCTTTCTTTATATAGTTATCATGCGAAAAGAAAACAAGACCTACCTTCAGAAACTTTGCAAACTCTATATTATGTTTATCATAGTCCCACCAATTTTCACTTTTAAGCAAATTTAAAGTTAACCCAGAAGCAAAAATCTCTGCCTGATTATCACCACTTTCAAAAAAAATTGTAGGAATAACAATTGGCAATGTTTTAGTGTAAAAAACCACAAACTCGTCCTGAGTTGCTGGCAACATTCCAGGCTCAAACAGTTGATTGTCTAACCCAAAAAATACTCTCTTTAGTGGACCTGCTTCTCTTTGTATCTTTTCAAAAGTATCTTGGGGAATAGTTACTCCCTGCTGAAGAATTTTAGTCATCATATGATTATGTGTATTTAATAACTTATCCATTTGCTGATTTTGAGCATGCTGATGAGTTTGTTCAGAACGAGTAGATTGATTCGTCTGCTTTACACTATAAGAACCTATATTTTCTAAACTCACTGCTCTTCCTTATTTGCTCTAAAATATCTTGTTACTGAAATGTCATCTAGGAACTTAGACTCTTCCTTTTCCATCATCTTTTTCCATTCTATACGCTTCTTTTCTTTATCTTTATCCAGAATTTTTCTATCTTTTACTGCCTTAAGAAGCTTTTTATCTTCTTCTTTTTTTCTTTCTTCAGCTCTAATTGTTCTCTTCTTTTGTTCTTCAAACCTTTCTTTCAGAACCTCTAGATGATATTTTCTAAGTTGAATCTCTGTAAAATCAAAAGGTTTAAGACCATTATATATATCTAGTATATTATTATTTTCTTGGTTTTGCTCTTCAATAATTACTCGTTCTTTTTCTCGTTCAACCTCAACAGCTTTCTGAGCTTTAGCAACCTCTTCCTTTTGGAGTGCCTCACGAATATTTCTTACCTTTAATACTGCCTCTAACTTATACTTATATCGTTTGCTTTTCTTTTGCTTAACCATAAGTATAGTATAGCCTTCATTGCTTTGCTAAGACAAGCTTGGGGCATTTGGTAAATATTTTCTTTTATTTTTAAAAATATATTTTATAATGTAAAAAAACTTACGAAAAGAGGTGTTTTTGTGTCAAATGAATTAATCGTATTAATGGTAATCAGTGTCTATATGTTAGGGATGATTGGTATAGGCTTATGGTCTAGCAAAAGAATTACTGGTCTAGCAGACTACTTTGTTGCAGGACGTAATGTTGGCTTCTGGTTCAGCTTAGCGGCCATGTTCTCTGTATGGTTTGGAGCATGTAGCTCTGTAGGTACAGCTGGCACAGTGTATAGTCAAGGTTTACGAGGTGTTATATCAGATCCATTTGGAGCAAGTATTTCACTACTACTTGCTGGTATCTTTTATGTTGCACTATTCCGCAAACTTAAATTTTTCACAGTAGTAGATATCTTTGGCAGAACCTATAGTAAAAAATCAGAAGTATTTGCGGCTTTATTAATGATACCTGTTTATATTGGTTGGCTTGGAGCACAAATAGTTGCGATAGGTACTATCTTCCAAGCACTAACTGGTTATGATGCAAACCTTGGCATGATTATTGGAGCAATTGTAGTTTTAACTTACACTTATGCAGGAGGAATGTGGGCAGTAACCATTACTGACTTCTATCAAGCAATTATCCTTATTATTGGTATTGTTGCGGTATTCTTCTTCATCCTTCAAGATGTTGGTGGAATAGCTGCTGTTTATGCTCAAACACCTGGTGAACTACTTAATTTTCTTCCAGCTGTATCATCCTCATCGGATATAATCAGCTGGATAGGCCAATGGTTAATCATGGGACTAGGATGTATCGTTGGACAAGACCTTATTCAAAGGTCGCTAAGTAGCAGAACTGAAAAAACTGCAAAATGGAGTACAATTGGAGCTGGCCTCATGTATTTTGTTATGGGCTTAGTTGTAATAACAATAGGTCTTGCAGGAAGAATTCTTGTTCCTGACTTAGCAGACCCTGAGTCTCTTATTCCCACACTTGCTTTACAATATTTTCCACCACTATTAGTTGGGCTATTTATAAGTGCGTTACTTTCAGCAATTATGAGCTCTGCTGACGGGGCACTTATTGCAACAACATCGCTACTTATACATAATGTTATCCATAAAGTATTTCCAAAACTACACGAGAAAGACCTTCTGAAATGGAGTAAAGTTATTACTGTTGTGGCTACTATTCTTGCAATGATAATTGCCTTATATGTAGGACAGGTTTATAACCTCATGATTAACTCTTGGACTACCTTACTTGTAGCAATATTTGTTCCAGTAACTGTTGCTTTATTCTGGGAAAAATATGCGTCTGTAGAAGCATGCTGGATTTCAATGATTGCTGGACTTAGTACTTGGATTCTTTTCACAATAATCCAACTAGGAGCATTTATTATTAGCAATGAAACAATGGCTACACTTTATCAGGCATCTTTCTATGGATTTTTTGCAAGCGTTGTTTCTTATGCACTTGTAACTCTTATTAAATTTGGTATTTTAAAGAAATAACTAACTATAAATATGAAGCGTCTATCGTATTAGATGCTTCATATTCTCTGACTAAATAATCCGAAGCAACTCCCATATCGATAAAACTCCAAGGAAGCTCTTCATTTAACTCATAACCCTTCAAATACTTATCAACATCTAGACCAATTTCTTCTGCTGACTTATCCCAAATACTATATTTGAACTTATCGTACCAAGAATCAAAACTTGCTCCATTTCTATATGCCTGCAGTACTAAATCAGCAACCTTTTCATCACCACGACTAAGAATAGACTCAAGCTTACTAAGATGAGTATCTGTCCATCTAAGCTCTAACTGCCTATGTCTTAGATTAGACTTTAAAAATGAAAGCTTCTTTTCTAACATATCTACACTATCCTGCTCACACCACTGAAATGGAGTAAATGGCTTTGGCACAAAATTAGAAACATTAACGATTAGCTTATTCTTCTTTGGCTTAATATGATCCATTATTTTATACACCAAAGCTACTAACTCTTCTAAATCCTTCATAGTTTCACGTGGTAGTCCTATCATGAAATACATTTTAATACTCTTACTACTATTGTCTGATGCAAACTTAGCTGTACGCAAAATATCTTCCTCGGATACTTGCTTCTTAATAACATCTCGTAAAAACTGGCTACCAGCTTCTGGAGCAATAGTAACGCCAGTTTGACGAACCTTATTCATCATAGAAGAAAGATCATCTGTAAAAGAATCAACTCGAAGCGATGACAAGCTAAGGGAAACATGACGTTCATAGCATTTCTGATTAAGCTCCTTTAATAATGGAATAATCTGAGGATAATCACCAGAACTTAAAGATGACAAAGAAAGCTCCTCATAACCAGTTTGCTCTATGACCTTCATTCCTTGCTCAATAAGCTTATCTTTATCTCTTACCCTAAGTGGCTTATTAATATATGATGCCTGACAGAATCTACAGACTCTTGGGCAACCTTTCATAATTTCTAAGCTGAATCTTCCATGCACAACATCAATCAGTGGAACTAGTGGATGAATTTGCAACTGTTCATCAGCAAAACCATTATAAATATTTCTTTTAATCTGCTTCTTTCCTAAGCTTGGAACATATGCCCACTGCTTTTTATTAATCTCTTGCAAAATCTGTTTTTTAGAAAACTCCTTTATATTCTTTAATTCATAAATAATATCTGCTATTTCTACAAAAACATCCTCGCCATCACCGATAACTAAGAAGTCAAAAAACGCACTCATTGGTAAAGGATTAGAAACACCTCCACCTCCACCATACACTAATGGAATTGACTCATCATCTTCTCTATCTTTAGCTAATAAAGGAATAAAAGATAAATCTAAAGCAAGCAAAGCATTAGTAAAGCTAAGTTCTGTCGAAAAAGAAAAAGCCAGAGCAGCAAATTCCTTAAGCCCCTTATTAGACTCTAAAGAAAATAATGAAACATTTTTCTCCTTAAGTAACTGAATCATATCATCATCTGGCAAAAAGCATCTTTCAAGCACATGCTCGGATTTTCTATTCATCAAATCATAAAATATCTGTAATGCTAAATTGCTCATCCCAATCTCGTATCTGTCTGGATACACTAAACATATCTTTGATTTAACATTAGCCCAATCCTTCTTAACCATGTTCATCTCATGGGCAATATACTGTGAAGGTGTTCTTACCTTAATTAAATTTCTCTGTATAAATTCTGCTATGCTCGACATAAAAATAAACCTTCAACTTTCATTGGAGAATACTTTTCCAATTCTTTCTTTAATTCTTTATAAGTAGTTCCTGAAGTAAATATATCATCAACTACCAAAATTTTCTTTCCTTTTATTTCTTTTCCATCAATTACCTTAAATACTTCTCTCATAACTTTCTCTCTTTCAGTTCTTCCTAACTTATACAAACTTTCAGTATACCTTTTTCTTACAACTAACCCTTCTTTGTAGTTCTGAACCCCATTAAATAGTTCTCTTAGATGAAAAAACCCTCGAATGAGCACCCTTAACCAGTGACAAGGAACAGGAATTACTAAGTCATAATCTTTAAAAAACTCTTTGTCTATTTTACTTACAAATAACTTTGCTAAACTTTTTTCTTTCTCAAACTTTAATAAATGCATTAGTCTTTTAACTGAACCAGAATAGGTATACAAATAAAACAACCCTTCTCCAAACTTTGTCATAGTAACTAATTTTGGTTCACACTCATTACATACCTTAGCTGGCGATACTTTCCCACAACTCCTACATTTGCGAGGGAAGAAACTATCAACTAACTTTAATATCAATTTTCGCAATTCGCTCAACATGGTTAAAATCCTCAAATAAAGTTACATCAGTTATCATTAGTTTCTCACAAATATAACGCAAATCCTCTGCTTGATCATAACCAATTTCCATGAAAATACTAACATTACATTTCAAATTAAGTGCCTTTACCAAGATATCTTTTATAACAGTTAATCCATCCTCGCCACCATCTAAAGCAAGCATTGGCTCAAAATCCTTTACTTCTGGCTGAAGAGTAGCCACATCAGCCGTACGAATATATGGTGGGTTGGTAACAATAACTAATGGAAGATTCTCACTCAAATGTTCATATTCCGGGAAAAAGGTATTCTGAAAATTTATGTCTACTTTATTATCCGTTGCATTCTGTTTAGCAATAGCTAAAGCATCAAGTGAGATGTCAGTAGCAAAAACTGGAATATCAGGGAATATCTTCTTCAAATATATCGCGATAACTCCTGAACCAGTCCCAATATCTACAATCGCTTGAACCCCTGGCATTCGGTTAATATAGTGCTCAGCTTTTACTACCAATTCCTCTGTTTCTGGTCTTGGAATAAGCACTCCCTTAGCAACCTTGACTGGAAGCCCCATAAACTCCGTATAACCAGTAATATACTCAAGTGGCTCATGCTCTGCTCGTTTAAGCAGTAATCGCTTATATTCTGCAAGCTCAGAGGCACTAAGCGGTCTATCAAACTGCAAAAACAAATGTAACTTAGGTAGCTTTAAAACATGAGACAGTAAAAGTTGAGAAGTAAGTTTAGCTGGTTCTATTTCTTTATTCTTAAAGTAAGAAGCTGACCAATCCAGTAATCTCTTTACTGTCCAGACTTCATCCATTAAATATTCTTGAGTTTCTCTAACTGGTCTGCTGATTGAAGCCCATCAATCAACTCATCAAGGTCACCATTCATAATATAGTCTAGTTTATATAGAGTTAAGTTTATACGATGGTCTGTAACCCTATTCTGTGGATAGTTGTACGTTCTAATTTTCTCGCTTCTGTCACCAGAGCCAACCATTTGCTTACGTTGTGCCGACTCCTTTGACTGTCTGTCCTCTTCTTGTGCTTCCCATATCTTGGACTTAAGAAGACTCATTGCTTTGTCCTTATTCTTATGTTGAGACCTCTCATCCTGACAAGCAACAACGATTCCGGTTGGAAGGTGAGTTATTCTGACTGCTGAGTCTGTCTTATTAATATGCTGACCACCTGCTCCACTGGCACGATATGTGTCTATTTTTAAGTCTTTATTCTCGATATTTACTACCACGTTATCAATCTCTGGCATTACTGCAACAGTTGCTGCTGAGGTATGCAACCGTCCACTTGCTTCAGTTACAGGAACTCGCTGAACTCGATGAATGCCACTCTCAAACTTTAAACGACTATAAACGCCATTACCCTTAATATATAAAACTACTTTAGCTAAACCACCTGCATCAGCTTCATTTTCATCTATAAGCTCAGCTGACCAACCCATTCTTTGTACATACCTACTATACATATCAAACAAATCTCTAGCGAAGATAGCTGCCTCTTCCCCACCAGTCCCACTTCTAACCTCTAAATAAGCGTTATTTCTGTCATTTGGGTCTTTAGGTATCAACATGACAAGCAACTCTCTATCTAGACGCTCTTTTTTGTCTTTAAGCGTTGAAAGTTCCTCTCTTGCCATCTCTACTAATTCTTTATCTTCATTAGCATCAATAATGTTTTCAGCATCCGTAAGTCCATCTAAGACATTTATATATTCACGGAACTTCTTAACAGGTTCTTCTAGTTCTGTTCTTGTTCTATTTAGCTCATTATAGGTTGAAACATCCGAGATAATTGCAGGATTAGTCATCTGTCTTTCAACATCTATAAATTTTCTTTCTAAATCTTTAAATTTAGAAACAATATCCATTACACAACTTCCTTCAGTGCAGCTATTGCAGCTTTAATTTCTTTCTCATCTGGTTCTGCTGTTGTAATCTTCTGAAGCAGTACTCCTGGCCAAACGAAAATATTTAAATACCAAAACTTTTCAAGCTTAGAACTAAGCCTAATAATCTCATAAGCTATTCCTGCTACAACTGGAAGTAATGCAATCTTTAAAACTACTCTAAGAAGAACTGGAAGCACACCAAAAAAAGAAAACAAGATAATTGAAACAAATATTAAAACAGCAATAAATGAAGTCCCACACCTCTGATGAACAGGAGAATACTTCTTAACATTCTCAACAGTAAGCTCAACTTTGTCTTCATAAGCATGAACTGCTTTATGCTCAGCACCATGATAACGATAAATCTCTCTCATATCTTTCATAAACAGTGTGCTTACTAAAAAAAGAAAAAAAATTGTTAACTTCATAGCACCTTCCATCAAATTCAGAAGAAAAATATTACTTATACCCAAATAAAATGCATATTTAAAAAACAGTGCTGGAACCAATAAAAATAAAACTATAGAAATTGAGGCACTTATTAAGAATGAAAAACCAAACTCAGCTTTACTTATCTGCTCTTCTTCTGGCATAGCTATCTTAATAGAATGAGTTAAAGAATCCATGCCAATTCTAAACATATCGATTAAATTAAAAACACCTCGAATAAATGGGAACCCGAAAATCTTATTCTTTTGGCTAAAAGAAACAAACTTTACTTTATCTACAATAAGGTTACCTTTTTCAGAGTACACAGCTCTTGAAATATAATCCCTACCCTTCATCATAACACCTGAAATAAGAGCCTGACCGCCTACTGCACCCATTATAAACCTCTTTCTTTTCTTAAGTTGACTTCAAAATAAATAACGTATTGTTGTGAATATAGCAAAATATCATCCATATTATAGGACTCTATTTTGCTATTATAATTAGATGTTGTGGTCGACATGAATACCTTCATAAAGGCTTATTTCATATTGTAACGACGTTTGAATCTCTCTACTCTTCCTTCAGTATCAATGATCTTTTCTTGACCAGTGAAGAATGGGTGACAAGCAGCACAAATGTCTACTCTTACTTTGTCACTTGTTGAGAAAGTCTTGTATTTTGCACCGCAAACGCATTCCGCATCTACTTTATAAACTGTTGGGTGTATTCCTTCTTTCATTTCATCTCCTTGTATCTAAAACATATTCCTAGAACTGTGATATTATAAAGAGAACAATGGACTTAAGTCAACTTGAAAATTCTTATATTCTTCAAGTAAGATTATTTGTATATTAATTACAACAGGGGGAAACACATGATTGATTTAATAATTGTAGGAACATACCTACTACTAATAGTAATAATTGGAGTAATTGCAGCAAGGAAAAATAATGATAAAGAAACTTTTGCAGTTGCAGGAAGAGACATTCCTATCCCACTAATAGTTGTATCACTCTCAGCTTTGCTACTATATCAAAACAACACACTAGGAACTACCGAAAAAGTATTTCTTTTAGGAATATCTCAAGTTTTTGCCTTGTTTGGTTATAGCCTTAAGGAGATTCTCGTCGCCAAATTTATTGCACCAAACATGAATGCATACTCAAAATGTCTAAGTATTGGAGATATAGCTGAAACTCATTATGGCAAAATTGCTAAATTCCTAACAGGACTACTATCTTTAACCTTTTCTACCCTATTCTTAAGCATACTAATTACTGCCTTTGGTTATTTTCTTAATATCTTTTTTGAAATAGAGCCTCTTTATGGCATAATCACATGCACGGTTGTTATTCTTATTTACACATCAATTGGTGGAATTAAATCTCTATTCTACACTCAGTTACTACACTTTATAATGATAATAATTGCACTACCAATAATTATCTACTTTGGCATACACCAAGCTGAGGGATGGTCCAATATTGCTAGTTCAGTCCCAAACAAGCATCTTAGTTTTTTCGGAAGCATGTCTTTTCTTTCATTTATATCTCTCTTTTTTAGTTTTATGCTTGCGGAACTTTTTTTCCCACCATATATCCAAAGATTACTTTCAAATAGAAATACTGACAAAGTATCCATAGCACTTCTAATTAGTGGATTAGTCTCTGTTGTTATCTTCATCTTAACTGGTATTATCGGCATTATTGCCTATGCTTTAGTCCCAACCTCTGAATCAAATATGGCACTCCCTGAACTGGTTATAAGCCTAATCCCAACAGGATTTAAAGGAATTACGATTATCGGCATTCTAGCAATAATCATTTCTTCTGCTGAATCATTTTTAAATGCAGGATCAGTATCTGCATCAAACGATATCATTGGTGTTTTTCTAAAGAAACATAAAAATGACAGCTTAATCCTTGAAAGAATTTTCAATATACTTATTGGAACATCAGCAGCATGTATAGCTATTTTCGTTAAAGATATTGGAAGTTTTCTTGTTTACCCACTACTGTTTTGGGCACCAATCTTTCTTGTTCCATTAATTGCTCCAATGCTTGGATTTAAAACATCAAAATCCCAACTATACCAAGGTGCACTTGCTGGCATAATCGCTGCTGCCATTTGGACATTTATCTTAGCTAATCCTTTTGAAATCAATGGACTAATAATTGGTGTTCTTGCAAACCTCTCAATCTTTTTGCTATTAGCACACGAAAAAAAAATAAAAAAAGTTAGTTAATATTATCTCTTAAGGCTTTAAGGAATTTTTCCATTTCCTCGTGGTCTTTACCTTTAATGATATGTGTTAGGTAAGACAATTTAGCATTAATTAACTCTATTTGCTTCAATGTGTATGGATTAAACATAATCTCCGCCAACAAATAGTCATCTTCAGAAAGCAACCCTTTAGCTATTTCTAAATGCTTCTTAAATGTTGTTCCAGGAGCTTCCTGATTCTTCATGCAAGCAGCAAAAACCATAGAAGAAGCAAACGGGGTTGAAAGCGAATAAGCCGTTCTCTCGTCATGTTCCTTAAAACTATAATCATAAATATTAAGATTAAGACTGTTATAAAAATCCCTAAAAAATTTCTTACCTGCCTCATCAGACTCAGTGATAATAATTGCATTCTGTCCCTTAAGCGCACTCATGTCTGCAAAGGTTGGACCAAACATAGGATGCGTTGAAACAAACCTCATGCCCTGTTTCTGATAGTATTCTTGCAAATCATTCTTTACAGAAGTTATATCAGAAATAATACAAGTTTTTGGCAGATAAGGAATTACTGTATCAAAAACCTCTTTGGTATGTTGAAGACTAACACAGTTTAACAATAACGCTGGAGCAAATTTCTTCAGCTCATCATAAGTAGCTAGTGGCTTTACTTTACCTATATCCTTAAGTTTTGATGAACTTCTACTAAATAATGCTACTTCGTTCTTTTCGGCAAGCACCTGTGCAAGCCAAGCACCCATTTTGCCTGCACCAATTACTGCGATTTTCATTTAGGAGCTCGCTTTCTTTTCTTTATAACAACCCATAAGCTTTAAGTCTGTAGTCATTGGTTCCAATTCTTTTAATACTTTTACGACTTTCTCATCAGCTGAAGAACCTTCGAAATCTAAAAAGAAAACATAGTCACCTGGTTTTCCTGGAACTGACTCAATTCTACTTAAGTTAATATTATTATTTGCAAATAACTCTAATACATGGAAAAGAGTTCCAGCCTTGTGAATAGTTGAAAAAATGATAGAACACTTTGTTCCTTTATCTTTTGCCTCCTCTTTCGCAACAACCAAAAATCTCGTTTTATTTGAAGAAATATCTTCAATGTTCTCTTTCAGAACTTCTAAATCATAGAGCTCTGCACAGAATCTACTAGCAATCGCTGCAGTAAAATGCTTCTGCTCTTCAGAAATAAGTTTAGCTGATCCAGCTGTATCGTAATAAGCAACTCCATGTAGCTTACTTCTTTCTAAGAAATGCTTGCATTGTGAAAGAGCCTGAGAATGAGAATAAACCTCTCTTATTTCCCTATGGTCAGCTTCTGGCAGTGCTAATAAACAATGATGAATATCTAAATCAACTGCACCAACAACCTTTAATGAGGTATTGATAAGTAACTGATTTACATCACCTAAAACGCCACCTAGTGTATTTTCAACTGGAACAATACCGTAGTCAAAGGAACCTTCTTCAACACCTTGGAATATCTCAGCAAAAGTTACGCAAGGGATAGGAACTAACTTTTCGTCCCAAGACTTAGCAGCAACTTCGCTATATGCTCCGTGTGCTCCCTGGAAAGCAATTAGCTTATAATCCTCTTCTTGGAAGAACTTGCTATCTTTTAAAATAAGGTCGTATATTTTAGAAATGCTTTCTTTGTTAATTAAACTAGAAGACTTCTTTGAAATTCTCTCTAGCACTTGCTTTTCTCTTTCCTCGTCCTTAACTTCTTTCTTAAACTTCTTAGAAACTAAAGCATATTCTGTTCTATCGTTTATAAGCTTAAGTATCTGTGAGTCGATTAAATCTATTTTCTTTCTAATATTTTTTAAGTCCATTATTGTCTCCTTTATATGCTAAAGGCTAAAAGCGAAAAGCTAAAAGCACTTTGCTATTTTTTGTTTACACTAACCAAGTCGGCTAAGACTATTGCAGTCATAGCCTCTATTACTACTGGCACTCTTAAAGCAAATGCCAAATCATGTCTACCTTCAATTCTTAATTCTTCAATTTTACCTTTTTCAAAATTAAATGTCATTTGTGGTAATGATATACTAGCTGTCGGTTTAACCGCAACCTTAAAAAATAACTGATTACCGTTAGTAATTCCACCGTTTACACCACCACAGTTATTTGTTGAGGTATGTCCGTCTGCGTCTACTATCAGGTCATTATTCTTGCTACCTGTAAGCTCAGCTACTTTAAACCCATTACCAAACTCTATACCTTTGATTCCAGGTATAGAAAAAACTCCATGAGAAATAACAGATTCAACTGAGTCAAAAAATGGCTCACCAAGACCAACACTTAAACCGTCAACCTTACACTCAATGGTTCCTCCAATAGAGTCTCCAGCTTTAATAGCTTTATCTAGTGCTTCTTCTATATTAGTCTGACCACCTAAAGTCGTTAGCTCAGCTTTTACAGACACAGCTGGCATCAATTTCTTCGCAACAACACCTGCAGCTACGATTGCAAGTGTTAACCTACCAGAGAAATGGCCACCACCGCGCGGATCGCTCATTCCGTTGTACTTTCTTTGTGCAACAAAATCTGCATGACCTGGTCTTGGCATATCAATAAACTGAGTATAATCTTTAGATTTAGTATTATTATTTCTAAACTGGATAGTAATAGGAGCACCAGTTGTTTTACCATCAAATACACCGGTTAAGATTTCAGGGATATCGTCTTCTTGTCTTGGAGTTGTTCCTTTTGCGCCACTCTTGCGCTTGGATAAATCATAAAGCATATCTTCTTCAGATAAAGAAACACCTGCTGGACAACCATCAATAACACAGCCGACTACTGGACCATGAGACTCACCGAAAATACTTATTCTGAATAATTTACCAAAAGAGTTCACTGCACATTACCTCCTAAGTCCTTCAGATCTTCAAAGAATTCAGGATAGGACTTACTTACGCACTCCGTACCCTCAATAATTACTGGGTTTTCGGCGTTAAGACCAGCAACAGCAGTCGCCATAGCTATCCTGTGATCCTCATGAGAAAATACTTCTCCTCCCTTAATCTTACCACCTTTTACTATCATTGTGTTATCCTCTATGACAACCTCAACTCCTAGTTTTGAAAACTCTTCTATAAGAACTTTGCCTCTATCACTTTCTTTGTGCTTAAGCCTAGAGACTCCATGAATCTTTGATTTACCACTACAGTTTGCAGCTAAGGCAACAAGTGGTGGAAATAAGTCTGGACAATCAGTTGCATCAAACTCAAACGCCTTTAATTTCGTCTTAGTTACAAGAACACTATCTCTATCTATCAAAACATCGGCACCGACCAGCTCTAGAACCTCCATGATTGCCATATCAGCTTGCTTAGAGTCAAAACTCATACCAGAAAGCTCAATACAACCACTTACCGCACCTGCAACTAACAAAAATGCCGCTGCACTCCAATCGCCTTCTGCACGATACTTCTTTGCCTGAAGAATCTGGTCACCTTGGACCTTGAAAGTCTCGTAATTGTAATTCTCTACTTTGCCACAAAAATACTTAATCATATCAACTGTCATATCAATGTATGGCTTACTTTTTAGATTATCTACTTTAACGACAGAAAAACCTTCTGCTTTAGTTAACGCAATCAGTAAACCAGTTAATAACTGTGAGCTAACCGAGCCATCAACCTCAATCTCGGATGGCTCAATAGGCCCTTTAATGACCATTGGAGCAAATCCTTGATTCGTTGTACATTCAACACCTAAATACAAAAGAGCATCTTGAACCATACCTAAAGGTCGCTTCTTAAGAGAACCTTCCACTTGCAAAGTAACTTCTCTACCAGATAAAGCAATAATTGGAGAAAACATTCTGGCACATAGACCTGATTCCCCACAGCTTACTTCTGAAGAAACTGGCAAAACATCACCAGTGCTTTTAACGACTATTCTATCTGACTCAGCCTTTACCTCCGCACCTAAGTCTTGAATAACATTAATTGCTGCTAAAACATCATCACAATAGTTTGGGTCAATGATTACCGACTTCCCTTTAGCTAGTAAAGCAATAGCTAATGCGCGTTGCAAATAACTCTTAGAGGTTGGTGTCTTAACTGCACCCTTAATTTCCGAACGCGAAACAACTTTATTCACTAAGCATTAATCCTCGTTAAAATGTCAGCTAATTGTTCTGCAGATAGCTGGCCTGAAGCAGTCTTACTATCTTTATCAAAAGAAACAAAAGTAAATGGAGCACCTAGCTGAACAGAAGCTATTCTTGTTATTCTCCCAAGCTCTCCCATCCCAATTACAATTAAGGTTAAATCACTATCATATAAAGACATAAGTCTTGCTGAATCTTTCTTGTCATTAACCATACAGGCAATTTTAATAATATCTGGATTATACTCACCAGCCCATGAAAGTAATTGCTCAAGCTCTCTGCTAAGTGGTGTCTTAACATAATCGTGGTAGGAAATAATAATCTTTGTACCTTTTGCTCGAGCATAGTCAATTAGCTCAGACTTATACGCCTCATGATTCTCAATTTCAATATCTATATAAGTTGCGCCTGCATCGATTGATTGCTTTAGAGCACTTATCCTATCAGAATCAGAAACACCAGCAACTGGCTTATAAGTAGCAACTGTTTGAACTTTCACTGAAAACAAATCCTTTATTCTGCCAGCAAAATTAATTTTATCTAATCTATACTCAACAATCTCAAAACCTTTAACAGCTTCAATGCTTTTATCTACTGATTCAAACACTATGCTTAAACAATTCATTAATATCCTCCTTAAACTCACTAATAGCTACCTTGCTAATTAGCGGCACTCCAATATCTTTTAGATAAATAAAATAAAGATTATCTCCGTCTTTTTTCTTATCTTTTAATAAAGCTGAAAGCAACTTATCTTTGTCTATTTCTACCTCTGGATACCCGTAGCTATTTATTAATTTATAAATTCTATCTGCAACTGAAGCATTTAAATAACCTTTATTTACTGAAAGAATAACTGCATACTTCATACCAATCGCTACAGCCTGACCATGTGGTAATCCATAAACTTTTTCTATCGCATGTCCAATAGTGTGTCCAAAATTTAGCAATTTTCTCTTGCCATGTTCACGCTCGTCTTCATTAACTATCTTTGCTTTAATTTTCACAGATTTATAAACTAGTTTTTCAATAATCTTGTTATCTAAAAACAACACATCATCTTTTTCATTTTCCAGAAGTGAAAACATTTCCTCATCAGCAATTAATGCATGTTTAATTATCTCAGCTAATCCGCACAAAATATCATCATCAGATAAAGTATCTAGTAAAACAGTGTCACATATTACAAACTCTGGCTGATTAAAGACACCTAGAATATTCTTATAACCATCAAAATTAACACCATTCTTACCACCAACACTCGCATCAACCTGAGATAGTAATGTTGTTGAAACAAATCCAAACCTTAAGCCCCTCATGTATATTGAAGCAACAAAGCCAACTAAATCACAAATAATCCCTCCGCCAATTGCCACGATAAACCAGCTTCTGTCTACTCCAAGCTCAAGCAACTTTGCTATAACATCCTTCACGGAATCTATTGTTTTGAAAGACTCCCCTTGCTCTAAACAAATAATAGGAAAATCAGGAAGCAACTCACCATAAAGGCTTGTAATCTTATCATCAGTGATAATCAATACTTTCTTTTCTGGAATGTAGTCAGTTAAGTTGAACAGTCTCTCTCCAACATATATTTTAGATGAGCTCTGTTGTCCTTTTACAGATAACTTCTTCATTTATTTTACGAGAGTGCTCTCATACATTCGCGAATCTTATAAGCTGCTTTTGCAATTACTTCAAACTCTTCTGGAATAAGCGCTTGATCCTTATCACAAAGAGCTTCGCAAGGATTGTTATGTACTTCAATAATAAGTCCATCTGCACCTGCCGCGATTGCTGCATATGCCATTGGAGCGATTAAGCTCTTTCTGCCTGTACCATGAGATGGGTCAACAAGAATTGGTAAATGTGTATTTTCTTTTACAGCTGGAATAATGCTTAAGTCTAATGTGTTTCTAGTATAAGTCTCAAATGTTCTAATACCACGCTCACATAAAATAACATTTGGGTTACCTTCAGCTAAAATATATTCAGCACAATTTAACCATTCTGCCAAAGTTGAATACATACCTCTTTTAAGAAGAACTGGCTTATTTGCCTTACCTACTTCCTTAAGAAGTGAAAAGTTTTGCATATTTCTAGCCCCTATTTGAAGTACATCAGCATACTCACATACCCAAGATACGTCTCTAGGGTCGATTACTTCGGTTACTACTGGTAAACCAGAAGCCTGTTTTGCTTTCTCTAAATACTTTAAGCCTTTAAGACCTAACCCTTGGAAATCATATGGAGATGTTCTTGGCTTAAACGCACCACCACGAAGCATGTTTGCGCCAACTGCTTTAACCTTAATTGCAGTATCAACAATCTGCTCTTCTGATTCAACGCTACATGGACCGGCAATAAGAACTAAGTCTTTCCCAATCTCCAAATCGCCTACCTTAACAATTGTTCTGGTTTTATTACTATCTAATCCACCAAGTTTAAGTTTATTCACTTTAAATTCTCCTCATTACATTAAGTTTGGGAAATTATAGCACTTTTAGCTTTAATTGTAATCCTCTACGTTACTATAAAAAGAAACAAAAAACTTCTAAGCATATTTATTGAATTATTGGGCATAATTAAAATATGAACTATAAAATCATTTCAACACAAAGGAAATCAAACTCTTCTTTTATTAAAAGACTCTATAGTTTTTTTGTTCAGACACCTTCATCAATATTGCAAAGCAACTCAGCTTCAAACATACTTTCCCACTTAGAAAAAAATAATAACAGCATGTTTCAACATATCCTTAAACTGGGCTATGTGCCGTTTTAATGGCACATAGCCTGTGTTATCGGTTGTATTTTGGAGTTTTCTCACTTGCTCCTTCTTTTTTACTAACGGTCGGGTTCGGCCGACTTGCCGAGTTCTGTTGCTCTACAAAGCGCTTTTCAGAATCAGCAATGCGATA
>DYQY01000027.1 GCA_020719045.1 Candidatus Termititenax sp.
TAAAATATAAGCTAGCATTTTGATCAACAGTTCTATCACTATTCTTTTTTTGACCCTGTGCGTGAAGAGCTATAGATGAAGTTAGCGAGTGGAACGCAGAAAAATCAGGACGATTTTTCTGGACAACTGAGCCAGGACAGGCAGTATAGTCCACTTAGTGAAGAATGAACTTAGTGGCTATCCCAAGCCTTTAGGCGTGGTATTTGTCCGTTAGTGTAATAAGCTTTACGAAATCGTAGCTCTGAAGCTTCATGTGCCTAGCGAATTAATAAGGCCGGCAATGAGGCCTTATTGTAAAGAATATAAAAGTTTACTTTTACTTACTGGCAACAATAGCCATGAACATTGGAAACTCTTCTCTGGCTTTATTTTCCATTCTGGCATGTTTCCCAGCACTTGTTTTATTGGATACCCATTCTTCAATGTTTTTAATTCTAAACCCATTAGAAGATAGTTTATTAATATAGTAAGAAATAGGATAATGGAAAGACCAAGTAATATCCTTTTTTGCGCTGTTGCCTGGTGACATATCTATAGGTATTTTTAAAGGTGTCATATACTTATTAATCTTCCTATACTGTATTTTATTAGTCTCATCTATTCCCCAGGCGGTTTGCTTAGGTATCCTAAATACTGGGTGATTCAGTACTATTAGAAACTCTCCCCCACTTGCTAAGTGTGAATGAACGTTTTTAAAAACTGAAACAGTATCTTGCATGTTTTGTAGCGCAAGAATAATTACACAGTGCGAAAAATCTTTTTTTTGTAAACTAAACGGTTTAGTAACATCTTGTAATATGAAATCTGTTGAATGAGTTAAAGAAAGCTCTTTAGCTTTCTTTATTAAGGACTTAGAAGCATCTAGACCAACGTAGAATGCGTTTTTAGGTATCGCCCTAGCGAAGATGCCCTGTCCACAACCAAGATCAAGAATAGATGAGTTGTCTTTTATGTCCAGTAGTTCTAATGCTTTTGGTAGGATAACCTCTTTATGATAGTAATGGCCATCTTCACCAACTATTTTGTGATATTTATTAGCACTATTTTCCCATGATGTATTTTTGTTCTCTCTGATGTTGCTTTTGTTCATTATTAGAAGGTTACTCTATAAGTTCTGTGTAATAAAGAGAGCTTCCCGGTGGACCACGTAACTCTTCAGTTTTTACAAGCAACCCATCAGTTAATCTAAACCAAGCGTAGGAAGACCAGAACATACTTCTCCAGTCTGCAAGTGTTATTCTAACTTTCTGAGTATCAACGTTCTTATCTCCGATTTTAACGGTCTCAACTTTTTCCTTAATTGCAACCATTTTCATTATGTCTTGAGTTTCAAGTATAGCCATGTAGTACTCTTGCCTGTCTAGTTTAGATATAGCAAACTGACTTAAAGAATGGTAGTTTCCGAACCATGGATCTTTGTCAATTTTTATGGATTTATTCAATTGCTTATCTTTATACATCCCTTTAAAAACTAGAGTATTATTATCTCTCTCCACTGTAAAAGAATTTTTGTCCTGAATTAGTTCAATTTTTCTTGCTTGCATTTGATGGTCAGCAAATATAGTTACTTTTCTGCTGTTAGTTAGGAATGATAGTTTATAATCTGAGTCTGTTTTTACTATAGAATAAGTGTAACTATTAGACTGATTATTGTTTATTTCTTGGTAGGTATATTGTGCTGCAAAACTAATACTAAGAAATACAAGGCAAATTAATATTTTATTCATTTTAAATAATTTTATCATATTAATTTTAGATAAGTAATATGCCAGTATCCAAGAAACTATATTGAGAATTTCAAGTTAAAATAATCATAAATAGTTTTATATATCTGAATAACAACTAACGGCACTAATGATGCTATAAATGTTATATGAATATATCTAGGAATTTCACTACTAATCTTAAAAACATTTTGTAGATAAGGAATAAGTAAAACAGCTACTAATAGTGATGTACCAGTTATTAGTGCGTACCATTGATATTTATTGCTAAAGAAACCTATCTTATGTAAAGGTAAGTTAGATCTGCAATTAAATCCATGGACTAATCTGCTTAGTGTTAGTGTTGAGAAAGCTAAGGTACTAGCAAGTGCAATACCAGAAACTGCTAGTCCATAATGAAACACGGCCAAGGTTGTTGCTGCAATTACAGCACCTTGAAGAAAAGTTTCAAAAACAAATCTTTTTGAAAGCATGGATTCTTTAACATCTCTTGGTGCTTCTTGCATAGCAGAATTATTTGGTGATTCAAGGCCAAGTGCTATAGCCGGCATAGAATCTGTTATTAAGTTAATAAACAGCAAATGAACAGCAGTAAAAGGTAAAGGAAGCGCTAAGATTGAGGTGTAGATTACTGCTAGGATTCCTGCCATATTCCCAGATAATAAAAAGAAGATAGAATGTTTAATGTTTGCGTATATGCTTCTACCATTAGAAATAGCTTTTACAATAGTTGCAAAATTGTCATCTGTTAAAATCATATCAGATGATTCTTTAGCTACTTCAGTCCCAACTTTACCCATTGCAACACCAATGTCAGCTTGTTTAAGCGCAGGAGCGTCGTTAACTCCATCGCCAGTCATTGCTACTAAATATCCAAGTTGTTGCCACGCGTTTACTATTCTTATCTTATGAGTTGGAGAAACTCGTGCATAAACTGAAATTTTTGTAACTAATTCTCTAAGCTGTTCATCACTTAATACATCAAGCTCTATTCCTTCAATTGCTTCCGAATCATCTTTAAGTATGCCGATTTGTTTAGCTATAGCAATAGCTGTTATCTTGTGGTCTCCAGTAATCATAACGGGTTTAATTCCTGCCATCTTACACTCGTATACTGCCTGTTTAGATTCAACTCTTGGAGGATCTTCCATTGCAATAAGACCATTAAAAACTAGATCATTTTCGTCATTAAAATCTAGCTCTGAACTTGTAATAGTTTTACTTGTTAGCCCCAGGACTCTAAGACCAGCTTGTGAAAAATCTTGATTAATTTTACTTATAGACTGTTTATCCTTTTCAGTTATTGTTCTAACCTTATTATTATCGTAAATTCTCGTTGCTCTACTTAAGATTACATCGATAGCACCTTTTGTAATCATTATTGTTCCTGAAGCTGTTTTGTGAAGTGTGCTCATAAGTTTTCTTTCTGAGTCAAATGGTAGTTCAGATACACGTGGAATAGTTTGTCGTAATTCTTTTTCATTTATTCCGTATTTTAAAGACAAATTAATAAGTGCAACCTCAGTTGGGTCTCCTATTTCTTGACCATTACTATTAACAGCGTCATTACACAACGTCATCCACTCTAGGAATTGTTTATGATAGTTATTCTTTATGTCTAGCTCATTAGCATCGTAAATGTCATAGCCATTAGAAATATTTTTTACAACCATTTTGTTTTGAGTTAGAGTTCCTGTTTTATCCGAACAAATAACAGATACTCCACCCAAACTCTCAACAGCATGTAGCTTTCTTATGATAGCGTGTTCTTTTGCCATTTTTTGTGTTCCGATGGCTAGCACAATAGTTACAATAGAGCTGAGTGCTTCTGGGATAGCAGCTACAGCTAAGGCTACAGCAAATAAAAAAGACTCCCCTATTGGATAACCTCTAAGTAAGTTAATGCCAAAAATTATAGAACAAAGAAAAATGATTACTATTGCTAGTTTCTTTCCAAAAGTATCTAGATTAATTTGAAGTGGTGTTTTTTTGTTTTGAGCAGATTCAAGTAGTGTAGCGATTTTACCGATTTCAGTATTCATCCCAATCTGGGTAACTACAATTGTTGCCCTGCCATATGTTACTAACCCACCAGTAAAAACCATATTTTTTCTATCACCTACAGTAAGGTTCTCTGAAGCAAGTTCTTCGACAGTTTTACTTACACTGATAGATTCACCGGTTAAAGAGCTTTCATTTACCTGAAGGCTGTAGTTCTCAAGGATTCTTCCATCTGCTGATATATAATCACCAGCCTCTAAAAACATGATATCGCCAACGACTACTTCCTTGGCTGGGATTTCAATTTTATTGCCGTTTCTTTGCACCTTAGCAATGGGTGAAGACAATGACTTAAGGCTTTCTAACGCTTTCCCAGCTTTTATGTGCTGAGTTGTTCCAAGAATTGCATTAAGAACTGTAACAGCAACTATTACTATTGCACTTTCTATGTCTTTTAGTAATAAGGAAATAAGACCAGCTACAAGCAATATAACTACTAAAAAATCTGTAAATTGTGAAAGGAATACGGTTATTACATGTTCGCTTTTAGCGCTAATTAGTTCATTGAATCCTTCTTTTTCTTGCTTATCTTTTACTTGGTCTTGAGTTAGTCCCTTTTTGCTTGAGTTTACAATCTTGAAGATATCTTCTATTTTTTGTGTGTGCACTTTATTCTCCCTTATTTATTTTATTGATAGTATTTAAGAATAAGCCTATTGATACTCCCAAAAGGTTTAATATTATTGGACCTAGAAGAATACCAGGAATACCGAAAACTATTAGTCCACCGATTAACCCAATTAATACAATGGCTGGATTAATGTTAGCTGAACCGGAAATCATATGCGGTCTTATAAAGTTATCGATTGTACTTACAAGAAAAAGTCCATATGTGAACATAAAAATAGGATGCCATAGTGGCTGTAAGCCATTTAAGTATCCGATTAAGAGATATATTGATAGAGAAAACCAAATGATAAAGGCACCTGCAAAAGGAATAAATGAAAATATAAAGGTAGCAGCAATAATTAAAAACAGGTGATTTAATCCTAAAATTAGGCAAGCCATTCCCATCAGGAAAGCCTGACAAAAAACTATAACCACCTGACTGCCAATAAGTCCTCTGGTTAATTGATTAAATCTTTGAGTTGCTTGAATACGAAGCTCTTCTTCTACTGGAAGCCATTCATTAATGAAATTAATTACTTTAGAAGCGTTTTTTAGTAAATAGAACATTAAAAATAAAACTACAAATAAACCAAAAATCATTGAAGGAATTGCGGAGAAGAAATCTTTTGATATTTTAAATATTTGAAATGCAATGCTAGAAAAAAGTTGAGATAAATTAATACTAGCATCCATATTTTGAATAAAGTTTGTTTGTAAATATGGCTTTATTGTTTCAAATAAATTATTTATAAGTGGAACCATACTAGCCAATGTTGATACTATAATTTTAGTATTAAGAAAAAGAAATAATAGTAAACCACAAATAGGTATTAAAAAAGTAAAAATTACGATAATTACTACTATTAGTGCTGATATTCTATTACAAGTTTCAATGTATTTTTCGTCAAAATACTTAAGTAATAATAATTTAATTTTCTCAAAAATTGGATAAAAAAGATACGCCAAAATAAGAGCAGTTAGAATTAGTGTTATTAACGGTTTAATAATAAAAAAAGCTAAAATTATTACCAATAATGCAATTATTTCAATGACAAGATACTTTTGTTTCATTTCACTAATAAGCTTAACATATATTCAATAGTAATTAATAGATATTTTTACTCATAACGAAGAGCTTCAATAGTGACTAAATTAGCTGCTTGCTTGGCTGGCCAAAGCCCAAAGATTAAGCCAATTATTACTGAAAACCCAGTAGATATTAAAATAGATAATAATGATATTTCTTTTGACCATTTTGCAAAAAAAGAAATGAGTAAAGAAATAACCCATCCAAGCAAAACACCCAAAACACCACCTACGACTGTGATAATAATTGCTTCTACTAAAAACTGATTCATTATATCTTTTTTGCCTGCACCCATCGCTTTTCTAAGCCCTATTTCTCTTGTTCTCTCTGTAACAGACACCAGCATTATGTTTATTATGCCTATGCCCCCAACTATCAAGGCTATTGTTGCAACTATTCCTAAAAGCAAAGAGATAGTAGTAACTGTGCCTTTAATGGCATCTTGAATTTCAGCCATGTCTCTAATCGTCACCATGTTATCTTTAGCATTCCATTTATGAAGCTGATTGATTGCATTAGTCACTTCATCCTTTGCTGATTCAATATTTTCTTTTTTATCAACCTCTACTTGGATTTGATTCAAATATTTTTCACCCATGAGTCTATACATTGCGGTGCTAAGTGGAATATAAATAATATCATTTTCATCACGTCCGCCAGAGAGATGCATCAAAATGCTGATGTTATTTCATTACACTGCCCACTTACAACAGAGACTCATCATATGATTAACGCTGATAGCATTAAACTAATGAAAAAAGGCGTAATGATAATAAATACTGGTAGAGGTCAACTAATAGATACTAAAGCCCTTATCGCTGGATTAAAAAACGGGAAAATTGGTCATGCTGGATTAGATGTATATGAGGAAGAAAGTGATTACTTCTTTGAAGACTTTTCATCGTCTGTTATCCATGATGATGTGTTGATGAGATTATTATCTTTTCCTAACGTGTTAATAACCTCACATCAAGGTTTTTTCACCAAAGGGATGATAGTGGTAATTGAGTAAAAAGATAGCCCTGCTGACCAGTAAAAACAACGATTCCTCGTAAAGTCTTTTATGCTGGTAACAGTAATTTTAGTTATGAGTAAACTGTATTTAATAATTAAATCAATCATTGCTTAAGGATAGCACTTTTCTATTATTTTTTGAAACTAGCTAAAATTGATGGAACAACGTTTTTATTAAAAACATCTGGAATAATATAGTCCTTTTTTAATTCAGACTCACTAAGCACAGAAGCAATACCTTTTGCTGCTTGGATAAAGTGTTTAAGTTCAATGTTTTTAATGTTGTTTTCTAAAATTGCTTTTACAAATCCTGGATAGCCAATAGCATTATTTATCTGGTTGGGGAAATCGCTTCTTCCAGTAGCTATAATTCCATTAAATGTTGAAGGTAAATCAGAAGGAAGGATTTCTGGATCTGGATTTGCTAAAGCAAAAATGATTGGTTCATCATTCATTGTTTCTATCATGGAAGGCTTTAATGCTCCACCTACTGATACGCCAACAAATATATCTTTGCCAACAACTGCATCTGCTAAGTTTCCAGCATTATCTTGATTCTTGGTTAACTCAAGCACTTCTAGTTTATACCTATTTAGGTCAGTCCTGTTTCTATGTATAATTCCTTTGCTGTCACATAAAGTAATTTGCTTAAAACCATAGGCATATAATAGTCTAGCAATAGCCAGTCCAGCTGCCCCTGCCCCATTAATTACAACACTACTAGTTTCTGGTTTCCTATTACTAATTTTCATTGCATTGATAAGTCCAGCAAGCACAATAATCGCTGTCCCGAACTGGTCATCATGGAATACAGGGATATTTACTTTATTAACTAATTTATCGAAAATCTCAAAACAGTTTGGAGCACTAATGTCTTCAAGATGAATAAGGCTAAATGAAGGTGAAAGCACAGTAATTGCATCAACAATCCTATCAACATCAGTTGTATTAAGAAGTAATGGATAAGCATTAATATCAGCAAAGGATTTGTAAATCATGGCTTTGCCTTCCATTACTGGCATCGCAGCTTCTGGGCCCATGTTTCCAAGACCTAACACAGCTGTGCCATCTGTAAACATACCAACAGTGTTACCAATGATAGTATATTCTTTAACGGATTCTTTGTTTTGATTAATATGTTTAACTACTTGTGCAACGCCTGGAGTATAAACCTTGGCTAAAGTCTGGCTGTTGTCGATGTTAATTTTATTTTCTACTGATATTTTACCTTTTTTATGTAATTCAAAAATTTCATTCATTTTACAAATAAGTGTTTATTTCGTTTTTATAATATATTGCTTTTTCTGTAGCAATTTTAGCAAAATCCTTACCACTAGATGCATATATTATGTCACGAGAAACGTTAAATAAATAGTTACGCTTATTGTTTCTGTCTTTAGTTAAAATGTCTGACACTTTTCCGCCCTGTGTTCCAATACCAGGAACAAGTATATAGCTTTCGCTTAGGTCGCTTTCAACAAGTCCAAAATGATCTGGATTTGTAGCGCCCATAACGGCACCACAATTACCGTAGGCTGTGTTCCATTTGTTTACGAGCGAAGCAGTCTCTTGGAAAAGGAATGTTCCTTTATCTGTTTTTAGCATTTCTAATTCTGTTGAACTTTTGTTTGATGTTAGTACTAGCACAAACGAATATTTGTCCTTGTATTCTAGAAAAGGAACAATTGAGTCACTGCCCATGTATGGAGCAAGCGTTACAGCATCTACTTTTAGTTCATCAAAAGCAGCAATTGCATACTTCTGAGCAGTATTGCCGATGTCACCTCTTTTAACGTCTAATATTACAGGAATATGCTCTGGAATTAGTGCTAGCGTTTCTTCTAATAGCTCTAATCCATAAACTCCAAGTGCCTCAAAGAAGGCTATGTTTGGTTTATACGCACAAACATGGTCCTTGGTTGCATTAATGATTTCTTCTAAGAAAGTAAAAAATGGCTCAGTTTCTTCCTCTTTAAGATGAGCTGGTAATTTATCAATATCGATATCAAGCCCTACAATTAGAGAAGAATTATTTAACTTTTGAGCTTCTTTTATCTTCTGAGTAAAGTTCATTACAGATCTTTAATAGTAAGCAATGTATCGTATTTAAAGCCTTCTTTAACAATGTTTTCTTCTGCGCCTTGGAGTCTATCAATAGTACCAAGGATACCTGTAACATTGTATCCAGCATCTCTTAAGATATTTGCAGATTTTAAAGCAGCACCAGCTGTTGTTAAAATATCTTCAATTAATAAAACACTTTTAGAACCTTTAATATTACCTTCGATTAATTTAGTTGTGCCATAATCTTTTTCAGCTTTACGAACAATAACAAAGTTAATGCCTGCTTTAATACTTACAGCAGCAACAATAGCAACTGCACCTAGTTCAGGCGCAGCTAGCATATCAGTTTCTGGATAATCTTTCTTTATCTTGGTAGCAAAAGCATCAGATAATTTATCTAGGATAGAGCTATTTGTTTCAAATAGGTATTTATCTAAATAATATGTACTTTTCTTGCCTGATCTAAGCGTAAAATCGCCTTCTAAATAAGCAGCAGCTTTAATCTCTTTTGCTAAGGCTTGTAGTGTCATGTTTATCCCTTAACAAAGAATACTTGTTGTGAAGCAGGATATTTAATAATTTCAGCACTTGGTGGAAGCACTAAATCACTAATAACAAGCTGTTCTGATACATCAAGATTTGTAACATCAACATTAACCTGAGCAATAATTTCTTGTGGAAGAATCATTAGCTGTACTTGGTCAACTTTTTGTTGAATTCTACCGCCTTTTTGCACTCCTTTTGAGTTTCCAACAGCTTTAACTAGTAACTTGATTTTAACTTTATTTGTTTCGTTAACAGTTTTGAAATCCAAATGAAGAATTTTCTTAGAAATTGGGTGAATCTGTGCTTCATATGTTATTGCATGGATTGTTTTTCCATCTAATTCAAAAGAAAAAATTGTATTTTTACCATGAGCACCTGTTAATAAATGTGTGCTTACTGTTTTATAGTCTACTTTAAGACTTACATTTTCTTTTAGATCTGTACCATATAACTCAACTGGGATGAAATTTTGACCTCTAAGCTTGTTTACCTTTTCTTTACCGAACTCTGTACGTTTTTGAACCTCTATTTTTATTGATTGCATTCTGCCATCACGTCCTTTCGCTACTTCAGATATTTGTTGCAATTTTTGCAACCCAGCTATTTTAGCATTAAAATAGTGAATGGTGAACAGTGAAAAGTGAAAAGTGAATGGTTAGAGTTCCATCAATAGAGCAATGTATTTATATATTTTAATTTACTATGTTTTGATTCTATCTATCCAATAATATGGTTCTCTGTGTTGATGTGAAATGGAGAAAACAACTATATTCTCAGAATATTCTTTATAAAAAATTTGATAAGGGAATCTACTGACTAACATTTTTTTAATATCGTTTGAAATATTATCGCCTATACCAGGAAATCTACTAATAATGTTTAAAGTGTTTAGAATCTCAAATTTGAAGGATACTTCTAGTTCAATATTTTCAAGCTTATAAAATTTAACTGCATCTAAATATTCTTCATTTGCCAAATCAATGATAAAAACAGGTTTCATTATTGTTTAATGAACTCGCTTAAGCTGATAGTTGATAGATTTCCTGATTCATATGAGTTAACTCTTTTTGTTATTTCTTTTATCCAAATGTTATCGATCGATTTATCAGGCATATCCAGGCTTTTATTTAATGTTTGTATAAACAATACTCTTTCATATGGTTTTAGCTTAAGCGCCTCAGAAATTAAATTATCAGAAATTGTCATAATAATTCTCCTTGTTAACTGTATGTCTATAAATATAGCATAATCTATTAAATAGATTCAAATAAACAAATTTGCGATAGCAAATTGTAAACACATAAATCCTTAAACAGTTTTGGATTTACTCTATTTTGGGTATATAATCTATTTGCTTCCGGTATTTAGGGGGTGTATTTGGTTTCGACATAGAGTATTCCTTGGATAAGGAGCGAGTCGAGGAGCTGCCCGGCCTCGTAAAAAGGCAGAAAAACATAAGTGCAGACACAAACGCATTTAAAGGTGCTTTCGCAGCACCACAATTAGCCGCAGCTTAATATTTATTAAGTAGCGCCGTTGGTATCTAGTGTTGACGATAGATATCAATGTTATTTAGTCGACTTTTCTTATTAGTATGCACTGACTAATAAGAGAAACTTAAGTGCTTACTCTAGAGTTGCTTGCTTGTTAGTCGTTTTAGAGGACATTTTTAATAAGCTACGCTCGTAGGGCCTTATCTATGGCGCTTTATGGACAGGGGTTCGATTCCCCTCACCTCCACCAAAAGTCGCTGACAGCCAAGTAGTATCTGGGCTACATGGTTCGACGTAAAACTTGATATTTTGTAAAAAACGTCGAAATATGGTTTTTCTTTCCGATTACATCTCCTTTGTTTTTCGCTATGGTTCCAAACTAAAATATTCTGCATCTGGTATCCGGTTAAACTTGATTTCTAAAGCATCTTTTTTACAATCTATTCGTTCGATTAATTTGGTCAGATGGATACGTTGTGTTTGTCTGTCGCTAAATGGGTATTCTGCTCTATAGGTGACGAATAGTTTTTTGATCTCAGTAATTGATAATAATTCCTCTTTGGCTTGATGGATAGCGGTTTCTAGCTTGCTGATGGCTGTTTGTAGCTGTTTTTCTTCTGTTTCCATTTCTGAAATCTTGGTGTTGATTAGTTCGCGTTCTTTGCTCAGGAACTGGCTGGATAAAAGTGTGTCCAAGTATTTATCCTTCTTTTGTTTGAGCTGATTTAATGTGCTTTCTAGATGATGTAAGGATTTCTCATGTTCTTGGATTTGGCTGGAAATCTGGTCATTGTGTTTGAGTAGTTTATTTTCAATGGGGCTAAACTGTTCAGAGAGGGACAGGATAATCTCGCTGACTCTAGTTTCTAGCTTGGTTAAACTGAAGTGTGGACGCTGGCATTTATGGGATTGGTCTTTTGAACCAGTGCATCGGTAATAGAAATATTTTTGTTTATGACGATTTGTGGTGTGGCTGGGGGCAAGGGGGGAGCCACACCACGAACAGAAGACTTTCTTTGCTAGAATAGCACTCGTGGTATTCTGGATTTTGGTGTAGGTTTTGGAAGCAAAGATGGCTTGAACTTTCTCGAAGGTGGCTTCTGAGATAATTGGTTGATGTATTCCTATATAGACTTGTTTTCCCCAATTGACCTTGCCAATATAGCTTTCTTGTTGAAGCATTTTCTGGATTTGGCGTTCGTCCCATAGTTTACCGTCTCGATATTTAAAGCTGTTTTCATTTAAATAATGCATAACAGCTGACGTGGAGCGTGTTTCCAGAAACTTTGAGAATATCATCTCAACAATCTGCTTTTCTTTGGGGTATGGAACCAGCTCTTTTTCAACAATGGAATAGCCGAAGAGTCTACGTCCACCATTGAATAATCCTAGGCTGGCACGGTGGGTCATTACATCTGCTATACGTTCTGAAGTTTGTTCTCGTTCTAACTGGGCAAAGACCAGAGCCACGCGGAGCATGGCTTTTCCCATGGCTGTAGTGGTGTCGAAGTTTTCTTTGATACTAATAAATTCCACTTGGTTTTCATTCATTAGGCGCATGAGGTTCTCGAAATCTAGCAAAGACCTGCTGAGCCGGTCTAATTTTTTAACAACAACAGCATTGATTTTGCGATTCTGGATGTCTTTGACTAGTTTCTGATACTCAGGGCGATTAGTGTTGCCTCCAGACTTGCCACGCTCAATATAAAGCTTGTGGATATTGAACTTACGGAAGTCACAGTATTTGCGAAGCTCGCTTTCTTGTTCCTCCAAAGAATCTCCTTCATTGGCTTGGCGTTCTGTTGATACTCGGATGTATAAAG
>DYQY01000007.1 GCA_020719045.1 Candidatus Termititenax sp.
GTCAGCTTTTGGTCAAAATGACAAAAAATTCACTTTATTTTGCAACAGTCCCATTATAGCGTTAAATTATAGTTATGAGTAAAACGATTACTTGTAATCATCTTGTAGGGTATTACGGTTCAGACGATAGTGCAAGACTAGTTCGTGCTTCAGAAAACAATACCTTTTCAGACTTCGAGGAAGACGGTGCACGGTTCAGATTCTGCCCTGATTGTGGTCAAAAAATTAAATGGATTGACCCAGAAAGCGATTCACCGGAGGAAGCATGAGTACCGCCATCAAAACATGCTCGATTAATTCCAAAAATCAGCTCGTTATTAACAAGAACGTTACTGTTGACGGAACCTGGTCTTTTACGACTGACCATGAACTATGCCTGACACTCGATGCAACCCAAGACACTCAGTTTGGAGACAAAATTATCTTATCCGGTCGTTTCAATGACGTATCTCCCAACATCCTTAGTTTTGAGGTGAGTCATTATGAAAATACTTCCAAAATTGCAACCGATTTACTTGCGCTTCAAGGAGTTTGGGAAGCAGATGAAAACAACAAACTTATCTTTAAAGTAAAAAAGGAATCCGGTCGGCATGATGTTCTTACTTTCACTAATACATGGATTTTGGATGACAAAAATAGAATCATTTACGAATATGAAACAGCCAGTCTTATTTTCAAGAAAAAGGAAACGCAACAACTTACCTTTAAAGGCACTTGGGATATTACCAAAAACAATCGCTTATATTATGAATTGAGTAATGGTAGTGCATCTGGTTTTGATTTTAAGATAGGCACATCTGTACTGGAAAAAAATCAAATCAAAACGCGCATTATGGTCGGAACGCAGAATAAAGACCTCATTATATCTGGCAAATGGAAAGCCTCCGACGAAGTTGGCCTTACTTTTGAAGTTACTTATGACAAAGGGGAAGTGAAAGGTATTGTATTTGGTAGTGAGTTCCAGATGAGTGATAAGGATAAATTGAGCTTAAAAATCGGGAATGGCTTTGAGGCAAGACTTACCCAAGAGCTTATTAAGGACGTGGCGGAATTTAGCACCGCAATTCAAACTACTGGAAGCGAGTCACGGGCAACGTGGGGTGTTAATCTGAAGTTTTGAAGTCACAAGTATGGTTGATGGATAAGGTACAACTGAAAACTTATAAAGAGATTAAAAGTCTTTTATCAGAGTATGGATTATTTGAATTATTTGCAAAATACAAAACCTAGGAATAATTTAAGTTGATATTTTTATAATTAATCATAATGACTTATTTCAAACAAATTTGTAGATATTGTATTTTCTGAAATAAAGTTATAAAAGTTTTCAACACTAAACCAGTTAGTATTAGGTGGAATTTTTGAAGAATAATTAATTTCATATTTGAATTTTTTCCAGTTTCCAGTTTCTTTATCACTTTTTAACTCATTGCCATATAAACCTCTATTACGTCCAACCCAGAAACGTTCCCCGTTTTTATACTTATTAATTATTTCTGTGCCACGTAGTTTATCCTCGCTATTTTTACCTTTACCAGAACCGTCATATTTTGATACTAGGCTCTCATAATTATTAATTGCCAGAACTAATGTTTCATAAAAATAATTGTTTGATAAAATTGGTTTATACGCATTTATAATATCTTCCCAAAAAATTATTTGACAATCTAATGCTATTCCCTCTGAAAAATATTTTTTTGGAATAAGTCCAATATGATAGATATTATTATCAGGTACATTGATATTTGATTTTATACAATCAATAACTTTTTTTTGACCTAAGATCTGGCTATTAAATTCAGTAATTTTAGTTGAACTAAACATCTTCGCTTCGACAACAATTAAATAAAGCTCAGGTTCTGTTATTAATATAACGACATCAGGTGTTTCTCCTGTTTTGATTGAACTAGAAAAAGCATTTTTATGAAAATCAACAGATTCTTTTATACTAAATTCAGTAATAAGTTGAATATTATTATTATCTGCTTCAGGTTTTATATTAATATTTCTAGGGAAATTATTAATAAGATCAAGAAAAAAAGACAAATACTCAAAATTATGATAACAAATAATTCCAGGTAAAATTGTAGCTGTGTAAAATTTTTCTTTTCTGTTTATTGGTAAATAATTCAGATAATTATTTGTTAAATTGTTCAACTATATATCCCCATAAATATACTCTCGTTAATAAACATTATAGATGAATTATAAATTAGTGCAAATCAATGCAAATGTTGATTTAGTAAATTATAGCTATCAGCGACTGTAGCTGTCGTAGTACTCATGTTATAATTTTAAAAGTTGTCATACAAGTTGCTTTCCTTAATAAAAAAAGCTACTTTTTCAAATAATGTTAAATTATTACACAAATAGGAGAAAAAACATGGAAAATATAAATATTATTGAAAAAAAACACATCAAATATGGAGATACAAGATTTGAAATATCTCCTAACCAAATCAAATTAATCATAAGAAATTCTAATGATAATCTTATAAAAAATGGGGAATATAAAATGCCATTTATAAAAGCCTGGCCATCATTTATTAAAGAGAATCATTTTTTTACAGCTTTAAGGGAACATCTTCTTATTGATAATGGGAAGCAATCAAGTAGCGATTTAATGGCCTATCTTGAGGTCTATAAAGGGAAAAATCATGCTTCATCACACTATGCTCTTATGGAAGAGTTTAAAAGTAATTTATGTAAGGATTCTAAAATTGATTTTGCATTAGAAAAGAAAATAGCACCACTTAAAACATATAAACAAATTAAAAGTCTTTTATCAGAGTACGGATTATTTGAATTATTTGCAAAATATAAAAATTAGCAATAGTTGTAAATCAAATGATTAACACTTCTATTAATTTAGAATTAGAAAAAGCTATATTGAGTAAAAATAAGAATATCGCCAAAGATTTAATTTCTAAAGGTGCGGATGTAAATCAAAAATTACCACCATATGGCAATACAAAGCTACATGATTTTGCCTTTAATAATCAATATGATTTAATTAGCTTTATAATAGATTTAGGTTGCGATATAAATCCTCTGAATAATGATCAATGGACACCTTTAGCAATTGCGGCTAGTTATAACAAATCAGAAAGTGTATCTGTATTATTAAAAGCAAAAGCAGACTCAAATATTCCAAATTTTCAAAAAAGAACTCCATTAATGTGGGCAACTCAATTTGGCCACATTGAAATTGTCAAAAAGTTAATAGAAAATGGATCAACTATTGATGTTACAGATACTAATGGGATGAGTCCTCTTCTTGATTCAATAGAATTCAAAAGATGGGATATAACTGAGTTATTACTAATTTCAGGCGCAAACCCAAATCTAACGAACAGAATGGATAAGCATAACCCCCTTAGTTTAGCAGAAACCACAGGTAATAATCAGATAATTGATATCTTAAAATCCAATGGAGCTTTTTTCCATAGTAAATCCTTCGTCCCGCCCGATACAGTAAGAAAAAAAATTCTAAATGGGAACAAAAAAAATATTGAAGAACAAAATACTCTTAAATATAAAAGCATGGAAGAAACAGCATTTAAAGAGAAGTGCTCAACTTGTTCCAAAAAAGAACTTAACGAGTTGTTATTAGAAGTTAGTGAAAGTGGCAGTTTGATCATAATAAAAGAAATCTTAGACCATGGTGTAAATATTGAAGTAAAAGATAAAGAGTTGGGAAGTACCACTTTAATGAATGCAGCATATCATGGACACAAAGATATAGTTGATCTTTTAATAAAGCAAGGAGCTAATCTAAATGCTATCTCAAAGGATGGGAATACAGCTCTAACTTGGTCAATTATTGAAGGGCATAGTGATATTGTTGCCATCTTGCTTAAAAATGCAGCAGACTCAGAAATTAAAAATAATTGAGATGCTTCTACAAAACGAAACAAGGATAGACAATAAGCTTAAAGATGGCGATTCTATATTAATTCGTGCAGTGAAATCAGGGATTTATGAAATAGTTGATTTAATTATAAATAAAAGTCCGGACATAAATTATATAGATAAGAATGGATGGACCGCATTGATGCATTCAAAAAAATTAGATAATAAAGATATTTCAGCTTTGCTAGAAAAGCAGGGGGCACAATTATCACTAGAACAAATAACTATTTTGGATACCCATCAGAAAAAACTACTATTTTTTAAGGCTATAGAGGAAGGAAACTTATATAAACTTTCAGAATTACTTAAAGCAGGTATTAATATAAACGATCAAAACGAAAACACAAAATGGTTTGATAATGCATTAGTTATGGCTACAAAGAATAACGACTATAAAACAGTTGAGTTTCTTATAGAAAATCATGCTGATATAAATGTTGGAGATGGGTTAGGAAGAACAGGTCTAACCCATGCCTCAATTAATGGGTATGTTGAAATCGCTAAGTATCTTATATTAAATGGAGCGAATATTAACAATAGAGATGGGCTTTGGGAGAAAGAAGAACTCAATAATACAATTCTTGATCACGCCATTACACATCTTCAAATCGAGATTGTACAGTTATTGTTAAAAAATAAAGTAAAAGTAACAAACAAATCGTTCTTTGAGGCAGCAACAAGTTGTAGTGTTGCAATTTTAAATTCATTAATTGAATACAAAAGTAATGTAAACTTTCAAATGAAAGATGAATCAGGGGATAATTTAATAGGCTGTGCTTTAAAAAATATCGGATTTGATAAGATTAAAGAAGAAGATCGTATAGAAACTATAAAACTATTAGTTGAACATGGCATAGATATAAACACTGGCTACGTTGATAATTTTACACCGTTAATTATTGCTTCAAGAGCTGGAGAGTCAAAAACGGTAAGCTTTTTAATAGAAAATGGTGCAAACATTGAAGCTAGCGAAACCCGTTTTGGACATAATTCTTTAATTCATGCAGTTTGGCAGAAACATGAAGCTACTGTCAGACTTTTATTAGATAAAGGTGCCAATATTAATGCAGAACCAGGCAAGTTTGGGACAACTGCTTTTAATAGAGCTTATATGTCCAAGGATTTAAAAATGATTAGAGTATTGCTCGAATATGGCATTGTTACTACTGCTGCCCACCAAATTTTAAATTTGGCCATTGTATTTCCGCCTGTTCCTGGAGCGAAAGAAAATAGTGAGGTAATCCAACTTCTTTTTTCTAATTTAAAAGGTGAACAAAAGGAAATAGCTTTAATTCAAAAAGAAGCACTTATAATGGCGATAAATAAAGATAATGTAGAAATAGTAAAGGTGCTTATGAATAGTGGTATTAATCCTAATATAATGGGAGAAAAAGATCTTAAAAGATTTATAAATAAAAATAAATATAGTGAAATAGGAAATATTTTAATAAATTACTCAGGAATACAACCTTATTGTGAACCTAATGAAACTGGTGGATAATTAATTTATGAAGCTACTCCACACCTCCGATTGGCATCTAGGACGCTCACTATATACACGTAACCGACGTGAAGAATTTACACAGTTTCTAAACTGGTTAGTTGCAAAAGCAAATTCAGAAAATTCAGATGCTATTTTAGTAGCTGGAGATATTTTTGATACAGGGACTCCTCCCACTTGGGCACAGGAACTTTATTATAAATTTTTATATGATCTTTCAAAAACAAACTGTAAACATGTTGTTATTATTGCTGGCAATCACGATTCGCCAACCTTCATAGAGGCTCCAAAGTCATTACTAAAAATACTTAATGTACATGTTATTGGCTCTTTAGCTGAATCTCTTGAAGACGAAGTTATTGTTCTAAATGACAAAAATAATACTCCCTCCTTGATTGTTTGTGCTGTTCCATATTTAAGAGATCGGGATATCCGTACATCAGAAGCCGGTGAAAGTATAGATGATAAAAATCAAAAGATCTTAACCGGAATCAAAACTCATTACTCAAATATTCTGAAGATTGCCAAACAAAAAAAACAAGAATATAAAATTCCGATTGTTGCTATGGGGCATCTTTTCACGGCTGGTGGTAAAACCATTGATGATGACGGAGTAAGAGACTTATATATTGGTTCGCTAGCCCATATTAATTCAGATGTATTTGATTCTGAAGTAACATATACAGCATTAGGTCATTTGCATGTTCCTCAGGTAGTAATGAAAAAAAATAATATTCGCTACAGCGGCTCTCCAATACCTATGGGATTCGGTGAGTCAAAACAACAAAAAATAATTTTAAGTGTAGAAATTGATGATAATAGTACCTCTGTTAAAGAAATAAACGTTCCAGTGTTTCAAAATATTATTAGAATTGCTGGAGACTTGGATTATATCCTTTCTCATATTGAATTTGCTAAAAAGGAAACTCCGTTTGCTTGGTTAGAAGTAGAATATACGGGGAAAGAAATACCAGGCAATCTTCGAGATACGATAGAGTCAGTTGTTGAAAACAGCACTTTGGAAATATTGAGAATAAAAAGTAATCGTGTTTCTGAACGTAGTTTATCAAAACTTGAAGAACAAGAAACTCTAGAGGAGTTATTAATATCAGATGTTTTTAATCGTTGTCTTATAGATTACAAAGTACCAGATGAACAAAAAAAGATTTTAACTGAATCATTCGAAGAAATAATGCTAGAAATTAACGAAGCAGAGGTTATTGATGAAAATTAAACACCTTCGGTTTAAAAACTTAAATTCATTAGTTGGTGAATGGGAAATAGATTTTTCTTCTCCTGAATATCAAAATGAAGGTATTTTTGCGATTACAGGAAAAACAGGTGCTGGTAAATCTACAATACTTGATGCAATTTGTTTAGCTCTTTATGGAGAGACTCCTCGATTAGGAAAAATAACTAAATCAACGAATGAGATTATGTCACGTCGAACTGGAGAATGTTTTTCAGAGGTTGTCTTTGAATCCAGCAAAGGCCAATTCAAATGTCATTTTAGCCAACGTCGCGCAAAAAACCAATCTGATGGTGAGTTGCAGAGCCAAAGGCATGAAATCTCTGACTTTATTTCAGGAGAAATTCTTGAGTCGAAGATAAAAGATGTCCAACATGCTGTTATTGCCAGAATCGGTATGGACTTTGACCAATTTACTCGTTCTATTCTTTTGGCACAAGGAGGGTTTGCGAAATTCTTAACTGCCTCCTCTGATGAAAGAGCTCCTATTTTAGAACAAATAACAGGAACAAAAATTTATAGTACCATTTCTATAAAAGTACATGAAAGAAATCGAGATGAGTTAACCAAACTAAGTGGGTTGCAATTAGAAACAAACAGCATTCAATTGCTTTCGGAGGAAGAGAAAACACAATTAAAACTAGATAGACAACAAAAGACGGAAGAGGAAAAAATACTAAAAGAAAAAAGAAATAAAATTGCAGAAGGAATAGCTTGGGTACAAACTATTTTTAGTATCGAAAAGGACCTTCAGTTAATTGACCAGGATGAAGAGAAAATTAAAAAAGACTTAGTTGACTTTCAACCAGAGAATAATAAATTAAAAAATGCGTTACAAGCATCTGAATTAGAAGGTGAATATGCCACCATAACATCTGTTAGAAACAATTTAGAAAAAGATCAAAAACTGTCTAAAGAATATGAAGAAAATTTACCAAAAATACAAGAAGATAATGTTAAATGTAAAACAGAGCAGGAAGAAATAGAGAAGTATTTCAATAAACTAAAAGTAGATTTCAAAAGTGAACGTAACATAATAAAAAATGTTAGAGAATTAGATTTAGTTATAAAAGAAAAGAATTTATCTTTGCAAACTTATCAGAAAGAAATTGAGTCGATTAAAGAAAATTTGGAAGAAAATAATCGAAAAAAAGATGAAACTAAAACTAGTCTTTCTATTCTCCAATCAGATATAGATAAATTAAAAGATTATTTAAAAGATAACTCAATAGATGAAACTTTGAATAAAGAATTTTCTGATATAGAAGGTGCTTCTATCCAATACGTATCCTTATCTAATACTTTAGAAGAAACAAAAAGAGACAACTTTAAATATAAACAGCAACAAACAGAAATTGGTGATGAAATTTCTAAACAAACAGCTATTTGTGAAACAGTTAATAGAACAGAAACTGAAATAAAAAATAAGCTCCAACAAATAGAAAAAGATATTAAGAAATTATTAGATGGTAAGCTATTGAGAGAATACAGAACAGAACAAACAACTCTTCTAAAGGAGCAGGAATATTTACACCGTATTCTCTCACTTGAAGAAGAAAGAAAAAAGTTAGAGGATGATAAACCTTGTCCTTTATGTGGTTCGAATCATCACCCATATGCGAAAGGTAATATTCCAGAAAAATCAAAAATAGATTTACGCTTAGAGAAATTAGAAACATTGTTTGAAGAAATAGAAAATAAAGAAGAAGAAAAAAGGAACTTAGAAACAAAAATATTAAATGTTAAAGAAGAACTTAAGACAGAAGAATTAAAGCTATCTGACATAAAATCAAAGAAAGCAACAAATGAGGCAAACCTTGAAAAAACCACTGTTGAGTTCAACAAAAAACAACAAGAACATAACCAAATTATTTCAAAACTTATATGGTTAAATTGAAGTCAACTTGAAAAACTTTAATACTCTAAATTTTATTTATACTCTTTGTGTGATAGAGTTTTTGCTTAAGGACTAGCGGATTGTATTACAGCTCCACTTAATGAGCATTGCGAATTTAGTGGCTGTCCTCGAAAACAAAGCTTGAGAATAGGTCGGCGATGAGACCTTATTAAAATAAAACTATTGGTATGTTATAATTCAAAAATGCTTAATAATGAACAATTAGAAGAATTAATCCTTAAAATCAAACAAATCACCAATCCTGAATATATCTATTTATTTGGTAGTTATTCAACAAATTCACAAAAAAAAGATAGTGATATTGATATAGCTATCATAAAAAATGATATACCAAACAAAAAAGAGTTTATTATTAATTTAGAAAAAAAAATAATTTCACCAGATTATTCTGTAGATTTATTAGTTTTTTCTGAAAATGAATTCCAATCTAAGTTATCACAAGGATGGAGATTATTAAAAGAAATAACAACCAAGGGAAAAATCTATTATGCAAAGCGATAATACACCACAATATTGGAAGAATATTTCTACTCATGACATAGACACTGTTGAACTTTTATTAAGAGACAATGGTCACATAGACATAATTATCTATCACATGCATCAAGCAATTGAAAAAATATTAAAAGGTCTAATTATTGCACAAGGTGAAGATATCCTTTTTATCCATGACTTAAAAAGACTTTATGCTATTCTATGTAGTGTTAATCAAAAATTTATTGGACTTGAAGAAAAAATAATTAATCTTCAAATTTTTTATAAAGATTTAAGATACCCAATCTCTGATTCACTGGATGATTCAGACTTAGATTCTGCAAAAGATAGTTATGAATCTATCCTTTCTTTTTTGTTTGAAGATTTATAAAACTAACCCACTAAATGAAAAACCCTGTGGCAAGACCACAGAGAATATTTTCATTTAAAAGATAACTCCAAAGTCTTCCCTAATGCTCGAGACACTTTTATTAGTGTTGACAATTTAACATCTTCACAATGCTTCTCAATCCTAGAAATAGCTGTTTTTTTTGTATGAACCTTTTCAGCAAGCTCTTCTTGCGACAAATTAGCCTTTGTTCGCTCTTCTTTTATCATTTCACCAATAACATGAAGTTTAAATTCCTCATATTCATCTTGATACTTATCAAATACTAAGGGATTAGTATTAATCTTCTCACTTTTGTATTGTTTATAAGTTTTCATTTTTCCACCTTCCTTTTTAAATAGTCATTTTTTAATTTTTCAGCTAATGATATCTCATTCTTATCTATTTTCTGGCTCTTTTTTTGATAACCATTTGTTAAAATAATCAATTTATTTTTCTCCATAAATCCAAATAACCTATAAATATCACTTTTATTTTTTACTCTAATTTCCCAAATATTATCCGTATTTTGCAATTTCTTAAAAAATTTAACAGGAACAATATCAAATTCTTCAACTAAATCAAAAACAAAAAATACCTTTTTTAAAACATCAGGCTGTAGGGAATCTAAAAATTCTTGAACAGGACAAACCCCATCTGTTCTTTCATAAAACAATATTTCTCTTTTCATGCTATATATACTATACCCAATATTCCTAAAAGTAAACATGTAGGTTAACAATTGCAATAAAAAATCTAACACAAACAAAGCATTGATTAATTGTAATCAAGAACAACTAATGAAGAAGTAAAGAAAAACCTCTAATCTAAAAAACGTTGCCAATCCCGAGTGTAACGCTTAAACTTACTAATGAATAATCAATACAGAGGGATAAATGGATTTAACTACTATTTTCGGTATTATTTCAGGGATAAGTCTAATTTTACTTGCTATATTTATTGATAGCGGACTTGGAATATTTATCTCAGTAACAAGTATATTAATCGTCGCTGGAGGCACAATAGCTGCCACGCTTATTAGTTATCCAATAGACGAAGTAATTAAAGTAATAAAAATAGCTGGCAAAGCTTTTTATGCAAACATTAAAGAGCCAACATTTCACATGATTGAACTGATAAATCTTGCGGGAACAGCAAAAAGAGAAGGTTTTCTACATTTACCCAATCATGCAAAAAAACTAAATGATTTTTTTATTTTAAAAGGCATACAAATGCTTGCTGATGGAATCCCCAGACAAGAAATAATCAGAGCATTAAATACCGAGATCACAATAATGCAATCACGTCACAAGCTTGGACGTGAAATATTCCAAGCAATGGGAGTATTTGCTCCTGCCTTTGGCTTAATAGGAACATTAATAGGACTAGTTCAAATGCTCTCTAACCTTAGCAATCCAAGTGCCCTCGGTCCTGGAATGTCAGTAGCAATATTAACAACATTTTATGGTGCAGTACTTGCAAACCTTCTTTTTATACCATTAGCAAACAAACTTAAAAGAAGAAGCGAACAAGAATTCTTAATAATGCAGATATCAAAAGAAGCCATTTTAAGCATTCAAGCAAAAGAGTCTATTACCTTGCTTGAGGACAAGCTCTCTTCTTACATTTCTAGATCTTTGCAACAATCTTTAAAACGAAGCAAAAATAATAACAATGAATAAGGAAGATGATTTAACAGACTCCCAGATGGATTTGCCTCCTGAAAGCGACGAAAAAGGAGCTGGATGGGAAGTAACCTTTGCAGACTTAATGACCCTCCTTCTAACCTTCTTCATCTTGCTTTACTCAATGTCAAAATTAGATGCAGATAAATACTTAGCTCTTGCTGGCTCTCTTAGAAAAACTCATGGAATAGAATCGAAAACAGAGCAAGGAGTAATTGTCTCTAAAGACATAGTTAAAAATTCTGATACATTTTCTTCTACAAATGATATTTTAAATAGTAAACTCGAAGAAATACTAAAAAATATTAACATTTTTATCTTCCAACACCAGCTACAAAATATGGTAAAAGCATACATTGACGAGAGAGGTGTTGTTATTAACATTTCCGATAGTATGCTCTTTAAAACAGGTGAGGACAATTTAACCTCTGAAAGCAGAATTATTCTTAACTATTTAATGGAATTATTTCAAACATTCCCTTACCCTTTACTGATAGAAGGTCATACAGACAACACACCAATTAACACCGTAAGATTTCCATCTAACTGGGAACTGTCGACTAACCGTGCCTGCAACGTTATTAAATACTTTATTTCAAAAGGAATATCTCCGGACAGGCTATCAGCTGAAGGATTTGGTGAATACCGCCCAATCGCAAATAACGGAATTGATTCAGGACGAGCAATGAACAGAAGAGTTGAAGTTGTGTTCAAGCGAGGCGGAATTATGAAAACACTCGAAGACGATGTTGAAACAGCTATCTAAATAGGCTATACTACTCATACTATGAATGATCAAAAAGTACAAAAATTCTTACAAAAAACATTAGATAACAACAGATATGTGAATTATCATTTATTACCTTTCAATTATGAAGAACTAATAAAAAAAGACATCATCCAAGAGCAAATTATGAATATAATGAAAGCTCCTGAATCAGAACAAAACACAGAAAAAGACAGACTTCAAGCAATTATCTATACAGAGCTATATAAACTTAAAACACCTATCGAAGACATCAAGGAATACTTCAGAAAAGCAATTTTAACTGATAAATTCAAAAATTATCTAGGTCAAGCTTTCAAATTTGGTTTAGATTTCAATAAGGACGAAAATCCTTACAAAACAACTTTTATACATCTAGCGCAATTTTTCGTAGCTGATATTTGCTATGAATTTCTCTGGCACCTAGAAAACGAATAAACTGTTAGTTGCACTAACTAGGCTTTTTAAAAGTAAACTTTTAGATTCTTTTATGTTAAGGCTTCATCGCTAGCCTTAACAATCCGCTAGGCACATGAAGCTTCATAGCTTAGTTTAATTAAAACTTATTACACTAACGGACAAATGCCGTCGCCTAAAGGCTTGGGATAGTCACTAAGTTCATTCTTCACTAAGTGGACTATACTGCCTATCCTGGCTCAGTTGTCCTGAAAAATCGTCCTGATTTTTCTACGCTTCACTCGCTAACTTAAACTACAGCTCTTCTCGCACAGTGCCTATTTTTTCTAATGACACATAGGTTTATCCTGAAATATTTATTAATTGGAATGTATAAGGAAATTATATAACCCTCTCCATCACAAAGATAACGGAGAGGGTGCTGACATTAAAATAAATTAGAAGTTGTCACTTATTCCAGCGGGAGAGGTCTAACTTCTCCAGATTTTATAAGCTATATAAACCATACTTAACCCAAATAGTTTTCTTAATATATCAACTGGTAGTATACTTGCCAAATAACTACCAACTAACGAACCTACTACAGCTGGAATTAAAAGCATCAAAATACCCTTAAGTTTAATCGCACCATACTTATAATAAATAAAAACACTTATTAATGATGCTGGAACTATCATAATCAGAGCTATGCTTTGAGCATAAAGCTGTCCATAACCTAAATAAAGCATTAATGGCACATAAATCGCAGCCGTCCCAACACCCATGAGACCTGAAATAAAACCACCTAAAACTCCTGCCGCTAAAAATATCATATAAAGAATATCCTTATTCCAGCATATAAAATGTACAAGGCAAAAATTTTCTTCAGAGAAGCAGTGTCTATCTTTTGAGCTATAACACTTCCCAAAAGTGCACCAAACAAACATCCAATAGTTAAAATTAAAACAATATCAAAATCTAGTTTTACAGAATAAAAAGAATAAGAAACAAATCCAACTACTCCCAAAAGCATCATTAATAAAAACGATGTCCCTTGAGCCTCTTTTTGTGAATACTTCATCCAAAGAACCATGGCTGGAACCGTGACAACACCGCCACCAATGCCTAATAAACCTGAAAGAAAACCAGCTAAGCTACCAATAAGAACTAATTTCTTTACCACAACACCTTAAGAAATTTTCTTTTCCCAGCTTTAATTACCACTTCCTTGTCTTTCTCTAAAACAAAAAAAGGATCAGTAGCTTTCTCTCCATCTAAAGACACAGCTCCCTGCTCAAACAACCTCTTTATCTCTTTGCTACTTGGAGCGATTTCAGCAACTTTCATAATATTCATTAAGGTTTTTTCTTCTAACTTTGATATGTTTAATTCTGGTATATCGTCTGGGATATCTTTTTGTCTAAAAGCAGTAATAAAATATTCTTCCGCCTTATCTGCATCTTCTTTTGAATGATAAATACTAACAATAGTTTTACCTAAATCAACTTTAAAATCTCTTGGATTTACTGAACCATCCTTCATTTGCTTTTTCATATCTTCGATTTTTGAAGCTGGTACATCTGTAAGCAACTCAAAATACCTAACAATTAACTCATCAGGAATAGACATTAATTTACCAAACATTTCGTTTGGAGAATCAGTAAGGCCTACATGATTACCTAAACTTTTACTCATTTTTTGAACACCATCTAGACCTTCAAGAATAGGCATCGTTAAAACTACTTGTGGTTTCTGACCATACTCCTTCTGAAGGTGTCTTCCAACTAATAAATTAAACTTCTGGTCTGTACCACCCATCTCTATGTCTGCTTCAAGTGCAACAGAATCATATCCTTGCAATAACGGATATAAAAACTCATGAATACTAATTGATACATTATTCGTAAACCTTTTATTAAAATCATCTCGTTCAAGCATTCTTGCCACATTATACTTAGCTGTTAGCTTAACCATATCTTTAGCGGTAAGTTTACTAAGCCAAGAAGAATTATAAACAACAGTAGTTTTGCTTCTATCTAACACCTTAAAAACTTGGTCCTGATATGTTTCAGCGTTCCTCTTCACGTCCTCTTCAGACAACTCTTTTCTGGTTTTTGATTTACCTGTTGGGTCACCAATCATCGCAGTAAAATCTCCAATTAAGAAAATAATCTCATGCCCCATATCCTGAAATATTTTAAGTTTTCTAAGAACAACAGTATGTCCTAGATGCAAATCTGGCGCACTTGGGTCAGCGCCCCATTTAACCTTCAACTTTCTTTTTGAAAGCAATAATTCTTTTAGATCTTCTTCGTTAATAACGTCAACAAACCCTTTATTTATACTTTCCATCTAATATCCTTTTTGAAAAAACTCATTAACTAATATGTTCTCTTGTGATAATATATCATCTGCTAAAAACTGACAATAAGCTCGTATTTAATGGAGGAAAAAGTAAGTGGTTTTTGAACGAAGAGTCCCATTATCTGTAGGAAAGAAACCAAAAAGTTTTTCCGGTAATCGTAAAAGCGGGAACAGTTATAGAAGTCACTTAAACAAAAGAAGAAACGAAAAAATTATAGCTTTAATTATGCAACTATTTTTAAAAGGCACTGTTGTTGTAGCTGCTTTATCATTTTTACTTTTACTCTACATACTATTTTTATTAAAAACTTTACCCGATGTTAGGGTCATTGCTACTTTTGTTCCTAATCAAACAACAAAAATTTACTCTGCTGATGGTGTTATCTTAGCTGACCTACATAAAGAAGAAAACAGAATTACTGTACCTTATTCTAAAATCTCAGGCACCATGAAAAAGGCCGTTGTCGCAATGGAAGATGCTAGATTTTACGACCACCATGGCGTTGACCCAGTTGGTATTTTAAGAGCAATGACCGTTAATTTAATAAAAGGTAGTAAAGTTCAAGGTGCTAGTACTATTACACAACAATTGGCTAGAAATTTATTCCTTACCAAAAAGAAAAAGTTCTCACGTAAAATTGCGGAAGTTATTCTGGCAATTAGGATAGAACGTCACTATACAAAAGATGAGATTCTACATATGTACCTTAACCAAGTATATTGGGGGCACAACTCCTACGGCATAGAATCAGCAGCGCTTCAGTACTTTAACAAAAGCGCATCAGAACTTACACTTGCTGAAAGCGCCATGCTAGTAGGTATGTTGCAAGCACCTGAACTGTACTCACCGTACAGAAACTTAACAACAACACTTAAAAGAAAAGATATTGTGTTAAAAAGAATGCTAGATGTAAAACTCATTACAAGAAGCCAATATCTCGACGCAAAAAAACAACATATAACAGTATCTCCACGCAGAAAACTTAAATATAGAGCACCTTACTTTGTTCAAGAAGTAATTAACATCCTAGTAAGAATGTATGGAGAAGAAGAAGCTTATAATGGTGGGTTAAAAGTTTATACTCCTATCGTTTGGGAACTACAAAAAGAAGCAGAAGTAGCTGTTGATTGGGCTATTGCTGAAGGTATTAATCAAAATCTAAACTTTAATCAAGCAGCTATGTTAGCAATTGACCCAAGAACAGGTCATATTTTAACGATGGTTGGTGGATATGATTTCCTAAACTTCCACTATAATAAAGTATTACATGCACGAAGACAGCCAGGTTCTGCATTTAAACCTTTTGTTTATCTTACAGCTTTATCAAGAGGCTTATCACCAGGAACCATCATTGATGATTCACCTATAGTCTTTAATACCTTCCAAGGTCCATATGCCCCACAAAACTATGACAAAACTTTTGAAGGCAAAGTATCTATGCGTAAGGCATTAGAAAAATCTATCAATGTTGTTGCTATTAAACTAGTAAACATGGTTTCACCAGAAGCTGTTATTGCAACAGCTAGAAAGTTTGGCATCACAACACCTTTAGGTCCATACATCTCTATTGCTCTTGGAACACATGAAGTTCAAATTATGGAACTTACTTCGGCATATGGTGCTTTTGCAACAGGAGGATTGCTTGCTAAACCAATTATGATAAAGAAAATAGAAGACAGAAACGGCATTGAACTTTACAACTCCAGACCTGAAATAACACGTGTATTTGACCAAGGACGTGTTTATGCTTTAGTTGACATGATGAAAGGTGTTATTGATTATGGAACAGCTAAAAATGCAAAACTACCAAGGCCAGCTGCTGGTAAAACAGGAACAACAACAGACTATAGAGATGCTTGGTTTATAGGTTTCGTACCTCAAATTGTGTGTGCTGCTTGGGTAGGAAATGACGACAACACCCCAACAAATAAAGTAGTTGGTGGATACATACCAGCTCTAATGTGGAAACAATATATGAACACTGCCACACAGAAAGTTCCAAGACTTGATTTTCCTTCACCAAGTGGAATGGGTCACTGGGCAGGACAGGAACCAAAGGAAAATAGTTTTTTAATCTCTGGTCAAGAACAAAAAAAGATCGATGAATCATCAGCATCCTCACCAGCAACTGGTGCTGACAATAGCCAAGATAACTGGGCAAACGAATTCGTTAACTAACTCTATAAAACTGCAACTTTTCTATTAGTTCTACGAGAGTTGCATGTAGAGCAATGAGGCTCAATTTCTAAACGAGACACTATCACTAATTAATAGTCACAATTTATCTGTAAACTTCTTACAAACTAGTAAAGATATAAATAACCCAAATATAAACTATCTACGTGTTGTAATTGTTCCAACTAATGACGATCCTCGTCAAAACAAAGAAAACCTTAAAAAACTTATTGATTCACTTAGACCTTAGTCTTCAAAAATCTCACTAATTGATGAGTTATTATGATTTCGCTGAATAGCTTCTGCAAAAAGAGGAGCTGCAGACAACACCACAAGACCAGGAAACTGTTTTTCTGGTGGCAACGGTATTGTGTTGGTTACAACAACTTCTTTGAAATTTGCTTCTTTTAGCCTACTTATAGCTGGACCAGAGAATACTGGGTGCGTAGCTAATAGATACATGTCATCATTACAGCCATGTTTTCTTAAAACAGCAATCCCTTGTGTAACGCTTCCTGCGGTATCAACCATGTCGTCATATAGGAGTACTGTCTTATTCTCAACACTACCAACAATATTTACAATCTCAGCTTTATTATGCTCTGGTCTTGTTTTATGAAGTATAGCAAGTTCAGCTCCTATCTTGTCAGCAAATTTCTTAGCAGCTTTTGCTCTACCAGTATCAGGAGCTACGACTACCATATCACTATGGTCATTTTTCTTTTTATTATTAAAGTACTTAACAAAAAGAGGTAATGCTTGAAGATGATCTACTGGAATATCAAAGTATCCTTGAATTTGATCTGCATGTAAATCCATAGTAATTATACGATCAGCACCAGCCTCCGTTATAAGATTAGCCATCAATTTTGCACTAATAGGTTCTCTTGGACCGGACTTCTTATCTTGTCTTGCATAACCAAAATGAGGAATTACTACATTAATCTTTCTTGCACTTGCTCTTTTACAAGAATCAATAGTAATAAATAGCTCCATCAAATCTTCGTTAACATTACTTCCACAAGTTTGAATTAAAAAAACATTTCTTCCTCTAATGGTTTCGTTAATGTTTGTAAATATTTCTCCGCAACTAAATTTAGAAACCTTTAAACTTGCTAAATCCATAGCTAAGTACCTTGATATTTCTTCTCCTAGCTTCGGATGAGATGTTCCACAAAAAATCTTCATATTTACAGAATCATTAGCCATTAGTTTTACTCCTTCTATATGCATCTACTCGAACGCTTAATTAAACAATACTTGCTGTTATTTTTCAAGGAGAAGCTTTTAGCCTTTAAATGCATAATCCTTAACTGCCTGATGTAATTCACTTAATCTTCTTTTCTTTGTTTTACTATCTATCTGATCATCCATATCAGCTGCCTTCGTCCCTTTGCGAGGAGAATACACGGCAGATATAACCCTAAAAAAACCCAATTCTTTAACCACATTAACCATATTAACAAATTCTTCTTCTGTCTCGCCTGGAAACCCAACTATTAAATCAGTTGATATCTTAACACCTGCGACCTTTTCCCGTAATCTGCTTACCTTTTCCTTATACTCTGCAACAGTATATCCTCTATTCATAAGTTTAAGTATCCTGTCATCACCATGTTGTATCGGGAAATGTATTTCTCTCCCAACACGCTTATTCTCGGCTATAACAGAAATTAATTTATCGGTAATATCTTTGGGATGAGATGTCAAAAAATCAACCTTTTCTATCCACGCAAATTTACTCAAAATATCTAAAAGCAAATCAGCAAAATCATAGTCATCATATAACCATTGCCCGTAAGAATTTACATTTTGACCTAACAATAACAGCTTTTTGTAGCCAGAGTTCTCTAATTGTTCTATAGATAGAAAAATATCTTCCCTAACTCTACTTACCTCCCTGCCTCTCGTGTATGGAACAATACAGTAAGAACAATAATTGTTACATCCATACATAATTGGCAAAAAAGCCTGATCAAAATCTTTATCTCTATTAACATTAACAATAGGACTCTCAGCATCTTTATTTTCAATTAACTTAACTACCGAAGAACTTTTCTTATTCCACTCGCTTAGAATTTCAGGAAGATACTCATAAGAATTAGCTCCAACTACAATATCAATGTACGGATATTTCTTAAGTAACTCGTCTTTCTCATATTGCGGAACACAGCCCGTTACAACGATTATTTGGTCTCTACCCTTCTTCTTTCTTAAAGAATTAAACTCTCTCATCCTAGAAAAAGCTCTATTCTCAGCATTACCTCTTACAGCACAGGTGTTAAAAATCAAAACATTCGCTGAATGAGGGTCATCAATTAAGCTATACCCAGCACACATCAACGCCCCAGAAAGAATCTCTGAGTCACTTTTGTTCATTTGACAACCGAACGTAATTATATTGAAACTTGGGCCACTAGGCATCATTTACGATTATAGTCATCCTCGTATCGAATGATATCATCCTCACCTACATAACTACCAACCTGCGCCTCAATTATTACAAGAGGCACATCTCCTGGGTTCTCCAAACGGTGTTTAACTCCCTTTGGTATATAAGTAGACTGGTTTGCAAATAGAACGATTTTTTCCTCTTCTTTTGTTACAACAGCCTCACCACTTACAACTACCCAATGTTCATTTCTGTGTTCATGCTTTTGAAAAGAAATCTTATGCTTTGGCTTAACTTCAATAGTCTTAATCTTATAGCTATTATCCTTCTCAAGTAAAACCGTATATGTTCCCCATGGACGATGAACTGTTGTATGCTCATTAATCAAAGAAGAACCTCTAGCTTGAAGCATATCTACAACCTGTTTTACCTTTTGCGTTTCACCTTTTTTTGCAACTAATAGCGCATCAGTTGTATCTATAATAACTAAGTCGCTAACTCCAGCAGTACTCACAATTTTGCCTTGCGTTGATACGACAAAATTGTTCCCAGAGTCTACTGCAATATCTTCTTTGTATTCACCATCAACAAAGTATTCTGCAATCTCGTCATAACTACCTAAATCAGACCAACCAATGTCAGCAGGGACTACCTTTACCACTGAGCTTTTTTCCATTACTGCATAATCAATACTATTTGCAGGAATTGCCATCATGTCATCATATTTAACTCTTAGCATACCTTGTTTGTCTCTTAATGCCTTTTCATAAGCCTGTTTTGAACAGCTGTAGATATCTGGAGAATACTTTTTTAACTCACTTAAAAAAACACTAGCTTTAAAAGCAAACATTCCACTGTTCCAATAGTAGTTACCTGATTTAACATATTTATCAGCAGTTTCTAAATCTGGCTTTTCCTTGAAGCTTATTACATCCTCACCTTTTGCCTGAACATAACCATACCCAGTTGCCGGAAAAGTAGGAGTTATCCCAAAGGTTACTAAATTACCCTTTATTGCTAATTCTTCTGCTTTTTTTAAACACTTTATATATTCATCTTCTTTTTTGATAATATGATCCGATGGTGTTACTAAAATTACCTCATCCGCAGGACTATCAAAACAAGCTAAAGCTATAGCTGGAGCAGTGTTTCTTCCAACTGGCTCTAAAATAAATCCTACTTCTGAGACCCCGTCTTCTTTTGCCTGATCGATAACTAAAAAGTACTGTTGCTCATTAGTTACAACAGAAACATTATCTAGTCTATTTCTTATTAATGTTTTCTGAAAAAGAGATTTATTCTCAAATAACTGAATAAACTGTTTAGGGAATAATTTCCTTGATAAAGGCCATAATCTTGTCCCACTACCACCAGCTAAAACGACTAACTTCATTATTATCTCCTATAATCTTCTAAACAACTGTTGATAGCTCGCAAAAGGCCAATATTCTTTGGAAACAATCTCCTCTGCCTTATCAACAAATTCTCGCAATTTAGCAAGATCAGCGTCACATTGATAATAACCCTTTGCTTGGTCTGTAAGTTCAGACATACAATGACAATTAGCTTTCTTAGTAATCTGTTCAACAAAAGCATGGACGTTTTTATAAAGATCCTCTAATTCACTTATCTGATTTGCAATAAGACCTGTTTTTGATGTATTTGCTGATATAAGTAACGCCAACTGCTTAAGTATTGCCGGCATAACTTCTGTTAAAACCATCTCACAAGATGACTGTAACTCAATCTGTTTCGTTCTAACATACTGCATTAAACGAATATTTTGCCTTGCTAATAACTCTTTTTCAGAAAGCACTTCAAATGTTTTATATAACTCTAAAACTTCCTTACTAATCATGCTTTCAAGAGCTTCCGGAGTATTATTAAAGTTCTTTAGCCCTCTCTTCTTAGCTTCTTCTTTCCACTCAGGAGAATAGCAATTCCCTTCAAAATGGATTTCCTTTGTTTCTTTAATCATTTCCTTAACAACCAATAAAGCATTAGCTTTAGGATCACCACTTAATTTTTCAATCTTATTGTAAATTCTTTCATATCCCTCAGTTATAATTAAATTTATTAAAGTCACTACCTCTGAACAATTCTGAGATGAACCAACAGACCTAAACTCAAACTTGTTTCCAGTAAATGCCATTGGAGATGTTCTATTTCTATCTGAACTATCTTTAGCAACTGATGGCAACTGACGAATCCCCAAGCTTATCTCTGCCATTTTCTTTTCAGTTACTTTACTTAGCTTCTCTATCTCTAATAATAATGAGGAAAGATACTCACCTAAATATACTGACATAATATTCGGAGGTGCTTCAGTTCCTCCTAATCTTCTCTCATTTCCAGCATCAAGCACTAATGCATTAAAAAAGTTTGCATACTTCTTTACACCAATCATCATTGATACAACAGTCATAAGCAAAGTTACGTTTCGCAACGGCGATGCTGATGGTTCTAAATAATTTACACCTGTATTATCGCCAATTGACCAATTTACATGCTTACCTGATCCATTAACCCCATTAAAAGGTTTCTCATGTAACAAGGCAACCAACCCATGCCTTTCAGCAACTTCTTCAATAATATCCATTACTTGCAAATTATGGTCTATGGCCAAATTCTGTTCTTCATATAAAGGTGCTATTTCAAACTGATTTGGAGATACTTCATTATGTCTTGTTTTAGCAGGAATACCTCTTCTGTATAACTCTCTATCAAAATCCTCCATAAACTGAAGCACTCTTTTCTTTATTGTTCCGAAATAATGATCCTTAAGTTGCTGATTTCTAGCGGCTGGTCTTCCAAAAAGTGTTTGCTTACAAATCTGCAAATCAGACCTTGTTTCATAAAGTTCTTTATCTACAAGAAAATATTCTTGCTCAATACCTAGCCAAACATTAATTCTCTTAGCATTCCTGTTTCCAAGTAATTTTTGTAATTTAATCCCAACATTATTCAAAGCTTTTTTACTTCTAAGTAGTCCTGTCTTTTGGTCAAGCACATCACCAGTCCAAGAAAGAAAAACAGATGGAATAACAAGTGTTTTTGTGTCCTTTGCTTCAATTAAAAAAACAGGAGAAGTTGGATCCCATGCAGAGTATCCTCTTGCCTCAAACGTTGAACGAATTCCTCCACTTGGAAACGAAGACGCATCAGGCTCGGATTGGATTAACTGAATAGCTGATAATCTTTCAATCAAAATACCTTCTTCATCGTAACTAATAAAAGAATTGTGTTTTTCTGCTGTTCCACCTCTTAATGGTTGAAACCAATGAGTATAATGAGTAGCTCCATTTTCAATAGCCCACTCCTTCATACTATGAGCAACTTCACCAGCTATTTCTTTTTCTAAGGTATCACCTTTAACTATTGTATTAATAAGCTGACTATACACTCTCTCACTTAGCCTATTCCTCATAACTTCTTGGGTAAAAACTAATTCGCCATATCTATTCATAATTTGGGACATTCTCTACTCCTTAGCCATTTTTTTAAAATACTTGTCTATTTTACTTGATAAATCATTAAATAGCTAGAAATATGCACGCAAAACAGAATGTTTTGTTACATTTTCTCCTCATAAGCAAACAAAAATAGCTTTATTGCTAAATAATGAATAATTTACTATGATTTACTTGTACAAATAAATAAAGGAGTTACTCTCATGAAAAAAAATAGAATAATGCACATAGCCTTAGTTGTCCTAATAGCTTGCTTTACATTTGCAGACATTACCGCAGTAGAATCAGAAGTTAATAAAGATACTGCTTCTTCAAGTTCTAAAAGCACTTCCACAAAACCTAATAGTGGATACAAAAAAGAGGTCCAAGTAATCAACTCTCAGTACGAATTTAGCTACAGAAAGTTTGAAACAATAGACTTCAGTGATTGGTATAACCTACTAATCGAAGCAATGGCTTATGAACATTATTTCAACTACATGCAAAACGGTTTTATCACACACCGTGGAGATGTTCTAAAACCACTAGAAAATAGCATCTACCTAGGCTCAAGAATCAACATGAATGACATGGCGGAACTTGCCAAAGCTAAAATTTCACTTATTGGTTTTTATGATAGTCTTATCCGTAAAGGCGTTCTAAATGAAAAAGGATTTATCAATAAAACAGAATACTTCACAGGTAGCTTCGAACAATATGACTTCGGTTTTCTACTTGAAGCGATTAAGCAACTTAACATACCAATCACAGATGAAAGGCTTGCAACGGAACTAAAAAATGAACTCTACAACCTCATGTTGGTTGGTAGTAAGGTTCTTGTTGTGAATAAACTAGAAACAACTCGCTATGAGTCAAATAAAGACGGTTTCTTTGACAATCTTATAGACAGCATTGCTGGCGGTTTTATGGGAAGCATCTTCTATCCTGACAAAGTCAAAACCCAAAAAACAACACTTAGTTGGAGCTCTAACCTAGATTTAAATAAATATTTTGGAGTTTACTATTTATTTAACGACTACCCTTTTGCTGACGGATACGGAGTAACACGTCTTTTCGGCAAAAAAAAGATGCAATCAATCAACTACAGTCTACTTCATGATACCGATAAAAAACTATATAACGACACATTATCGTTCCGCTCATATTCTGCCATCCCAACTGCAGGTAAAAGCACTCCTTTTATCGGATACGGAATAAGTGCCTATCAGGTAAGAGACAATACTGACTCTTTCCAGTTCTACAACTTATTCGGCACTGCAGGTGGAGCTTTCCAGTCAGGACTTATCCATCTTGATTTAGGATTATCCTATAAAAGAGGCGAACCAAGCGGTGTCGGAATGTATTGGGGATATGGAGCAGAGTTCCTGCTTTTCCAACCACTAAGCTTCATCTTTGAACACAACGGAGCTATCCAACCAAAATACTTTTCAGACATTGATAAGTGGGGAAGCAACTGGAGTTACTCTCAAATCCAAACTGGACTTAAGCTTAACCTAGGTGGTCTATCATTAGGCGCTGGATATCAATGGTCTACGGGAATACAAGGATGGACAGCATTTGGAACATACATATTCTAAGAAAAAAATAATTTACCCCCTAGTTAATTTGCGATACTTAATTCTGTGTGGTTGATCATTTCCAGTACGCTTCTTTTTATCTTCTGCATACTCAGAATAATTACCTTCAAACCATACAACTTTACTATCCCCTTCGAAGGCTAAAATATGAGTTGCTATTCTATCTAAGAACCATCTATCGTGGCTTATTACAACAGCACAACCAGCAAAATTCTCTAATGCATCCTCAAGCGCTCTGATTGTATTTACGTCTAAATCGTTTGTTGGTTCGTCTAAAAGAATAACATTTGAGCCTGTTTTAAGTATCTTTGCCAAATGAACTCTATTTCTCTCTCCACCAGAAATCAACCCAACTTTCTTCTGCTGGTCAGTTCCAGAAAAGTTAAATCTTGAAACATATGCTCTAGAGTTAATTTCTCGTTTACCCATCTGAATAACTTCCTGTGACTCAGAAATAACCTCCCAAATACTCTTATTTGGATCAAGCTCATCCCTAGACTGATTAACATATGCTAATTCTACTGTTTCTCCTATTTTTACTGTACCAGAATCTGGCTTCTCTTCACCAGTAATCATCTTAAATAATGTTGATTTACCAGCTCCATTAGGACCAATCACTCCTACGATTCCACCAGGCGGTAACGAGAAGGTCATATCCTCAACTAACAATCTATCTCCATACCCTTTAGAAATTCCACTAACTTCAATTACTGTTGTTCCTAATTTTCTACCAGTTGGAATGTATATTTCTAAATCTTTTGCTCTCTTTTCCTGCTCGTCTGCTAACAATGACTCATAAGCCTTAATATGTGCCTTTGCCTTAGTTTGACGGCCTTTTGGTGTCATATTTATCCACTCAAGTTCACGCTTAAGAGTCTTCTGTCTCTCTGACTCAGACTTTTCCTCATTTTGTAGCCTCTTCTGTTTTTGGTCTAGCCAAGAAGAATAATTGCCTTTCCAAGGAATTCCTTCACCTCTATCCAACTCCAATATCCAACCAGCAACATTATCTAAAAAGTATCTATCATGGGTAACAGCAATTACAGTTCCTTCATATCGTTGCAAATGCTGCTCAAGCCAATCAACAGTCTCTGCATCAAGATGGTTTGTTGGCTCGTCTAAAAGTAATACATCTGGCTTCTGAAGAAGTAACCTACAAAGAGCCACTCGTCTTAATTCTCCACCAGACAATACCTTAATCAGTGTATCTCCTTCAGGACAACGTAATGAATCCATAGCCATTTCAAGCTTAGACTCAACATCCCAAGCATCTTTAGCATCTAACATTTCTTGAACTTTTCCCTGTCTTTCAAGTAGTTTATCCATTTCCTCGTCAGTCATTGGTTCAGAAAACTTATTATTTATCTCTTCATATTCTTTCATTAGACTAACCAGCTCTTGCATCCCCTGCTCTACTACTTGTCTTACTGTCATGTTTGGGTCGAGCTTTGGTTCCTGCTCCAAATAACCAATAGTGTATCCTGGAGACAACGAAATCTGCCCTTGATAATCCTGATCAACTCCTGCAAGAATCCTTAAAAGCGAGCTCTTTCCGGAACCATTAAGACCTAAGACCCCTATTTTTGCTCCATAAAAATAAGACAACGAAATATCTTTAATAATTGGCTTTTTGTCATAAAACTTACAAACCTTATACATTGAATATATTATTTTATTAATCTCATCTGCCATAATTTACTCCCTCTATTTTTTTATTAATTATAAAGCCATACGTTACTTACTGGCTACCTGGATTTACTAGCTATCTAGTTTACAACTAATACCGAATCTCTATTGTGCTCTAAAACTTTTAACTTTTGTGGTCTAATAGACAAAAAATTAAAAGAAGTATTTGGTAAGTAAAAAGCACCTGCCTCACAATTTACTTTTCACTTTTCACTTTTCACGTCTATAATATTGCTATGGGTATTCTAAAAGACAAAGCAAAAAAATATATATCGCCAGTATTAGGGAAATATTTCCCTGACTTAGAAATAGTCAGCGGAGAAGGCATCTATTTATACGATACAGATGGCAAAAAATACATAGATTTTTCATGTGGTATTGGTGTTACAAACACAGGTCACTGTCATCCGAAAGTTGTTAAAGCAATCACCAAACAAGCATCTCAGCTTATTCACATATGTGCCGGCATTGCTCATTATGAACCTCATGTGAAATTAGCCGAACGCCTAGTTAACCTGCTTCCATTCAAAGAAGCCTCCGTTGTTTTTTCCCAAAGCGGTTCAGAAGCTGTTGAAGCAAGCCTCAAGCTAGCTAAATATGTAACTAAAAAGAAAAAACTAGTTGCTTTTACGCACTCTTTTCATGGACGTACACTTGGAGCACTTTCAGTAACCTACAAAGAAAAATATAAAAAAGGTTATGAAGGATGGTTAATCGATGACATTATTCGTCTTGATTATCCTTACTATTTTCATAACAACACAATGGAATACCGTGACTATGTTTATAAATGCATAGCTGATTTCAAAAAAGCAATACTAGAAAATAATGATATTGCAGCTGTAATAATTGAACCTATCCTTGGAGAAGGCGGATACGTTCCTGCTCCTATCGAGTTTATTCAAGAACTTCGTAAATTTACTGAAGAACAAAATATACTGCTTATTTTTGACGAAGTTCAATCAGGATTTGGACGAACAGGTACCATGTTTGCAATGGAACACTATGATGTTGTCCCTGACATTGTTGCGCTTGCTAAAGGAATAGCTTCTGGCATGCCACTAGGTGCTTGCGTTGCAAAAAAAGAACTAATGGACCAATGGACTACAAGTGCTCATGGTGGAACATATATCGGTAACCCAGTATCTTGTGCTGCCTCACTTGCAACCATTTCAGCACTTGAAGAAGAGAATCTACTAGAAAATGCTTATGAAACTGGGAAGCTTATTACTTCACTTCTTAATGAAGCAAAAAAAAATTTACCAGTAATAGGCGATGTTCGTGGTGTTGGTTTAATGATTGGCATTGAATTCATTAACCCAACAACAAAAGAACCAAACCCAGAGATAGTTAAGAATATAAAAATTAAAGCACTCGAAAAAGGTCTAGTGGTAATTAGCTGTGGTGATACCGACCAAGTACTTCGCTTAATTCCAGCACTAATAATTACAAAATCACAAGCCAAAGATGCTATCGACATCTTGATAAGTGCCATCAAGGAATCTCTTTAATGAGCAACAACTTAGTCGTAGGCAAGAACGCAGTATTGCAACTGCTTCTTACTGGACAGAAAACACACCAATTACTCATTAACAGAAGCTCAAAAAGTGATGAACGTATTGCGACAATAATTGAAATAGCAGAAGGAAACAATATACCTTACCGTTTTGTTGAACAAAAAGACCTTGATGTAAAATGTAGAAATGTAAAACACCAAGGCATCCTAGCCTACATACCAAAACGACAATTTGTAGAAATAGAAGATATTTTAGATTACGCAGAGGAATTAGAAGAACAACCATTTATTCTAATACTAGATGGTATCGAAGACCCTCACAATTTTGGTTCGATTGCTAGAACAGCTGTTGCAGCTGGAGTTCATGGAATTATTGTTCCTAAAACAAAACAAGCAGAAATAACTCCTATTGTCTCGAAAGTTAGTACTGGTGCAATCGACCAAATACTAATAGCCAAAGTACCGAACATTGCCAGTGCTATTGAAACTTTAAAAAAGAAAAACGTCTGGATTATTGGTACTGATATGAACGCAGAAGTTAGCTACTCAGAGCAAGACTATGACATGGCAGTAGCACTTGTAATTGGAAACGAAGGGAAAGGCATAACTCGACTTGTTAGTGAAAAATGTGACTTTCTTATAAAAATACCTATTAGTCCTTCTATCGACAGCTTGAATGCGGGCGTCTCTGCTGGTATTATGATTTTTAAAATCAAAGAAATGAGAGACGAGCTAGGGTAATCATGGCTGAAAAGAAAATACTAACAATTGGAAACCCTTTACTAAAAAAGAAAAGCACAGCAGTAACGTCATTAACTCCTGAAATAAAAAAAATAATTAAAGATATGACAGATACTATGTATGCTGCTAACGGTTGTGGTCTTGCAGCAATCCAAATCGGAGAACCACTTAGAATTATCCTAGTAGACACTAGTGATAAAAGAGATAATCTATGTGTAATGATTAATCCAAAAATCACCAAAAAAGAAGGCGAAATCGTCTTTACGGAAGGATGCTTAAGCGTTCCAGGACTAGAAGGTGACGTTATTCGCTACAGCAAAATCACAGTTAAAGGTAAGGATGAAAACTTTAAAGATATCGAAGTTACCGTTGAAGCGTATCCAGCAGTTGCTTTCCAGCACGAAATAGACCATTTAGAAGGAAAACTGTACATTGATCAAGCAATTGAGGGAACGACAAAATCAATAGATTCTAAAGAAAAGATATGATTAATAAGCTGTTTTTCTTTGGAACACCTGCTTTCTCCGCTAATATTCTACAAGGCATTATTAACAACAAAATTAAAGTCAGTGGCGTAATTACTGGTCCAGATAAAAAGCAAGATAGAGGACACGAAACAAAGCCCTCTGAAGTTGCTATTATTGCAAATCAAAACAATATTCCTGTCTTTAAACCTAATAATATTGATGAACTTAATACTATCCTTAATTGTGAATCGCCTGACCTTTGTTTAGTTATTGCTTACGGCATGATTTTCCCTGCAAATTTAGTCAAAAAATATAACTTCATAAACATACACACATCCCTACTGCCAAAATACAGGGGGCCATCCCCTGTTCAATCTTGCCTACTAAATGGTGACACAATGACAGGAGTTACTTTAATGAAAATAGGTATCGGAGTAGATGATGGGGATATTATCCATACATCAATAACTCAGATAGAGCCGAACGAAACAGCAGAAGGTCTGTTTAAGAAACTAGAATCTGCAAGCATAGAGCTACTAACCGAACAACTAAATATAAAAGACAACTGGAAATACACAGAGCAACTGCATAAAGAAGCTACCTTTACCAAAAAAATAAAAAAAGAAGACGGATTAGTAAATTTACAGACAGATACAACAACTAATATCTTTAATAAATTCAGAGCATATTACCCTTGGCCAGGCATCTATACATTTCAAAACGAACAAAGAATTAAAATAACTGAATTGAAGTTAACTGAAGAAAAAATAGAAATAATCTCTGTTCAAAAAGAAGGCAAAAAACCTACATTATACAAAGACTTTCTAAACTCAAACAAACCTCTCATTTAAATTTGTTCAACAGTGGTTATCTATAGTATAATTACACTATGGGAAAAGAAAAAAACATTACTGTAACAGCTAATGATCAAAACAAAACCATTAGACTTGAAAATCCCAATCTTAAAATAGTCTCTAAACAAGGAGAACAGATCTCCGTCCACAATTTCTTTGAACTGTTTAACACAATTGATAGAACAAAAAGAATCAAGAAACAATTAGACAAAGAAATCAGCATGCTAAAAAGAATCAAAATATCCTTCCAAAAGAAACTTAATAAATTCAAAATAGCAAAACTATTAAGCATTCGAAAGATTAAAGAACAAGAAACTTATCTAATAAAACACTATGAAGAAATAGTTTCTAAAATGAAAAACAAGGCACACGAGGAAATATCAGCTCAATTTAATGAATTTAAAAAAGAAATAGCTTCAGAAAAAAATAAAATGATAGAAGAAATAATTATAGAAAATAACATAATTTCTAAAAACATAAAGAAATCAGAAGAACTCCTTAACAATCAAATATCAGACTTTAGAAACGATATCTACAAGGACAAAAATGAACTTATTAGCGCAGTTGAAACAAAAACTACTGATTCTCTTAACAGAATTAGTAATGAAAACATTAAACAAGAAAATAAACTAAAATCTGTTGAAGAAAACATAACAAACCAACAGCAACAATTAAATAAATACTTTGAACAAATCAAAACTGATACAGTTAAAACAATTCAATCTACTCAAGCAGACACTATTGCAACTATTGATTCTAAAAATGAAATAATTTCCAAAAAACTCAATTCAATTAATAATTCAATGGCTTCGCTTCAAGAAAAAATGATTAAAGAAATTAATGAAGCTAAAGAAAATGCCTTGCAAGAAATGGATGACACTGGTACTAGCAGAGAAAACTTCAAAAAATTTACTAAAATAAGTCAAGATTACATAAAAAACAGCATAAGTGGAGCATTAGAAGAAATAGAAACATTAAAAGATTCGCTAGCTTCTGAACTTACCGCAATAACAACATCAACAACCAAAGCGGTTTCAGACATTTACAACTCAGCTAAAGTTCAAGAAGAAATAATAAAAGAAGAGCTAACTTCTCTTAAAACAGAGACACAAAACGAACTGCTGGCTTTCTCTACACAAACAAAACAAGATAGCGCAAGCAATTTAAAAGCTATCCTTCAAAACATAGAAGAATTTAGCCAAGCCACAAAAGAAGAAATAAAAACTTTAACTACAAAATTTGAAAAAGAACAAGATTTAATGCTAAAAAATTCATACAACGACTTGCTTAGACTACAAGCAAAACTAAAAGAAATAGACAAAACAGAAGAAATAAATGCAATCCATGAAGAATTTAGAGAACTAAAAATGCAAAACGAAATAACACTTGAAGACATTAAGTTTGCCAATGAACAAGCGCTAATAAACAGCAAAAATGAACTTATCAATCAAATGGATGAAATTAAATCAGCGAATACAGAAAGCATAGAAGCCATCAAAGATCAGCTTATAAAACATGAACAATTTTTCTTTAATCAAATAGAACAAAAAGCCCAAAATTTATTAAACAACTCCAAAGAAGAGAATAAAAAACAACTTCAAACCGCAGATGCAATTCTTAGTAACCTCAAACAATCAACCGAACAAGAAATTAAAATTATTAAGGATGAACTTCAAGAAGAAAAACTCAAGCTAGTTGAGGCTGAAATGTCATATTTAGAAGGACTTAAGGTAGAGCTTCTAGAAAAAGCAGAAACACAAATAAACGAAACAACTACACTCATAGAAAACTTCAAGCTTGCAATAAGTAAATCTCAAGAAGACCTACAAAATAAAAACAAAGAACACTTTAGTCAATTAAAAAATGATGCCAATAATAAAATACAAGAGCAACTAAATAACACTCAGCTACACATAGAAACTATTAAACAAGAATCAATTAGAAGCATTAATGAAGTAACACAAGGAATTGAAGATGAACAAAAAGCACTAAGCAAGATAATTATTCAGGTAAAAACAATCAAAACTACATTAGAAACTGGTGTATTTGCTGACCTTGAAAATACACTTAAAACAATTGAATCAATAAAAGAAAACAATGAACAAAACATTAATAGCATAAAACAAGAAAACCTAGCAACTCAACAAGAAAGCATTAAGCAGCTTAAAACAATAGTTGAAAGCACAATCGACACACATTTACAAAAAGCTTTAGATAAAATTGACTCACTACAAGATCAGCTTAAAGCTGAAAAAATACAACTTACCGAATCGAGCATTAAGCTTAACAAACTTCAATCTCAAACACAGCAAGAGCTTTATGAGCAACTTGAAAAAACACTAACAAACGTTAATTCCATCAAAGAAGAAGCAGAATCTTCCATGAAGCAACTAAAGAGTGAATCTTTTACAGAAATACTTAGCATCAAAAAAGGCTTACACCAAGTTATTTCCTATCTTAAAAAACAAAGAATACAATCAGAAAAGAAGATACTAACTCCAACCGTAATTACCAAAAAAGAAACTGAAGATAAAGACGAACTAATAAATATGCTACTTAAAGAAGGACTAAGTCTATAAAAAGACTATTCTGTAGGCAGATCACCAGCTCCACTTAATCCTTGGGGTCCTTGACTCAATAATTGCTGCAGCTGCGACATCTGTTCTGGAGACATTCTACTACCAGCTAGTTGACTACCTTCAGACTCAGCAGGTTTCATAGCATCAAATAAGCCCTTACGAGTAATTTCTTTTCCTTGTTGCACTCCAATATAATCCAAGCCCTTTTTGATATCAATAGCAACATCTTCTGCAGATTTACTTCCAACACGAGAATACCTTGGATTATTAGAAGAATCTTTACCATACCTAATATTCATAAGGTAAGCCAAAATATCATCCTCCTTGCTAAAAATAGTTTCTCCTATCTTAAAAGATTTTAATTGCACACCTTCAGTTTTTAAAAGTTTCAAAACATCATCTTCAGTAACTTTTGCCTTAAAATCTTTATTACTTTCAGCATTAAATATCCTTGGCTTCTCTGCTAATATTTCGTTTGTCAATTCTACAGTAAAAACTTCTTCCTGACTCTTAGGTTTGTTATCACCATATTTAGCTTCTATCCTATTAGCCACAAAATGCGCTAATGCCTCTAACTTATCGTACGCATTGTCCCAAAACTTCCAGAAATAGTCGTGTGTTTCATTAACTAAAGCAATTATAGACTTCTTTAAATCAAGAATGAACATGCCCATTAATTCCTTATCTCCAGTAATTGACTTATATATACCCTGATAATATTTTTTAAGTTCAGGATGACTCTCCCAAAAAGCTTTAGACCTTCTTGTATCAAATATATTACTAAAATTTTTTATTTTATCTTCTGTCCAAAAATCATACTTCCATCCTGGTCGACTAGTAAATTCTATAAAACCTCCAAGCGCCGTTTTATATTTACCTGGGTTATATCCATTTTCATCAACACCAACTCCAAGAATACTTGGTGTATTTAATTCACCGTTATCGTAAACTATATTAACTACCCAAGAAGCGACTTCACCATCATTCTTAGTTGACGCTGTTTCAGAAAATGACTTCAAAAAATTTGGTGAAATACGTTTAATGTCTGATGCTTGTGCACCCCAAATATTGCCACCCGATTTCACCCCTTTAAAAGCTGTTACTGACTCGACAAAACGCACCCATGCCTCACTAGACTTTTTTTGATCCAATCCACCCCAAAATTTAGAAGTACCTATGCCAGACATTAATTTATCTACAGCTCCCTTTAATAACTCCTTTTGGTCATTGTTCGCAAATTCTACTATGCTATTAACATTACTAGTACCAATCGCAAGCACCAATAAAGCAACTCTCTTCTTAAACTCAGGACTACTTATGTTATCCTTAAAACCCAAAATATTAGCTAATTTAGTATAAACTTCTGGTTTCAAATTTACATCTATATATTTATCTGGAACAATAACATTATCTGTTGAAGGTTCTGCTTTACTAGCCAACGCACTTGCTTCTGTTGCACCTGCAGCAGCAGCTCCTAGAGTAGTAGAGTCTGGCATTAAAACTGCTGTTTCAATACCTAACATATCTCTTAAATGATCATCTATTGTTTTACCTGCTTCAGAAAAATTAACTATCCCCTTATTATTACTAACACCTGTATTTGTTTCTTTATTATATATTGCTGTTTGAAGTGTTGTTTCGGTTATTGGAGATGTAAGTGCAGCTCGAAATTCTGAAAGCCCTTTTGAAGTAAAAAACTCATCACCACCACCCTCACTGCTCATCAAATCAATAACTTGTGTAAGAAGACTTGAATTACTCTTTAGTATAGTTGCTAATTCAGATATTTTAGGCTCAATTGCACTAGCGCCAAGGATCTTTGTAGCCAAAACTGTAGTATTCATCGTTCTTGATGAGGTAATTGCAGATAAAGAATTTTGAATATTTGTACTATTAATCTCTGTCATCTATTCTCCCCTTCTAACTTAGTCCTTCGTCACCATTCACTTCGGTCACTGAGCGGAGTCGAAGTGCTAGTCCAACCAACTCATAATATCTTCAGCAATCCCATCTTCTTTATAAGTAACCACTGTTGATAGATTCTTGCTTTGTCTCTTTTCTTTAACTTCCTTTGTGTGTCTTGGTCCGATCTCTTCTTTCACCTGATACTTACTCTTTAACATGACCGTTTACCTCCCCTTTAATTAAGCTAACCCAATATTCCATCGTGCAAAACTATCTCCGACTTTAGTAAACACTTCGCCATTACCAGTTGAATCAAAAACATTCCTTGCCTTATCAAGATCATTTTCTACAATAGCTCCTTTTAAAATAGCAATATCTTCAGCACCTAAACCCAACAAAGCTAATTGAGGTTTATATTCAGCTAAAACTCTTGCAATATTACTCTTTTCATTGAGTGCGCTATAAATATCGTTATTAATATTATTTTTCATGTTTGTAACAGCTTGCTCCAAGGAATCTCGTTGACATAAAGTTATTGAAACACCTAGTCCTTCTAACAAAGCTGAAATACCCTCAGCCCCAGACTCATCACCAGTTGCTATTTTAGCCATTAATGCCTTCAATAATCCCTTTGCTTCCTGTTTTTTCTCATCAGCTTTTTCTGCCATTAATTTAAGCATCTCCATCCACATCTGATGATTCTTTTCCATAGCTTCAATTATCATCTTCACTACTTCGCTTCTCGATTCTAATGCTATTTGAAATATTTCCATTATTATTCTATTGCTTGCCTCATTCTTTGGATCAAAACTATTAACCAAAAACTGACTTAATCCTGAATATACTTTCTGATCTTCACCTTTTGATAAGTTCGAGACTATTGCTGTTTTACCTTCTTTATCAACGTTAACATCAGCTGTCTTTATTCCAGCTTTTGCAAGCCTATCTCCTAAATCATTTAATAACTTAGTTGCATTAGGATTACTATCCCCAAAAAGAAGATTAGCCAAAATTATCTTTTGCTGGTCTGGAGTCTTTCCTGAAAATGGATTACTTCCACCTTCCCCATCATTACTAGTCTTAACACTAAAAGTTACGCCGTTAATAATAACAGTTAATTGTTGTTGAGAAACATTACTAGATTGCCTTGCTTCGTAAGCCTTTGTTGTACTATTAACGCCAAATTGTTCAGTCATTTTATCCCCTTATAAAATCCCACTTATCAATATATCGTAAACCAATCCCAAAAATTCCCACATATTTTCATAAAACAGAAAATATAAATATATCACAATATACTTATCTAGTAATTTGCCCAATATTTTGGATTTTAAACATTTCTTCTTGAAAGGCTGCGTGTGGCTATTTAGCTAGGGTTGGAACAAATTCCTTAAAAAAATCCCAAGCATAAACCGTATTTAATAACTTATAAGCAAATGAATTAATTAGGTATGCTCCTATTGGACTTATTGTTATCTTGGATACTAACACTAATACAATAAAAATAAGCAATGTCCACTTAAGGAAGTTCAGGACTAGCCCAGCAACATTATTAAAGATACCTACGGGGCTTATTTGGAAAATTTTTGTAATCAATCTTCCCCATAGTACAAAAAAAACAAAACTAGCCAAATAGGTCAAAATATACGCCACAAAGCCTGACCAAGAAACGGCAAACTTAAGATACTTTGCCATCCATCCATTAACCACTAAGGAATACTTGTTTGCAGCATAGAAAGAAACTATTATTGCCAAGGAGTCAAACAAGATATTAATAAACCCACTTACATAGCCTCGATAACTAAAAAATATTAATGCAATAACAACTGCTACATCAATAATATTAATCTTGGCAATAAATTCCATCATTATGAATTCTTCATTTCCTCTTTATGAGCCAACAATCTTTCCTTCACAGCTGCTTCAGAAACACCAATAATCTGTGCCGCCAAAATAGCTGAATTCGCTGCTCCATTTATTGCTACAGATGCAACAGGAACACCTTTTGGCATTTGAACGATAGAATACAATGAATCTACACCACCAAGGTCAGAAGTTTTCATAGGGACACCAATAACAGGAACAATACAATGACCTGCAACAACACCTGGAAGGTGAGCTGCTTTTCCAGCTGCAGCAATTATTACTTTATATTTCTTGTGAGCATCTTCTACTAAGCCCATAACCTTCTCTGGGTTTCGGTGCGCAGAAGCAACTTCTACTATACTTGTTAATCCAAACTTATCTAACATATCTATACATTCCTGCATAACTGGCATATCTGAACTACTTCCCATTATAACTAATACATCTTTCATTATTTAACCTCCTTAAAATTCATAAATCACATTAACTTGTGAATTAACTTTCATTTCTCCAACTTGATACTGCGTTGCTGTATCAGAAACTGCTAACGCTTTCATCTGCATGCCTTCCACTCTTAATGGTTGGACATAATCACCAGACTCATTAATCTCTTTTATCCTAATCTTTCCAATGTCCATCGTTTTTGCAATAAGCTGTGCTTTATCTTTTGCATCAATCAAAGCAAACTTTAAAGCTTTCTGCTTATACTCTTCTATTCTGGAACTCGAAAAACTTATCTGCCCTATATTATTCAAACCACTGTTCACTGCGACATCTATTACTTTACCAATTAACGTTATGTCTTTTAATATAATTCTTAAATTTTGATCAACAATATATCCCATGAATTGTCGCTTCCCAGCAACGTATTCATAACTATTATTGATACTTAGCCTTTCTGTAGATATATTCTCTTTAGCAACTAACGACTTAATCTTATTTGTAAAACCATTAACCTTTTCATTAACATCTTTCTGACCCTTAACAACGTCTTGATAAACTCCACTTACTCCAACTAAAACATAAGCGATATCTGGCTCAAAAGAAACTTCTGATTTTCCACTAACATTTATGGACTTATTATTATCTTCCTGTTCATAAGTGGTCCCTAATAATAAAAAAACACATATAAAAAAAACTACTACTATTTTCTTTGGCACTATATACCTCCTATAAGTCTTTTACATATTCTACAACAAAACGTTATCTATCGTCTTCCATAAACTATTTATAATTTGAATAGTCGTATCTTTGCCAACATTTTCCTGATAAACAACTCTAATACAATCATAATCAATAAAAAAAGTTAATGGACAAACAGCTTCATTACAGGTTAATAAATAACCCCGCATGGAAACCTCTTGATTATAAGTCTGAAAAGAGACTAAAACAGAATATAAATGAGCTGGCAAAGAGAGTTTACTTATTGGAAACTGCTGATGCCTTAATGCTTCTTTAATCTTTTTCGAAATATTAACGAGCCCCAGATTCAATGGTTGATTGGATATATTTATTGGCAATGTGTTCACAAAAAGTCCAGGAGTACTTCTCTGTTTTTTATTTGTCCTATTTAATAAATGCACACCAAGACAAAAAGAATCAAGAAAATAAATTCTACAAAACGTCTCACTAATAAGATAAAGCCACAAAACAAACTCTGAAACATTACTACTAATAGCTAATTCTCTTAATGCTTCTTTTTTTTCTTCATTAACAAACATAAACTCTACCTTACTCTTCAAGTTGGTCTTATCTATCAATGAGAATACATTAATATTGCTTTGTTTATTACATAGTTCATCCTCCCAGTATTCTTTATCCTTTTCCCAAATAGATGAACCAATATACTCCTTTTGCGAACGTAAATAATCTTTATAATCACAATCATCTAGGTTATATAAACTTACTACTTGATTATTAATAAGCTGACTATAAATATCCATAACCCTGTTTGTTGTTATATTAATCCCATATAAATCAAATAATAAATGATGAGCTTTAATAAAATAAAAATTAGTTGCAGGTGAAATTATAATAGCAACATAAATCAATTTCTCGTCACTTACAAACATTGGCTCCCATGTTTTATTTTGCATCCACTCAATAGCTTTTTTGTCATCCAAAACATTATCAATAAACTCACAATCACAAGCAACCATTTCTTCAAATATTTGATATGGATACCCGTCATCATCAACTAAAAACCTTGCCTTAAAATTTGAAAAACTATTTATAGCTAAAAAACTAGCTTTAGCTAAAATTTGCAGATTAATACTTTTATCTAATTTACTATACCCAGCTACGCTCCACAAATTGCCTTTTGAAAACAACTGCTCGGCTATCCACATTTCTTCCTGCTGAATTGAAAGATTATACCTTTCCATCATTTATCTCCCTAAGAATCTTACCCCATTCATCTTTGCTACAAGGCAAGTAAGCACTCAAAATTAACTTATCTCCCTTTGTAGCTAAGCTAAATGTTATTGCCGATGGCCAAGTATTATTTGTCCATTTGCCATCAATCGTACTATATAATTCTGTGCTCTCATCTACTTCCGTTCTGTAATGAAAAACAATAAAAGGCTCCAAAAGTTCTTTTTTCAAACTTACATTACTAGTGCCCTCATGAATTGTTGGATGCTTATACATATAGTTTAACCACTTTAAAGATTTAAAATTAGTAAGTGTTTTCGCCGCTTTTTTACGAATAAAATTTATCTCATCAAATAACTCTTCTACATTCATGCCTTTTCTGAACACACAAGGAATAAAATCTGTAAATTCACCTATTGTTTTTACAAATCTACCTTCCTGATATGCTCTTGTATCTTGAACCATAAAAAAAGGAGTATCAATATCAATCAACATTTTTGTTATCTTACTAAATATTTCTAACGACTGCATCAAACTATCCTGATTGTCTTCTAAATCGAAAGCATGCTCATATAATGATAGATTATTCAATAGATACTTTGGAAAATCTGAGACTGCTCTATTAAATTCATCCAACTTAAACTCACGAACAATCTCCTCTTCATTTAATAATGAACAATTTCTTAGCAACTTCAAATATTCTTCATACTGGACATTATTACCAATAGACCCTAAAAAGAAATAACTTTTTAAAATATCAGCACCAACCTTATTATGAATAGACTCATCCATGCAAAAAACAAACAAATATCTAGTGTTAGTTACTCTAACGAAAATATGTCTATAAGGAAAATCCTTCAATCTATCTTTGGCTAAATAATACTCTTTAATAAAAGGCAACATCTTCATTATTTGTGCTTCATTCAAACTCAATTCACTTAAATCTATCACCACTGAAGATACTTTATCCGGCATTTTAAAAACTGCCCAATAAAACTTATTGTGATTAGTAACCAAAGACGCTCGTAACAATTGCTGTTCACTCAACAAACAATTATGTCTCTCATTCAAAACATCAAACGAATAATCATTGCACCAGAGATAATCTATACTATACTTCTCGCGATACATATTTCTAAAGTTTAACCTCCAAGGTTCAAGGTCTATTCTATCTTCAATACCACTTTCAATAAGTCTGTTAAAATATTCAATCTCCCTCTGCCTCAATTCCGACAATTTTGTCTTGATAAAGTCAGCTACTAGTGGCTTATCTTTTGTGCTATATTTATATGCAACCTCTTTTGATCCAGACGAGCTAACTAGCCTCAAAAAAGAGGTAATACTGTCTGCGGAATACATGTCAGCTATCTTTGTAGAAAAACCTATTTTCTGAAGCTTGTACATAATTCTAATCATCGACAATGAGTCAGCACCTTGCTCAACAATACTTTTATCCATTACTATTTTTTTCCCTAAAACATCTTCTATTATTAATATAATCTGATTTGACCACGAATTATCCGAATTACTCAACTCATTTTGTTTCCAAAATAAACTAATTAACGCTTGCCTATCAATTTTTCCACCAATCGTCTTCGGCAATATCTCAAAATATAATATATCAGAAGGAATCATTTGTTCTGCTAATTTTGACTTCATCTCTGCAAAGAGAACCTTTCTATCTACTTCTGAAACTATAAAAATAACCAGTCTCGGAACGAAAATACTCTGACTAACATTTAGTACAACAGCCTCTTTAACACCATTAATTTCTAACGAAACTCTGTTAATTTCAGCTAACTCTATTCTATAACCATTTACCTGTACTTGGTCATCTTCCCTACCCAAGAACAATAAATCTCCAGAAGACATTTTTTGCACCATGTCTCCAGTTCGATACCATTTCTTATCTTTTATGAATACAAACTTTTCCTCATTCATCTTTTCGTCTAGATAACCAAACGATACGCCCTCTCCGGCAATCAATAACTCGCCTCTGATCTCTTCTTGAACTTCAACTAAACTATCGTTTACTACCAAAACCTGTGTGTTTTTTAAAGGAGAACCTATTAACATTTGTGACCTAATACCCTCTAACTCAGCCATACTCTTTGCTTCATATACAACACTTTCTATCGTACACTCAGTTAATCCATATCCATTTATAACTCTAGCCTTAGGAAAACTCACTACTGCCCAACCAAAATCACTTCTTGAACATGCTTCTCCTCCAAAAATAATCTGCCTAATAAAGTCTGTATTTATTAAACTCGTTTTTGTTGCCTCAAGCAACAATCTTATATAGGATGGCGTTGATTCAACAATATTTGGTTTATATATATTAATTATTTCCACCAAATAGCTAAGATTTAATTTGTCTTCCTTGTTAACAATAATCAATGTTCCAGCCCAAAAAAGTGATTTAATAAGGTTTCCAATGAACATATCTGTACTTATACTAGATAACTGTAAAACCTTGGGGGAAAAAGAATCCAATTTATAAAAATCTTGCCAGGCATCCATTAAACTTACAATATTGTCATAACTAATCTGAACAGCTTTCGGAGTACCTGTCGAGCCAGAAGTAAACATTAAGTATGCTATTCTTTTTCCAAAATTAACACTTTCTTTTCCCGATAATTTTTTATGAAAAATCCCATCATTTTCCGCTATAATCAATTTAACTTTTGCTTGCTCTACATAAAAATCAATTCTTAATTCTGGAGTATCTTCATCTATAGTTATCACAGTAGCACCTATTCTCCAAATAGCCAAAAAATAGGCTACAGCCATAAACGAGCATCTCATCTTTAAGGCTACAATATCACCTTCATTAATCCCCAAGCTTACAATTTCTTTGTAAATAACTTCTATTGTTTCCAAAAGATATTTATATGTATACTCTTTCTTTGCATAAATAATCGCAACCGATTCTGGATTACAGTTCGCTTTTTCTTCAAATTTCTTAAAAAATACCATTTTATTATGCCTCGATAACCCTTTTTGTTAATCTAAATAATATATCACTGAGGATCTCTAATTTCAGTATACTTAGTTTCAAATGCCTGTCTAATCTCATTTGCATTGACTTGATAAGGAAATCTAATAAAAACCTCACAAACGCCATCTACTACTGTTACATTAAAGCTTATACCATATAGCCATCTATTTATAGCACTTTGATCATCACTAAAAACTTCATCTATACTTATATCCCCTTGTTTAAAATTAAACAAAAGCAGTCTGTTTGTCTCTTCTAATTTGCCAACTATTTGCTTAACTCTCCTTGAGAACGGATTACTCTTTAAATTTTTGTTAAATAATAGATTCTTAAAATGAATACCATTTTGATTAACAACTTCCAAAATCGAATGAATATTTACTATATTATCTTCAGCTGACAAAGTAGTATCCACTATAACTGGAACCCCATCAATAAATGCTCCGATACTATTCGCAAGGGATTCTGCATCAAAAAACCTTGTGTTATGAAGCATAATTATTGGAATATTTGTAAAAGGGAAATGACTCTTTGCAAACACCAAAAACAAATTCATCGCAACATTTAACTCATTAATCTCACTCTTATTTATAACAATTTTGTATCTAAAGGATGAATGCTTTTTTTGCTTACAAATTTTCTTAGACAAAAACTTAGAATAAATATTAATATGCTTAATAAACTCATCTAGGCTTAACTCCGACAAAAGATTTTCCTGGTTAGATAACCCAGAATTTATTATGAATCTATGTATGTATTCCTTGTAACCAATAGACTTAGGATATTCCTTAAACCCATCATTAGCTACACTAATTAAATAATAATTAATAAGCATGTTTCCATAGTCATCATGAATACTATCATCCATGAAATAGTATAAAAAAGTTTCACTTAGATTAAATTTAACTACAATTGCTCTAAACGTAAACCTTCTTAGATTATTATTAGAAGAAAAATATTCATTTAAAACACTATAGACAAAATCGTAGCTTGAAAATACTTCATAACTAGACAAATCTAAAACAGGAATACAGCAGTCACTTTCAGAAAAAATCTCCCAACTATATTTCATTAACCCATTTTTTACTAAACCAGCCCGAAGTAAATCATTTTTACTCATTAACTCACTTATTGCTCTACTTATTTCTAAAATTTTATTATCATCAATCCTAATCAGCGAAACAAAATAGACATTTCTATAAAACTTCCTTAAGTCACTAGAATACAAAGGATCCTCTAATTTATAAGAAACACCACCAGAAATAAGTTTATTAAACAATTCTACCTCTTGTTTATTTACTTTTACCAGCAACTCCTTTGCCTTATTAGCATCAATAACTTTGTAATCCTTATCCATCAAATATTGTGGTTGAATATTATTAGAAAATCTCTGCTTACAAAAGTCTATTATTCCCTGTTTATTCAAAAAACTCTTGTCTTCAGACACATACAAATAGCTAATTTTTTTGGAAAGTTTTTCATTATATACATTCTTTACCAAAACACCTTCACCAAAACACCTTAACAAAACAACATTAGCTCTGTCTAAATCACTAATTTTATCTCGCACAATAAATGTGCTGTAAAAATCCTCTAAAGAAAAACTTCTATATATATCAAGATAACTACACTTATAGCCTAATCCATTTAGTTTGGAAGCTATTTTAATTGCTTCTAATGAGTCAGCTCCCATCTGAATAAAACTCATTGATGCAACAAACTTCGCGCCTAAGACTTCCTTCCACACGCTTAATACTAGACTCTTATCAAAGGACAAAATGTCCCCTTCAGGCAATTTACTTACTGGAATAATTAATTTCATCTCAGCTAGTATCTTTCTATCCACCTTACCATTAGCTGATATTGGCATTTCATCTAACCTACAAAAAAAGTTAGGCACCATATAGTCTGGCAACAACTCCTTTAACCTTAGCACAAAGTTTATATGTGATATTTCCTTGCTAGACTGATAATAGGCAACTATTACTTTACTATCATACACATCTTTTGTAACAACTATAGCTTTTACATGAAAAAGCTTCTCGATACATGATTCTATTTCACCTGGTTCAACTCTGTATCCACGTACCTTTATTTGAAAATCCTTTCTGCCAATAAACTGTATATTCCCATCACTGAGTAGTCTAACTAAATCACCAGTTCGATAAACTCTACCAATATCGTCGATATCTATAAACTTTTGCTTTGTTAACTCACTAGAAGTATATCCAGCAGCTAACCCATAACCATAAATAATTAGCTCTCCATCTACTCCTACACCGACCTGCCTTAAATCCTCATCTAGGACATACATTTTTGTATTTCTAAATGGCTTTCCAATTGGCAAGTTCCCATATAATGGCAATTTGCAATCTTTGCATAAAAAATAATCGCTACTATAGATTGCAGCCTCAGATACCCCATATGAATTTATTACCATTGCTCTATTCAGATACCTTGCATTTAGTTTCCTAAAATCCTCGACAGAGCAAATATCCGACCCAACTACGACTAACTTTATGGTACTATCGTCAACATTTTGCTTTTCCATATAACCCACCAATAATGAAATTAACGAAGGTGTGGAATCTAAAACATTCACATTATAGTCTTCTATCATACGTGAAAGTGAACTAAGGCTGTGTCTCTCATCCTCAGTGGGGAGAACCAAGGTACCACCAGTGCAGACAGTCTTTAAGTAATTTCCAATAAACACATCATGTGCAAATGAAGATGTCTGCAAAAGCACAAACTCTTCTCCAACAATTTTGTATTTAAACTCCCACGCTTCTAATACATTCACAACAGCTCTGTGCGTATTTATTACGCCTTTAGGTTCACCTGTAGATCCAGAGGTATAAACCATATAACAAGGTGAATAATCTTCAACATGCTCTTTAGTAAAAATCTGAAAAGAATCTGTGATACTCTCAAACAATACTTGTTTACATACAACATCCAATAAGCTATCAGTTACCAATAACATACTTTTGCTATCCTCAATAATCTTCTGTATTCTCTGGAGTGGGTCATTTTTGCTAATTGGTAAAAAAACAGCCCCACACAAAAATATTCCTGTAATACAAGCTATCATGTCTACCGAATAATCCATGATAACAGCGACTCTATCACCAACCTTAACTCCTTGGCTTTGCAAATATCCTGAAACCCTGTAAGATATCTCAAAAAGTTGATCATATGAATATGACCTTCCATTACAAATGACAGCTGTGTTTATATGCTTTCTGTTTGCTACATCCTCTAACACAGAACATAAATTGTCTTTATATAGAATTGCTTCAGTATCATTCATTTTTCTAATAATCTCTTGCTCAATATTTGTTAAAATTCTAATGTCTTTTAAATTACTAAAGCTTTCACTTATTATCTGATTAAAAAACAATCTGAACTTCTGAACAAATATTTCCATATCTTCTTCAGAGAAAAGACTCTCATCAAAGTACATACTCATAACTACTTTTTTTTGTATTTGGAATTCTCTTACTCGAACATCCAATGAACATTGAATCATCCCGTTAAATAACGTGATAACTTCTGAGGAAAATCCTCCCGTTAGATAATTATGGTCATGAGGTTCATATGAAAAATTAATTGATTCTCCAAGGTCATATCCCTCAGAAATCGCTCCTTCATAAAACTCCTTCCAAGAACACTTCTGGTGCCGATAACCTTCTTTTAAATCGTTTGAAATACTTGCAAATAAAGAGCTTAAATTGTCACCTATTTCAACCATAACAGGCGCAATACTAGCAAAACAACCTAAGCTACATTTTTGTGGCTTTGACAATCTATTCTGAAGCCGAACATTTAATAAAACCTTGTTTCTAGATGTCCTAGCTCTAATAATTAACATAAACACAGCAATAAAGAAATTAAAAATACTTATATTATTCTCACTGCAATACCTTAAAATTGTTGCATACTCCTCTGAATCTATCTCTACCTCTTTTGCAATTGCAGAAGCGACTATATTCTTTCGCTTTATATTTGAAGCTGACCAGTTGTACTCTTTGAGTAACTTAACTTTATCTTTCCAAAACTTGCTATCACTTATATATTTTGCAGAATTAAAATACTCCTTATCTTGGTCTAAAAATTCAAAAAAAGAAAAATTGTGTGAAGGAGAAAACGCACTTCGTTTAATCTTGTCGTAATACTCAGCTATCTTATGTGCCGTTATTGCAATACTAAACCCATCAGCAATTAAGTGACTATACACTGAATAACAATAGGAATTATTATCCGTTAACAAAATTCCTATCTCAAACAACTTACCACTCTGTAAATCAAATGGAGTCTTCATTCGATTTGCCACCCAGTCTTCGCAAGCTTTTTCTGGATTAATCTCATTACTAAAGTCTCTAACAACTACCTCAGTCTCTATATCAGCAACCTCTTGTAAGTATTCACCATTCTCATTGCGCACAAAAAATGTTTTAAGGATATTATTTTCTTCACACACTGCTCGCACAGCTCTTCTAAATATTGCATAATCCATTCTGCCATGAATAAAAATATACCCACCAATATTTAAGTGTGGAGAATCAATAGCTAAAAACTGTTCATTTAAATATTGTTTCTGGATGTAACTTAAAGGAAATCTGTTTGCCATATCTCAATTGTAATATAGGGTTAAAATATATAAAACAGCTATCAGTATCTTATTTGAAATCCAACATAGTCAGAAACAACGTCTTCTATCTGCCTGAGCTCTTGTATATTATCATGAAAATACAAATCTACTGCCCTTATAAAAGATTCTAAACTAAGCTCTTCTCCTTGCGCAAAAGCTTCTACAGTACCGTCTGGAACGTTCCTGACCCAACCAACGATGTTGTATTTATCAGCTATTTTTTTAACGGTAAATCTAAATCCTACACCCTGAACCTTACCAAAGTATTTCAGTTGGTAAGCATTCTTCATTTAATAATTCCGCCCCCAATAACCACATCTCCATCATAAAAAACAACAGACTGGCCTGGCGTAATTGATAGTTGTGGCTTCTCAAACTTTACAAGCACTTCACCATCTTCAAGAGGCTCGATATAAGCATTTTCATCTTCATGCTGATACCGAATTTTTGCAGTTATATTCATGGGAATAGTTAATTCTTCTATTGATATCCAATTCATATCCTTAGCTCTAAAACTATCACCATATAAATCCTCTTTTGTTCCAACCTGTACCTCGTTATTGTCCTTGTTAATTCCAATAACATAAAGAGGCTCATGATAAGCAACACCCAATCCTTTTCTTTGACCAATTGTAAAATTAAAATATCCTCTATGTTTACCTAAGACAGCTCCACCAGGGCCAACAATATTGCCTTCTTTTGCTTCTATATCAATTATCTGTGAATAATCACCTGAAATAAAATTCTGGCTCTCTGGAATATGCTCAAAACCTAGCTCCTTCTGCTTTGCAATAAGACGAATATCATCTTTAACCAAACCACCAAGTGGGAACATACACTTTGATAACTGCATTTGCGTTAATCTATATAGAAAATAACTCTGATCTTTCTTTGGGTCTATTCCCTTTAATAACAAATATCGTCCAGACTTGTCATTGTATTCTGTTCTTACATAATGACCTGTAGCAAATTTGTCCAAATCTGGAGAATTCTCAATCACCTTATCAAGCAGCAAACCAAACTTCATTTTCGCATTACAAACAATGCACGGATTTGGGGTTCTACCTTCTTTATACTCATCTGAGAAGTATTTTAGAACTATCTCTGCGTATTCTTCTTTAAGGTCTATTACCTGATAAGGAATACCTATCTTGGCACACACCTCTTTGGCTTTCTTAATATCTTGTTCTTCATCAGGACCAAAACAAGCGTGCTTCCCCTTATACTCTTCCAGTAACTGACCATTCCAAATACTCATAGTTACACCAGTTACATCATATCCCTTGTCCTTCAACATAGCAGCAGTTACAGATGAATCCACGCCACCACTCATACCAACAAAGACCTTTAAATTCTCTTTACTTAAACTCACTTACTGGCTCCAATCCTAGTTCTCTTAGCATCTGCTTATCGTCTTCTGCCTTATTACCCTTAACTGTAAGATAATTACCCACCAAAATCGAATTTGCTCCTGCCTTAAATATCTCATTTTGTCTTTCACCCAAACTGCTTTCTCTACCACCGAAAACACCAATTACTTTATTTGGCATCAAAAACCTAAAGGTTGCTATTATTTTTAAAACTTCGTTAACTTCCAACTTCTGCGTTTTACCATATATTTTAGTTCCTTCTATTGGGTGCACAATATTTATCGGCACTGAATCAACATCTAACTCGGAAATAGCCATTCCAAGCTCCACTCTTTGCTTTGCAGTTTCGCCTATCCCAAAAATCCCACCAACACAAACTTTAAGTCCTGCAGACTTTGCATTCTTAATTGTTTCTATTCTATCTTGATACATATGCGTATTACACATATTAGGGAAAAAAGATTCAGCTGTTTCTAAATTATGATGGAACTTCTCTAACCCAGCTTCCTTTAATTTCTTTGCCTGCTCTAAAGATAGTAGCCCCAAAGAAGCGCATTTCTTTACTCCTGAAATATCTTTAACAACATCTAATATTCTTTCCATTTCCTGTGAGCTTGAAATATATCCTTTTCCAGATGTAACAATAGAGAAACATCCTGTATCATTTTCTTTTGCAGACTCTACAGCTTGTAAGATTTTCTCTTTAGAAAGTAACGGATACTCTTCTACATTTGTTTTATGATGTGCAGATTGTGCACAAAAGGAACAATCCTCACTACATTTACCCGACTTGGCATTAATAATTCCACAAAGGATTACTTTATTGCCAAAAAACTTCTCTCTAAGTCTGTTAGCGTAATCTAAAAGCTCTGACAAATCGTTATTTGATGTATTAATTAATTCGAAAGCTTCATCAGAAGTCAACTTCTGACAATTTTCTGATTTAGTATAAATAGAGAACATACTCATAATTAATTATAAATATTCAAGCATTTTATCAAGCGATGCCTTGGCCTTCTTAGCAATTTCTTTATCAACTACTATCTCAAATTGTTCATTTTCTAGAGACTCTAGCACATTGCTAAGCTTGGTTTTCTTCATATTCACACAAAACTTAGCCGTACCAGCTGAATAGAACTGCTTATTAGGGTTTTCTTTCTTCATTCTATGAATTATTCCTTCTTCGGTAGCCACAATAAACCTATTAGCATTATGCTCTTTAACATATTTGAGCATTCCTGCTGTTGATAGCACAGCATCCGCTAAATCTATTACCTGCGACGTGCATTCAGGATGTACCAATAATGGAGCATCTGGAAGCTGGGTTTTTGCCTCCCTAACTTCAGAAGGACTGATTCTATTATGCACGTAACAATGACCATCCCATAAAATAATCTTCTTTTCTGTAAATCTTTGACAGTATGCACCAAGATTCTTATCTGGAACAAAAATAATCTCATCAGCATCTATATTTTGAACTATCTTTACAGCATTCGCAGAGGTACAACAAACATCAGTTAATGCTTTCACCTCAGCATTAGAATTAACATAAGTTACTACCTTAGCCTTTGGATGTTGCTTTTTTAGTTCTGCAAGTTGCTCAGCGTTTATCATATCCGCCATTGGACATCCTGCTGTCTTCACCGGCAAAAGAACCTTTTTATCAGGAGCTAATATTTTAGCAGTCTCAGCCATAAAGATTACACCGCAAAAAACAATAATATCATTCTTAAGTTCCGAAGCTTTCTTTGCAAGCTCAAGCGAATCTCCGACAAAATCTGCTATATCTTGTATCTCTGGATACTGATAATTATGAGCAACAATTATTGCATTCTTCTTTTTCTTTAATGATTTGATCTCTTTAACTACATCAGACATTATTTATCTAATTTAATTGCCTTTTGTCCTGGTCTCCAACTTGCTGGACATAATTCATTAGGATGCATTCTTACATGCTCAAGAGCCTGAATCTTCCTAAATAACTCTTCTGCACTTCTTCCAACTTCTATGGTATTAACTTCATGAGATTTAATAGTCCCGCTTGGATCAATAATAACTGTTGCCCTAAAACAACAATGATCTTGCGCAGAATATGTACCCAACTTCTGTGAAAATAAAGTATCAACATCTGAGCCCATTGGATATTTAATAGAAGCTATCTTTTCTGACTTTTCTGCCCAATCTTTATGTGTTTCTAGTGAATCAGTACTAACGCTTATTATATCCACACCTATTTTCTGAAAGTCTTTATACATTTGAGCCAACTCAAATAATTCAGTTGGACAAACAAAAGTAAAATCAGCTGGATAAAAAAACAACACCACCCACTTACCATGCAAATCATCTAACTTTATTTTCTCAAATTGGCCATTTTGGTATACATCTAGCACTAAATGAGGAACTTTTTTACCAACGAAAGGAAGACAGAACTGTTCTTTTGCTTTACCGAAAATCATAATACTTTCACAACCTCTCCCGAATTGACAGCTACTATTTTGTTATTCTCTTCTATAAGGATTTCTCCTGTATTCGAAAAACCAATAACTTTTCCTACCAATTCTTTTTGAAAACATTTTACAGTAATTTGTTTAGCTATTAAAGAACTTTTAATTTCATACTCGTTTTTAATACCTAAAAAGCCATTACTTCTCCATTCAACAATATTATCAAAAAAACTTTTGATAATTGTATCTACAATATCTTTTTTACATAAATCCTTTCTATAATCACCAACACAAGCAGATTCTGTGCCTATTTCCAACTTTTCCTCATTGCTTAAGGAAACATTAAGTCCAATTCCTAATACAGAAAAACTCTTGTCTCCTTGCGTTACTGTTTGAACCAAAATACCAGCAATTTTCTTATTATCTACAAGAATATCATTTGGCCACTTTATCTTTGATTCTATTCCAAATAACCCTAGTACTCTCGCTAATACAATAGAAGCAAACAAAGATATTCCATGCACATAAGGATAATCACCCAACACAATTGTTAAATATACATTATCAACGCTTGAAGAAACCCACTTCCTATCAAACCGTCCATGCCCTGCTGTTTGTTTATCTGCAATAATAACATCGCCAAAAACTAAATTGTCCTTATTCCTTAAGGCATAGTCGTTTGTAGAACCTATTTCAGGAAAATAATATATCTTATATGCAAAACTATTCATGTGTTTCTCCACATTCATCATCAATATCAACAGTTTTATTGTATAATACTATCTACCTAACATAAACAAAGGAGTTTGATTAATAATGAAATTCACGAAAATGCAAGGAACAGGCAATGATTTTGTTATGATTAATGCCTTTGAAGAAACAATATCAGAAAAGGATTATGCCTCTTTAGCACAAAAATTGTGTGATAGGCACTTTGGAATTGGAGCAGATGGATTAATACTTGCACTTCCCTCCAAAAAAGATGATATTAAAATGAGAATATTTAATGCTGATGGCAGTGAAGCAGAAATGTGCGGAAACGGTATTAGATGTTTTGCATTATTTGTAAAAAATGAAAATCTAATTTCAAAAAACAAGTTTCGCATAGAAACTCTAGCTGGAACAATTATTCCTGAAATAGTTAAAGGATCCAACGAAACAAAAGCCATGATTAAAGTAGATATGGGCAAACCATTCTTTGAAGGAAGTGATATTCCAGTAAACCTTCCTGGTAAGGGGCCTTTTCTTAAACAAACAATGATGATTAATGGACAAGCTATCGAATATACCCCTATTGGAATGGGCAATCCACATTGCATAATATTTACTGAAGAAATTACTGATGATCTTGTTCATAAGACTGGTCCATTAATAGAACACAATCTAACAATATTCCCAAAAAGGACTAATATTGAATTTGTTAAAATTCTATCCCGAGATCTCGCTCATATGAGAGTCTGGGAAAGAGGCTCAGGTGAAACACTAGCCTGTGGAACTGGCACTTGCGCTACAGTAGTAGCAGGGATCCTTAATGGCTATTTCAATAATGAAGTAACTGTCGAACTACTGGGTGGAAAGCTTATCATTAACTGGCAACAAGGAAGTTCTGTATTAATGACAGGCCCAAGTGAAGTTGTTTTTACTGGAAACTTCTAATTAAACTCTAATAGATTCTCTTACTAAAGAAGCAGCCTTTTGTGATGGCAATCTTTTTAAGATATGTTCTTGTTTATGTTCATTAAAAAGAAAATATATTTCTCTTACTTTACTATCAGGAAGCTGTGCAAGAATTCTACATACACTGGTAATATCAAATTGATCTAAAATCTTTACAATTAAGGATGCTTCAGTCTCCACGATTCTATTAATTAAGCTTATGTCACCGTTGATACAACTAATAATTACTTCATCTGGGTTTGTGATAACTGCTTTAGCTTTTTTGATAAAATTTGGCATTTTCTCATCCCCCTATTAATTACTTTCTACTAACTATATTATCCTCTTATTTCCAACTGACAAGTTTTCTTATCTGTTGTATATTAAGTTATCGGTAAAAACCTAAAAAAGTTGCAATAATTTTACTAAAGGAGAAAAAAATAATGGTAAAGCCATCCGAAACATTTAAAAAAGTTCCACCATATTTATTCGCAGGAATAGATAAAAAGAAAGCTGCTGCTATCGCAAGAGGCATAGATATTATCAACTTAGGTGTTGGAGACCCTGACTCCCCAACCTACAAAAGAATTGTTGATGTTATGCACAAAGCAATTGATGACCCAAAGAACCACGATTACCCACCATATGAAGGAACAAAAGCATTTAGAGAGGCAGTCGCTATTTGGTATAAAAATAGGTTTAATGTTGATTTAGATGCTAACAAAGAAGTTGTTTCCTTAATAGGTTCCAAGGAAGGTATTGCTCATATTCTGTTTGCCTACCTTAACCCTGGAGACATTGTTCTAGTTCCAAGTCCAGGATACCCAGTTTATAAAATGGGCACTATTCTTGCTGGCGGAGTACCATATTATGTTCCATTACTTGAAAAGAACGGATTCCTTCCTGACTTAGACGCAATACCTGCGGATGTAGCAAGTAAAGCAAAAATATTATTTATTAACTATCCGAACAATCCAACTGCAGCAGTTGCTGACATAGCTTTCTATAAAAAAGCAGTAGACTTTGCAAAAAAATACGATATTTTATTAGCATCTGACCTTGCTTATAGTGAAATGACTTACGATGGATATAAAGCTCCAAGCGTTTTGGAAGTAGAAGGAGCAAAGAACGTAGCTATTGAGTTTCATTCTCTTTCAAAATCATTCAATATGACTGGATGGAGAATTGGAATGGCTGTTGGAAATGCAGAAGCTATCGAAAACCTAAGCACTATTAAAACAAACGTTGACTCAGGCATCTTCAAAGCTATTCAAATAGCTGGAATAGAAGCACTCACAAAACCAGTACCTGAAATAGAGGAAACTAACGCTCTCTATATTGCAAGAAGAGATGTGCTCACAAAAGGTCTAAATGAACTTGGCTGGAATCTTACACCTATTAAGGCAACTTTTTATGTATGGGCACCTGTTCCTCCTTCCACAAACTCAAACGATTTCGTGGCAAAAATGCTCGATGAATGCGGTATAGTAGTTGTTCCAGGTAATGGTTATGGCCCAGAAGGTGAAGGTTATTTCAGAATAGCACTTACTGCAACTGTAGACAGATTAAAAGAAGCACTTAAGCGCATGAAAGATGCTGGAATTAGATTCTCTTAGTCTATGAGCCAAACAAAAAATGAACTTATTAATACTTTTCTGAGAAGTCAAAACATCTTCTCAGAAAATATTAATATCTACAAAACTGCTCTAACACACAAATCAGCTAACAATAAACCAGGGGAGAACTACGAACGCCTAGAGTTTTTAGGTGATGTTATCATAAAACTTATCATTACTGAGGAGCTAATTAAGATATATCCAGAAGCAAATGAAGGTATTCTAGCTAAACAAAGAGCAATCTTTATTCAAGATAGACTACTAGCTAATCTGTCAAAATCTATTGGCTTAGATAACATAGTTATTTGCGGGCAAAATGAAACTAACCATAAAATAAACAAAGAACTATCTTTGCTTGCCGATTTGCTTGAATCACTTGCTGGAGCAATATACCTCGACCAAGGAATGAAAAAAGCAAAAGAGTTCATTTTGTCGCTATTTAACGACACTTTAACTAACCAAGAGCTCATCAAGGAACTAACAGATAACAAAACTAAGCTACAAGAAATAACTCAATCCTTAGTTTCTCAAACTCCTATATATGAAACCATTAAAGAAGAAGGCCCTGACCATAAAAAAGTATTTACGGTTAAAGTTTCTATTACTATAAAGAATAAAACATATTCAACTATAAGTACTGAAAAAACAAAAAAAATAGCAGAACAAAAAGCTGCTCAATTATTAATTGAACAATTAGATAATCTTAAATAATTGCTTTATGTGTTGTTCTATCGAATAAATACATATTCTTTAGATTAAATCCAAGCTCAATCTCAGCACCTAAAGAAACTGGATATGATGGATCAACTTCACCCATTACTAATTTGTCGCCAATCTTAATATGAACGAAAGTCTGTGAACCAAGAAGTTCAGCAAACTCGATATTGCCTATAACTTTTTCTTTAGTATAATTTTTTCTAACTGCTTTCTCGTAATCAACAATATCCTCTGGCCTAACACCTAAAACAACTTCTACACCAACAACCTCTTTTAACTGTTTCTCTAATGTTTTTGGTAACTGTAACTCAAAAGAAGAGGCCTGGAATATGTATTCTGTACCTTTCTTCGCAACCACTCCGTCAAAGAAATTCATTGCTGGAGAACCGATAAATCCTGCTACATAAGTATTCGCTGGATTGCTATATACGTTCATAGGCTCAGCAAACTGCTGAATAACACCGTCATTCATAATACAAATTCTTGAACCTAATGTCATTGCTTCTACTTGGTCATGTGTTACATATACAACCGTTGTTCTAAGTCTTTCGTGAAGCTTCTTTAATTCGCCTCTCATTTGTACTCTTAACTTTGCATCAAGATTTGATAACGGCTCATCCATTAAAAAAACTTTAGGTTGTCTTACAATTGCTCTACCAAGTGCTACTCTCTGTCTTTGTCCTCCAGAAAGCTGTTTTGGTTTTCTATCAAGCAATTTCTGTAGTCCAAGAATCTCAGCAGCTTCCGCTACTCTTTCATCAATAATATTCTTTGGGTTCTTTCTCATCTTTAACGCAAAGCCCATGTTCTCTCTAACAGTCATATGAGGATATAACGCATAGTTCTGAAATACCATCGCGATATCTCTATCTTTTGGAGGGATTAAAGTAACGTCTTTATTATCAATATAAATCTTTCCAGATGTAACTTCCTCTAGTCCAGCAATCATTCTAAGCGTTGTAGTCTTACCACAACCTGAAGGACCAACTAGTACGACAAACTCTCCGGGCTTAATTTCCATACTAACATTTGCTACAACTTCTACTTTTCCGAAATTCTTATAAACATTTTCTAATCTAACGCCCGTTAATGTCATCTGTTTCTCCTTTAGATATTTGCCTTTAAGTTTGCCATTTCAAGTGCGTCCATAGCAACTTGATAACCTTTATTACCGGACTTAGTTCCAGCTCTTTCAACTGCTTGTTCAATTGTATCTGTTGTTAACACTCCAAAAATTACTGGAGCATCTGACTGTAGCGAAACATTTGCAACACCTTTAGATACTTCAGAAGCAACAAAATCAAAATGAGGAGTCGCTCCTCTAATAACTACACCAATACAAATAATCGCATCATACTTTTTGTTTATAATCTGCTTTAGAATATATGGAATCTCAAAAGCTCCTGGAACTTTATAAACATCGATATCAGATTCTTTAACTTCGTGTCTAATTAGAGCATCTTTAGCTCCATCAAGTAGTTTTGAGCCAATAAACTCATTAAATCTACTCCATACAATGGCAATCTTTTTACCTTTTCCATTAATGACGCCTTCGTATATCATATTTCACCTCTATCTAAAATGTATGCTTATTATAAAGATATTTTCTCTAAAAGAAAACCACAAACATAGTTAATATCATCTTTTTATCAAAATTAACTTAAAAGATGACCCATTCTACACTTTTTAGTGTTCAAATACTTCTCATTATGTGGGTTTGAATCTATTTTAATAGAGACTCTCTCTACAATCTTTATCCCATAGCCCTCTAACCCAACTATCTTTCTCGGATTATTGGTTAATAATCTGATAGATTTAATTCCTAAAGAATGAAGTATCTGTGCTCCGATTCCATAATCCCTCAAATCAGCATCAAATCCAAGATCCTCATTTGCCTGAATGGTGTCTCTACCCTGATCTTGAAGCTGATAAGCTTTAAGCTTATTAATTAGCCCAATACCTCTACCTTCTTGTCTAAGATATACAACGACTCCTCTACCTTCTTTTTCAATTAACTCTAACGCCTCTTGAAGCTGATTTCTACAGTCACAACGAAGCGAGCCTAAGACATCTCCTGTAAAGCACTCCGAATGAACTCTTACTAAAACATTCTCGCCATTACCTCTATCACCTTTAATAATAGCTAAATGATGCTCTCCTGTATGCTTATTCTCAAACCCTACAATTCTAAAATCACCAAACATAGTTGGCATCTTAACTGCCTCTGTCTGCTCAATAAATGAGCTTTTTTCTACTAAATACTTTATTAAATCTGCAATAGATATTAATTTAAGGTTATGCTTTTTTACATATTCCTGTAATTCAGGCAATCTAGACATCTGTCCATTCTCATTAATTATTTCACAGATAACACCCATTGGCTTTAAACCAGCTAACCTAGCTATATCAACACTAGCCTCTGTGTGTCCTGCACGTTGCAATACTCCACCATCTTTAGCAACTAAAGGAAATATATGACCAGGTCTACTTAAGTCATCAGCAGTAGAGTTCTCATCTAGCATAACCTCTATTGTTTTCGCTCTATCGTAAGCTGATATACCGGTTGACACTCCATGCTTTACCGTAGCATCAACGGAAACAGTAAAAGCAGTTCCTTTTGGATCTTGGTTCTTATCTACCATAGGAGTCATATTCAATTTACATGCTAATCCAGATAACATTGGCACACAAACAAGACCTCTGCCGTGAGTTATCATAAAATTAATATTCTCAGGCGTAGCAAATTCTGCTGCGCAAACTAAATCTCCTTCGTTCTCTCTATCTTCATCATCAACAACAACTATCATCTTGCCTTGTTTAATATCTTTGATTGCTTCTTCTATTGTATTAAAAACCATTTTCACTTAAAAATCCTTTCGTTAAAGAACTACTTTGTTTTCTATTCTCTAAATAATTAACCACATATTTTCCCAAAATATCCGTCTCAATATTTGCCTTATCACCTTTTTTAAGTAGTGAAATATTAGTTTCATTGTAAGTTGAAGGTATAACTGAAACAGAAAAAGCATCTCGATAAACTTCTAATACAGTTAAACTAATCCCGTTAATTGAAATAGAAGCTTTTGGAAATAACTCCTTAAGGATAACCTCACTAACCTGAAAACTAACTATCCATTGGTTAGTTAACGACTTAATCTCCTTTAATGTTACCATCCCATCAACATGCCCCTGCACAATGTGTCCACCTAAGAAAGAATCAAGTCTTGCTGCTTTCTCAAGATTAACTTTATCTCCAACCTTCAAACCAGAAATATTAGACTTAACTAGTGTTTCATTCATTACATCTGCCTGAAAAAAAGAACTGCCATTTTTGTTAACTGTTAAGCAAACCCCATTTACAGCTATACTATCACCAACAGCTACTGGCTTAAGAAAATCACCATCAACCGTAACTTGAATTGAAGCATATCCATCTGACTTAGAAAGCGACTTTACTGCCCCCTTACACTGAACTATTCCTGTAAACATACTATGTAGCCTTCCCCGCTAGCTCTTGCCTTCTCTCAACTATTCTACCAAGTATACCATTTACAAATTTAATTGCATCTTTCATGCTGTACTTCTTAATTAAGTCGATTGCTTCAGAAATAATGATTTTAACTTCGTTCTCAGTAAATAATAGTTCCCAAATAGCTATTCGAAGTATTGCCTTATCAATCAAAGAAATCCTGTCAAACTTCCAATCAATAGCATACTCAGTTATCCAGTAATCAATAAACTCTCTGTGTTTGATAACTCCATAATAAATCTCAGAAGCAAATTCTTTTGTATCATCGACATAGGTATCTTTTTCAAGAGTATACTCCAAAATAAAGTCAGCATTATCCTTCTGAATATCAAATTGATATAAAGCTTGCATCGCCAACTTTCTGGACGTTTTTCTCTTACCCATTATCTCAATTTTCCTTTTTACTAGTACTTATTCTAATAAATACTTAATATGTGTCTCTATGTAATTTGTGTACGTTTCACCTTTGATAAAATCTTTCTCATCTAAAATCTTTAAATCAAAAGGAATAACAGTTTTAACACCGTCAACCACAAACTCATGTAAAGCCCTTTTTGCTCTGTCGATTGCTTCTGTTCTATCTTTCCCGTGCACAATTAATTTTGCAAGCAAAGAATCATAATTAGGAGGAACCTTATATCCTTGATACACATGACTATCAACTCGAACACCAGGACCACCTGATGGCAAATAATGCTTAATCTCACCTGGACAAGGCATAAAATTCATAAATGGATCCTCTGCATTTATTCTAAACTCAATAGCATGACCGTTAACCCGAATATCTTTCTGAGTAAAAGATAATTTCTGATGTGCTGCCACTCTAATTTGTTCTTTCACTAAATCCATGCCGGTTATTTGCTCTGTAACACAATGCTCCACCTGAATTCTTGTATTCATTTCCATAAAATAGAAATTTTTTGATTTATCAAGCAGGAACTCAATAGTTCCAGCTCCTCTGTAGTGAATAGCTTTTGCGGCTTTAACAGCAGCAGAACCAAGCTTTGCTCTTATTTCTTTAGTAATTACCGGCGAAGGCGCTTCTTCCAGCAATTTCTGATGTCTTCTTTGGATTGAACAATCTCTTTCTCCAAGGTGAACAACATTACCAAAATCATCAGCCATAATCTGAACTTCGATATGTCTTGGTTTTTCAATAAACTTCTCTAAATAGATATCTCCATTTCCAAAAGCTGATTTAGCCTCATTTGATGCCATGTTAAACATCTTTTTAAAATCTGAAGCTGTTTTAGCGACTCTCATACCCTTACCGCCACCACCAGCTACTGCCTTTATCATAATCGGATAACCGATTTTCTTTGCTACTCTTGCTCCTACTTCATCATCTGCTACAACTCCATCAGACCCAGGAACAACAGGCACCTTTGCTTTTCTCATTGTTTCTTTTGCTACTGCCTTGTCACCCATCTTAACTATATTATCTACAGATGGACCGATGAACTTTATCTTATTAGCTTCACAAACTTCTGCAAAAACTGCATTTTCTGCTAAGAAACCATAACCTGGATGAATTGCTTCTGCTCCTGTAACTTCCGCAACACTTATAATCGCTGGAATATTTAAGTAACTTAACGCAGAAGAAGCTGGACCAATACAAAAAGCTTCATCAGCTAGCTTTACATGTAATGAAGTTTTATCAACTTCAGAATACACAGCTACTGTCTTTATACCTAATTCTCTACACGCACGAATTACTCTGACCGCTATCTCGCCTCTGTTTGCAACTAATACTTTCTTAAACATTGCTTCTCCCTTAATTTTTTTTAGCATATAATTATATCATATTCCATAAATGATAGGAGACAAAGATGAGTTTAGCGCAAAAATTGTTTAGAAATCATTTCTTTTTATTGATAGTTATCGGCATTTTTCTGTTTGTTATTGGCAATAATAATTTCACTTTATTTGATAATTCCGAAACAAACTACTCTGCAGTAGCTAAAGAAATTGTTAATACTGGTGATTATCTAACAATGCACTATAACACTGAAAACTGGTATATTCATCCACCATTGTATTTCTGGATATCAAGCACACTTTGTGAAACTTTTGGATGGAACGAGTTCAATCTTCGCTTACCGGAAGCTGTCTTTGGTATTCTTGGTCTTATAGCTATTTATCTTATTGCAAACCTCTTTTACTCAAGACAAACATCTTTTTACAGTGCGCTCATACTCGGGACATCTTTAACCTACTTTGTTATCAGCAGGCTAGCTGTTTTTGATACTTTGCTAAATACGTTTATCCTGTTCTCTGTCTTCTTCTTCTTTAAGGCATATTTAAAACCAGTTAAAAAAGGCAAATACTTCTTTTTCTTTGCAATAAGTTGCTTCCTCGCCGTTTTAACCAAAGGACCTATAGGATTAGTCCATCCATGCGCCGTTATAGTAATTTTTCTTTTAATTAAAAAAGAGATTAAATTCTTATTCGATAGAAAAGTCTTAATTAACTTTGCTCTATTCTTATTATTAACTTCACCATGGTATATACATCAATTAATTACAAACGGTATGCCCTTTTTTGATAAAGCCCTTCGAGACTATACTTGGTATAGATTCTTTGGTGTTGTAGAAAGTCAATCAGGCCCCTGGTGGTATTACTTCCCCATGCTTTTAACATTCATTCCTTGGATATTTTATCTACCAGTTATTGTGAAGGATGCTTTCTCCAAAAACACAGACGATAAAACAAAAGACTTTAAGCTTTTTAGCTGGATTTTTATCATTTTCACTTTCGTTTTCTTTAGTCTTGCTGGCACGAAACTCCCTAGTTACATCTTTGGCATGTTTCCGTTTATGGCTATCTTAATAGCTGACCAACTAGAAAGTTTTAAAAACAAAAAAACAATCATCGTTTCAACGATAATATCATTATTATTTTTCATTGGATTATTTATCTATAGTCTAACTTACAAACTTCCAGCGCCTTACGAAAAAGAAGCTTACTTTATTATTACTTTCTTCTTAATTCCTGCAGTAACTGTATTAATCTTTTCTTATCTCTTAATAAAACAAAAATTGTCCAAAGCCATCACCATAATCACAACTGGAACAATCATTTTCTGCATGTATTTAGTGTTCTTCTTTTTCCCAAAATTAGACAACTATAAAGACAGCAAGTTCTTTATTGAAACAATCCAAAAACAAGCCACAACAGAATATACAGTTGCAACATACAATCACTATACTCCTTATCTTATTTACTACCTCAATAAAAAAATATATACACCAGACACTCCTGAGGAATTATCTGAGTTAATTAACATTGGCAAGCCACTTTTTCTAATGACAAGAAAAAGTGATGTTGCAAACATAATTAAGACTTTTAGTAACGCTACTGTGTTAGACAATTATAATGAGTTCTCTGGTCTACTAATTACCAAATAAAAAGGGCCTGACTTTCGTCAGAAGCGATAATTTAATCTCTTCTAAGTGGATTTACTTCCACGTTTGATCATTTAGTTGTTAATACATAAGGACGAATCACCACTGAACTTACGAATTTACTGCCTCTGCTACCTAAAAGCATCCATCCATTCTCTTTAGCTATCTTCTGTGTTTGTGTCTCGTACATTGTGTTATCCTCCGTTCGTCCCTTATATTAAGTTATCGAACAAATAGGAAAAAAATCCCACACTATTTTTCACACACAAAATTTTCACATATCTTTCATAATTTACTGACTTACAGGCTGATACTTCTCAATTAAACTTAAATCACCTGATTCATGAACTTTGTCATACAAATCACCTGGCAAAGGTTCAAAATGAGTAGCCTGCTCAAAAGGACTAATTGAAGTATTAGCTTCCATAATCACTTTAATAAGTGGCCAACCACTATCCATAAGCTTATATTCCAAACCAGTTACTTTAAATCCACAACGTTCATACGCACCAATAACATTAGCATTACTTTCAGAAGCAGATGTCTCGAGCTTAATTTTATCTATTCCTTCTTGTCTCGCTCTTGACCACAATCGAAGAAGCATTCGTCTAAAAAACCTATGCTGACGGTACTCTGGATTTACTGCTGCCTTAGAAATATATATATACTTGCCTTCGTCATCCTCTTGCATATATGCATATAGCATTCCGACTAATTTTGTACCATCATCTACAACAAAAGAATAGTCTGCTTTCCCTGAATTACTCTTCTGATAATAACTAATAGGAGTAGGATTAGACGGATCATGAGGTATCATTCTATCTAACGTCAAAAGTTGATTAGATCTTTCTGCTACAAGTCTATCAGTCATAGGAACTATTTCTGAACCACTTAGAAAATCTTCTGGATGAACAAGCAAATCATTTATCACTCCAGAAATAATAATGCCAAGTTCTTGAAAGTTCCGATTATGTTGTAACCCTGTTGCTATTCTTAGAGTATGCATATACCAGTCCATTCTTGTCACAACAAAACCCCAACTAGTACCGTCAGCAAGACTTATTCCCTTTGATGCTGCTCTCTCAAATACTCTTCGTTTTATCTCTTCAAACACTCTCCCAGCAATATAATCATCTGTATCCTTCTCCTCAATCTTCAAATAAGCATGTATATTCGAATCGGGATCATAATGAAAACTGAACATAACCTTATGAATCTTACTTGAATCAATATTATCCCTTATCTGCAGCTCACTACTTCCATCAAATGGTGATTTATAAATAAACAACCCTCTTTCACTCTTGTCCTGAATTAATAGCTCATTCAATCCTAATCTTATCGAGCTTATAAGTAGACCCGTATTACGTTGCCTTTTCAGCACCATAAAGTCTAAATAATTTTTCATCGTACCAGATGCGTATCTCTGATAAAAAAGAAGCTCCAATAGTCTCTGGCTATATGAATCCTGAATAGTTCCATCCGCAACTAATCCATCCTCAAGAATAGATTTAATTTTCTCTAATTTATTAACATAATGCTTACTAGCATATAAATTAATAACTCCTCCAGTAGTAACATCAAAGCCTAACTGATGCATCTTCGCCATACTCGTTGTAAAAATTAAAAATACATTATCAGGAATACCACTTGGAAATAATGTTGATGAAGTTATTCTTTCAAAATCCATTGTATTATCTACAACCAAATAAACTGGATTCGTAATCCGATAACTATTTATATCTAACATTCTACAGAAATGAAGAAGGTCAAATGACTTAGTATAAAAGAAAGGAGAAATGCTTTGATCCAGACAAAGCAACTGTCCTCCAACACATTGCGCATTTTCTGCTAGCACTTTCTCAACCATTGTATCTATCTCTTGTTTTGTACTATTTGTAGCTAATCTTTCCAGCCTATTTTCTCCCTGACATTCTTCTGAATAATGTGGATTGCTTGAGAAAATATTCTCTATCAGAAAGTCTGTTTCCCAATAATGAGGTGTTGTATATGCCTTTGAAACAAGCTTTGCTAAACAAGTAATCACTGCTCGTGTAGCTGTCATCCCAGAATTAGTTGTAAGCACAACTGAACCGTCTAAAACACCAAGCCTTCTATTAATCTCTTCATATGACGAACTACGCTCAATATCAATAATCTTCGCAGAAAACTGCACTAGCGACCTTAAGGCATAATAAGATTCATGAAAAACACTCCTAACATCAGATAATAACGGCTCTTCTTGTGAAAGAACACTGTTCAACTTATCACCGAGCATCTGAAATTTAACTATTAATATATTTCTAATATCTTGGTTTAATGATCTCTCTAAAAAAGTATCTTGCAATGACGCTAACGAAATCTTTACTGTATCCACAAGTACTTGGTAGTCTCTTTGCATTTCCCGAATATTTGACTCGCCGGAAATTCTGCTAGCATTTTCATCCCAAGTGATAATAGTATCTTCAGTTTTAATTTCAGTGTTCAATAAAGGCAATAATCTACTTGCTTCATAGCTATACTCAACAACATCTCTAATGGCTGGACGATAACCCATAGATGCTGCATCCTGCAATAACTGATACCTTAATTTGTCAGACATATTATGAAAAAAACTAACCTTACGAAACCTTTGAGAATCTGATTTATAAGGGTCATAAGGTTCTTCGACTAATACCTGATAACTTCTACCACTTCTTGTAATCTGACTCTGTATTCGTTCCTTAAAAACATTCTCAACAATAAATCCTGTTTTTAAATAAAACCCGCTTCTGAAGAAATCTTTTTCCTTTGTACTATTGATATCTTCTATTTGATCCAAAAATTTTGATAGCTCACCTTCATTTTGAATTTCTACCGCAACTAATCTGTTTGTATTTCCTTGCTCTAAGAAATCTTTAAGAATCCCATTGCCAGACAAATACCATACAGCCTCTTTATCAGGAGACATCGTAATATATTTTGCAGCTAAATTAATAAAGCTATAACTTTTGGCTGAATTAATCATAACAACATTTCTATCATAAGAATCTCCAAAAACAGGAATGTTCATTTCTGAACGCAAATACTTAATGTGCGCATTTAAGCTAAGTAATCCCCCCTGAAAGACAGAAGCACCCTTCTTCGGTGCAGGAGATCGGTACTCCTGACTGATTAAAGCAAAAAAGAACCATTCTCTTAAAGTAAGGTATCTACTAGAAATATCCTCTACTTTGCAACCAAACAATTCTTTAATATCTTGAATCTCATTTTTTAATTTAGAAAATATTGCGAAACTTATGTTATTTAACGAATTACCACAAAGCAGAAGAGACATTGCCTCTTCCATCCTGAGTAAATCCGAATAAATATTATCATCTGAAATATTTAATATCTTATTAACATTAGAAACAGAAACTAGCTTATACTTAACAAACAATAACTTCCTCCATCAATTAACTACTAATATATCGATGGAGTTCTTAAATATTCCCTAAATAAAAAACTATTTTTTTGTTGTTAGACTTCTCGTCCAATATTGCGTTTTCCCTACCCAGCCCCAAGCATCAATAGACCCTCTCACTAAAAGACGACCATCCTTCTCTATGACCATGTAACAGTAATATGTTTTACCATCCTCGGGATTATAAATCACACCATCTATCCACTTACTTGACTTATCATCATACTTAAAATCCTTTAAAAACTCTAATCCAAGAATTGCTCTTCCTCTTAACTTTTCATCAGGATTCTTATCGTCAAGCTTAGCTTTTGCAGAATCTTTCTCATCCATTGGTTCCTTTAACCAAATAATATTCCCAATAAACTTATCATTAACCTTCTTAATCTCTACGATAGACTTATCTTCAACTGTGTACCATTTGCCTGTAACGGCAGAACCACTTTCTTCACCAGCAAAAATACAAACTGAAAGAAAAATCAATACTAAAAATAGTCTTTTCATTAAATTACCTCCCAAATAATATGTTACTAACATACCATTAACTTAATATGCTAGTACACACTAATGGTCTAAAACATCTTCAAGGATATTTAACATCTTCAAAATCCTAGGCCCTGGCCTTCTCATGGCCAAGTCACTAATAATATGTATTTCTGGATTATACCCACCTCTACTTAGCCAAGAATATTCATCAATAGAAGCTTCACTAAAAACAAGAATTACATCAGGTCTTAATGACTGCAATATTTCCTTAGTAATTCTTGGGTAAGGAATATTAACATTTATACTATTAGCTAACTTAAACAATTTTAATAAAGGCAAATAATATTCGTCCTTTCCAACAACATATACAGCTTCAACTTTTCCCTGATGTACTTCTTGATCAACTACAACTAATACACTTTTCCTTTTTTTATTAATAAACTTCTTTTGAATACTAATCATTTTTGTCTTAATCAAAGAAACCAACTCTTTCGCTTCTTTCTTTCTACCGACGTGATTACCAGTCTTAGTTATTGCATCTAAAACATCTTTTACAGAACGAGAACTAAAACTATCTGATTTTAAATTATGTCTTTTTAGAAAAAGTCTAATATCTTCATTGCCATCCATAAATAAGACCAAATCCGGGCTAAGTCTTAAAATGGTTTCTTGGTTGATATCATAGTATCCGCCTACCTTTGGTAAGCTCATTGCTTGAGGTGGATAATCACAATATCTACTGACAGCAATAACATCCTCTGTAGCGCCAATTGCAAACAAAGTCTCAGTTAATCCAGGTGCAGTTGATACAACCCTCATAGGTAATACAACATTGAATTGCAAAACCAAGAGGGTTATAAATAAATAATTAAATCGTTGTCTTAAGCCCAAAATACCAAACATTTCTTAAAGTATTATACCCAGAAATTTCCTGATAAACTTCCCCAAAAACATTTATAGCCTTAACGAACAAATCAATATTACCAAAATTCTTTACTACAGATAAATCGACTGTTTGATACGATGGTAATGCTACGTTACCTACATCTAATCTACTGCCAACTTTAGTATAAAATATACTTAAATCACATGAGAATACATCAAACATCAAATCTAAAGTTATTTTCTGCTTTGGCACTCGTAATGACTGACCAGAATCATTTCTAGAGTTTGTATACACATACTCAACAGAAGACTTTTTTACAATTGGCAAATCCAATAAATCAGCTCCAACAGAATACCCATCAATCAAAGTATCAGCCGTAATATTCATGTAATTCCCAGTCCATGCACCAGTAGAAATCCAATCAATCTTACTATTTACTACTGATGAAAAAACATTTGTTCTGAGAATTACATTATCAATCCCTTGATAAGCCAATCCAAAATCCAATATTCTAGAGGTCTCTGCATTTAAATTAATGTTTCCAGAGAAGCTATCATATTTCTCATATAAAGTTGGCTGACGGTATCCAGTTGCATAATTTAGTTTAAGCTCATAATCTGAAATCTTCTTCCATAATGAGGCATTATAAGTAAAAACTGACTTATCACTTGTATAAGTTGCAAACCTTGATCCAATACTATAGTTAATTACAGATTCAGCAGAAAAAATATTATAAAAAGAAATATCAGCTTGCTCTTTTTCCGCAAACCAAGTTGTCTTTGCCTTCTCTGTTCTTCTAGTTAGACCCCAAACTAAATCCTTGTTACGAAACTTCTCATTAAACTTAATATCCAACTCATTTAAATAACCATTGAATATACTTGAACCTGAGTCATAATCTCGAATAATAGTAGAGCCATTGTAACTAAAAGCCACACTGCTATCATTATCCAATTCTTGATTAACCTTGATACCATACAAATCATGGTTAGCTAAAACATGTGAATTAAAACCATCCAAATCTGAATCAAGTCTATTTTCCGAAAAAAATGTCGATAACTTTGTTTTATCTCCAAAGCTTATATCTGCATCAATTTCTAGAGACCTCTTCTTTTCCAAATCTCTTTCAACATCACTATCCATCCAAGACAGCTGACCTTGTTTACTATCACTGTAAGCCAACCCAAATCTATACCAATCACTTTTTAGCGCACTTTTAATACTTCCAGAATAATATCTATCCCCAAGCAACACCGCACAGGTTGTATCTGTTTTAATTGACGGCACAATATTAATAACCCCAGCTACAGCTGAATTACCATAATAAGAAGAAGCTGCGCCTCTAATAATCTCAATCCTATCAATATTCATCATGGAAAAAGCATCCAAATATGGAGTTCCTTGTGGCGTTGACGCATCAAACAAATCCACACCACGATATAAAACCTTCGCTTGATTTGAAGCCATTCCATTCATTAAAACAGTTTTTGTTCCTCCAGAATTAACAGCATTAATTCCAGTAACTCTTTTGAAAACACCATGAGAATCTCTCTCTACCCAAGCATCAAGAATCCCAGAATCAATATAACTAAAATTATTATGCTTATCATAATATCCATTTGATGAACTTGCTTTTACGTCTAACGTGATTGTTTTTAGCTTAACAACCTCAGCTGAAAAACCAATATTTACAATAATCAAACCTATCACTAATAACTTTTTCATTTTTACTTCCTACCTCTCTTGGCAACCTCTCCAAAGTATTGGCGAGGGTTAATAAACTATCTTTACAAAAATTGGAATAGACCTATGAACTAGAAAATTGGGAATTGATTATAGAAACTATCATCTGCCACCTCCACGAGCTTTAATTTTCTTTTGGCATTCCGACTTTACGGTTGCGGGCCAGTGAGGGTAATAATCCCTTCTTTCCCAAAAGAATGTGTTCATTATAGTGATAAAAGACAAAAGATAAAAGATTTTTTTCTATTTTCAATTTCTCAATTGAAAAATAAACAAATAAACCCTACGACGCATTTACTTCGTAAATAGCTTTGTATGGCAGGCAAATAAACAGTTATAATACAGACATGAAACAACTAATTAACGAGCTTGGCTCTAAAAATATACCTTTTCTGTTTATTCTAGACTATGAACTAAAGTCACCAATCGTAGTGCCCTTAAATGAAATAAACTCATCTAACATCAAATATAATTTTAACGGAACAGCTAACTACAACACAAAAAATGTTCACCAAAACATTACGCTTAAGAGCTATCCTATAGACAAAGGATTATACCAATCAACGTTCCAAAAAGTTATTCAAGAGCAGCTAGAAGGAAACAACTATCTCCTTAACCTAACATTTTCAACACCCATAAAAATAAACGATTCTTTAGAAAAAATATTTACCAATGCAGCAGCAAAATACAAGCTGTTATATAATGACAAATTTGTATGTTTCTCTCCTGAAACATTTGTCCAAATAAAGAATGGAGTCATTTGGTCTTACCCTATGAAAGGAACAATAGATGCTTCACTGCCTAACGCAAAAGAAACCCTGCTTAACAACCATAAAGAAACCCAGGAGCATACGACTATAGTTGATTTAATAAGAAATGATTTAAGTCAAGTTGCTAACAATGTTCATGTTACTAAATTCAAATACTTAGACAAAATTAAAACATCAAATAAACAGTTACTTCAAATGAGCTCAGAAATCAAAGGCTTTTTACCTAAAAACTACCAAACCCAATTAGGTGACATTTTATACAAGCTTCTTCCAGCAGGCTCAATAACGGGCGCACCCAAAAAAAAATGTATTGAATTAATAAACCAATTCGAAACACACAAAAGAGGATACTACACAGGTGTAATGGGAATATTCGACGGTGAGAATTTAGACAGTGCAGTAATGATACGATTCATCGAAAAACAACAAGATAAATACGTCTATAAGAGCGGTGGCGGAATTAGAATTGATAGTAATTTTGAACAAGAATACGAGGAGCTAAATGACAAAATCTACATCCCTATTCATTGAAACTTTGTTTATCAAAGACGGACACCCGTTACACCTAAAATGGCACCAACAACGGGTTAATAATACCTTTAATAAATTCTTCCAGAATACCCAACCATTCCTTATTGAAGAAAGGGTAAACAACCTTCCTCTGTCACTACAAAAATGTAAAATAACCTATTCAGAAAAAATAGAGAGCATTGAGTTTGAACCATTTATCCCTAAACAAATTAATAGCTTAAGAATCGTTGAATCAGAACCATTTGACTACGCATATAAGTACGCTGATAGGGCCACACTAAACCAGCTAAGAGAAAGAAGAGAAGACTGCGATGATATCCTAATAAGTATAAATGGCTACATTAAAGACACTTCGTTTGCTAATGTTGTTTTATTTGATGGAGAGCAATACTTTACACCAGACCCACCTCTACTATATGGCACAAAACGTGCCCAGCTTCTTGAGCTAGCAGTGATAAAAGCTTTACCCATTAGAACATCTGACTTACACCTTTTTAAAGAACTTCACATGATTAATGCACTAGCTAACCTAGGCGACTATGTTATAAATATAGATAAGATTTTCTAAACTACAGGGATATAAATACTAAAAACTGTACCAATATTGACAGTAGACTCAATCCACAAGGAACCATTATGTCGTTCAATAACATTCCCAACTATCTCACAATCAGAGTCATCCTCAAAATTCATTTTATTGATTCTCGCAACTTCTTCTGGCTCAATTCCAACACCATTATCTGAAATTGATATCACAAGCTCACTTCCAATTTTCCTTACATCAAAACAAATCTCACCTGAATCAAAATTATAAGTACGCATCAGTAGTGTCCGGTAGTTTTTCAGCCAAAGCCGAAAGATAACTGAGTAGAAGGCAAGTCCTTAAGATGTTTCACATACCATCCTATTAAGTAGGTAATCATGGC
>DYQY01000004.1 GCA_020719045.1 Candidatus Termititenax sp.
TGCCACTAACAAAAAAAATAATGTTATAATAATTAAAAAATAATGAGGTGAAAAATGAAATCATTAAAAGAAGATTTAATTGGTGCGGTATCAAGTTTACCTGAAACTGCAAACGTCGATGACATTATGTATAGGCTATATGTAATTGATAAAATAAGAAGAGGACAGAACGCAATTATCGAAAACCAAGTGCTTTCTGTTGATGAATTAAAAAAGGAAATGCAGAGTTGGTAATTTGGACAGAGCCTGCAAAAAATGACTTAAAAAATATATTTAACTATATAGCTTATGATTCAACATTTTACGCAAAAAAAGTAACAAGTGATATTGTGGAAAAAACTGAATACCTAACAGATAACCCATTCTTAGGAACAATGGTTCAAGAATTAAAAAATAAGTCAATAAGACAGCTAATTAGCTATGATTATAGGATTATTTATAAAAATATTGATAATAATGCTTATATCTTAACGATTATTCGCTCTAAACAAAATTTAAAAACCAAACTCACAAAATAACCTGGTCATTCTCGCTTACACTTTGGCAAGCTCAGTGACCGCTCGACTCAATATCTTTTAACCAGCCTCGTTAGTCTCACTAACAAAAAAATTGTAATTAAAAATAATTTCTTTATTAATAATTAATCCTTCCCTTTTTAAGGGAAGGTGTCTCAGCAATGCTGAGACGGAAGGGTTGTCGGTTGCAAATCCACTCATTTCATCAGATAATATATAAACAAACACATTGGGAGGAAATCAGATGCAAATAATTGTTTCAGGACATAATATATCAATGACTAGTGCTTTACAGGATTATTCACAAAAGAAGATAGGAAAGCTAGACACTTTTTTTCACGAAGCGCTTGAAAAAGGAAAAGTAGAACTTGAGCATCACGAAACCAAATCACCAGACAAACAAAATGAGGCTAAAGTAACAGTTCATGTACATGGCGCTATTCTTTCTGCTAAAGAAGAACACTCAGACATGTATGCTGCTATTGACTTAATATTCGAAAAACTTGAAAAACAATTAAAAAAATACAAAAATAAAATGAAGGATAAAAGACGTGATAAGACATCAGTACTTATTAATGAAATTATTCAACAAACAGAAAACCCTACAGATGAAGACCACGCTAATCCTGTTGTATACAGAATGACTACACCTCTAAAGCCAATGTTTGAAGAAGAGGCTGTACTTCAATTACAAATTAGCAATATGGAATTCCTAGCATATTTGAATGCAGAAACTAACAAAATGAATGTAATCTACAAAAGGAACGACGGTGACTTTGGATTAATTCAACCTGTATAGTTCAAAGGGAAAAAGTATAAATGCTTAATCTGTTTAGAAGGTTATTTTTTGGTAAAACACTGAATGATCAACTTAAAAAATATGATAGTGTAGTAGCACATATCAACGAGCTTGAGCCTAAATTTCAAGCTATGTCTGATGAGGAACTAAAGAACCAAACCAATCTATTCATTGCTAGACTAAATAAGGGTGAAACACTAGAAAGTATTCTTCCAGAAGCATTTGCTGTAGTTAGAGAGGCATCTGTAAGAACCCTAAATATGAGACACTTCAATGTTCAGCTTATTGGTGGACTTACTCTGCATGAAGGCAAAATAGCAGAAATGAAAACTGGAGAAGGTAAAACATTAGTATCTACTTTACCTGCTTACCTTAACGCGCTCACTAAAAAAGGTGTATTTGTTGTTACAGTTAACGATTATCTAGCTAAAAGAGACAGCGAATGGATGGGAGCTATTCATAAATTCTTAGGATTAACGGTTGGACTTATTCAAGCTGGAATGAATCCTGACCAAAAGAAGCTTGCTTACGAAGCAGATATTGTATATGGAACTAACAATGAATTTGGCTTTGATTACCTCAGGGATAATATGGCAACCGAGCTTTCTCATTGCGTACAAAGAAACCTACATTATGCAATAATCGACGAAGTTGATAGCATCCTTATTGATGAAGCTAGAACTCCACTGATAATTTCTGGTGTAATAGAAGAAGATACTGAAAAGTATCGAAAAACAGCTCAAATTGCCAAAAAGCTTAAGCCTGATGTACATTTTACAATAGAAGAAAAACATAAAAACATTATTCTTAACGAAGAAGGTATTGCAGAGACAGAAAAACTACTTAATATTGAATACCTCTATGATATTGAAAATATGGACAAAGCACATATGCTTATTCAATCACTAAAAGCATTACATTTATTCAAAAGAGATACAGATTATGTTATTCAAAACGATGAAATTATTATCGTTGATGAATTCACTGGTCGACTTATGATAGGAAGAAGATATAGCGATGGTCTTCACCAAGCCATAGAAGCTGTTGAAGGGTTGCCTATCCAACAAGAAAGCCAAACCTTAGCTTCAATTACTTTCCAGAACTACTTTCGTATGTTTACAAAACTATCTGGTATGACAGGTACTGCTTTGACAGAGGCTACAGAGTTTGAAAAAATCTATGGCTTAGAAACATTAGAGATCCCTACAAATAGATCTCTAACCAGAAAAGATGCTCCTGACGCTGTATATAAATCTAGAAACGGTAAATTTAATGCAGTTGTTAAAGAAATTATCGAGCATCATGAAAACAAAAGACCTGTGCTTGTTGGTACTATCTCTATTTCCACTTCAGAACTAATCAGTTCACTTCTTAAGGAAAAAGGAATAAAGCATAGTGTACTTAACGCAAAGTTCCATGAACAAGAAGCAGAAATCATAGCAAATGCTGGCCAACCAGGAAGCATAACTATTGCCACCAACATGGCAGGACGAGGAACTGACATCGTTTTAGGTGAAGGAATAAAGGAAAAGGGTGGACTAGTAGTATACGGAACTGAAAGACATGAAAGCAGAAGAATAGACAACCAGTTAAGGGGCCGTTGCGGTAGACAAGGAGACCCTGGTTACACTAAATTCTTTGTTAGTATGGAAGATGACTTAATGAGGCTATTTGGCTCAGATAAGATTATTGGCATTATGGAAAAGCTAGGCTTTGATGATGAAACATCTATTGAACACAGCATGATTTCTGGCTCAATAGAAAGAGCACAGAAGAAGGTTGAGCTCTACCATTTTAATATCAGAAAACAACTACTCGAGTACGATGATGTAATGAATAAACAGAGAGAAATCATCTATAAACAAAGAAGGTTAATACTTGAGCAAACTAAGCTTATTAGCAAATGCTTTGAAATTATTGAATATCACATTAAAGCTATAGTTAGCAATTTCTTCCCTGAAAACTCAAGCATGAAAGATGTACAATGGGATGAACTTAAGAAAGAACTATCTATCCTTCTGCCATTTACATTTAGTAACTTAGAACAAAAGAACCAACAAGAAACAATCAGCAATTTAATAAACCAATCTAAAAAATATTATGATGATTTTGTTTCACAAATTAACAAAGACGATCTTTTATCAATCATGAAGATTATCTACATTCATGCACTTGACCTTAAATGGATAGAACATCTCAAAAACATGGACTACCTTCGTGAAGGTATTGGGCTTAGAGCTTATGCTCAAAAAGATCCTTTACTTGAATACAAAAAAGAAGGCTATGAAATGTTTCAACTTATGATGGACAGCATTGAACAAGAAGTAATTACAAATCTGTTCAAAGTTAAAATCATTTCAGAAGAAGAAATGGAACACTTAATGGAAGAAGAACAGAAGAAAATAAAAATAACTTCCTACGATAGAGATACAACCAACCAAAAGAAGATTAATAAACCTGTAACAAATAAAGAAAACAAAACTGGCAGAAACGAAGCTTGTCCTTGTGGATCAGGTAAAAAATACAAGGTGTGCTGCGGAAAACAAATTTAGTCATGATAGAAGACTATGTATCCCGAATCGAAGAATTTAAGAATAAAGAAACATTACTCGAAGGTTACCTTCAGATAAATAAGCTATTAAACGATAAAGCCCTTTTAGAACGACAGCTTCAAGAAAAAGATATCTGGAACGACCATGACAAAGCCAGCAACATCTCCAAAGAAATTAAAATAATTGAAAACAAACTCAAAGAATTCTATGAGTTTAAAGAAAACCTTAGCTACATCAAAGACTTAATTACTTTAAACGACCAATCCCTTGAAGAAGAAATAAAGTCATTCCTTAATGAGATTACAATAAAATATAACAAACTTGAGCTAAAAACACTTTTGAATAGTCCTTATGACCAGAACAATGTCATCTTCACTATAAATGCTGGTGTTGGCGGAACTGATGCGCAAGACTGGGCAGAAATGCTTCTAAGAATGTATAAACGATGGATTGAAAATAAAAATTTTAGTTACGAAATAATAGACATCTCAGAAGGTGACGAAGCAGGCATTAAAAGCGCAACGCTTACTATTGAAGGTGAGTATGCTTATGGAATGATGAAATCAGAGCATGGTATCCATCGTCTAGTAAGGTTATCGCCATTTAATGCAAACAATAAGAGACAAACCTCGTTTGCTTCTGTTGATGTTCTTCCACAGTTAGACCTATCAAAAGAAATTAACATTAGACCTGAAGACATCAGGGTAGACACTTATCGTTCAAGTGGGGCAGGTGGTCAACATATTAACAAAACAGACTCAGCAGTCAGAATAACGCACTTAAGTTCTGGGATTGTTGTTCAGTGCCAAAGTGGCAGATCTCAAACACAAAACAAAGAAAAAGCCATGCAGGTTCTTATTTCAAAACTAAAAACCTACAACCAACAAATCGAGGATAAAGAAAAAAAGAACATTGCTGATACTAACAAAGAAATAAGCTGGGGAAACCAAATTCGTTCATACGTTTTTCATCCATATACAATGGTAAAAGACCTACGTACTGACCATGAAACAGGAAATGTTCAGGCCGTGATGGACGGAGAAATAGATTGCTTCATAGAGGCTTATTTACATTTAAGAAAAGACTAGTTAAGATAGGACGTATTAATAATGGAAATACTTAAACGACTTGCAAAAAATAAACTATCCATTCTTCTTATTATTTGTGTTATAGCTTGCTTATACCCAATATATAATAAAATAATATACGAACAAAAAAACACCAATATAGAAATAGCTGTAGATTTCGATACTATTAAAAACATTTACTTAAGTTCAGGTATTCACTACAACAACAGTCTTACTAGCTATAAAGAAGCGGGTGTTACTTCAATAATCTTAAAAGAAGATAGTATTCGTAACCTAGTAAATGATGGAAAAGCAACACTTATCACTGGAAAAGAAATTATTAACATTAATAGAATTAGTAAAGGACAATACAGTTCTATATACTCCAGACTTCCAAGTGGATATTCGATTCAACCAGAACTTAACTACCTTATAATTGATGAAACAAACCTTTATGAATACGCTAGAGCTAATTTAGAGATCAAACTTGGTAGCAATAGAGTTAAGAACTTAGGAAGCATTATTGAAGTTGTTGCAGACACTGAAGATTTACTAAATACTTCCATAGACATTAATCCAAACACTGTTTCTCTAATCTATAAACATGGACTATCTGTAATCCCAGAAATCAGCAACTTTGAAGGATTTAATGAAGAACAAATATCTTCTAAAATTTCCAACCTTGCAGAAGGTGAGATAAAGATTCTTAAGTTCAAAGACAATGAAGCTCTTGGTTACAAAAAATTTATTCATACTACAGCACTAAAGATAAACACCTACGACAACTTCTTTGCTTTTACTGAGTTTATTCAACCTAAAGGACTAGGAAACCTTGCTCTAAGTGCACAGAATAAAGCTTTAAAGATTCATTATATTCCTGTTGGTAAAGATAACGAAAACTACGTTAACCGAGCATTAAGAGCAATTAAAGAAAGAAATGCATCAATTATTCAAATTGATATTGAAACAGATAAAAACAACTTCTCAGAAAATAAAGAAAAAATATATATAGAAACACTTTCTTTAATTAAGAACCTGAAAAATCAGATAAATAATAGTGGTTATAAAACAAGTGTAATTGACTTCATTAAAAAACCACAAACAACTAATATCTTCATATTTCAGATAATTGCCTACATTACAGTCATTGTTCTAATGTTAATGTTTATTAGGATTTTTGCTTCTACTTTAACAACTATACATTCGCTATCAGTTATTTCAATTACCTCTATACTTGGAATAGCAGCATATTTTACAGATAACATTAAGTTTTTTAATGAAATCATGGCATTAATAGCAAGCTGCGTTACGCCTGTGATGGTTTTCATAATAATTAAGGAAATATTAGATAAAGATCCAACAAAAACAAGAAAATACATACCAATACTTTTATTAATATTTATTTCTACAGTTTTTACAGGAGTAATTATTAACGTACTATTGTTCCACTACAATTACTTTGTAGCTATCTGGACCTTTAGAGGCGTAAAACTAGCAAGCACAATACCTATACTTCTTTTGGCTATCTATTTCTTCGTAAGACCAAAAAGAGTCAAATACCTGTATTATGTTCTTCGCAGGTACATTTCAGGTGTTGTCACGTTTAAATACCTTTTTGTTGCATTACTAGTTGCAGTATTTCTAATCTTTTATGTTATGAGAACTGGTAACTACGGAATACTAATTTTGGGAAAAGTAGAAATTATTTTCAGAGAGCTATTAGAAACTATTTTCATTGTAAGACCAAGATCAAAGGAAATATTATTTGCTGTACCTCTTCTTATGATTGCAATTCATTACTGGAACAACCCTAAAATAGATAAAACGCTTAAGTCTCTTTTATTATTATTTTCTTCAATAGTTTCAATATCTCAGATTAACACTTTTTGTCACCTACACGCCCCATTCATCACTAGTTTATATAGATCCTTCCTTGGTCTAATAATTGGATATATCGTTGGCCGAATTATTATTTTTGCTTTTGATAAATTTGCCAGTATTGCTAACAAAATAGCTCTTAAGTTTGATTCATGGGAAAATTAAAAGTAACAGGACCTACAAAACTATCAGGAGAAGTTATAATTAGTGGCTCAAAAAACGCTGCACTTCCAATACTTGTTTCAACTGTTTTATTTAAAAAAGATGTTACACTAACAAACGTACCTGAACTTACTGATATCATTACTGGTATTAGGTTACTAAATAGCCTTGGTATGCGGGCGGAATTTTCAAATAACGAAGTAAGAATACAAGGAACTGATGACTTAAGACACATAGCTCCTTATGAGCTAATTACAAAAATGAGAGCATCTTTTTTTGTTTCAGGAGCTATTGTTGCCAGAGTGGGGATGGCTAAAATTCCGTATCCAGGAGGGTGTCTAATTGGTTCAAGACCAGTAAATATCCATTTAAGAGGACTTGAAGCATTTGGAATTGAAACAAGTGTTGAGCATGGGTTCGTTATCTTGAAGACAAAAGGTCCATTAACTCCAGCCAATTTTAGGCTAGATTTCCCAAGTGTTGGTGCTACTGAAAATCTTATGATGACAGCTAGCTTAGTGGAAGGAAAAACTGTGCTTAAAAATGTAGCTAGAGAACCAGAGATTATTGCATTAGCAGATTTTCTTAACAAAGGTGGTGCCAAAATTAAAGGAGCTGGTTCTCCAACAATCACAATTACAGGAGTAAAAGAACTTAACTCTGTAAAATACAGTATTATTCCTGACAGAATTGAAACAGCTACTTTTGTAATGGCTGCAGCAACTACAAGAAGCGATATCACACTTAAAAACATAGATAAGACACAAATTCCTGACTTAATCGAAGTTATGGAAAAAACTAAGATTAAGCATGAGTTTCCACAGAACGATATTCTTAAGATTTATGCTAGCAAATCTCAACCAGTACCAATAACTATAAAAACTGGTCCGTATCCAGCTTTCTCAACTGACATGCAACCTTTACTTATGAGTTTTCTAACAACCGTACCAGTAAAAAGCGTAATTACTGAAACAATCTTTGAAAACCGCTTCATGCATGTAATGGAATTAAATAGAATGGATGCAAATATTGATATTGAGGGTAATAAGGCTATTGTAAATGGATCGAACAAAAAACTATCAGGTGCTGAAGTAAAATCAACAGACCTCCGAGGCGGTGCTGCTCTTATCATTGCAGCCTTGTCAGCTGAAGGAACTTCTGTAATAGCTGGTATGCAACATGTAAATAGAGGATACGAGAATATTGTTAAGAAGTTCAAGAAGCTTGGAGCAAAAATTGAACATCACGAGTAATAACAATTACTTAAAAAGCATAGTTTACATCTCTCTTGGCCTATTAATGGTTATTCTTATCTCGATAGCTTACTTGCCAAAGAATCAGCACCTTATTGTAGGAACAACCAGCCCAGAGAATATAGTTAGTCCAAAACAGTTCATTATTGAAACATCTTCAGACCTAGAATTATCCAAAAAATTGTTAGAAAATAAAATTAAGGAAAATGAACCAATCTATAAAAGAGATTTTGAAAAAGAGAACCAAACAAAAAAAGATATTATTACCATTTTTTTTACACTAAATGATATAAAAGAAAAAAAATATAGTACTAACTCTATTGCATCTAGTAACCCAATACTTAAACTTTCACCTAGGACGGTATCTCAGATGTCTAGGATGGATTATGATTCCCTTCGTTTTCTAGAGCTACTATCACAACAAATAGCAACCAATATCTATTCTGAAGGAATTAAATCAGATGAAAACATGCAAGAAAAACTAAGTAAACACTTAAACCCATACAACAGCGTTCAAACCAGAAACAACTATGGCCCACTGATAAATAGCATCCTCGGTTCACTTGTTTCTGTTAACATGGTCTATAACGAAAAAGCAACTTCTGAAAAAATTCAGGAAATTAAAAGGAATTTTATCCCACAAACTACAACCATCAAAAAGGGACAACCTATTATTTATAAAGGAGATATTTTACAACCAATTAATTTGGAGATATTAAAGAAAACTGGTCTATACCGTAACGGCATTAACTTCAAAGAATTATTACCACTTCTTCTTGGGGTAATTGCTCTTATTTTCATGCTTGAAAAAATGATTACTAGACATGTTAAACCAACAACCAAGCAACTACTGCTACTTATTTCATTACAATCTCTGTACTTTACTTCAATCTATTTTGTTAACAGTTTTGAAAAGTTTCCACAATTCTTTGAGCCAGGGCTACTTCTTCCCGTAAGCTTATTTTCTATCCTTATTTGTATGCTAATTTCCGAAAAGGTGGCCTATATAATTACCTATTTTAATATACTTACAATTCTGCTCCTGTTTGATTTTAATACCCTATCAATACTATACATTATGGTATCCAACACACTTACCACTGTACTTGTAAGAAACTTCAAAAATAGACGTTCAATTCCACTTACAGGGCTTATTGTTGGAGCTATGTCCTTAGTAGTCATGTCAGTTGTTCTTCTAAATAGTTCTCATTCATCTCTGCAATTTACATTAATTCATTTAACAATAATTTTTATCAACCCAATCTTCTGTTACATTATTGCAATCGGAACAATACCTTATATCGAAGAAATCTTTGGAATTACGACTAACCTCAAACTACTAGACTATAGTGATATGAACAATGATCTAATGAAAAGATTACTAAATGAAGCTCCTGGAACCTACTATCACAGCCTAATGGTTGCAAACCTTGCAGAATCAGCAGCAGAAAACATTAATGCTAATAGTATTCTAGCTAGAGTTGCTGCTTATTATCATGATATTGGTAAACTCAAAAAACCAGAATACTTCATCGAGAATCAAAACCAAGCTCAAAATCCACACGAATACACCATGCCATCTTTAAGTGCACTAACTATTCTTGGTCATCCAAAAGACGGTGTAGAAATTGCGAAGAAATATGGTCTGCCAGTAGAAATACAAACCATTATTCATGAACACCATGGTAGCAGCTTACTTGTATATTTTTACTATAAAATGCTTAAATCCAGCATAAACGAAATAGTTGAAGAAGAACAATTTAGATACACAACACCTAAACCATCTACCAAGGAAAGTGCTGTAATAATGCTAGCAGATGGTGTAGAAGCTGCCATCAGATCACTTGACAACCCTACGCCTGTTAAGATTCAATCAATCGTTAATAAAATCATTAAAGATAAACTAGATGATAACCAATTAAGCGATTCAGACATAACACTCGTTGACCTAGAAAAAATCAAAAAAACTTTTATTAATGTAATAACAAACCAGTATCACTCCAGAATTAAATATCCTGATAAATAAGCATGAATTTACAGATAAACCTTAACGACCCTGAAAGTATTCAGTATGAAGAACTTATTAAAAGTCTTACTGAGCACATTCAAAATAGAGTATTATTTCCAGATGGTGAGCTTTCAATTAGCTTTATCGACTCAAAAGAAATGAAAGAACTCAATAATCAATATCGAAGCAAGGATAAAGCAACTGATGTGCTAACTTTTCCTATTTTTGATGATGATATTCTTGGCGATATCTATATTTGCCTTGAAGAAGTATACAAAAAAGCTACTGACTATAATTTAGAGAAGAAAGATCAATTAATAATGACCATCGCTCATTCTTACGCTCATCTAACTGGATATGATCATAATGATGATAATGAAAGAGAGATAATGGAAGACTATGAGGACTTCCTACTTAAGAAGTATAAGCAATTTTAACATGCATCTGACAATTGTATTTGATTTGTTCCTATCTTATAATAAAGTAATAAAAAAGGCTAAGAGGATAAAATAATTAGTGGAATATAGCTCGGTTTATTTACAAATATTTATACTATGCATACTTGTGATGCTATCAGCAGTTTTTTCCGCATCTGAAACAGCGCTCACATCTCTGTCCCCTGTAAAAAGAAGAAAACTCGAATCAGAACATCCTAAGACATCTAAATACATTTTAAAATTATTTACCAAACCTGGAAAAATGATTACAACAATTCTAGTAGGTAATAATGTAGTTAATATTTTAGCTTCAACTATTTCAACTTTTATCTTTATTGATATTATGACTAAAATGGGGATTGAGAGCGAATCTCTTATAGCAGCATCTTCAACCTTATTTATGACAATTTTTCTCTTAATATTTGGAGAAATAACTCCTAAAAACGTTGCATTAATGAACTCAGAGTTTCTATCTTTAAAAATAAGTCGGTTTATCTATTACTTATCCATTATATTATCACCAATAATTATTGTACTTAATCTACTCTCAAAAATTATTCTTAAAATCACTAAAGGCAACTTACTTGAAAAGGGGTCTCTTGTATCAGAAAAAGAAATTAAACTACTAATCAATCTTGGGCTGGAAGAGGGCGTATTAGAGGAAAATGAAGAAAAAATGTTAACTTCCATTTTCGAATTTGGAGACATCATTGCTAGAGAAATAATGACCCCAAGACCAAATATTGTTGCCATAGAAATGAAGGCAACTTTAATGCAAACCGTTAAATTAATTAACAAATATGGCCACTCAAGAATACCTGTTTACAGAGATAGAATAGATAATATTATAGGATTTGTTTATGCCAAAGATATTTTTTCAGTTACTACGGACAAGTGGGAAGCAACAGACTCCTTATCTCCAGACATGATAAGACCAGCCTACTATGTTCCTGAAACAAAGAAGATAGATGAACTACTTAACGAGCTAAGAAAAATGAAAACACATATAGCAATTGTTGTTGATGAATACGGTGGAACAAGTGGTTTAGTAACTTTGGAAGATGTTATAGAAGAAATCATTGGTGAAATCCATGATGAGTATGATGTAAAAGAAGAAGAAATGATTACAAAGAAGAATGATGCCTATATTATTTCAGGACTAATTAATGTTTCAGACCTAAATAACGAACTTAACTTAAAACTTCCAGAAGATGAAGACTATGATTCACTTGCTGGATTTATGGTAAATAGACTTGGAAAAATGCCTGAAAAAGGTGATGTATACGAAGATGAGAACCTTAAAATTAAGGTATTACACGTTTACCGAAGAAGAATCACAAAATTACAATTAACTATCAATGAAGGAGAGGGAAATACAAATGGCTAAATATGTTTTTATCACTGGAGGAGTTGTTTCATCGCTTGGAAAAGGTATTGCTGCTGCATCGTTGGGAAGAGTCTTAAAAAATAGAGGGTTTAAAATACTAATCCAAAAACTAGACCCATATTTAAATGCAGATCCTGGTACAATGTCGCCTTTCCAACACGGCGAAGTTTATGTAACTGATGATGGTGCAGAAACTGACTTGGATTTAGGTCACTATGAAAGATTCATCGATGAAAGTCTAAGTAAAATAAACAACGTGACCTCAGGAATGATTTACCATAATGTATTGTCCAAAGAAAGAAGAGGGGACTATCTTGGAGGAACTGTTCAGGTAATTCCTCATATTACTAATGAAATAAAAGATCATATTAGAAAAGTATCTGAAGTGAATGATGTTGATGTTATTCTAATCGAAGTTGGAGGAACTGTAGGTGACATTGAATCATTACCTTTTCTTGAAGCCATTAGACAATTCAGAAAAGAACTTGGCAGACACAACTCGGTCCACATTCATGCTACTCTTGTCCCATATCTAAATTCTTCTGGTGAATTTAAAACAAAACCAACACAACACAGCGTAAAAGAACTTAGAAGCCTAGGTATCCAACCAGATATCATTTGCTTAAGGACAGAACATCCTTTAGAGCAAGATGTTAAAGATAAAGTTTCATTATTCTGCGACGTTGAAAAAAGAGCAGTTATTGAGCTTATGAATGTAAAGTCCATCTACGAAGTACCTCTAAATGTAGCAAAAGAAGGATTAGACGACATAGTAATAGAGTACTTACAACTTACAGAAGCAAAAGAAAGAGACCTTAAAGACTGGGAAGAAATGGTTAAAAAACTATACGGAGCAAAAAATAAGATAAAGATTGCTCTAGTTGGAAAATATGTTGGACTAAACGATTCTTACCTTTCAGTTGTTGAATCACTTTACCATGCTGGACTATATAATGATCATAAGATTGAAATAGTCTGGATAGATAGTGAAAAACTCGAAGACTTAAATGAAGCAGAAATCGTGGAAAAACTTAAGGAAGTACAAGGAATTGTAGTACCTGGAGGGTTTGGAATTAGAGGCGTTGAAGGAAAAATTACAACAGTTAAATATGCAAGAGAGAACAATATTCCTTACTTAGGATTATGCCTTGGAATGCAAATGGCTGTTATTGAATTTGCTAGAAATGTACTAGGATATAAAGATGCCAACAGTAAAGAATTCGACCTAAAAACTGAATATCCAGTAATCGACCTTATGCCTGACCAAAAGTACATAACTAACAAAGGTGGAACAATGAGGCTTGGCGCATATCCATGCAAAATTAAAGAAGGAACATTACTATTTGATTGTTATGGAGTGGCCGAAATATCTGAAAGACATCGTCACCGTTATGAATTTAATAATGAATATAGAGTAGCTTTCGAGGATAATGGTTTTATATTCTCTGGAACGTCACCTGATAACAAATTAGTTGAAGTAATAGAGTATCCTAACCATCCATTCTTTATAGCTTCTCAATATCACCCAGAATTTAAAAGCAGACCTAATAACCCACATCCAATGTTTAGGGAATTTATAAAAGCTGCTTCAAAAATCAAATAAAATGGGTAAAATTAGGCTACTTGATGAAAATACAATCAACAAAATAGCCGCCGGTGAAGTAGTAAACAGGCCAGCTTCTGTAGTTAAAGAACTAGTAGAAAACTCCATAGACGCTGGTGCTACAAATATTCGAATTGAAATACAAAACGGCGGGAAATCTCTCATCAAGATTACAGATAATGGCTCTGGCATGGATAAAGAAGATGCCAAGATGTCTCTTGTAAGACACGCTACTTCTAAATTATCCTCCGTAGAAGACCTGTTATTTTTAGACACCATGGGATTTCGTGGAGAAGCTATCCCAAGTATTGCTTCTGTTTCTAGATTTACAATTCAAACAAACACGTCAGATACTGAAAAAGGAACAGAGCTAATTACAGAGTCAGGCAAAATCATCTCTGAGACATCTGTTCATCTACCCAAAGGGACTACTATAATCGCCAAAGACCTATTTTTCAATATACCTGCAAGACAAAAGTACTTAAAATCCGAAAACACAGAATTTGGACACATGCTAAAGATTACACAAGGTCTTGCAATAGTTCATCCAGAAATCGCATTTACTCTGCTTCATGATAATAAAAAAATATTCTCTACCACTGGCAACAATCAAATAGAAGAAGTTATTTCTGATATTCATTCCTTTAAGGTATTTAAAAACATGATTGAGATTAACTATGCAGACTTAGGCATTAAAATTAACGGATTTATCTCAACACCTCAAGAAACTAGAGCAAATAAAGAAAAGCAACTTTTTGTGGTGAATAAGCGTCTTGTAAACAACAATACTTTTCATGCTGCGGTTACTCAATCAACAAAATTTATTTTTCCTGCAAATATGCACCCATACTTATATTTAAATATTGAAACAGACCCTTCAGAAATAGATGTTAATGTCCATCCTTCTAAAACTGAGGTTAAACTCTATAAAGAAACCTTTATTTTTGATTCAATATTTAAAGCAATAAAAAAAACTTTTGAAACAAGACAAAGTACTTCAATTAATAATCATGATTCTATTAATGTGGCAGAAACAATTGATTACCATAAACCAGCTGTTTCTTTTCAAAATAAGATTACATATAAACCAAACGAGCTATTTGAAAGTAAACAACAGGTTGCAGCATATAAAGAGATTATACAGACACCAATAAAAGCTTCATCAGTAGTTCAAAATAATGATTTAGTACAAAATATTTTCCAATTTAATAATATGTACTTAGTTTTTTACTTTGAAGACAAACTAAGAATTATAGACCAACACGCAGCTCATGAAAGAATCCTTTTTGAGAAGCTAAAAAATCAATCAATTAATAGAAACAGCCAAGAACTTCTGTTTCCTGAAAACATTTTTTTAGATAAGCAAGATGTTCTTATCTACGAAGAAATTATGAATATTCTCAGTAACTTAGGCTATGTTATAGATAATTTTGGTGATGATAGTTTGATTCTAAGATCAGTACCAACAGACTTACCAGCAAAAACAGACCATAAAGAGCTTATTAAGGAAATTATTTCAGACAACAAAAAAGACGGCAAGGATAAAATTACTAAAACTTATACGACTATTGCTTGTAAGGCAGCAATTAAAGCTGGTGATACACTTCAAGAAAGAGAAAAAATAGCCTTAGTAAATGATTGGATAAACTGCAATAATAACCTTAGTTGCCCTCACGGAAGACCGATAGAGAAGAGCTTTGATGAAAAAGAAATTGATAAATGGTTCCATAGAGGTTAAAATCTTTCCGATGTTACTAAGGAGTAAATTATAAATGGTTAAAAATCTTGTAATAGTTGAGTCACCAGCAAAAGCTAAAACAATCACAAAATATTTGGGCAAAGACTATATTGTCAAAGCATCAATGGGTCATGTAATTGATTTACCAACCAAAGAACTTGGAGTAGATATTGAAAATAACTTTACTCCTACTTATCAGGTCTCTAAAGAGAAGAAAAAAGTAGTTACTGAACTTAAAGAGTTAGCAAAAAATGCTGAAAAGATTTGGCTAGCAACCGACGAAGATAGAGAAGGGGAAGCTATTTCATGGCACATTCAAACTGCGCTTAAAATTAAAGATGAAGACTATCAACGAATCGTTTTTCACGAGATTACTAAGACAGCTATCCTTAAAGCCATTGATAATCCAAGGAAAATTGACCTAAACCTAGTAAATGCTCAGCAAGCAAGAAGAGTTATCGACAGATTAGTAGGATACAAGCTATCACCTTTATTATGGAAAAAGATTAGAAAAGGTCTAAGTGCAGGGCGTGTTCAATCCGTTGCTGTTAGATTTGTTGTGGAAAGAGAAGAAGAAATCCAAAAATTTAGCTCTAAAGAACAATGGAAAGTTAAAGGAATAGGGGAGCATTCAAAAAAGAACATCCCTATTACACTCAGTACTATTAACAATAAAAAAGCTGAAATAACTGATTTAGATCAAGTTAAATCTATTATTTCAGAAGCGTTCAATAACCCTCAGATACAAGAAAAAGTTAATGAGAAAACCAATAATAAAGAAATAGAAATAACAATACCAAAAGACTATTTACTTAAAGTTTTAGATGTTAAGAAAACAATTAGTAAAAGAAGTCCATCAGTTCCATTTACAACTTCAACACTTCAACAAGAAGCACATAGAAAGTTTGGACTACCTGTTGCTATCACGATGAAACTAGCACAACAGCTATATGAAGGTATTGACATGGATAACGATAGAATAGCTTTAATAACCTATATGAGAACAGATTCATTAAACATCTCTAAAGAATCTCTTGATCAGATTAGTGGCTACATTAGAAAGAATATGGGTGATGATTACGCCTTATCAAAACACAGAGAATTTAAAACTAAATCAAAAGGCGCACAAGAAGCTCACGAAGCAATAAGACCTATTAATATTGAGCTAACACCAGATTCATTAGCAGATAAACTTGATCCTCAGCTCCTTAAGCTGTATACGCTTATCTGGAAACGAACAGTTGCAACACAGATGCCAGAAGCTATAATCGAGAATACTGTTATTAGTCTTTCACCTGAGAACAACAATAAATATGGTTTTGAAACTATTGGTAAAATAATTAAGTTTGATGGTTTTATGAAGCTATATATTGAAGATACAGACGAAGAGACTGAGGAAGATGATGATAGCATACTTCCAGATATTAAAGTAAATGATATGGTACCTATAAAATCTATGGATGCGCTACAATCGTTTACTAAGCCTCCAGCCAGATACACAGAAGCATCACTTGTTAAAAAGCTAGAAAGCGAAGGAATAGGCCGTCCATCAACTTATGCACCAACAATATCAACGATTATTACAAGAGGATATATTGAAAAAGAAAAAAAATACCTTTTGCCAACTGAAATAGCCTTTACTGTAACTAACTTTTTAAAAGAATACTTTCAAGAAATTATTAGTTATCAATTTACAGCTAATATTGAAGAATCTTTTGACGATATTGCAATTGGTAAAACCGAATGGGTCTCAATGATTAAAGATTTCTATCTTCCATTTGAAAAACAATTAGATCATACCTATAAGACTGCAAAAAAGCATGTAGAAGAAACAGATAAAATCTGTCCAGAGTGCTCTAATCCACTGGTTATTAGAATAAGTAAATATGGAAAATTTCTTTCTTGCTCTAACTTTCCGGAATGTAAGTATACAGAACCTATCGAAGGCGAACAAGCACCTGAGATTCCAAAGGACGAAAACGAAAAAGTTTCTGAGGAAAAGTGCCCTAAATGTGGCAAAAACATGGTATACAAAAAAGGAAGATTTGGAGAATTCTTAGCTTGTTCTGATTATCCAGCTTGTAAATCAACAAAATCTGAAAAAAAAATAATCAGAGAAAAAGGTTGTCCAGATTGTAAAGGCGATATAGTTGAAAAGAAAACTAAAAAAGGTAAAATATTTTACGGCTGTGATTGTTTTCCGAAATGCAAATATGCTGTATGGAACTTAGAGGACCTAGATAAAAAATGAACTTCTTAAAAAAAGTTAAATTTCTCATAACCAACAACATTAAACTTAAAATATTTGCTATTATTCTTGCTATCCTACTTTGGATAGTAGCTAGGACAAACTAGCCCAATGATTATAATCAAGAGTACTCTTGATTACCTAAATACCTATAACAAGCAATTAAACAGCAAAAAAATAGGCTTTGTGCCTACAATGGGATATCTTCACGAAGGTCATCTTAGCTTAGTTAAAGAATCTATCAAGAATAATGAAGTTACTATTGTAAGTATCTTTGTTAATCCAACTCAATTTGGAAAAGGTGAAGACTTTAATTCATACCCAAGAAATACCGAACGTGACCTTGCTTTACTTAAAGAAACAGGAACAGATATAGTGTTTATTCCAGAAGTAGAAGACATTTACCCTAACAACCACAAATCACTAGTAGAAATTGGCATTGATTCAGATTTCACAAACAAGCTTTGTGGTAAATATAGACCAGGTCACTTTAATGGAGTTGCTCAGATAATAATTAAACTATTCTCCATCGTAAAAGCAAATAATACCTATTTTGGTCTTAAGGATTACCAGCAGTACATTCTTATTAAGAATCTAGCATCTACATTTTTCCCATATACCAAGGTAATAGGAGTCCCAACAATTAGAGAGAACAGTGGTCTTGCAATGAGCTCTAGAAACACCTACTTAACTGAAGATGAACAATTACTAGCTTCTTCTATATATAAGAACCTAATAATGATAAGCAATATCATCAAGGAAAATGTTACGATTAATCATTTATCACTAGCAAAACTCTTTAACGACACACTTCTTAAAAAATCATCACTTTTTACTCCACAGTATTTAGAGGTTTACGATACTAATCTAAACCAAATTAACACCTATATCCAGAACCAAACATTCATAGGAACTGCAGTATATTTAAATAAAGTAAGACTAATTGATAATATAACTTTTTAATGAAAATATACGACCTAGTTATTATCGGAGGTGGGGCAGCAGGCATGATGGCCTCTATTGCAGCTAAGACCTTTCACCCATCTGCCAAGGTAGTTATCCTTGAAAAAAACGATGCTTGTGGTAAAAAGCTGTTAATTACAGGCAAAGGAAGATGCAACATAACGACATCCAACACTAATATTCAAGAATTTATCGAGATTATAGGAAGAAACGGTCGATGGCTCAGAGATGCACTAAATATTCTGCCAATAGACAAAACCCTTGAATTCTTTACTTCTATTGGCGTTGCGATACAAGAAGAAAGAGGTAACAGAATATTCCCTGACTCAGAAAACGCCTCATATGTAAGAGATAAAATAGTAAAAAAAATATCAGACCTTGGAATCGAGGTTGCGTATCAATCAAATGTAGCCGAAATACAGTATATTTGCGGTACCTTTGAGGTAAACACTAAAAATAACAAGCATTACCATAGCGCTAATCTAATTATTGCTACCGGTGGATTATCCTATCCAAGCACAGGATCAACTGGTGATGGCTACGTCTTTGCAGAAAAACTAGGGCACACAATCATAAAACCTATCCCATCTCTTGTTGGATTAAAGAGCAAAGATAATTGGCCGAAGAAATTAGCAGGACTGACACTAAAGAATGTAAAAATAGAGGTATATCAAAATAATAAAAAGCATTATGAGAAATTCGGAGATGCACTCTTTACGCATATCGGAATAAGCGGACCTATCATACTTGATTCAAGTAAGCATATTCATCACCTAATGAATTCATGTTTAGAAACAGTGTATCTTCACATGGATTTAAAACCAGCAGTAACTCATGAACAATTAGACCTAAGGCTTCAACGAATATGCCAGGAAGAAGGAAAGAAAAACCTTAAAGGCCTTATAACTCAACTGCTTCCAGGTAAGCTAGTGGATATATTCATAGAAATTAATCACCTAAGTAGTGATAAAAAATTATCTGAAATCAAGAAAGAGGAACGATTAAGGATAATTAATTCTCTAAAGAAACTAATCATCACCCTAAGTGACGTTGAGGGTTTTGATAGGGCAATCATAACCGCCGGAGGAATTACCTTAAAAGACGTTAATCCACAAAACATGCAATCAAAGAAAATAGAGAATCTATATTTTGCTGGCGAAGTCTTAGACTTAGATGGACCAACAGGTGGATTTAACTTACAAATTGCCTGGTCAACAGGATATTTAGCTGGAAAAAGTATTACCTGTAGTTAGTAAACTGTAGAACAACTCCAAAATCTTCATTTTTTAGAGATTGAATGACTTCTTGAAGCTCATCCTTCTTAGCAGCTGTAACTTTCAATTTATCGCCATTAATTTGAGACTTTACCTTAAACTTAGCATCTCGAATAAACTTACTAATTTCTTTTGATTTTTCAGTAGGTAGACCTTGCTTAATAAGAATAGTCTGCTTAACTTTTCCACCCAAAGACTCTACTATTCCTTGAGGATCTAAAAATTTAATATGAATTTCTCTTTTAATCATCTTGTTTTCTAAGATATCTACTAAATTCTTCATTCTTGTTTCATCATCAGAAGAAAGTTCAAGTGTTGTATCTTTTCTTACAATGTCTGAACTACTGCCTTTAAAGTCAAAACGAGTAGCAACTTCTTTCATAGCCATATTAATAGCATTATCCATTTCGCTTAAATCGACTTCAGAAACAATATCAAATGAAGAATCTTTACTCATGCTTACTATTATAATAAGTGATTATAAAATTGCAATGCGCTATTCTTAGTGATTTTACAAATTACTGTATACATAATACAATTCGATAGCTATGACAAAACTAGAAGAAGAAATTAAACGCAGAAGAACTTTTGCGATTATCAGCCACCCAGATGCTGGTAAAACTACAATTACAGAAAAACTTCTACTGTTTGGTGGAGCTATTCAACAGGCAGGGGCAGTAAAAGCAAAAAAAACTGCCAAATATACAACATCTGACTGGATGGAGCTTGAAAAGGAAAGAGGAGTATCTGTTTCAACCTCTGTTATGTGTTTTGAATATAATAACCACATTATCAATCTACTTGATACTCCAGGACATGCAGACTTTAGTGAAGACACATATAGAACATTATCAGCAGTTGACTCTGTTTTAATGATGATTGACTCTGTAAAAGGAGTTGAATCCAGAACTAGAAAGCTAATGGAAGTTTGTAAACAAAGAGATATTCCGGTTATCACCTTTATCAATAAACTTGACAGAGAAGGAATGAACCCATTTGACCTAATTGACAACATTGAAAAAGAACTTGATATACAAGCAACTCCTATGACTTGGCCAATAAGTATGGGCAAAACATTTAAGGGCATATACAACATTTATAATAAGCAATATTTGAGATTCAACACAACCGACAAATCCTTTACACCTATTGATGTAAACAACATTAACTCACCAGAATTCATTAATTTAATAAGCGAAAATGATCATAAAAAACTTATAGAAGATTTGGACATGATTAATGGTGCAGTAGACAAGTTCTATTATCCACTATACAAAGATGGACTTCAAACTCCTGTATACTTTGGTAGTGCCATTAATAATTTTGGAGTATTAGATTTACTTGATGCAATGATTAAGATTGCACCAGAGCCACAACCAGCTCCAGCAATCGAGAGAATTGTTGCTCCAGATGAAAACAAAGTAACAGGGTTGGTATTTAAAATACATGCCAACATGGACCCTAAACATAGAGACAGAATAGCCTTCATGCGAATTAACTCAGGAGTGTTTACACGAGGAATGAAGCTGTTTAGCCATAGGTTAAACAGAGAAATAAAAATAGCAAATCCGCTTACTTTTATGGCTCAAGACAGAAGCATTACCGAGGAGGCCTACCCAGGCGATATTGTTGGTATACACGATACAGGACTTATTAAAATTGGCGACTCGTTTACCGAGGGAGAACTACTAAACTTCACGGGTATACCAAACTTTTCCCCTGAACTATTTAAAAAAGTAATTGTTAAAAATGCACTTAAAAGCAAGCAACTTACAAAAGGGCTAAATCAGTTATTGGAAGAGGGCGCCATTCAGCTTTTTAAACAAGTGTTAGATAATCAGCTCGTTTTAGGAGCAGTTGGTGAGCTCCAATTTGATGTTGTAAAGTTTAGACTGCAAAACGAATATGGCGCAGATTGTAACTATCTACCGTATAGCATTGCTTTTGCCTATTGGATAAAAGCAGATGAACAAGCCACAATTGATAAATTTATCTATGAAAATAAACAATATTTAGCAATGGATCATATGGATAACCCTGTTTACTTCTTTAGAGGTAACTGGGAAGTAGAGCACTTGAAAGAACTTTATCCAAAAATCAATTTTTATAAAACATCTGAATGCAAAGAAAAAGATAGAATTTAATTTTGACTTTAATAAGAATCTAACTATATTATATAAACATGCAAATAATTGATTTCAAAGAACTCATCTCATTTATTGAAAACTCGCCAGAAAAAAGTATTCCAAAATCTGTATTAATTACAGAAATTAATAACATGAAAAGGGATGCGGAGAGTCATGTTCATAAAGCTGGTAAAAGAATCAATATTGCAATAATTGCAACCATTCTTTACATTATTACAAAACTATCATTTATTCTTTTTGGATATTTTCTTAACTCTAAACCTGTTCTTCTTAATTTGTATATTATTGATGTAATAGTTCCCTCACTACTATGTATAGGACTTATATACAAAAACAAACATGCATCCTTAGCAATACTAATTTACTTTTTAATATCAAGTTATTTACATTTAGATGTGCAAGGAATAAACATTTTTAGATTCATAATTCTCTTTGTATACTCATACGTATACATTCAATCTTATATAGCGACAATTGCTTACCAAAAACATAAAATTCTTGGAAACTAAACTCTTCCTACAGAACCACCGATTAATAATGAGCTAGGTATTTTTATATATTGTTGATTACCAAGCAAGTCTAGATATCTATCTTTTAATAGTTCCAAAGACTTCCTACCTAGTAGTTGCGTATCACCAAAGGCAGTAGTTAGCTTTGGAGTTGGAACAGTCACAAAATTTGGAAATCTTACTGAGTCAAATCCAGTGATTGAAATATCAGCCGGTATATTCAAATTATACCTTTCAGCAAACTTATAAAAATAGTATGCCAACAAATCATTACCACAAATAACCGCAGAAATATGCGGAGAATGAGACATTATTTGATTTACTACAATCTCAACAGTGTCATAGTTATCACAATTTGCTACGTATACCATATCATCTTTAAAGTAAGGATTATTTCTAATTATTCCTCGCAAAAATTCAGTATTCATATATTCATTGGGATGATCACCTAACAAGACAGCAATGTTCTTGTGTCCACAACTAACTAAATAATTTGCTAACATTCCTGAAACTTCTTCTCTTTCAATGTATACAGAGGTTACAGGAATATCTTCGCTTGGTGGAGCTCCGCAAGAAACTAATGGAACTCGATACTTAATTAACTTTTCATAATACTCATCAGGCTGTTTGCCTAATAATATAAAACCTTGCAAATTGTGTATACTGTAATAGTCCATATCTAAATTCGTAACAAATCTAGCTTGCAATCCAGAGTCAGATGCAGATGACATTATCCCTTGTACCACCTCACCATAATATTCATTTGAAAACACATGAGACATATCAGATACGAGTATTCCAAAATTCTGGATTTTATTGGTAAGTTTAGAGTAACCTTCTTTTTGAATAATTGTATATATCTTGGATCTAACATTTTCAGAAATTTTATATGGTTTATTTAAAGCTAAGGAAACAGTACTTTCAGACACATCGCACATATTTGCAATCTCTTTTAGAGTTCTCATAGGTTCTCCTTAGTATTATTTATATTAATATATCGTAAACAACTCCTGTCTATCCCAGCTATTTTAAAAAACAATTCAATTTTTGAATAAACTTGAATGATATAATTGAACAAATACGGGAAAAATATTATATAATAAAATAAAGGTGGAAAAATGGAAAACGTACTAATTAATAAACTAGACCAACACACAACAGTTCTTCCATATAAATATGCTAAATTAATTGAGCCATTTAATCAATTTATGTTTTTTGATGAAAACTTACAAAAAATATTAGCTAAATCCATGCTACTTGAAGATAAGAAGCATAGAATTAATATTGCATTAAATATGGCACCAAAAAAAACACTTAGTAATAATAAAATAAGCTTTAAAATTATAGAATCACCAATTATTAATAGTGATGTCAACGTAAATATATCATTAAACGATGAAAGCTCTCTGAAATTTTATATTGAAGAGGGAATCAGCGTATAACAAAAACCTTTAACCAATAATCATACCGTTATATGATATTAATATTCAAAACTTTGAAAGGATTACACATGAACAATATTATTCTTAAATCGTTTAAAGATTCAATTGCACTTAAAGAAAGCGTACTAAATAATAAAACTATTCTTAACGCAATAAGTGATACAACGAAGATTTGCATTAACGCACTTAAAAATGGAAACAAAATACTAATTGCAGGAAACGGCGGAAGTGCAGCTGACGCTCAGCATTTTGCAGCTGAGCTTGTCGGTAGATTCTATTTAAACAGAAAAGGACTAGCAGCAATAGCATTAACAACCGACACCTCAATCATCACCGCAATAGGTAACGATTTCGGTTACGAACAAATATTCAAGAAGCAAGTAGAAGGTCTAGGAAAAGAAGGAGACATATTTTTTGGCATATCAACCAGCGGAAACTCAAACAACATAATGGAAGCAATTCATGAATGTAAGGATAAAAACATAAAGGTTATTGGGCTTACAGGCAAAGACGGAGGCAAAATGGCACCTCTATGCGATATTAATATCTGTATCCCAGGAATCATAACCCCACGAATACAAGAATGCCATAGTTTAATTATTCATATCATTTGCGAGATTATTGAGAAAGAAATTTTCAGCTAATATTTTTTCTTTTTGTTTCAAAAAATGAAGTTAAAATACTAGAACATTTTTCAGTTGGATAGTAATCATATTTTACTTTGTGAATTAATTTATTATCATCAAAAAAACTATACTTACTTACAACACATCCTGCCTTAGGATCTATTGCCCCAAAAACCACTTTAGCAATTCTAGATTGGATTATTGCACCAACACACATGATACAGGGTTCAAGTGTAACATATAGCTCACAACCATCTAATCTCCAGTTGTTTAGTGCCTTGCAAGCAGATTGAATAGCATCTACTTCTGCGTGAAGCAACGCATTATTATCTAAAACTCTTTTATTTCTACCTTTTGATATAATACAGCCATCTTTAACGATAATAGCTCCAACTGGAACATCATCATGTTCTAAGCAGAGTAGGGCTTGTTCATAAGCAATATCCATATAGCATAGATTTTCCATATAAGTTCTCCTATTATACACCGTTGACAGTGATTTTTTAGCATGGTATATTTTCTAAGCCTTTTAAAAAGGTGGTATTTTGTTTAGGGCGGTTAGCTCAGATGGGAGAGCATCTGGTTTACACCCAGAGGGTCGGCAGTTCGATCCTGTCACCGCCCACCATAAATATTAGTGGCCCCTTCGTCTAGTGGTTAGGACACCAGGTTTTCATCCTGTAAGCAGGAGTTCGATCCTCCTAGGGGCTGCCATTTAAATATTCTTTTAAAGATTAACGAGTAGGGCTCATTTTGCTAATAACATTAGTTGTTGAATAACCATCTACGAATTGAATAATTTCTACTTTCCCAGAAAACTCTCTTCCAACCACATCTTCTGCCTTATAGTCTCCACCTTTAACTAAAATATCAGGCGAAATACTCTTAATTAGCTCATAAGGAGTATCCTCATCGAAGATAGTTATATAATCTATAAAATCCAAAAAAGATAGTACTTCTGCACGATCCTGCTCATTATTAATAGGCCTATCGAAACCTTTAAGTCGCTTCACTGACGCATCGCTATTTAGACCTAAAACTAGAATGTCACCTAATTTACTTGCTTCACGCAAATACGACAAATGACCTTTATGCAAAATATCAAAACATCCATTAGTAAATACAATTTTTTTTGATTTTTTCTTTTCATTATCAATAATTCTTATTAATTCTTTTCTATTTAGTAGTTTTGTAGAAATATCATTCATTGCGGTAAGCAATTCATCTTTATATACTGGGGTAGTACCAAACTTGCTAACAACAATTCCTGCTGCAATATTAGCCATTTTAACAGCATCTTCAATTTTCATACCTAACGCAATACCCAAAGAAACAGTTGCTATTACAGTATCACCAGCACCAGAAACATCATAAACTTCTTTTGCCTCTGTTGGAAAATTAATTGTATGTTCTCTGGATATTAAAATCATACCTTTTTCAGACCGCGTAACAAGTAAATACTCAATATTAAATTTATTAAGTAAAGGTAGGGCGTATTTTTTGATTTCTTCGTCAGAATTAATGATAGTGGTACCAGAAACCTGTTCTAACTCCTTTAAATTAGGGGTTATCATGTATGAACCATTATATTTATTCCAGTCATTTCCTTTTGGGTCAACTATCACTGGAATGCTATTTTCTTTGCACTTTTTAATAATTAATTGGCAACTTTCAGTAGTACAAGATCCCTTTAAGTAATCCGATATAATAAAAACAGAAATATCGTTATTAACTAACTTGCTTAATTTTTCTTCCAATAAACCAAACAATGAAGTATCAATCTTTAATGATTCCTCAAAATCTAGCCTTGTTATTTGTTGATGACCACCTATAACCCTAATTTTAGTGATTGTAGGATTCGTCATAGTTAAACTCTCTAATTTAACTCCTTCATTTTCCGTTAAAGATACTAAGTCCTTACCGTTCTTATCCTTTCCTATAAAACCAAGCAAAATCGGAGAATTTCCAAGCTTAGCTATATTATTAGCAACATTTGCCGAGCCACCAAGTGTCATATGCTCATTATTAACTTTTACAATTGGAACAGGAGCTTCAGGCGATATACGGCTTACATTGCCAGTAAAATACTTATCAAGCATAATATCGCCATAAATTAAAATCTTCTTATTAGCTTTTAAATCCATTAACTAACTCCTTATTCATTTAAAGATATTATGCTTATTCTACTAATATTTTGCAAGCGATGAGAGAGGCTCAATATCAACCAACCAAAAAGACAAGTAATTTACTAAATATTCAATGTCGCATAATATATATTATGTAAAATATCAATATTATTCTTTTATAGCCAAAACCCTTCTTGTTATTGATTAGCATAAACTTATTCACAAAATTTTGCGTTATCCACATTCACTCCTCAGTATCGACATTGTTTTATAATGAGAAATTTTGCCTTTTCATCCACCCAGCGATAATCTACAATTACCAAAGATAAAAAACTTAAAATACAAGGGAGCTAAAATGACAAAGTATCGTCCAGCACTTATTGCAATATTAGATGGTTGGGGAATCGGGAGAAAAGATAACAGCAATGCCATCTATCTTGCTAAGACTCCAAATTTAACAAGTTTCTTAGAAAAGTATCCTATGGCATCCTTAAAGACCAATGGACTCGATGTTGGACTTCCTGATGGAGTAATGGGAAACTCGGAAGTTGGTCATCAAAATATTGGAGCAGGAAGAATTGTTTATCAATCATTAGCTAAAATTAATGTCGAAATAATGAATGGCAATTTTTTTAAAAATAAGGCAATTGATGACGCCTTTCAAAATGCGATAAAAAATAATTCAGCAATTCACTTTATGGGACTATTATCAGATGGTGGCGTACACAGTGATATTTCCCACTTATTTACCCTACTCCTAAAATCAAAAATAATGAATATGTCTAAGGTTTACATTCACGCCCTAATGGACGGAAGAGACACCTCCCCTACCTCAGGTATTAATTACATGGAAAAACTTGAAAATAAGATAAATGAACTTGGTGTAGGTGCAATAGCAACAGTTACAGGAAGATACTACGCAATGGATAGAGACAATAATTACGATAGAAACATTTTGGCATACAATGCAATTGTTAATGGAACTGGAGAAACCCATACTAATCCAGTCGCCTTACTTAAGGAAAAATATAGTGAGGGAAGAACCGATGAATTTATTATGCCTACAAACATACTAGATACAAACGGTAAGATTGTTAAAATTGAGAATAATGATTCTTTTGTATTTTTTAATTTTAGACCAGACAGAGCTAGACAAATTACAAAAACTTTATTAAACAAGGTAAATGACGACCCAAAAAACTTATTCACTAATATTAAAACACCTAATATTTTCTTTGCAAGTTTCACGGAATATCAATCAGGATTAAATGAGAATGTTGCTTATCCTCCAGACTCTTTTAACAACACACTTGGGGAATTTCTCTCAAACAATAACATGACTCAACTTAGAATTGCTGAAACAGAAAAGTATGCTCATGTTACATTTTTCTTTAACGGTGGTTCTGAAAAAGTATTTCCTGGTGAGGACAGGATTCTAGTTCCTTCTCCAAAAGAAGTTGATGGCTACTACGACAGAAAGCCTGAGATGTCAGCTCCTGAAGTAACAGAGAAACTACTTGAAGCTATAAAAAGCGATAAATACGATGTAATCATCCTTAACTATGCGAACATGGACATGGTTGGACACACAGGTGTTATTCCTGCCGCGATTAAGGCAGTTGAAACAGTTGATGATTGCATTGGAAAAGTAATTCAAGCCATACAAGCAAAAAATGGCATAGCTATTGTCACTGCTGACCATGGAAATGCTGACCACATGGCTGAAGCAGATGGTTCACCAATGACAGCTCATTCCATGAATCTTGTCCCAATGGTAATAATAACCAATGATAAGATTGAACTTAAAAAAGAAGGAAAACTGGCAGACATTGCTCCTACGCTATTAGACCTACTAGAAATCAAAAAACCAGAAGAAATGACTGGCGAGTCACTGTTAATTTAATAGTAACTTATCTAGCAATTTAAACATAATCTCATTAGCAGAAGAAACATAATCTTTTGCTAATGTTTTCATTGTTTGTGCATCCTGAATATACTTAGCCTCAACTAGCTCACTAGCACACGAATCGCAAAGAGAATTCACCGCGGCTTCATCGGTTTCAAGATGAAACTGCAGCCCCACAACTTTTAAGTTGAATACAAAACCTTGGTTCTCGCATGCCTCACTTGTATACAATTTAGTAGCTCCTTCAGGTATACTAAACGTATCTCCATGCCAGTGAAAAACATTAGGACCTTCTTCAATAGGAAAAAATTTCTGAGAACCAAAATTACTAATAGGATACCAACCTATCTCTGTATACTTATTTCTTGTAACGACTCCACCAAGAACGCAGGACAACAACTGTGCTCCCAAACAAATACCAAGGACAGCGATACCCTGATCAATTACGTTCTTTATAAACACTTTTTCCTCGACCAACCAAGAATACTTATCTTCCTCGTATACATTCATTGAACCACCAAGAATAATTAATAAATCAAAATCGATTATAACTGGCAGTCTTTGCCCGGAATACAACTCAGTACAAGTCACCTCAATATCATTTGAGTCTGTCCATTTACGTATACAAGCCAAGTCTTCAAATTTTTCGTGCTTCAAGTAATGTATTTTCATTATATCTTCCAGTTCCTCAAGTGGCTTGGAACAGAGTCATTTGGTTTGTCCTTAACGCGTTGCATGATATCCTTAATCTTAGTATACGACTCCCTGCTCTTCCCTGCCCTACTCAAATAACAACATGCATGAGCAAGATTAATCTCTACCTCTGGCATTCCGATTACTTCAGTCGCTGAGTATACAGCATTAGCAACAAGCAAGGCAGAGTGGTCTGATAGACCAACATCTTCTGAAGCGAAAATAACCATTCTTCTAGCTACAAACCTAGGGTCTTCACCTGAAAGAAGCATTCTAGCCATATAATACAACGCATCATCTTCTTTTCCAGCACGCATTGATTTGATGAAGGCAGAAATAAGGTCGTAGTGTTCATTTTCATCATAGTGGACCATTTTGTGCAAAATAACTTGCTCAATATCTTCATTTGTAAGAATAATTTCCGAACCAAAGTCAGCCTTTTTTGCAAGAACCATTAGCTCTAAATTATTCAATACCTGCCTAAGATCCCCATCAAAACTATAAATATACTTCTTCAAAACATCCTTATCTATTGTTATTGTCCAGTTCTTCAACAAAACATCCTTCTTAATTGCATTCTCAACAGCTTGTTTAATATCAAAAAAAGTTAGAGGCTTAAATTCAAACAGCTTACTTCTTGAAACCAATGCAGAATTCAAACTATACAAAGGGTTAGCAGTAGTAGCTCCAATAAACTGAATAATGCCACTCTCAAGATCCTTCAACAAAACATCTTGTTGGCTTTTATTGAAACGATGTATCTCATCAACAAATAAAATAGTTTTCTTTCTATAATAAGAAAAATCTTTCTTTGCCTCTTCAATAACGACTCGGACATCGGAGACTTTACTTTCTACTGCGTTTAAATCAATAAACTTTGACTCAGTCCTGTTTGCAATAATTCTGGCTAAACTTGTTTTCCCAGTACCAGGAGGACCAAAAAATATTAATGAACCTATTCTATCAGCATCAATTAATTTTCTTAGCAACTTGCCCTCACCAACAATTTCACCTTGCCCAACAAAATCACTAAAAGATGTAGGAGCCATTCGATAAGCTAGTGGCTTTCTTGTGTCATTATCAATAGAAGAGGTAAAAAGGTCAGACATTTATATTATTACTAACTCTACTGGACAATGATCAGAGCCATAGACATTCTTATGTATACAGACATCAGTCACGCGATTAAACATTTGTTTACTTACTAAAAAATGATCAATTCTCCACCCTATATTCCTAGCTCTTGCGTTTGCCATGTAGCTCCACCAAGTATACTCTTTTGACTCAGGGTACAAACTCCTGTATGCATCAACAAAGCCTGAACTTAAATAATTTCTAAACCCATCCCTTTCCTCATCCGTAAAACCTGCATTCATTCTATTAGTTTTGGGATTAGTTAAATCAATCTCTTCAGGAGCAACATTTAAATCACCACAAACTATTACTGGCTTAATTTTATTTAAGCCTAAAAGAAAGCTCAAAAAATCTTTGTCCCATTCATTGTGACGATAATCTAAACGCAACAATTCTCTCTTAGAGTTTGGAGTGTATACATCCACCAAATAGAAATCAGGCAAGTCCAAGGTAATCACTCTACCCTCGTTATCATGCTTTTGTATACCAATGCCATAAATAACTTCATATGGTTCTATTTTAGATGCAATACATGTACCAGAATAACCCTTTTTCTCAGCACTATTCCAGTATATAAACGGATACCCTAGCTCCGAAAAATCTATTTCTACCTGATCTTCAGTAGCTTTAGTTTCTTGTATACATAAGATATCGGGATTATACGTGCTTACATATTGAGAAAATCCTTTATTAAGTACAGCCCTTATACCATTAACATTCCAGGTGTGTATACGCATTATAAATAGTACTTTCTAGTAGGATTTAAAAATTCATCTAGCTCGTATACTAAAGGCACACCAGTAGGAATATTTAAATCCATAACCTCATCGTTCGTCATATTATCAAGAATCATAACAAGCGCTCTCAAGCTATTACCATGACCAGAAATTATGACTCTTTTACCATTTTTAATCATTGGACAAATTTCATTTTGATAATACGGAACTACCCTATTAATAGTCATCTCTAAATTTTCACAAACAGGCAACTCTTTTTTTGAAATACCTGCATACAAAGAATCATTACCAGGATATCTGTCATCATCTAACGTTACAGCTGGTGGTAATTCAGAGATACTTCTTCTCCACTTATGGACTTGTTCTTCACCATATTTCTCAGCAGTTTGCTTTTTATTTAAACCTTGCAAAGCTCCATAATGTCTTTCATTGAGCTTATAGCTTTTAATAACTTCAAGTGAATCCAAATTAAGCTCTGAAAGTATAATTTCAAGAGTTTTCTGAGCTCTTAAAAGATAGGAAGTATAAGCAATATCAAAGCTGTAACCATTACTTAATAGCTTCTTGCCAGCTTCATGAGCTTCCTGTATACCTTTATCCGACAAATCAACATCGGTCCAGCCAGTGAATCTATTTTCTAGATTCCAAATGCTCTCACCATGTCTAACTAAAACAAGCTTCATGTTTATGAGCTTAATTTATTAAACATATCAATGGTTGTATCAGATATTGTTTTTTTCTTTTCCCATGTTTCAGCTAGTGGCACATAATTAACACACTCATTCATGCATGTATACCCTACCATAATACCAGACATCCCTCTATCCATTGCCATAACAGCTTCGTAACCAAGCCTGCTAGCTACAACTCTATCCATAGCGCTTGGAGCACCACCACGTTGAAGGTGACCTAAAATGGACACTCGAATATCCCAACTTTCACCCAAGTCTCTTTGCAGTAAGTCTTTAATAGCAAATCCACCACCAAGCTCGTCCCCCTCAGCTACGATAACAATAAAGCTTTTTTTGCCTTTTTTCTTACCTTCTTGTAACTTTTGAAGAATATAAGGATACTCATCTTTACTCTCTGGTATAAAAACACCTTCTGCACCTGAAGATATTCCTGTATACATAGCCAGATAGCCAGAATGTCTTCCCATTACTTCAATAATAAACAATCTATCATGTGAAGTTGCTGTATCTCTTATTTTATCTATACATTCTACTGCTGTATTAAGTGCTGTATCGTATCCAATTGTATACTCTGTCCCATACAAATCATTATCGATTGTTCCTGGCACCCCAATTCCTTGTATGCCATTCTCAAGAATAATATCATTCAGTCCTCTAAAAGACCCGTCTCCACCTATAACAATTAGCTTATTAATTCCTCTTGAAGCCATGTGCTCATAAGCAACTCTTCTGCCTTCTTCTGTTTTAAAACGTTTACTTCTTGCAGTTTGAATAAATGTACCACCTCTATTAAGAGTGTTTCCTACTGAACGAATATCCAGCTCCTCAAACCAGCCATTAATTAAACCTTCATATCCTCTTCTTACCCCAATAATATCATACCCAATACCAATTGCTGTTCTTACTACTGCTCTAACAGCCGCATTCATCCCAGGACCATCTCCTCCGCTCGTTAAAACTGCAATCGTATCTTTCATGATATCCCCCTATTTGTTATTATTTTCAAATTTTTGCATAAAATCAACTAATTTCTGAACACCAGCAGTTGGCATAGCATTATAAATACTTGCTCTCATACCACCTACGCTTCTATGCCCTTTAAGATTAACTAACCCTAAGATATCAGCTTCTGCCAAAAACTTACTATCCAACTCATCGCTACCAGTTAAAAATGGCACATTCATTAATGATCGATCACTTTTGTTTACTGGTGATTTAAATAACTTTGAGTTATCAATGAAGTCATACAAAATTTTTGCTTTTTCTTCATTTCTTTTCTGTGCAGCTTTAACTCCACCTTTAGCTAGTAAATCCTCAAAAACTAACCCTGCTAGATACACACCATAAGTTGGAGGTGTATTTAACATTGATTCTTCTTTATCCGTTGCACTATAACTATACAATTTCGGGGTAATACTCATTTCCTTACCCATTAAAGATCTCTTAACAATTACTATACATAAACCGGCTGGACCTATATTTTTTTGAGCACCAGCAAAAATACATGCATAATCATTTACGTTAATTTCCTCAGATAGAATAGATGATGACATATCAGAAACTATTGGCACGTTTGTTTTAGGTAATTTATTATATTTTGTTCCATAAATTGTATTGTTAGAAACAATATGTAAATAATCTACATTACTAGGTATTTGAAGTTTATCAACATCAGGGATAAAAGTGAAATTCTGTTCCTTTGAAGAAGCGATAACATCTACTTCCACAAATCTCTTTCCCTCTTCAATTGCCTTATCAGACCAAGCACCAGTATTAACGACAGCAATACGTTTATGATTGACTGCTAAATTCATTGGTACTGCAGCAAACTGTGCACTTGCTCCACCTTGCATAAACAGAACGGCATAGTCATCAGAAATATTCATTAGTTTCCTCAAATTTGCTTCTGTTGTTTTAATAATCTTATCATAAACTTTTGATCTATGAGACATCTCCATTACAGACATTCCAGTCCCTTTGTAATCAAGCATTTCTTTTTGGGCTATTTCTAAAACCTCTTGTGGTAATATTGCTGGACCTGCGCTGAAATTATATACTCTTGTCATCTTAAACAACTCCTTAATTAATTATAATTAGATTATAGGACTTTTTAAAAAAACAATAAATGGGAAATAATAAAAAAATGGCGTCCTCGGCGCGAATTGAACGCACGACCTTTCGCTTAGGAGGCGAACGCTCTATCCAACTGAGCTACGAGGACTTAATATTGTCTAGACTAATCTTTGATCTCTGAATTGTATCAGGAACTTTTACAGGATAATCACCATTAAAACAAGCTAAACACAAATGATCTTTCGGCAAATGAATAGCATTAACTAATCCTTTCATCGACAAATACCCTATAGAATCAACATCTAATATTCTCCCAATCTCATCGACTGAATGATTAGCCGCTATAAGTTCTTTCTGTGACTCTGTATCTATCCCATAAAAACACGGCCATTTAACCTCTGGAGCGCTAATCCTCATATGAATTTCCTTTGCTCCAACCGATCTTAATAATTTAACAATCTTTTTGCTAGTTGTGCCTCTTACAATAGAATCATCTACAAGAACAATTCGTTTATTCTTAATGGCTGAAATAATAGGATTAAGCTTGAGCCTTACACCAACCTCTCTAAGTAACTGATCAGGTTGAATAAACGTTCGTCCAATATATCTATTCTTAATTAGTCCTTCAGCAAAAGGTATACCACTTTCCCTTGAAAAACCAATTGCTGCGGGAGTTCCTGAATCCGGAACACTTATAACAGAATCAGCATCGACTGGATGCTCTCTATATAAATTTCTGCCCATTCTAACTCTTGCTTCATATAAATTTTTACCACTTATGGAAGAATCTGGTCTTGCGAAATATAAAAACTCAAAAGCACAATTTGCAAGTCTATCCTGATGTTCAAAACCTCTATTTGTAGTTGTACCATTTTTTGTTATAACAACCATCTCTCCTGGCATTATTTCTCTCATATATTGAGCACCAACAACACCTAAAGCACAATCTTCACTTGCTATAGCATAACCGCCAGGTATCTCACCAAGAACCATCGGCCTAATCCCAAAAGGGTCTCGTAATCCAACAATCTTATCAGGCGCCAATACAATAAAACTATAAGCACCATGTAGTCTCTTTGCTACCTCACCAATAGCCTCTTCGATAGTATCTTTTTCTGACAATGTAATCATTGCAGTTATAAGTTCAGTGTCAGATGAACTATTAAAACGAAAACCTTTAGATAAACACCAGTCTCTTAATTCTTGAATATTAACTAGGTTACCGTTATGAGCCAAAGACATATACGTTCCTTTAAACATAAAAGCAAACGGATGTGCATTTTCAACTGTACATGAACCAGTTGTAGAGTATCTTACATGACCGATAGCCATCTCACCTTTTGGCAAGGAATCCATATCTTCTTTAGTGAATGCCTGAGAAATAAGTCCTAGTTTTTTTACAGTATGAACCTGTTCCCCATTGGAAACAGAAATACCAGCACTCTCTTGGCCCCGATGTTGTAAAGCAAATAAACTAAAATACGTAGACTCAATAACGTTTAACTTATTAGAGTATATACCAAAGATTCCACACATTATTCTATTGTCATCACTTTTGAAATAGAATTATCATAAATATCTTTATACTCTTTTCCATCTATATCAATAAAAGTTTTACCATCAATTTTAATACTCAGAGAATCATTCTTCTGTGTTTTACCAACTAGTTCACAATCTTTCTCAAATATACCCTCAAAAGCATCTTTATTATTACCTGAAACAGTAACAACATATCTGCTTTGAGTTTCCCCAAAAAGAATACTATCATTTCTAAGTCCATTAGATTTAAAGTTAACATCTGCACCAAGATTGTTCCCTTTCATACATTCAAGCATCGCAACAGCAATACCTCCATCAGAAACATCGTGAACTGAATTAACTAACTTTAACTTAATAGCTTTTAGAATTTTCGATTGCATTGCTACTTCATAATCTAAATCCATACCAGGACAATCTCCAGTAATTAAATCATGAGCAACCTTTAAATACTCCGAACCACCTATTTCATCCTTGTTCTGTCCGACTAAGTATACAAGGTCAGAATCGTTTTTAAATGATATTGTCATTGGTTCAACATCTTTATCAAAAAGGCCTACAATCCCAACAACTGGAGTTGGATAAACCCTTCTACTCTCTGATTCGTTATACAAAGACACATTACCGCTTATAACAGGTGTAGATAATTTTCTACATGCTTCTGCCATACCTTCAACTGACATATCTAGCTGAAAAAAAGAATCCTGCTTTTCAGGATTACCAAAATTTAAACAATTAGTCATCGCTAATGGTTTTGCTCCAGTACAAGCTACATTTCTTGCTGCCTCTGCTACTGCAATCTTGCCACCTACTAATGGATTCAAATAACAATATCGTCCATTTCCATCAGTTTTTACTGCTATTCTCTTATCGGTACCTTTGATATATATAACTGCAGCATCAGCTTCTCCAGGATTAACGAAAGTATTTGTTTGAACCATATGGTCATACTGCTCATATACCCATCTTTTAGAAGCGATGTTAGGAGCAGCTACAAGCTTTTTGAGGATAATATTGCTATTAGCTTCTGTTACATCCGCAACATCAGTGTTCTTAAACTCTCTAGTTTTAAGCAAATAGTCTGGAACTTTTCCTTTTCTTTCATAAACAGGAGCATCATCAGCTAGTGACCTAGCCGGAACTTCAGCAACTACTTTTCCTTTTTCTAATATTCTGAACATTCCATCTTTAGTTACTTTCCCAATAATAACGCCATGTAAGTCCCATTTTTTAATAATATTAAAAGCCTTCTCTTCTTTACCTTTTTCAACTATAACAACCATTCTTTCTTGGCTTTCTGAAAGCAATATCTCATAAGGAGTCATACCTGTTTCTCTTTGAGGAACCAGCGCTACATCAATCTCGATACCATGATTTCCTCTAGATGCCATTTCACTTAGAGAGCTTGTTATCCCAGCAGCTCCCATGTCACCCATGCCGACCACGCAGTCAGTCTTAAGTAACTCCAAACATGCCTCAATTAACAACTTCTCTTGAAATGGATCACCTACTTGAACGGAACTCTTGTTCTCAGTACTCTCCTCAGTAAGCTCGACAGAAGCAAACGTAGCACCATGTATGCCATCTCTACCAGTAGAAGAACCAACATATAAAACATGATTTCCTTCGCCTTTTGCAACACCTTTAATCATTCTTCCGTATAAAGAATCTATCTCTTTATCACCTGACTGTACTACTCCAACACACATAGCGTTAACTAAACAGTTATCAGAATATGCATCTTCAAAGCAAACTTCACCAGCAACAGTTGGCACACCCACACAATTACCATAATTACCAATACCTTTTACAACATACTCAAAAAGGTGTCTACTATTACTATCTTTGGTAATATCACCAAATCTTAAAGAATCTAAGGCAGCGATTGGTCTAGCTCCCATAGCAAAAATATCTCTTATAATTCCACCAATACCTGTGGCAGCTCCTTGATAAGGCTCAATGGCACTAGGATGATTATGTGATTCAATTTTAAAAGAAAGACCTACGTCATCACCTAAATCAATTACACCAGAGTTCTCTCCAGGACCTAATAAGACATATTCACTTTTAGTTGGAAATTTTTTTAATACAAGTTTTGAGTTCTTATAACTGCAATGCTCTGACCAAAGTACTGAGTACATACCCAACTCATTAATATTTGGCTTTCTTCCTAATATTTCATTGATTCTTTCGTATTCTTGCATGGAAAGACCATGCTCTTTCACAATTTCCGGTGTAATTTCCAAAGCAATCTCCTCCTGATAAAATCTACTATTTATTCTTCTGGAGTATTATTCTACCATTTAATTGTGGATTGCATAATAGCGTATCATCAGGAATATCAGAAAAAGTTTTCTGTTTTAAATAAATCTGATTGTTATCCATGTATTCAAGCACCTGCCCAGGAACAAAAGAACCTATTTCCTCATTCATATACCTATAAATTTTAACCATTGTAGAAGAAATATTCATACCTTTCTGTTCAAGTTCAACAATTTTAGCTTTTTTTAAAAAAGTTGTATTAATTTCTTTATAAACAACATCTTTAGGGAAATCTGGTCTATTAAAAATATAAAAAGTAACTAACTCCATAAGTTCTTCTATTTTGTGCCAATTCTTAAGGTCAAGAATAACATCATAACCAACCAACAATCCTACATCTTTATTACCATTTTGAATAAAATGTTTAACAGTATCTATAGTATAAGAAATCCCTTTCTTAGCTATTTCAAAATCAGAAATCTCATACCGATTATTATCAGCAATTGCAAGTTTAACCATTTCTAACCTTTGTTCAGCACTTGCTTTAATGTTTTTTGCAAAAGCACTCTCGTAGCAAGGAATGAAAACTACTCTATCAGCAAACTCCAGTGCGTGCTTTGCTATATACAAATGTGCATTATGGATAGGGTCAAAGCTTCCACCAAATAATATTTTTTTCACACACCATCTCCATATTGCTTTGCATAATAGTCTGTATATGCACCAGAAGTAACATTTTCTAGCCAAGCTTTATTCTCTAAATACCAAGCAACTGTTTCCCTTATGCCATCTTCAAATACATATTTTGGTGACCAGCCAAGTTCATTCTTTATCTTTGAAGCATCAATAGCATATCTCATATCATGACCTAATCTGTCTTGAACAAATTTAATCAAACGCTTACTATTCTTTTCTCTGCCTAATGCATCATCAACTAAATCACATAAAAGATTAACGATATCTATATTCTTCCACTCATTATTACCACCAATATTATAAACATCACCTAATTTACCATTCTCAAGCACTACATCAATTGCCTCACAATGGTCCATCACATATAGCCAGTCCCTAACATTAATTCCTTTTCCATAAACTGGTAAATTTTCTTGCTTAACAATATTATTGATAACTAAAGGAATAAGCTTCTCTGGAAACTGATAAGCCCCATAGTTATTAGAACAACGAGTAATAAGTAAAGGCATCTTGAAAGTTTCGTAATAGGCTCTAACTAGCAAATCACTAGAGGCCTTTGAAGCGGAATAAGGAGAATTAGGATTAATAGGTGTATCCTCTGTAAAATACCCTGTCTCACCTAAAGAACCATACACTTCATCTGTTGAAACATGTAAAAATCTCATATCAGAATCTTCTTTATTCCAGCTTTCCCTTAAAGCATCTAGCAGTATCTGAGTACCAACAATGTTTGTTTGAACAAATGGTGATGAATCTTTAATGCTTCTATCAACATGAGACTCAGCTGCAAAATGAACAATTCTATTAACTTTTTGACCGTTTGGAGAATAATCACCACCTAATATTCTAAGAACTAAATCTTTATCTAGAATATCACCTTTAACAAAAACATATCTATTATCACTAACTACTTCATCAAGATTAGACAGATTTCCAGAATAAGTTAATTTATCTAAATTAATAACTACACATTCCTGATTTTTATTCAGATAATACCTTATAAAATTTGAACCAATAAACCCAGCACCACCAGTAACCAATACAACCTTCAAAATCATGACCTCCTAGATAAATTAAAAGACTATACCATTATATATATATTATTCAGGTTTTAATATCTTTTTTAGTTTTTCTACTGAAGAACGATAAATCCTAGATACCTGAGACTCAGACAAATGCACCTTTTCTCCAATATCAACCAACGTTAAATCATTAACTGTCTTAAGAGTAACAATCCTTCGTTCAACATCAGTTAACTGCTCCATTGCGTGTTTTAAAGTTACCTTGCTTTCAATCCTACCTGAAAACTCTTCATAATGCTTGTTTATGCCAATATACATATAAGCAGCATCGGATATCCATGTGTACAACCTGCTTGGATCAGCCTTAGTTAAGTACCTAATGTAGTCCCTCATAGCTCCATTGATTCTTGAGTAAGCAAAAGGCCACACTGCTGGATTATCAATTGGCTCCCAAACTCGAAGTGTCTGAAGAAACTCGACTCTTGCTATATTCATTAAATCATCTTTATCACTTGTTTTCATAAACCCAGGTAATTTTCGCAAATAGTTATTTACTAAGCTTCCAATTTTATAATCAAACTTCTCAAATAACATCTCGCTAAACCTACAAATAAGATACTCTTTCAAGTCTATACCTAACTCTCTCAACATTTCTCTTGGTAACTCATCGGGGCAATCGCCTGACATCAAATCTGTAAGCTTCTTTAATGCTCTTTTCTCAAGTAGCTCATCAACCCTTACATCTTTAAGCACAGTATCTTCACGATACTGGTCATACTTCTTTTGAAGCAAAACCGCATCTTCAAGGTGTAGTCCTGTAAGAATAACGTTGATTATTTCTAATGCAGAATTCTTGTATAGTTTTTCAACTTTTGCATCAATTGTATTAGGTAGGTGTTTGAACTCAAATTTAGTACTTGTTGTATCAGAACTGTCGCCCCACCCAGACATTTCTTTACGAGAAAATTCTGTTTTTTTTGACATAGTCAAATAATAACAAAAATACGGTTAATTTATAAGTGTTTTGTCTAACTCTTTTTGTTTACAATGCCTATTAGCAAAAGACATCACTCTACTATTTAGATAATCGTCTGCCATAATAGCCTCACGAATGACATCAACAACATGAGCTTCCTTAAGTAAATCTTCTCCGAATTCAACTAATAAAGCATTTTTTATAATATTTTCGGCAAGTTCTTCGTTAGACATGTTTTTTGCTGGAATAATTCCACACAACTTAACAAAATCTTCTACATGATGAGTTTTTTCCTCAACATTCTTAGATAAGAACTCATTATTTGCTACTAAAATTGATAAAGGGCCCTCATTACTGTAATCCTTAACTTGATGAACTGTTTCATTAACGCTTAACATATTTTCTCCTATTGTATTCAAATCATAAAACTATCGTAAATGTAATGTAACAATTTCACTATAATTCTATCGATATTTCTTAATCCATTAATTATTAATAATCCCAATAGACTGAACCTTAATCTGCGGAACAATTTCATTATACGAAAGCACTGCAAACATTGGGAAGTTTCTCTCAATGAATCTCTTGAAATGTGGTCTAAGTCTTGGCGAACATAATATAATTGAAGGCTTCTTAAGCTTATTAAAGTTCTTCAAGTGTTCCTTTATTTGTCCTAAGACACTTTCACCAAGCCCAGGATCCAATGCTAGGAACGAACCATACTCGCTTTGATGAATAGCACTTATCATGCTTTCTTCAAGTCTAGGATCAATAGTAACAACTGTTACAGTGTCTTCCTTATCTGCATATTGCCCACAAATCTGCCTTGCTAGTGACTGCCTAACATACTCAGCCAATAAGTTTGTATCTCTAGAAACATGAGCATAGTCAGCAAGACGTTCAAGGATTGTTGATAAGTCTCTTATGCTCACTCGTTCTCTTACCAAATTTTGTAATACTTTATGAACTTGTCCTAAAGAAAGCATGTCTGGAACCAACTCTCGAACAATGGCTGCATTTGTATTCTTAACTAGCTCTAACAATGCTTGAACATTCTGCCTTGTCATTATCTCATCAGCATAACGCTTAATCGTTTCCGCAAAATGTTCAGAAACATAATCAACAATAGTTTTAGCAGGGACTCCAAGCTGTTGAAGCTTATCACCAAACTCTGCATTAACCCAAACAGACCGACTTCCATTAACTGGATCTGTTACTTCTTCACCATCAATACCTTTTTCTTTAAGTTCAGCCAAAGTCATACGCACATAGTAAGCATTGGTATAACCTTCACCCAATGCAACCTTTGTACCTCTAATCTCAACCTTATATTGATTAGGTGGTAAACTCAAATCATCCATAACTCGAACCCCAGGTATAACAAATCCAAGTTCTTGACCTATCTGATATCTAACAAGTGTTATTCTTTCTAATAGCGGTCCATTTTGTGAAGGGTCAATAAGTGGAACCAAGTTTCTACCAGTTTTAACAGAAATTGGATCCAATGCAAGTGTTCCAAGTAAGTTCTCTGGCTTCTTCATAGCTTCTTTTGCGGCTTGCTCTTCCTGCGCAGAAACTGAATCTTCTTCAACAGCACTTGCTTTATTTAGTGTGTATCCTAATAAGCCTGACCCAATAGCAAGTGTTAAAAAAGGTATTGTAGGTAATCCAGGTACTATTCCAAAAAGAGCAAGAATTACACCAGTAAATAAAAAAACATCAGGCTTTTTAAAAAGTTGACGAACAATATCTGTACCTAAACTATCTTCAGAAGCAGCTTTAGTAATAACTAGACCTGTTGATATTGACATAAGAAGCGCTGGAATCTGTCCAACTAAACCATCACCAATGGTTAATGTAGCAAATGTTTCCAATGATAAAGCTAAATCCATATCTTGTTGAAAAATACCAATGATAATACCACCTATTAAATTAACCAAAACAATGATTATACCAGCAACAGAGTCTCCTCTAACAAATTTATTAGCACCGTCCATAGACCCAAAGAAAGTAGCTTCTTTTTGAATGTCTGATCGTTTAGCTTTTGCTTCATTTGCATCTATCAGACCAGAATTAAGGTCAGCATCAATCGACATCTGTTTACCAGGCATAGCGTCTAAAGTAAACCTGGCAGCAACTTCAGCCACACGCTCAGAACCTTTTGTAATTACCATAAACTGAACAATTGTTATAATTCCAAAAGCAACAGCTCCTACAACCATATTTCCAGACGTAACGAACTTAGCAAACGCTAAAACGACTTTCCCATCAAAATCAGAACCTAAACTTAATATCATTCTTGTTGAAGATATGTTTAAGGCTAAACGAAATAATGTTGTTACCAACAATATAGAAGGGAAAGAAGCAAAATCCAAAGGTTTATGCAAAAAAATTGCTACTAATAATATTACTATTCCAATAGAAATATTTAATACCATAAGTAAGTCCAACATAAAAGTTGGCATTGGAATAATCATTATGGCAAGAACCATAACAAGTAATATTGCAACGCCTAAATCATTAATAGGGAATCTTTTAAAAAATTCTTGAAAGTTAAAATCGCTCGCAAATGGAATTGATACCAAAATACCCCCCTAATACATGGTTACTTATTGAATTATAGCCTGCAAGTTAAGCTTTTTTAAGATGTTTAGGAAAAAACTTCTATAATATCTTTATCAACAGAGGCAATTGCATTATTTACACTTATCTTTTCTAGTCTTGTCTCAACACCAGACTCTGACTCTTCAGATATAAATAACTCAACTTCTCCATCTACATGAGCTATCAAAGACATATGCTCAGGCAAAATCGTAGCATCACCTATAGTGGAAGGCAGAAATACTTTCTCCACCTTCTCATATACTTTTTGACTAAATAAACTATTTATACTTACTTTAAGCGACATAATTATAGAGTCTTTGCTTTCTCATAAACATCATCAATACTGCCTACCATATAAAAAGCTTGCTCTGGAATATTATCGAGCTTTCCATCTAGAATATCTTTAAAAGAACGAATAGTGTCTTCTTTACTAACATATTTTCCAGCTTTACCAGTAAAATGAGAAGCTACGTTAAATGGCTGAGATAAAAACTTTTGAATCTTTCTAGCTCTAAAAACTGTAATCTTATCTGACTCAGATAGTTCATCAATACCTAAAATCTTAATAATATCTTGAAGCTCTTTGTATTTCTGAAGAATTGAGATTACGCTGTTTGCAACTTGGTAATGCTCCTCACCTACAATATTTGGGTCTAGAATAGTTGATGTTGACTCTAATGGGTCTACTGCTGGATAAATACCAAGTTCAACAATCTGTCTTGATAATACTGTAGTAGCATCTAAGTGAGCAAATGTTGTAGCAGGTGCAGGGTCAGTAAGGTCATCTGCAGGTACATATATTGCTTGAACTGAAGTAATAGAACCGTTTCTAGTAGAAGTTATTCTGTCTTGTAAATCACCGATATCTGTTCCTAGTGTTGGCTGATATCCTACTGCAGAAGGCATTCTTCCAAGTAAAGCAGATACTTCTGAACCAGCTTGAACGAATCTAAAAATATTATCAATAAATAGTAAAACGTCTTTATGTTCAACATCACGGAAATACTCAGCTACTGTTAATCCAGTAAGACCAACTCTAAAACGTGCTCCAGGCGGCTCATTCATCTGTCCATAAATAAGTGCTGTTTTATCAATAACACCAGAATCTTTCATTTCTAACCAAAGGTCATTCCCTTCTCTTGTTCTTTCTCCAACACCGGCAAATACTGAATATCCGCCATGTTCCTTAGCAATATTTCTAATAAGTTCCATAATTAGAACTGTTTTACCTACACCAGCACCACCGAATAAGCCGATTTTGCCTCCTTTTGGATAAGGTGCTAAAAGGTCTACAACCTTAATGCCTGTTTCAAACATTTCAGTTGTTGTGCTTTGTTCTTCTATTTTTGGTGCTTCTCTATGTATTGACCATCTCTCACCTTGTAACTGCTCACCGAAATCTACGGCATCGCCAGTTACATTAATAATTCTTCCTAAAGTTTGCGAACCTACTGGAACAGTAATTGGACTACCAGTATCAGTTGCCTCCATACCTCTAACAAGTCCATCAGTTGATGTCATGGATACAGCTCTTACAACATCATCACCAAGATGCTGCATAACTTCTAAAACTATTTTCTTACCATCATTCCATATTTCAACAGCATTATATAGGCTTGGCAAACTGTCCCTATTAAATCTTATATCTACAACTGGTCCTATGATTTGAGTTACTTTTCCTTTTTGCATCTTTCTCATCCTCCTCTTACTTATTTATGACTTCATTCCTTCGGCACCTGCGACTATTTCTGTTAATTCAGTAGTAATAGCGCTCTGACGTGCTCTGTTAAATAACAATGTTAATCTATAGATAAGGTCTCCAGCATTATCAGTAGCACTCTCCATCGCAGTCATTCTAGAACCTTGCTCAGCAGTACCACTTTCTAATAAATACCTTTGCACTTTTGAATATATATATTTTTTTGTAAGCTCATCAATAAGAGAGCTTTCAGATGGCTCAAATACAAACTCATCAACTTCCGTGACTTCAATGTGCTTAAAATCACTCATTTCAATAGGCAATAATTCCTCAGACTTAATATTCTGAACTATAGCAGATTTAAACTCGTTATAAATAACAACAACCTTAGCATATCCACCTGTTACATAAAATTCTATAAGCTTATCAACTAATGGTTGAATTTCTTCTACTGATAATGCCTCTGAAACGCCTGTAAACGAACCGACTAAATTATACTTACTCTTCTTGAAATAATTTGCAGCCTTATTACCAACAGCAAAAACATCTTCTCCAGCAGGAACAGTATCCATTACATTTCGAAATATGTTCTGATTAAAACCACCGCATAAACCTCTATCAGATGAAATTACAACATAAATTAATTTACCATCTTTTGCATTAAAGAAATCACTGCTGATATCAAGAGTTCTTGCAATAATGTTAGCCATTAATATGCTCAAGCCTTCTGAATACTTTCTTAATTTGTAGATAAGTGCCTGATTCTTTTTAAACTTAGCAGCAGCTACAAGCTTAAGAGCAGCAGTAATCTTCTGTGTTTTCTTAACACTTACGATTCTTCTTTTAATATCTCTGATGTTTCCTCCAGCCATAAATTACCCCAAAAACTCCTGTTTAAATTTTTCTGTTATTTCTTTAATCTGAGCTTTCATCTCGTCATTCATCTCTTGCTTATTAGCGATATCCTCTAATATTTGTTTTGCATGAATTTCAATGTAAGAAAATAATTCCTTCTCAAAAACCTTCAATTTATCAACACTCACGTCATCAAGTAATCCAGAAGAAGCTACCTGAAGAATAAGAACTTGTTTCTCAACAGACATAGGCACATATTGATCTTGCTTAAGTACTTCTACTAGTCTTTTACCTCTTTCAAGCTGAGACATTGTAGCTTTATCTAAATCCGTACCAAACTGAGCAAAAGATTCCATTTCTCGATATTGAGCAAGGTCTAATCTAAGTGAGCCAGTTACACTCTTCATGGCCTTGGTTTGAGCTGATCCTCCTACTCTGGATACAGAAATACCGACATTAACAGCTGGCCTTACTCCAGAATTAAAAAGGTCTGACTCTAAATATATCTGTCCATCTGTAATTGAAATTACATTAGTTGGAATGTATGCAGAAACGTCACCTGCTTGAGTTTCTACAATTGGAAGAGCTGTTAAAGAACCAGCGCCCTTCTCGTTGCTGTATTTTAGTGCTCTTTCTAATAATCTTGAATGACAATAGAAAACATCACCAGGATATGCTTCACGTCCTGGTGGTCTTCTTAATAATAGTGATAATTGTCGATACGCTTGTGCGTGCTTACTTAAGTCATCATATACAACCAAAACATGCTTTCCTTGGTCCATAAAATACTCACCAATAGAGCATCCAGCATATGGAGCAATATATTGAAGCGTAGCAGAATCACTAGCTGTTGCAGATACTACTACTGTATATTCAGTTGCACCAAAGTCTTGTAATTTCTGGTAAATCTGAGCAACTGTTGATCTCTTTTGACCAATCGCAACATAAATACAAATAACGTCTTTACCTTTTTGGTTAATGATAGTATCAATTGCAATAGCAGTCTTTCCAGTTTTTCTATCGCCAATTATAAGCTCTCTTTGTCCTCTGCCAACTGGAATCATACTATCAATTGCTTTAATGCCAGTCTGAAGTGGTTCTTTAACTGGTTGTCTATCACAAATACCTGGAGCAATTCTTTCTAGTGAACGCTGTTCTTCAAATTGAACATCACCTTTTCCATCAAGTGGTTCACCTAATGGTGAAACAACACGTCCCATTAGTCCATAACCAACAGGAAGATTAACGATACGGTTAGTTCTTCTAACAATTTCGCCCTCTTTAACAAGTCTATCAGAACCTAAAATAACACAACCAATATTGTCTTCTTCTAAGTTAAGAGCCATACCATAAACACCACTTTGAAAATGTAACAGTTCATTAGACATAACATTTTCTAAACCATATATTCTAGCTATATTGTCTCCAACTTGTATTACGTAGCCAACTTCCTTTACGTCAATTGAGTTTACATAACCCTGTAATTCTTCATTTAGTATTCTTCTTATTTCATCAGATTTAATATTCAACTCTATCCCCCCCTTTAGTTACTAACTTTTTCTAATAATGTAGACCTAATTTTACTTAATCTACCATTAACACTTAAATCAATCACAAAATCATCTTTCTTAATTATCACCCCTGCAATTAGTTCAGGGTTTAATTTCTCATTAATAGCAATTTCTTGCTTAAATCTTTTTTTTAATGCTTGCTTTATCTCTGTTAATACAGAATCAGACAAAGGATATCTTGTTTCAACAGTTACATACCCTTTGTTGTATGAGCGATTCATAAGTCTAATATATTCAAAATAAATACCATGGATTAAGTCAATTCTATTTCTTCTAACTAACACAACTAATAAATTCTTAATTTCTTTAGGAAAATTAACTTTAGAATCAACACTTTCAAGATACGCAATCTTTCTTTCTTCATCAACGATATCACTTATTAAAAACTTAGTAACATGGTCTTCAAAAGCATCAGCTGCTAACTTTAAATCTTCAGCGACTTCAGAATATCTGTCTTTAGGTATATTCTGAATAAAAGCATCTGCATATCTCTCAATTAATTTAATACTTTTCATTACTTAATCTCACTCAACTCATAAATATGATCTTTAATAATTCTTTCGTTATCATCCTGACTTATTTCTTTTTGAATTATTTTAGAAGCAATATCAACTGAAATATCAGCTATCTGATTTTTCAGCTCTTTTTTGGCTACTTTTATTTCATTTTCTAACGCTTGTTTACCAACCAATAACATATTTTTAACTTTGTTTTCAGTATCAGCCAACATTTTCTGCTTCTCATTTTGAGCACTAACAATAGTGTTCTCAATAAAAATTTTAGCTTCAACTTTAGCTTTCTCCATCTCAGCTTTTGCCAACTTTAACGCTTCTTCAGAGTCAGTCTTTAGTTTCTCAGCATTATCATATTCAGTCTGAATATCTTCAGCTCTTTTCTCTAAAAAATTCTTCAGTGGTTTATATAAGAACTTCTTCATAACAAAAAGCAATAAAGCAAAATTTGTAATCTGCATTAAAAGTTCCCATGGATTAATCTCAACCATTTAAATTCCCCTTCTTTGCTTTTTACTAACTAGCAAACATAAATATAAGTATTAACGCAATTACTAGAGAATAAATACCAGTTGATTCAGTAACGGCCTGACCAACTAACATCGTTCTAGTAATTAAACCAGCTTGCTCAGGTCTCTTTGAAACTCCTTCACATGCCTTACCTGCTGCGTATCCTTCACCAACTCCTGGTCCGATAGCTCCTAATCCCATTGCTATACCTGCACCTAATAATGCTGCTGCCTTAACTATTTCTCCGTCCATTTTCCTTACCTCCTATTTATTTTTTTACTTCTTCAAAATATAAACATCAAAATCATTGCTACTACTAAAGAGTAAATAGCAGTTGATTGCGCTACTGATTGACCCAAAAGCATAGTGGTTGTTACCGCTTTGCTTGACTTGGCATTAAATCCTATCGAACTTGTTGCCATCTCCGCAGTTAAACCACAACCAAGACCAGGACCTATTGCTCCAAACCCCATAGATAGTCCAGCACCCAAAATAGCTGCATTATGAAGTAAAGACTGAGTATGTGTTTGAAAAATCAATAACAACGTAACAACCAAAGCAAAAATAACAGAAGTCTGCGTAACCGCCTGCCCAATTAACATACAAATCATTAAACCTCCAGAATTCTCAGGTTTACGACCAATACCTTCACAAGTTGCCCCGACTGCTAACCCAGCACCTACTCCAGGCCCAAGAGCACCAACACCAATACATAACCCAGCAGAAACATAAGCAAACATAGCTGTCATAGAAGTATCTCCACCTTTAAATAATAAAATTAAAGATACTAACAAAGCGAAGATACCTGAAGTTTCTGTAACCGCTTGTCCAATAAGCATTGTTCTTAACAAAGTACCGCTTTGGTCAGGTTGTCTATTCATGGCCTTAATTGCCTTACCAGCGGCATATCCAACTCCAGCAGCTGTCCCAAGTGCACCTATTCCAACAGCAAGACCAGAACCAACATAAGCACCAATTAACCCATAACTTAACATATCAACTACTCCTTAACCGCAACAGCAATATATGTTACTGCAAGCATTGTAAATACAAAGGCCTGAATCGTTCCAGCAAATAAACCAAAGAAAGCACCTAGAAAAGTAGTCATTACAATATAAATTAAAATAAAAATTCCAATTAAAATAGACATAAATGTACCAGAAATAATACCTACTGTTGAATAGTCGACCACAGGAATCAGCGAATACAATAAATAACTTAATATAGTAATAATAATAGAACCACCTAATAAATTACCGAACAAACGAAAGGAATGTGAAACAACCTTAGCTAGCTCTCCAATAATATTTAAATAAAAGAATGGATTAAGCCAAAATAAAAACAACCAAATACCATCAGCTGGTAATGGATCCATGTAACCTTTAAAATAAGAAACAATTCCTTTTATTCTAATAGCAGAAATATGAACAACAGCAGCACTAAGTAAACCTAACCCAAGCGTTGTACTTAAAAACTTTGTTGGTTCTTGAAAAACCGGCATATATAACATCCATTGATAAGCAACGTTTGGAATATAGGTATATTTATCAAGTATACTTAAAATTAAATAAAAGAAATGTAAAATTGGAGGTATTACTCCTAAGTAGTTGCAAAATAAAATAAAAATAAATAAAGTACAAATATAAGGAACATAAGGTTCACCAAGTTCTTTACCTAAAGTTGAATAAGTTAAATCTCTAAAGGTTTTGTAATACAATTCAAGAGCCATTTGAAGCTTTCTAGGTTTTTTTTGGAGCTTTCTTGTGCCAACAATGGCAATAGTTATAATTAATACCATAACTATCCATGTCATAAGCAACATAACAGGACTATAAGAAATGGTTTGTCCGAATAATTCTATCTGCCATTTGAGTATTTTACCAATACTATCCATTTTGACCCCCAGCTCTAGTACTGATTAAATTAACACAAAATAATTGCTTTGTTAAGGTTTTAAGAAAAAACTATTATTAAATAATTATTACGATCAAATCTTCTATTCGTCCATTCCTCTATACCTCCAATACATATTGTTATTCAAGGCTTTCTTTGCTAATATTTATAACATGAACAAGAAGAAAGCATTTACCCTAATTGAGCTATTAATAGTTATGACCGTTATTGCTATATTAGCTGGCATATTGATACCTTCTTTTCGCGGTTATCAATCTGAAGCATGGATTATTAAGGCAGAAGGAGACGTAGGATCACTTCAGCTTGGTGTTGAATCTTTCTTTAGAAAGCATGCAAATGAATACCCAGACTCACTTGAAGATTTACTTGAGGAGAATCCAAGGTTCATAACTACAATGCCACAAGACCCATTCAAAACAGATGGTAAACTATATGGATATGAAATAGTTTACAAAAAACCTGGGAATGAACCATTTTATATAATTTATTCTCATGGTCCAAATAGATACAAAAACTGGAACTGGAATGAAACAAGAGGATTTGTAGTAATGGAATCTAACAGTGACGACATTATCTTCACTAATGCAAGACTTCAATAATTAAACTACCAACTTTAAAATATAAATCTTTTATGCAATAATACTTTAGTCAATATAAAATACGGAGGTCAAAATGGCGGAAATACTTGAATGCAAGCACGGAATATTTAAACAAACATGTGTGCTTTGTCATGAACTATCTGATGAAGTTGTAATTAAAGAGAAACAAGAAGCATTAACAATGAAGAATTGGCAGACATCTTCTTTTATGGGCAACTCTGCACATAACTCTGCGTTTATTGAACAAGAATATGACATAGACAATGCTTATGATATTGAACCAATAGAAATCGATTCTGACGACGAATAATAAGACTTCACATTTAATTTAGAAACAAAAAAACCCTCATTACTGAGGGTTTTTTATTATCATTAGTTACTAAATACTTTTTAGAAAGAATCCCAGTCAAATAAATCTTTAACTAATTTCTGTCCCATAGTTGTATTATAAATAATCTTTGCAAATTCTGCTCTAGTAATTGTTCTCTTTGGCTGGAATGTTCCGTCATTATAACCATTGATTAGACCATTATCTACAGCAACTTCAATATACTTAGTAGACCATCTACTAACAGAAACATCTTTAAATCTACTCTTTAATGCTTTATCAGGAATAGTTAATCCTTCTAAAATAACTAAAGCTGATACTAACTGTTCTCTAGTTAAACTCTCTTCAGGTGAAAACTCTGTCGCAGAAGTACCAAGCATCAGTCCTGTCTGTCCTACAAGCTGAATATAATCAACATATGGATGTTGTGCAATATCAGTAAACTTGTAGCCAGAAGATAAATTAATATCCTGAGTATTTAAGTTCTTTAAAGAACACAATACTTTAGCGTACTCTGCTCTAGTAACATTACCTTCAGGATTAAAGGTATCAGCTGTCTTTGGTCTTAATAACCCAAGAGTAGTTAATTCTTCAATATATTTTCTAGCCCAGTTATGCATATCAACATCAGCAAAAGACATTAAGTAAATGTTTCTTAACTTAAGCTTTTGAAGAACTTTACTATCTTTATCTAAAACCTCAATGGTTATAGCTTGCTTTCCATAGTCCTGGAACTTAATAGTAGACATGATTCTGCTATTCTTAATCTCTACATCTGTTCCATTAATCTTTACCTTAGCTACTTTTGGAACTACAGAACCAAGAACCTTGTGCATATTCTCATATGTTACAACTTTATCCTCTGGACTCTTTATCTGCATATACTCATCAGTATATACTTCCTCAGGTTTCATAAGGTCAAAAGCAATAGAAAAATAATGAGTGTTATTTGCAGAAAAATCATTTGGATCTAGAGAATATGCATAATCAAATTTGATACCATCAAAATTGATTCCAACACCTAATGAAAAAATATTAACTGCTGATACATTATTAGTACCTGATGCCCACTTCTCATTACCATAACCAGCTCTAAAAGCTAGCATAGAGTTAGGTTGATACTCTGCACCAACTTTAATCATTGATTGTTGATCAACAATTCCATAATCCATAGAAAAGTCTAGTTTTTGATTCTTAGAGTATAAGAATGTACCAGCTTCTCTACCAATAAACCTGTAAGCGCCACCAAAGGTTAGCTTCTGTTGTAAATTATCTTCTCCACCACCATTTACTTTAATTTTTATAGGAAAAAAGTTTTGGTAAACTGCTGATAGTTTTAAAGCAGGAAACGCCTGATAAAGAATACCTAAATCAGCATTATAAACTGAATTATTAAAGCCATCTGCATTAGCGTATCTATACTTACCAGTTAATCCAAGAAATAATTTATCATCAACCTTAGCAGAAACACTACCTAAAAGTGAAATATCATTGTAACCAAGCATATTACTAAACACATATCTATCAGTATCCCAGGATGCTTGAGGTATATTAGTTCCAATATAGTAGAACCCTAACCCATAACTAATATCACCAGGGAAAACGACTGCACCATTAATAAGATTAACATCAGAAAATAAATTGCTTTGCATTAAGCCTACTTGAGCAATACTGTTTTGTCCCATTGCTGCAGGATTAACAAACACAGCAGAATAATCATCAACTAATGCTGAGTATGCATTACCTACTCCAATACCTCTTGCGCTTGTATAACGATAAGATGGGTCAACAGAACCAGTCGCTAACAACAATCCAAACAAACTTACTACAAAACCAACCCTTAATGCTTTCATGACTCCTCCTTATCTGGTTACCAGGAACTTGCTGGTACCTAACACAGACTTGCCGTGTACTATCTGAACAAAATATAAACCAATTGCTAACTTATCATTGAAAGCATCAACACCATTGAAACTTATCTGATTATATCCAGTACTTCCACCAGTAAATCCTCTTGAATAGATGTTTCTCCATACTACTTGACCTAATAGGTTGTAAACATAAACCTCAACATCACCTTGAGCAGTTAGCTCGTATGCAATATCCATATTACCGTTATTTGGGTTATATGGCATTGGGTAGCATAGTACCTTTGATCCTGGTTTTAAAGTTACGGTACCAGAGCTATCAGCTACCACCATTTTTTCAACTACATTTGACTTCATATCTGTAAAATCATCTCTTACAACAAAAATATCTAACTCATTAATTCCTGAATCTAAAGTAACTGGAATTACAACCCTCTTAGAATAGTTAGTATTATCAGCTGGTACAGATATTGAGTTCTTTGTAACACCATTAGATTTAATATATAAAGTTACATTCCAAGTATTTGCATAACAATCAACAGAAACAGCTAAATCAACATTACCCTGTAAATAATCACCATCTCTAACACTTCTTGTTACAGAACCTGCTTGGGAATATTGAACTGTGTTGTTAACTGTTAAGTATCCATTAATACTAAATAGTCCACCAAGTTGATACAATGGTTTATCTGCAGCAGTTGCACTAGAATACATTCCTAAATTGTTTTCATTATAAGCAAACACTGAGTAGTAATAAACAGTACCATCAATCATAGGTTCTTGGAATGTTGTTCCAGAAGTAACTACGAAGCTTGTTCCTTCAGTTATACTTACTGGGAAGGTGCTTGTATTTGGATAACTTGTGACGTTTCTTACAACCAAGTATGATGTTGCACCAATCGATTCTTCCCATGTTAATTTAGCAAATGGACCAAACACGGTTGCTTTTAAGTTCTGTACGTTTGCAGGTGTTCCATAGAAGAACTCTACATCATCAATATTAATCTGAGATTTGTCATTAGAACCATCTATCTTCAACTGAACAGCAACTGCATTCTTAAGTACATCGATTAAAGATACCTTTGTTCCCCATGCACTATTCTGTGACATACTATTGAAATATATATAATAAGTATTCCATGTTGCAGTATTAGCGACTGAAACCATATTAGTATGTCTATTGTAGTCAACATATACTGGAGAATCTATCTCTAAACCAATGTTAGCTGAACCATATGCTCTAAACTTAACACCACTGAAGCCAGAAATATTTTGAAGATTAGTTGATACAGCATCTAATCCAAAGCCGATACCAACGAATGGTTTACTAAAAGCTGTATTCACATCATACGATACGAAAGCAACTTTATTAGAACCATCAATAACAATACTCATTGTAACTTCAGAATTTCCATAGTTTGGAGAAGCCTTATCATTATAAACATAGTTATAGCCACCCCACTTATTCTGGTTACCGTTTTCGAAGTTTGTAATTACTCTTCCTTTTTCAAAAACTATTGAATTACCAGTACTTCCTGTACCCATATCACCAGAAACTAAGTATATCTCATCAACTTGGAACCATCCATTAGTGCCAGATACTTGAGGATAAGCCTTAAACTTAAGTGATAACATTCTTTGTAATGCTGTCTGTAGGCTAACCTGTGTTCCCCAGCTATCCTGAGTAAAATGTGACAATGATATTACATATTCTTTCCAGTCATTAGTTAGTGTAACAACATTATAAAAATGATTGTAATCTGATATTACATCTGTTGTTGTTTCTAGCTCAACTGCAATACTTCCAGCACCTTTAGCAATAAATCTTATCGCACCAAAGGAAGCTATATTTCTTTCTGCTTTATTAGCTTTAAGATCAAGACCATATCCAGAGTAAATAGCACCTGCACCTTGAAGCACATAGTTTTGTCTATATGACTTTAAAGTACCAACTGCACCCTCTGACATAATCGAGTCCCCATATAAAGATTCATCATTTTTATATGAATAGTTATATCCACCAAGTTTATTAATTCTAAAAATTGAGCTACCTGCTTCAAAATCCTCAATTAACAATCCATCAATAGTAGTTATATTTATTGTTGGATTAACTGTTGGAACAATTGGTCCTGTTGGAACAACTGGAGTAGTTGTAGGTGTACCCTCAAAAATAGTCAAATTAGCTGTATTTAAATAAAGATCAATTACAGCAGGAACATAGTCTACCGTTAGTCTACTATCAAAACCAAATCCTTCTGACGAAGTCCAAGCCACTAACTCATAGCCATTTGGATTAGGAAAAACATTTCCTGATTCATCTCTAAATGAGTTCATATTGAAATATTGTCTGTAACCTAAAGAATAATCCCTACTAGTAGTATAATCGTTTCTATAAAGAACAACCTGTGGAATGCTATATTCAAAAAGGTCATTAATAGCTCTAACAAAAACAAAAACATCATTACTTACTAGAATAGTATTTGAGTCTAACATGTATACTTTATTAAGAACTAATTGACCACCTTGATCAATTGGATTCTCCGCGGTTCTTAAACTAAAATTTTGACCATTATTTAAATACTTACTTCCACCGCTATTAATCTGAAAAGTATAGTTTGTGCTTGCATCAAGAAACTTAACAACAATTATATGTATCTTATCAGAAACACTAGATCCTCTTAAATCATATGCTATGGTATTAGGTACTGTATTACCCCACTCAATGTATCCTTCTTCTGCTTGGTCTGTATACCAAACGACTGTGAAGCTTTTATCTGTTACGTCAACTATCTGGATATTTTTTGGTGTTGATGCAAAGCTAAGTCCACTTATTACTAGAAGGAAAAAACTTAGTACTATTAATTTTAACTTCATTATTACACTCTCCTAAAGAATTCTTTCAATAATCTATCGAAAGAAAAAATCATAATTCCCATTTAATTATATTTATTTTTATGAATATATTTTCTATATAGATAGTATAAAGGATTGAATCAAAAAATCAACAACAAAAGGGGGCACCAGATGGTGCCCCCTTTAATTCTTAAAAATTAAAAAACTTAAACTACATGTCTTTCTTTGGAGTCCAATTAAGATCTTCCTTTACCTTAATCATAAAACCATAAGACTTGTATGTAGCACCAACTGTAAAATCAGTACCAGTATTATCATATCTGTAACGTAACCAACCAGTATAATAATAATTGTCATAAACCCTAATTTCTTCAGCTCTCAAAGGCAAATCTAAATCATCTATCTCTCCATCGAGATTACGATCATTTAGCTCCTTTAATAGTTCACTAGCTTTGTAAGCCTTACCTGCTGGTTTTCCTAACAAATTCCAACCATTTTTAAAAAAATATGATTGAGGCATACTTGCAGTAACAGAAGCACTTATTGCTTTTCTAACAGAACTATCAATATAATAAGATTCACCATAAGCAACTGTGAAATCGTCACTCATATAAATAAACTTTCCATCATCTCTATTCCAAATGGCTGCATTCTTAATGGTTCCGGCACCAAGCTTAGTTTCAAGATATGCTACAATCTGACTTATTTTCTGACCACCTTCATTTACAACAGAAAAGAAGTTCCATCCCTTAAGAACATTTCTCAAATATCCCTGGTTTGGATTAGTTCCGGTCAAATACTCTTCTAGATCATTCATTCCATCTTGGTCTGTATCAGCAATATCGCCACTTGGATTAATGTTTGCAACATTTGAATCTAAGTCGTAGAAAATTTCCCACCAATCAGGTAATCCGTCACCATCTGTATCATCAGATGTTGGTACTGCGGATAATGATATCTCATCTAACTTAACACTGATATTTCCAGTACTAAATGCAGAGATAAATGAATATCCTACAAATGTTAAGTTATTTAAATCTAACACACTGTTTCCACTAGAAATAGTATTCTTCTTTTTAAAGTTACTTAATACTAATGTGTACCATTTCTTATTAGAAGTTACTAATACTTGAGTAAAGCTGAAGACATCTCCATCTTTATCTTGTAACTGCATCTCAATCTTATCTCCAACTTTTCCGTTGCTGTTATCTATATACATTGCTACTGACATCATTCCTGCTGGCATTGTGTTTAGTGGATTATAGATATATGAACCTAAAGATCCTCCAAAATAATTTACAGCAAGTCCATTAATTAATAATGAGGTTGTTGGATATCCAGCTTGTGTAGATCTTGTTGCTGTTATTCCTTCAGCTGTCCATGTGTATCCAACTCTTTCAAAATTATCAATTAGTGGGAACCTTGGTGTCCACTGGTTTGGATTTGTTCTTGCAACATACTCTGATAGATCACTCCATCCGTCACCATCTACATCTCCGGTGTTAACAACATTTGGATTGATTCCATACATTGTCTCATACCAGTTTGGTAGTCCGTCTCCATCTGTATCATCAGATGTTGGTGTCTTTGCAACACTTAAGCTGTCGATGTACATGCTAACATTTCCTGTCGCTTTTACTGAAATAACTTCCAATCTAATAAAATTAGTCTTATTAAATTCTTTTATTCCATTTCCAGTTGAACCAGAAACTAACTCGAATCTATCTAACATCATTGTTAAATATGTCCATTTGTTAAGATCGCTTATGTATTGATTAAACGCCCATACATCTCCATCAGTTTCAACTATTTTCACAGCCACTTTGTCTCCAACTTGACCCGAAGATAGTAGTAACATCTTTAATGATAAGTAGTCAGAAGTCCAACCTGAAACATCAGATAATACATCCTTCTGTACTCCACTTATATAATAACTTCCTGTAGCTGTTCCACTTAGCAACATCGACTTCTGATAATTCCAAGATACTGTTGTATCTGTAGATGCAGATGTTTTTACTAATGTTGTTCCAGCATCAACTACCCATAATGTTAATCCATCTTCAAAATTATCTATCTCTGGGAATAGATTCTTAATTGTTGGATTTAATCCTCTTAAATACTCATCCAAATCAGTTATATTATCACCATCAGTATCCTTAAGTGACTGATCAGGATTAATATTAGCTACATTTGGATTTAATCCATACTGTGTTTCCCACCAGTTTGGTAAACCGTCTCCATCTGTATCATCAGACGTTGGTACCATAGATAATGATATCTCATCTAACTTAACTTTGATTGTTCCATTCTGTGTTGCAGAAATAAATGAGTATCCTACAAATGTTAAGTTATTTAAGTCTAATGCACTATTTCCACTTGCAACTGAATTCTTCTTGGTAAAATTACTTAATACAAACGTATACCATTTCCAATCAGAAGTTACCAATACTTGCGTAAAGCTGTATGCATCTCCGTCTTTGTCTTGGAATTGCATTTCAATTTTGTCTCCAACCTTTCCTTCTTTGTTGTTAATTAGCATTGCTACTGACTTATATGCTGCAGGCATAGTGTTTAGTGGATTATAGATATATGAACCTACAAATCCTCCAAAATAATTCACTGCAAGTCCATTAACTAATAATGATGTTGTTGGATATCCAGCTTGTGTAGATCTTGTTGCAGTTATACCTTCAGCCGTCCATGTGTATCCAGCTCTTTCAAAATTATCAATTAGTGGGAACCTTGGTGTCCACTGATTTGGATTTGTTCTAGCAACATACTCTGATAGATCACTCCATCCATCTCCATCTACATCTCCTGTGTTAACAACATTTGGATCAATTCCATACATTGTCTCATACCAGTTTGGTAGTCCGTCTCCATCTGTATCATCAGATGTTGGCACAGTAGATATTGAAATGTTATCTAATCTAAAATACACATCGCCTGTTGGTGTAGAACTTAAAATATTAATAGCAAGCTTTGTAACACCATTATCAAAATCCATAACTCCATTATTGTTATAAAGTTTTATCTTAAATTTATCTAACAACAATGTGTAATATGTCCAAACACTCTTATCTCCAAATGTCTGTGTAAATGAAAACTCATCACCATCAGCATCAGTAATAACAAACTCTACTTTATCACCAATACTACCTAAATTTTTAGCAACATACTTAAGAGATTTATAGTCACTTGTCCAATAACCAGCAGGAATATTTATATTCTTATAAATAGTTCCTCCATAGTAATTAACTGCTGGAGATTCTTCCTTTGTTTCAACATATATTGAATACAAAAGATTCCAACTTACACTACTCTCAGTCACTTTCTCATAAAAAATATCTACACTAGTTGTCTTGCCCCAAGAACCATTTACAGGCACACCAGCAACTAGTTCGAAATTATCTATTTCTGGAAAAAATACTTTTTTAGTTGGATCAGAACCATTAATGAACTCTTGTAAATCAGTTAAACCATCACCATCTGTATCCTTAAGTGACTGATCAGGATTAATATTAGCAACATTTGAAGATAATCCATACTGAATTTCCCACCAGTTTGGTAGTCCATCACCATCCGTATCATCAGATGTTGGCACTGTAGATAATGATATTTCATCCAACTTAGCCTTAATAACTCCATTCTGTGTTGCAGATATAAATGAATATCCTACATATGTTAAGTTATTTAAATCTAATAAGCCATTTCCACTAGCAACTGTGTTCTTCTTAGTAAAATTACTTAATACAAACGTATACCATTTCCAATCAGCAGTTACTAATATTTGAGTAAAACTGTATGCATCTCCGTCTTTGTCTTGGAATTGCATTTCAATTTTGTCGCCAATTTTTCCTTCTTTGTTGTTAATTAGCATTGCGACTGACTTATATGCTGCTGGCATTGTATTTAGTGGATTATAGATATATGAACCTACAAATCCTCCAAAGTAATTTACTGCAAGACCATTAACTAATAATGATGTTGTTGGATATCCAGCTTGAGTTGGTCTTGTAGCAGAAATCCCTTCAGCAACCCATGTGTATCCCATTCTTTCAAAATTATCAATAAGAGGAAAATGTGGAGTCCATTGTGTAGGATTGGTTCTAGCAGAATACTCTTCTAAATCACTCCATCCGTCACCATCAGTATCTCCAAGATTTGCAACTAGTACATTCAAATTATTAGAAACTTCATACCAATTAGGAATCCCGTCTCCATCAGTATCTCCTGATATATTAGAAGTAGATACATTAATATTATCAACATATACGCTTACATTTCCTGTAGCAGTAGCTGATAACAACTCAACTCTAATATATGCTGTTTGATTAAATTGTTTAATACCATTGCCTGTTGATCCAGGTTTAATAGTAAATCTATCAAGCAACATGCCTAAATATGTCCATGCTTGAATATCGCCAATATATTGTTCGAATTGCCATACATCACCATCTGTTTCAATAAGTTTTACTGCAACTCTATCACCAACATTTGAATTTGCTTTAATAAGCATATTCAATGTTTTATAATCAGTTGTCCAATCAGAAACATCAGATAAAATATCTTTTTGAATACCACCAACATAATAGTCAGTAGCTTTTCCGCTAATTAACATAGAATTCTGATAATTCCATGAAACTTTTGTATCAGTTGTATTTGCAACTGATGTTGTAATAGTAGTTCCAGCATCTGCTATCCACTTTGTTATGCCTTTTTCGAAATTATCAATCTCAGGAAAAGAACTCATTCCATCAGCTACAAAAGGATTTGTACCATTTAATATTTCATTATAATTATCAATACCATCGCCATCAGGATCTGCTTTAGCATCTGATGCTAAGTTAGGATTTAATCCATTTGCTGTTTCATCTGCATTTGGAATACCATCCATATCAGTATCTGATTCAATAGCTGGAGAATAAGGATTATTTCTTGTTGTTACTAGTTCAATATTCTCAATTATAATTTTACCAGAACGACCTGCTTTACCAGTAGAAACTGCAAAACCAATCATAGGAGAACCAGGATAAATAAGATTATATCCTGCAAAAACATCAATCATTTGCAATGGATTAAATACACTATCGCCTCCAACGTTATTCTTACTTAATAAAACCTGACTAAGAGGAATATAAATATCTCTCCATTGACCATCGTTTTTCATAAGTTTTAAGTTATATACCCACTCATTATCATCAGAAGAATTAAAAGAAAAATCTTTATTATCATTATCTTTAATGTCTAACTTAAGATCTACTGGACCATCTCCAACATTCTTAACTGAGAACTTAATATATCTGTATCTTCCCCAGTCATATGCCTTGTTTGTTTTAATATTGCTACCACCGTAAAGTGCTGGCTCATAAAAAGTTGTTGAAAAATCATAAAGAAAGTAACCATTATATCCATCTTGGTCAGCATTATATGCTGTTACTTCAAGTGCTTTTTGATATTGAGCATTTGTTGTAAGAGCTAATGAAAGGTTTCCAGACTTTTGCCATCCCAAGGTATCAACACCATCAAAGCTATCAATAACAGGTATTGGATTCTCAAACATAGTCACATCTGCTCTTGAAACATTTAATGGAATCCTAAGTTCGGCTACTCTTTTACTTCCAATATTATTATACCCACCAGTATAACCTCTAGAGAAGTTCATAAAACTTACAACAAGAACATCTTCATTATCATTTTTACTAAAAAGGTTGGTATTTGCTTGATTAAGGAAAGGAGCATTTACTGTTTCCCATTCATGAATAAATCCAGTAGCATCTGTTGTTATTCCAGATAATCCACTTCTAACAGCAGACCTTGTACCGTTAGGCTTCTCAATATACATCTCATAATAAACATTTTGAATATTTTCAGCTTGATAATATCCTACCTTTTCTATATAAGTAGTATTATTAACCTTTCCAGCAATATTTAAACCGCTTCCTGCAGTACCAGTATAGGAAGCTGACTTTACTGAATAATTACCAGATACAGTTGTTCCAGATTTAATTTGAAAACTATAGGTAGTATTTGGGTCACAGTTTACGTCTACATAATGCAATTTGAATTTTTTATCAATAATACTTGGATAGTACTGTACTCTTTTGTCTATAAATGTACCCTCACCTGGTACAATTACGCTCCCCTCCTCCGCTATATCGCTTATCCAACTTATTGAAAAACTGTCTCCCCTTACATTAGTTATCCTAACGTCAGAGATTGCTGATGCAAAACCCATTGTCATTAATACTAAAAAAACTGCTCCTCTTACTAATATGTTCCTCATCCCTTAACTCCCTTCGTTTATTAAAAATCCACTAATCAAATCATATATACCACAACCACAACAAAATAATTCATCCAAATATATTAATGCATCCTAGCAAAATTATGTATCATCACGCTTCTCTAATTTTGCATCCAATCCAAGATCTACAGATGCTCTAAAGAACATACTAGGTCCAACTGCAGGAACTTCAGCCTTATAAACTTTATTAGTTCCATCTTCTTCTTTTAGCATAGCACCAGCTGGAGTCCAAGTTTTTAAGTCAAAAGAACTCTGAATGCTAACACTATTCGAAGAATCCTGAGTTGCAGGCATCATTAAATTTACATTCAGGGGTGATTTTGTAATTTGTATATTACCATTAATTACAGGCAATAAAGCATCAGTAAAATAATTATAATACTCTGCATCTGTCACAATCAATGCTTGCTGTTCAGCAGAAGGATTTATGCCGTATTTTGAATAATCAGCAGGATTAACCGTCTTTGTATCAGTAATATTAATTTTTGTGCCATTAAAGTCCCAAACAAACATTGCATTCCTAACAGAAGCAACAGGATTATCAACTATAAATAAAGGATCCTCATCAGTACTTTTAACATACTTCATGGCTGTATTCGTATATGGCTTAGAAGTATCGTCGGCAACTTCCATTTGTTGAAGTAAAGCAATATTGGCAGGTGTTATATCAAAACTATTAAATGGAGTAATAAAAGAGCTTAAAGCAGTTGCTAATACTTGTGTTCCTGGATCACTTAAATTTAAATTACTTAATTCAGTTTGCTCTATTTTTCCATTTTTAGCTACGACAGTGTTACTACCATCTAACAACGAAAGAGTAGAACTAATTCCTTCTGTCTGATACTTTCCGATTCTTGGGACTCCATTTATTAGTGTTATTCCTGCCATAATTTATCACTCCTTTTATAAGATTACTCGTCAAATTATCGTTATGACTTTCACATATTCCCATCAGAATTCAAAAAAAGCATCGAAAGATATTAATATTTAAACAATAGTTGCTTCTCTATTACCATCTATATAGCTTAAAATAATATTATCTCCTGAAGCTAGCTGACTAGCTGAGGATACAACTCTTCCAGATTTACGAACTATAGCAAACCCACGTTTAGAATAAGCTGAAGGATCAAGTGACTTAAGTTTAGTCGCTAAAAGCTCAACCTGTTGCTTTCTGAAAACAAAAATATTCTTAATCCTTTGTTCTATGGAAAAACTTAAGTCTGCTAAGTCCATCTTCTTATCCTGCACCTTATTTAAAAGTAACTGCTTATAACGTTCTTTAATATTAATAAGGCTCTGAAGGTACTCTTCTCTAGGCAAAGAAACCATAACCCCAGCAGCTGTTGGGGTTGCAGCCCTTGCATCAGCGACAAAGTCAGAGATAGTATAATCCACCTCATGTCCTATTGCACTGATAATTGGTGTCTTACACGCAAAAATTGCTCTTGCAACTACTTCTTCATTAAATCCCCATAGTTCCTCAATACTTCCGCCACCTCTGGCAAGAATAATTACATCAGCATTACAAGAATCGTCAGTAATTCGTATATTCTTCGCGATACTTTCTCCGGCCTTCTCGCCTTGAACCACTGTCGGGACAATAACTATCTCGACTGCACGATTCCTAGACCTAATCGTTGAGATAACATCATGAAGCGCCGCTCCACTAGGTGACGATAATACTGCAACTCTCTTAGGAAACCTGGGGATAGATTTCTTATACTCAACCTGAAATAATCCTTCAGCTTCTAACTTGCGCTTAAGCTGTTCAAATGCGATAGCTAAAGCACCAATACCAGAAGGTTCAAGATATTTTATATGTAAAGAATAAGTGCCTCTTTTATCATAAATTGCTACTTTTCCACGAGCAAGTACTTGCATATTCTCTTCAAGATTAAAATTGAGTATTGAAGTCTGAAACATCACGCAACTTATCTGCGCATCTTCGTCTTTGAGCGTAAAATATATTTGTTTGCCTATTTTGTATTCTTTTAAGTTAGAAACTTCACCTTTAACCCAAACATCATCCAGTATTGGATCTACCTTGATTAATTCTTTAAGATATCTAGTAAGCTCAGCTACTGTAAGAAACTTCACTACTTTCTCATTGACTGAATAAACTCATCAAACAAATAATCACTATCGTGAGGTCCTGGTGACGCTTCTGGGTGATACTGGACAGAAAAAATAGGCTTATTCGTCACCTTAATACCTTCGACAGTTTGGTCGTTAAGATTAATATGCGTTACTTCGGAATTCTTTGGCATAGTTTCAGTTTTTACTGCAAACCCATGATTCTGTGAGGAAATCTCGGTTTTACCATTCTTAAAAAACTTAACTGGTTGATTACCGCCCCTATGACCAAACTTAAGCTTATATGTTTCAGCACCCAAGGCGATACCTAATAGCTGATGTCCTAAACAAATTCCAAAAAGCGGAATATCTTCTTTAAGTAACCCTTTAATATTATCAACAGCATAAGTTACTGCAGCAGGATCGCCTGGACCATTCGAAAGAAAAACACCATCAGGAGAATATGTTGCAAGCAGTTCTTTATAACCCATTGTAGCTGGAACAACAGTTACTTTGCATCCCCTATCAACAAGTTTTCTAAGAATATTAGTTTTGATACCATAATCATAAGCAACCACATGAAAACTGTCCTTTGCTTCTGTATTACAAAATGGAATAAATTCCTTAATGCTTTTTTCTGTAAAGCTATAGGCTTTACTTGTAGTAACATCTTTTACTAAATCTATTCCTTCCATACCAGGAACAGCCTTAATTTTCGCAATAAGCTTTTCTACGTCAAACTCAGTAGTAGAAATAATACCCATCTTGGAACCTTTATCTCTTAGATGTTTAGTTAATGACCTTGTGTCTATACCCTCAATCGCGATAATTTTATTCTTCTTTAAATAATCACCTAATGACGATGTTGCTCTATAATTGGAATAAACTTTACTATATTCCTTCACAATAAAACCACTTACCTGAACTTTGTCAGACTCCACATCCTCTTCGTTTACACCATAGTTACCAATCATCGGATAAGTCATCGTTACTATCTGATATTTATAAGACGAGTCGGTAAGTATTTCCTGATACCCAGCCATACTTGTGTTAAAAACTACTTCACCAATAACTTCACCTTCAGCACCAAAATTATCACCATAAAAATGTCTACCATCTTCTAATACTAATATTGCCTTAACCAACGCTCTTCTCCTTCCATACCACTTTTCCATCTATTATTGTCATTACTGCTCTTCCTTTACCACTAAACCCTATAAACGGCGAATTCTTGCTTTTAGAATTAAACATATTCTCCGTTACTTTCCAACCTTGTTCAACATCAATAATTGTTAAATCAGCAACTTCTCCCTTTGCTACCTTGCCTGAGCTAACATCTATTATGTTTGCAGGATTAGTTGAACATAGAGAACAAATCTTCTGCATTGAAAAACCTTCTTGGTGATGTAACGTATTAATTATCAGCATAATTGCTGTATCCAAACCGGTAATACCAAAAGAAGCTAAATTAAACTCTTTATTCTTATCATCTGTTGTATGTGGCGCATGGTCAGTTGCAATTGCATCGATTGTTCCATCACGTAAACCTTCAATGATTGCTTTTCTATCTTCCTCTGTTCTAAGAGGAGGATTCATTTTTGCATTTGTATTATATCCTTCAACGCTTGCTTCTGTTAAAACAAAATAATGAGGAGCTGTTTCAGCTGTAACCTTAATGCCCCGTTGTTTAGCAAATCTAATTATTTCAACTGAACCTTTTGTGCTTACATGCGCAATATGTATTCTTCCAAAGTATTTAGCAACTTCAATTCCTTGAGCAATCGCAACTTCTTCAGAGGCTCTGTGTATACCAGGTAAACCTATTTTCGTTGATAATAGTCCTTCATTCATTGCACCACCATCAGCCAGTTCTTTATCCTCACAATGTAAGAATAAAGGTTTGTCATAAATGCTTAAATATTCTAATGCTCTTCTTAAAGTTGCCATGTTTATAACTGGCAATCCGTCATCAGTAAAAGCAACTGCTCCATTTCTTATCATGGATGCGTATTCACTAATCTCTTGTCCTTGCAACCCCTTGGTAATACTTCCAGTTGGGTAAAGCTTGGCCATTCCAACTTCCCATGCTCTATTCTTAAGAAACTTAATTAAAAACTTATTATCTATAACTGGATCAGTATTAGGCATTGAACATACAGCAGTATAACCACCATAAGCAGCAGTCTTAAGACCAGTAGATAATGTTTCTTTCTCTTCTTGCCCTGGTTCTCTTAAATGAACATGCAAATCAATAAACCCAGGAAAAACATATTTACCATTTAAATCGTAAACAGTTTCAGCAACATCAGTTATGACATTTTCAATACGAACAATTCTACCTTTATCAATTAAGACATCTTTCTTTTCTATTGAATCAAAGTTCACTACATTTGCATTCTTTAAAAGAATCATAATTCGTTTCTCCTCGCTAGTAGCAAATAAAGTACCGCCATCCTAACAGCTACTCCATTCCTAACTTGCTCTAATATAATATTGTATGGACCATCAGCAACTTCTGTACTTATCTCAACACCTCTGTTCATTGGTCCTGGGTGCATAATTAAAACATCTGCTTTCGCTGCCTTTAATCTAGCAGAAGTAATTCCATATTCATGGTAATACTCTCTTACAGATGGGAAAAAATTTCCTCTTTGCCTCTCAAATTGAACTCTTAGAACATTAATAAAATCCGCATCTTTAATCGCATCTTCTACTTTATGGACTACTCGGCATCCCATCTCTTCAATTCCATGTGGAATTAATGAAGCAGGTCCGCAAACTGTAACTTCAGCACCAAGTTTTGATAATCCCCAAATATTTGAGCGAACAACTCTACTATGCTTAATATCTCCTATTATTGTAACCTTCTTACCTTCAATATAGCCCTTTTGCTCTATCATGGTAAACATATCAAGTAATGCTTGAGTTGGATGCTCATTAAATCCATCACCAGCATTAATTACAGGCACATCTACGTTATTTGCAATTAACTCTGGAACTCCTGCCATTGAGTGTCTAACAATAAACCCATCAACTCCCATTGAAGCTAAGTTTTTAATTGTATCAACTAATGTTTCACCCTTGCTCGCACTGCTGTTACTTACTGCAAAATTTAGAGAACCTGCACCTAACATTTTGATAGCCATATCAAAACTACCCTTTGTTCTAGTACTATTTTCATAGAATAATGAAACGATTGTTTTATTACGTAGAGTTGGAACTTGTTTTACTGGACGGTTAAAAAGTTGTTTGAAATAGGTAGCTTGTTCAAGTATTTCCTTGATTTCTGTTGCGGAAAGATATTTAAGACCTAGTAAGTTATTATGTTCGAACACTAAAACTATAGTATACTCTAAAAAATAATGGTTGTAAAATATGCAATATGAAGAATTTACTAGCAATAACGTGTGGAGATGTAGCAGGAATTGGACCAGAAGTAATTGCAAAATCCCTAAATGAGCCCTCAATAAAGGACTCCAACTATAACTTTCTACTAATAGGCCCTGAAAAAATCATAAAAAAAGAATTAATTAAAAATACAAATATTGATACAAGTATAATTCAAACCATATCAAACTTTGAATCTATAAATAAAAACAATAAATTCACCATTCTAGATGAAACAAAAGATGAACTTATCAACATAGAAAAAGGAAAGTTATCCACAATCGCTGGTAAATGGTCATATAACTTTGTTGATAGAGCTGCAGACCTTGCAATATCAAAACAAGTATCAGGAATAATCACAGCACCAATTAACAAGGATGCCTGGTCAAAGGCCGGAGTTAAGGCAAAAGGACATACAGACTTTCTTGCTGAAAAAAGTAATACCAACATCTTTGCTATGGCTTTTTATACAGAGGATTTAAAAGTTATTTTAGTAACCACACATTTGCCTATTAACAAAATATCCACAAGTTTGTCCACAGATAAAATACTTAGTAAAATTGTTCTAGCTAATTCATTTCTTCTTAGCTTAGGGCTTGAATACCCAACAGTTGGTGTGTGTGGTTTAAATCCACACGCTGGAGAAGATGGTCTACTTGGTGATGAAGAAATTCATTTTATTATCCCAGCCATAAAAGAAGCACAAAACATTGGAATTAATGCAATCGGACCATATCCCGCAGACACGATTTTCTACAACGCATACCATCATAAAAAAGTTGATATGATAGTTAGTATGTATCACGACCAAGCTCTTTGCCCACTTAAACTAATTCACTTCCATGATGCGGTTAACATCACTCTTGGACTGCCTTTTGTTAGAACCTCCCCTGATCATGGAACAGCTTTTGATATTGCTAGCATGAATATTGCAAACCACAACAGCATGAAAAATGCTATACTCTTAGCTATGAGACTGAGCAACAATGGATAGATTCAAAAAGTCCTTAGGACAGAATTTTCTTACAGATAAAAATGTTATCAAGAAACTACTAAAAAATGTTCCTAATCATCACCCTATATTAGAAATAGGCACTGGAAATGGTAATCTTACTATTGAATTAGTAAGTCACACGGGGGAGCCAATCAAAAGCTATGAAGTAGATGAAATGGCCTATAATGAAGCCAAAGAAAGATTATCAGAACACTCAAACCTAGAACTAATACTTGAAGACTTTCTTATAGCAGAGATAGGTTTTACTGAACCATTTATAGTTGTTGCCAATATTCCTTACAATATAACAAGCCCTATCATTGCGAAGTGTCTTTCTTTACCTAATATTGTTGGCATATACTTACTTATCCAAAAAGAAATGGCAGATAGAGTCATCGCAAAAAACGGAACAAAAGACTATAGTTCCTTTTCCATTTTTTGCCAAACAAGAGCTAAATGCAATAGACTATTTAATGTACCAGCCACATGCTTTGTTCCTCAACCAAAGGTTGATTCAAGTTACATAGAACTAATCCCAACAAATGAATATACATCCAAAATTATAAAAATTGATACATACAATAAAATAGTCAAAAACTCTTTCTGGGGTAAAAGAAAGACTCTACTAAATTGTCTTGTAAAAGGTCCATATATTAAATACCTAAAAGAGGACATACTTAAGATACTAAACGAATTAAAAATAAATGAAAAAGCAAGAGGACAAGAACTTCCTGTGGAAGATTTTATCAAAATATCAAATTGCTTAAGTAGCTAAATTTACTATTGAATCTGCAGGCAATAAGCTTCTAATTAATTGACCTAACTGTTCTCTCTGGTTCGGTGGCAGAGGCTTTAACTCATCTAAAGAACTTACATAGTAGACATTTCCATATTTAACTATTTTTATTGGAAATACTTGCTCTGGAAACTTCTCAAACTGACTTTTCGGCTCTAATAATTCATTCTTCTTTGCATCAAACCAAAAAATACGAGTTATACCCTCTTCGATAATTGGTATCGACTCAAGCTTTTCAGCAATATCATAAAGATTATCACGATTAATACTTATTATCTTGTGTTTCATATTAATCTTATCGATAGAAAAAAATTATTATTTCAGCAAACTATGTATTAACTCTAAAATCTTATCATCATCAAATGGTTTAATAATGTAATGATTTGCACCTTGCTCTAAAGCTACATGAAGTGTTGATTGATCACCTTCACTTGTCAACATAACAACTTTTACTTCTTTATTAATGTTTCTAATCTCTTTTAACGCAGTGATACCATCTTTTATTGGCATAACAACATCCATAAAAATAATATCTGGATTATCTTCCTTAAACATTTGAACAGCTTGCTCTCCGTTCTCAGCTTCTATCACTTCAACATCTAGCAAAGACAAAACGCCTTTTAGCTTCATTCTTACAAAATATGCATCATCAACTACTAATATTTTCATTTATACTCTCCTACTTAATACTATCTCAAATTATACTTTTAGTACATAACCTCTAGTTAGAAGTTAATCCCATACCTACAAAAAACTTCTGATCACTAGCAGAACGATAATCATAACCTGCAATTGCTTTTACGTTTGGTGTAAAAAACAAATTAGTCTTTAATCTATACATCCAAGTAGTTGCATTATATAAAGAGTGTTCAAATTTAACAGATTTATTCAACTGATGGTCAATCTTTACTCCTGGAGAATCTTCAACTAAACCAACCGCAGCAAGAACTCCATCAATTACGTTTCTACCGTACGTTAACTGCGTAACTTTTGCACTTGTACCTGTTCCTTTGTTTCCAACAACAACACCTATAACATTTTTACTTACTGAAAGGACTGTACCAACACCATATTCATTATTATCTAATACTGAAGCAACTAAATTAACTGAAGTGCTATCCAAAAAGTCAGTATTTGATTCTACTCTTGAACTAATACTTCTAGCGTCTTTAATAATTCCACCAGTTTCTTTTTCTAAGGTCTTGGTAAAAGATTCTAAGTTCTTTATCATTTTATATACGTTGCTTTTATCTTCACTAGAATCAACTGAACCAATTAAGCCATTTAAATTCTTAACAAGAGAATCAAGACCAAAAAGAATATTATTAACTCGTTTACTCCAGTCATTAATATTATTCTTGTTAAGTAGTGAATCAACCGAGCCAAGAACAGAATCAAGTTTAGTAGAGATTGAATCCAGATTTAAAACCAGATTTTGTAAAGACTCTTCACTTTTTTTATTAGTAATTATTTTACGAAAAACCTCAAGAATCTGTTTTGTTTCATTTAAGTTCTGAGTTCCAGAATTAACAAAGTCAACTAAACCAGCTGCCGTATGCCCTTTCAAGGTATCACCTGGCTTCAAATATTTCTGTGTAGCAGTATTTGGAATAATATTTATATACTTTTCACCTATTAATCCATCAAAATCCACTCTTAATGAAGAACCTTCAGTAATAAAAACACCACGCTTCACATACAGTTTAACAATTATTTTATAAGGATCTGGGGAAATAGAAGAAACTGTCCCAACAATAAAACCTCTATACCTAACCTCTGCTCCAGGAAGCAATCCATTAACAGACTCGAATGAGCCGTTAATAACATAACCTTTGGCCCTAAGAACCAAACTACTTTTCCAAATAATACCAATAGCTAGTACTATCAGTGCACAAAAAACGAATATTCCTAATTTTGTCTCTAATTTCATATTACCCTAATATAAAGCATAAACTCATCTTACTCAACCAATCCGTTAACAAAATTATAAATTATCTTATCTTTACTCTTCATTATCTTGTCAGCCGCTTCAGTTTTAATTGCTTTTCCTTCAACAAACATATATATTTCCTGAGAAACATTAAGGATTGTACTTATCTGATGTGTCACTATTACAGAGGTAGCTCCTATATAATCCGTTAACTTATTAATTAATTGCTCAATTACTGTAGAAGTTATAGGGTCAAGCCCAGTTGTCGGTTCATCAAAAAATATTACTTTTGGATCATTAATAATAGCCCTTGCAATAGCTACCCGTTTTTTCATGCCACCACTTAATTCAGAAGGAAGCTTGTTATAAGCACTTCCTAGCTCAACAAGGTCCAATGCATTCATCACCTTGGACTTAATCTGACCAGTAGTCATGTTAGTATGCTCTTTTAATACCAACCCTACATTTTCTGCTACAGTCAATGAATCAAACAATGCTGATGATTGAAAAACCATCCCAAAACCTAGTCTTATCTTATTCTTTTCTCTCTCTTTTAATCCACTCAAAGATGTTCCATCTATTAAAATTTCTCCTGATTCAAATTTCTCTAAACCTAAAATAAGCCTTAATAAAGTACTTTTACCACATCCGCTTTGACCAATAATAGTTGTTCTTTTTTTCTCCTTAATACTCAAATTAAGTCCATTTAGGATTCTTTTATCATTATATATCTTAACTAAATTATTTATCTCTATCATTAGAACACCAAAAAGGAAACGAAAAAATTAAGAATGAACAAAATAATCAAAGACGCAACAACTGCTAAAGTGGCTGACATACCTATTCCCTGTGAACCTGACTTAGTTCTTGATCCAACAAATGTAGCAGTTAAAGCAATAACAGCTCCAAACAAAGGACCTTTAATCAAAACACCTGCCAGAATATCTGTAGCATCTAACATATGAGCTGCAGATACAAAATATGCTACAGAATTTCCGTTATAAACTACAACATAAATAAGCATACCAGCCATAAATCCAATAAAGTCAGCAAAAATAATGAGTAATGGTAACATACATACCAGAGCAATAAATCTTGGAGCATATAAATATGAATATGGATCAAGCGCCATTGATTTAAGCGCATCTAACTGCTCTGTAACCTTCATAGCAGCTATCTCTGAAGATATTGCAGCACCAACCCTTGCGGCAACAACAACTGCAGTTAACAATGGTCCTAACTCTCTCCATATAGCAAAGCCTACTATTCCACCAATAATCTTGGCAGCACCCATTCTTAAGAACTCTTTAGTTACCTGACTTGAAAATACCATACCAACGAAAGTTAAAGTGATAGCTGTAATTACAAAAGACTGAGCTCCAACTTTATACATCTGCTCGGTAACTCGACTCATTTTAAGCTCTTTAGAAAATACTCGTTTTAAAACACGACTACAAAATAAGGAATAAGACCCAAGTATATTAAATATATTAATTACATAACTACCTATTACTTCAAACATATCTTAATTATAAGGTTTTATTCTTAACCTTTCCAGCTTACTATAAACACAACCACAATAATCCTGCCTATACATACCTTCGTTTTTACTAAGTTCTACAGACTTTTTATAACCATTTTTTTTCTTAAAGTCCCTCTCCAAATAGTTCATGCCGTATTCGTCACCTAAACGTTTGCCAATCTCATTTATCATTTCAGCATGCTTATATGGACTAACGGTAAGCGTAGAAGCAAAATAACCAATGCCATTCTCAGTGGCTTTCATTGCTGTTAACCTAAGTCTATCTTCATAACAATAATAGCATCTATCTCCGCTTTTCTCTGTTGCCCATTTATTGTCACTCACCATCTTAAACCAAGCCTTAACATCTGAACTATCAAAGTAGAATGCTAATCCAAGTTTACTTGCATACTTCTCTGATTCAACTCTTCTTAATTCCTGCTCTCGTACTGGATGAATGTTTGGATTATAAAAAAACAGATATACGACAAATTCTTTACTTAACTCTTCAATAACTGAAGTTGAGCATGGAGCACAGCACACATGTAATAGAAGCTTTTCCACTTAATTAAAGAATGATAGGAATTACCAATGGTCGTTTACCAATTTTTTTGAGCATATATTTTCTAACACTGTCAGAAATTTCTTTCTCTATATTTTCAAGAGCTATATTGCCTGCTCCTGAACGATAATTAAACTGGTCAACGATACTATCCTTAATCCCAATCATAAAATCATCAGGAGGATTTGATATCCCTTTCATCTTAAGTGCTACATTTTGGATAATCCTTTTATCTCGATCCATAAACACAACAATACTAACAACTCCATTAGCTGCCATTAATTGCCTGTCATCAATTATTCCTTGGTCTTCAAAGCAATTGCTATTACTATCAATGTATATTAAAGAGTTCTCAACTCTACCAACTAAAGAAATCTTCTTCTTATCAATCTCTAACTGATCACCATTTTCAGGAATATAGACTTTCTCAACAATTCCAAGCTCCTCGGCTAACTCTTTATGCGCTAATAAATGTCTATACTCACCATGAATAGGAATAAAGAACTTAGGCTTAACAAGCTCAAGCATCAACTTAAGTTCTTCAGCATAGGCATGTCCGGAAACATGCATCTTTGAACCAGCTTCATAAATAACCTTTACACCTTTTCTGCCTAGTTTATTAATGTTTGAGTAAACCATTTTCTCGTTACCAGGGATTGGCAATGCTGACATAATAACCGTATCGTTTTCTTTTAAAGAAAAAAATGGATGCTTATCATTTGCCATCCTAGTAAGTGCTGCTAATGGCTCCCCCTGACTCCCAGTAACCAAAACTAATATCTGTTCGTCAGCGTAATTATCAACATCGTTCATAGAAATAATATCTTCATCATCAAAATCTAAATAACCAAGTCTTCTTGCAATAGCTGAGGTATTTTCCATGCTCTTACCAACAAAGCAAATCTTACGTCCAAACTTCTTTCCTACATTTATTGCTTGTTGTAATCTATGAATATTGCTCGAGAAAGTGGCTACTAAAAGCCTTCCATCTACACCTGCAAACTCTTTTTCAAAAGCATCCCCAACATGCTTCTCCGACTGAGTATGGCCTTTTTTTACTGCATTTGTACTATCGCTCATGAACAGTAAAACGCCCTTATTTCCGATATTTGCTATTCGCTTCAAATCAACTACTTTTCCGTCTACTGGAGTGTAATCAATTTTAAAATCACCTGAATGCACAATTAGACCTGCTGGTGAATGAATAATCGTCATAACACCATCTGGGATAGAGTGACTTACTCTTACGAACTCCAAACGAAAATGGTTAAACTTAACAACACTCTTTTCATTTACTTCAACTAATTTATATTTCTTTATATCAGCTTCCATCAGTTTATGTTCAACCATACCTAACGTAAGCTTAGTTCCATAAATTGGAACATTAATCTTTTCTATAAAATGAGCAATGGCACCAATATGGTCCTCATGACCATGAGTTAAAAAAATTCCCTTAATGTCCTTTTGATGTTCTTCAAAATAGGAAAAACTTGGTATTATTTTATCTATACCATGCAAATCAGCATCAGGGAACATAATTCCAGCATCAATGATAATCATTTCATTAGCATGCTGAAAACTCATCATGTTCATGCCTATTCCATCTAGGCCACCAAATAAGCTTAGCTTAACCATTTACTTCGTTAGTCCAAGAGACACAAGAACTGATTTAATCTTCTGCTCTTGCTCGGCATTTACAGGAACTAATGGCAATCTTGTACCACCAACATTAAGCCCTGCTAATTTTAAAGCAGCCTTAACAGGTGATGGATTTGATGTAATAAACAGAACGCTAAAAATATCCTTTAATTTCTGATTAATAGCTTCAGCAGTTTTTAAATCACCTTTCTCGAAAGCTGAAATCATTGCCTGAATATCGTTACCAACTAAGTGAGAAGCAACACTGATAACACCAACAGCTCCAATTTTTAGAGCATCAAGCGTTAGTCCATCATCTCCACTGTATAATGTAAAATCTTTCTGTTTTACTAAATCAACTACTTCTTTCATCTGATCAATATTTCCAGATGCTTCTTTAATACAAATATATTGTGGATTTGCTTTAACAATCTTATTAACTGTTTCAGGAAGCATATTAACGCCTGTACGTCCTGGAATATTATAAATTATCAAAGGAAGCTCTGTATTTTCAGCTACTTTTGAGTAATGAGCAAACATTCCATCTTGAGATGGTTTATTGTAATAAGGAACAACAATCATGGCACCATGCACGCCAATCTTTTCTGCCATCTTTGTATACTTAATTGTTGTTTCAGTAGAATTACTGCCTGTACCAGCAATAACTTTTACCTTACTACCAACTTCATCCAAAACAGTAGCATACAACAGTAAATCTTCTTCGTGACTTAAGGTTGGAGACTCTCCAGTTGTTCCAGTCACAAGAATTGCATCACTACCTTCATTAACTAATTTACGTGCTAATGCCTTTGTTTGTGCAAGATCTATCTCACCGTTCTTATCAAATGGTGTTACCATTGCTGTTATTACTTTACCAAAATACGGCATACTCATTCTGTTCCTCCTTATTTATAGATATATATTGTAAAATCATTATCTAAATAATCGTGTCTTAATATAACACGTTCATAACGATTCTTACACAACGCAAAAATCTCTAATGGATTATAATAATACAAACTTGGATATCTTTCATCTGAATTAGCATAACTACTAAGTAAATTAAAAGCGATCCCTTTCTTTGCTACCCTGTCCAAGCAGGTAATCTGGTCTGTAATATATCTTAGATTATCCTCAACTAATAAATTAAAAGCTCCAGAAACAAAAACATAATCATATAGTCTATTACAGTTCTGCAACTCTAACTCTGCAAATGAGCCATCTGGATACTTTTTATAAGCTAACTGGACCATCTTTGGATGCAAATCAATACCCTGATAACTTACTGCAGAAAAGTTCTCATTAAGAAAAGGAAGAAAATCTCCAACTCCGCAACCAACATCCAGAACAGAACTTAAGCTAATATCTGCAATCTGTGTTAAAACATTAAACCTTATTAGCTGTGTATCTTTTGAACTCCATCCAATAACTTCCGAGCTATCTATCGGATATGAAGAAATCATCAAATCAAAAAACTTAATAATTTCTTTCTTAATCGTCATCTAGATAAGTTCTTGATTCACTAACTCAAAAGCAATCTGTACTGCATTGAAGGCAGCACCTTTTCTGAGATTATTAGAAACACAGAATAAAGCTATTCCATTTGGAACTGAAAAATCACGTCTAATTCTTCCTACTAAGGTATCATTAGTTTCTACACAATCAGCTGGTGTCGGATAAGTATTAGTTGCAACGTCATCCATAACCCTAACATTTGGAACTCCAGCAATAAGCTCTCTTACTTTCTCAATATCAAAAGGTTTCTCAGTTTCAATATTTAGAGCTTCGCTATGTCCAATGAATGCAGGAACTCTAACGCAATTGGCAACTACTTCGATACTATCGTCTCCAAAAATTTTTTTTGTTTCATTAGTCATCTTCATCTCTTCTTTAGTGAATCCATTTTCTAAAAATGAATCAATATGAGGAATAACGTTGAAGGCTATCTGTTTTGTAAACTTCTTTGGTTTAGTTGGACCATTCCCATTAACAATACTGATTGTTTGATTTAACATCTCATCCATTGCTTCTTTACCGGCTCCAGAAGTTGCCTGATATGTAGAAACAACAACTCTCTTAATCTTAAAATGCTCATGAATTGGAAGCAAAGGTAATACCATCTGCGCTGTTGAACAATTAGGATTAGCAATAATACCCTGATGCTTTCTTACATCATGCGCATTTACTTCTGGCACAACTAGTGGCACATTTGGATCCATTCTAAAAAAGCTAGTATTATCAATAACAACAGCACCACTAGCTGCGGCGATTGGAGCATACTTCTCACTAACAGAACTACCTGCACTAAAAAGAGCAATATGAATACCCTTAAATGACTCTTCAGTCAATAATTCAACTTTAACATTTTCACCATTATACTCAATACGAGAACCAGCAGAGCGCTCTGATGCTAAAGGCAAAAGTTTAGCTACAGGAAACTTTGTTTCCTCTAAAACTTTTATCATTTCTGTTCCTACTACTCCTGTTGCTCCTACTACTGCTACATTATACCCTTGCATAATTTCCTCCATTGATAATTTTTGTTTATTATAAAACTAAAAGATAAAAGACAAAAGATTAAAGATTAAAGGCACTAAGAAAGGCCGAAAATATCTTCTAATCCGTATGTTAATCCTGTTCTATTAATTACTTCTCTTATTGATAGCAAAACACCAGGCATGTAACACTCCCTAGAAGTTGCATCATGTCTGAGCGTTAAGTATTGTCCAGTTGCACCAAAAATAACTTCTTGATGAGCTACCATACCTGGCAACCTTACACTATGAATTTTGATTCCTTTAAAGTCACCACCTCGAGCACCTTCAATATTGGCAACTTTATCTTTCGTGTTTAAGTTAAACTTATCTCGTTCCTCAGACATAAGCTGAGCTGTTTTAACTGCAGTACCGGAAGGAAAGTCAACTTTCTGATCATGATGGTATTCAACAATTTCAGCTGTATCAAAGTGCTTTGCAGCAATCTTGGCAAAATGCATTTGAAAAATTGTTCCAATAGCAAAGTTTGGACCAATAATTACATTCTTTTTATACTCTGAACACCATTTCTTAACCTGATCTAAATCCTCATCCGTAAAACCTGTAGTACCAATTACAGCATGAGCTCCATTACTCAAAATAGCCTTAACATTTTCCATTCTACTTTCTGGCCTAGTAAAATCAACAACAACATCAACCTTATTATCCTTTAAATAGTTATTAAGATTGTCATCAGCATCTAAACCTTTAACAAATGTCATATCTTTTTCATTACTCACAGCATTAATTACTGTTTTGCCCATTTTACCTAAGGCGCCATTAATTACTATCTTTATCATGCCTATCTCCTTTATTTACCAGTGGAACCAAAACCACCCTCGCCTCGTTTTGTCTCATCAACATTCACAACAACATTGAATGCTGCTTGAACAACTGGAGCTAAAACAAATTGAGCAATCCTGTCTCCTCGCTTAATCACAAACTCCTCATTTCCACTATTCCATATTATAACTTTAACTTCTCCCCTATAATCTGCGTCAATTGTTCCTGGGGAATTTGGAATCATTATTCCATATTTATACGCAAGTCCACTTCTTGGACGAACTTGCCCTTCATAGCCCACAGGTATTTCCATCTTTAACCCAGTAGCTACTAAATCTCTTTGGCCTGCACGTAAAACCTTATCCTCAGCTGAAACCAAATCAAATCCAGAAGCAAATTCTGTTTGATATTTAGGCAAATCTAGCCCTTCAAAGTGTTGCAGTTTCTCAATATTTAATTTCACTATATCCACAGTAGTTATCCTTCTAAATTAAACATATCTTCAAATGGATTCCCATCAAAGTCACCAATTGCAGTTAACGAGAAATGTTTCTCATCAAACAAATACTCACAAAGATGTATTATATCTTCTTTTTTTATTCTTTCCACTTCCTCAGCAACTTCATCAATACTGACAGATTTTCTATAATAAAAGAAGTTTTTGCCATTCCAGCTCATCTTGCTAGAAGAAGATTCAAGCCCTAAAATAAGCCCGCTCTTCAATTGATTCTTAGCTCTTTGCAAGTTTTCATCGTTTATCAATGAAGGAAATGTCCTAAATGTGTCCAAAATAATTTTAACAACATCTATGATATTTTTCATGTCTGCACCAGCATAAACAGAAAACAGACCACAATCCCTAAAATACATTGGATAGGAATAGATAGAATATACCAAGCCCCTCTTTTCTCTAACCTCTTGAAATAAAACACTACTCATTGATCCACCAAGTATACTTGATAAAACCAACAGAGGGTATCTATTAGGATTATGATAAGAAATACCTCTAGTTCCTAAACATAAATGTACTTGCTTTGTATCTTTCTTAACTAAATTAATACCAGGATGATAAGAAGGTAAAGGAAAAGACTTAACTCTTTCAATGGTAGGTGCAAATCCACCAAAATACTTATCGATCTTGGCTAAAATATCTTTTTTATCACAATTACCAGAAACCGAAATAGTTATGTGTTCTGGCAAATAATGTTCACTAATATACGCAAGGATATCTTCCCTTGTAATTTTTTCAACAACTTCTTTTGTACCTATCACTGGTTGACCTAAGTAAAACCCTGGCCACATATTTCTAACAAAAAGATCGTGGATATACTCATCTGGACTGTCTTCATACATCTTTATCTCTTGCAAAATTACTTGCTTCTCAGTATCAATATCTTTTTGCTCGTATTTTGAATTAAAAAAAATATCAGCTAACAAATCTAAAGCAACATCAAAGCAATCATCAACTACAACAGAATAATAGCTAGTATGTTCCTTACTGGTATAAGCATTTAACTTGCCTCCTACAGAGTCCAATTCTTCAGCTATTTGCTTAGCATTACGTTTGCTAGTACCTTTAAAATTCATATGCTCAATAAAATGGGATATCCCGTTTTGGGAAGGCAACTCAAAAGCAGAACCACAGTCCACAAATATTCCGATGGCTATGCTTCTTACACTTTCAACAGGCTCGACAATGACAGTTATGCCATTGTCGAGTCTAGTAATCTCAGCAGTAGATGCTGACTTAGTCATCAGCCTCTTTTTAAGTTTAGACGACCTTTTTCGTCTATCTTTTCTAATACAACTGTAATCTTATCTCCAACAGAGTAAACGCTTGCAAGATTTTTGATAAACTCATCAGAAACCTTAGAAACGTGAAGTAAACCTTCTTTACCTTTGAAAAGCTCTACAAACAAACCAAAGTCTACGACTCTCATAATAGTACCATGGTAAGTTGCTCCTACTTCTGGTTCTCTTATAATAGACATAACTTCAGCTTTAGCTGCTTCCATACTATCTCCGTTGTTGGAAAATATTTTAACTATTCCACCATCTTCAATATCAATAATTGCACCTGTTTCTTCAACTATTCTACGAATATTCTTTCCACCAGGTCCAATTAATTCACCAACTTTATCTTCAGGAATCAAGATTGACTCAATTCTTGGAGCATACTTAGACATCTCACTAGTTTCGGCAATTGTTCCACACATTTTATCTAAAATCTGTAGTCTAGCTTTCTTTGCTTGCTCTAATGCTTTTGTCATAATATCAAAAGTTACACCAATAATTTTAATGTCCATCTGTAAAGCAGTGATACCATTAGTTCCACCAGCTACCTTGAAATCCATATCACCTAAATGATCTTCAAGTCCAGCAATGTCTGTTAATACAACATAATCATTCTCTTCTTTAATAAGACCCATTGCAATACCAGCGATAGGTGTCTTAATAGGCACACCTGCTTGCATTAGTGCTAATGAACCACTACAAACCGAAGCCATTGAAGAAGAACCATTTGATTCCAAAATATCAGAAACGATTCTAACTACATAAGGGAATATTTCTTGTGATGGCATAGTATAAGAAAGCGCTCTTTCAGCCAAAGCTCCATGACCAACTTCTCTTCTACCTGGTCCAGGTCTTCCACCTACTTCATTTACGCTAAAGGATGGAAAATTATAATGTAAGAAAAATTTCTTCTTATACATTGTATTTAAACCATCTACCATAACTTCGTCTTTACCAGCACCTAATGTTACAGTACCTAAGCTCTGAGTCTCGCCTCTAGTAAATAAGGCTGAACCATGAACTCGTGGAAGAACATTAATTTCACAATCAATTTCTCTTATCTCCTCAAGTTTTCTTCCATCAGCTCTTAACTTATCGTTAACAATCATCTTACGGAACTCTCTACTCTCGAGCTTTGAAAAAGCGTTTGCAATATCAAACTTATGAGAAGATTCCCATTCTTGGCCATATTTTTCAACAGCAAATTGAGCAATTGCTTCTTTTACATCGTCAATAGCTTTATACTTTTCAAGTTTACCAGAAACCCTAAAAGCTTTTACCATTTTATCTGTAAACTCTTTATCAATAACTGACCAAAATTCAGAGTCAATTTGCTTTAAAGTAATATTCCACTTTTCTTTTCCAGCAACTTTAACTAAATCATCTTGAAATGAACACAAAGCAATAATTGCGTCATGCCCAACCTTAAGAGCTTCTAGCATCTGATCTTCAGTTAAGAAATCAGAACCTGCTTCTACCATTGTAATAGCATCCTTTGTTCCTGCCATAGACAACTTTAACTTGCTTCTTTCAGACTGTTCTAATGAAGGATTAACAACAAACTTTCCATCAACTAATCCTACAATTACTCCAGCACATGGTCCATTAAACGGTATAGGAGAAATTGATAGAGCAGCAGAAGCAGCTAAAACCGTAACTCCTTCTGGACTATTAACTCCATCATAACTAAGAACTGTTATGGTTATATGTACATCATTAAAAAACCCGTCTGCGAACAGTGGTCTTAATGGTCTATCAGTAAGCCTAGTTATTAAAGTTTCATCTGTTGATGGTCTACCTTCTCTTTTGAAAAAATTACCTGGTATACGACCAGCTGCATACATTTTTTCAGTATAGTCTACTGTTAAAGGGAAAAAATCTTGATCATCTTTTGCTTCTTGTTTAGCAACTGCTGTTGCTAAAAGTACTGTTTCTCCATAGGTTAGAAGTACAGAACCCCCTGCTTGTCTTGCTATTCTACCTGTCTCAATATAAAGTTCGACTCCTCCAAGTGTTGTTTTTACTATTTTTTTATCCATTATACTACTCCTTCTTTACCTTACAACGTGGGTAGCAATGGATTATTTATCCGCGTAAACCTAATCTTGTGATTACATCTTGGTATCTTGATGGACTTTTTGAACCTATATATTTCAATAGTCTCTTTCTCTGACCAACCATTAACAAAAGACCTCTTCTTGAATGATTATCTTTTTTATTAATTTTTAAATGCTCAACTAAATGATTGATTTTCTTTGTTAAAATTGCTACTTGCACCTCAGGCGAACCTGTATCCCTGTCGTGGATTTTATATTCCTCAATAATTTCTGCTTTTTGTTTATCTATCTGACTCAATTCTTTTCACCTCCCATGTAATTTAATTCTGTATATTAATAACAAGGGCTTATTTTAACATAAACTAATACTTGTGAACAAATGTTTTATTGCAATATTGATTTTACTTAAAAGTGATTTTCTTATTTAAAGCATACTGTAAAACGAAAATACCAGCCATTGCAAAAAACTTTGAAATATAAGGATCAAACCCTAAGACTGAAACTGTGACGTAAAGAAAAACAGAAGTAACTATCATACCAAAAAGACAAATCATAAAATAAGTAAAATACCGCACCAAAAACTTATCTTTTGCTTTGAAATTAAAATGTGCATTTAGAAAAAAATTATTATTAAACCCAAAAAAGGAACCTATTAAATTAGCAATAACCTCGCCAACTCCTACGATGTTATAAAATAAAGCAAATATCGAAAAGTCCAATACTGCTCCTGAAATACCTATAACAAAATACCGAACAAACGTATTTTTTAACATCCGCAAATTATAACATATTGTAACTCATAGAAAAGTAAATAATTTTATAAAAACTAAAAACCTTTTACTTTTAACTTTTCACTTTTAACTTTATAATAAAGCTCATGTGGAGATTAAGCGTAGACAAAACATTTTCAGCAGCTCATCAACTAACAAACTATAATGGTCCTTGCGAGAATTTACATGGACATACCTGGAAAATCCAGATTGTTGTAGAAGGAGATAAACTTGACGAAGCTGGAATGCTTGTTGATTTCAGAACACTTAAAGGACAACTAAAAGAAATCACAGAAAAATATGACCATAAATTCTTAAACGATCTTTTTGAAGAATCTCCAACATCTGAGTTTCTTTCTAGGCATATATATAAAAGCCTTCAAAACACACTTCCTTCGGTAGTAAAGCTTAAAGAAGTTAGTATTTGGGAATCAGAGACATCAAAAGCAACTTATTTTGAATAATGATTGATATTACAACCTTACTAATAGTTTGCTTCTTCACCTTCTTAATTAATATCACAGAGTCATTGGCATATTGCATGCGCTATTCAGGCCTAAAAACCAAACAAATTTCTATAGCAATGGCCTTTGTTACTTCAACTCTATTAGTCTCTAGATTAAGCAACATGTTTCAAGCTCCATTACTTGGAAAAATGGTTGATCAAACCATAATGATTGGAACTGCCGAGTCCCTACTCCAACTTGAAGAATCATTCAGAACGATAATTTTCTCAGGATTCTTAGGGGTATTAATCGCAGCCTTTCTAGCCCCAACATTTGTTAATATTTTTGAAATTGCTATAAAAACATTTCTCCGAGTTGGTTCAATCCCAAAAATGTTTTTTATGACAATTACATCACCAAGAAGAATTGCAAAAATCGCTAAATGCATCCGAATTCCTAACCCAAACATGCTAAAAAATGTTAGTTTAAAAAACATTCCAAAAACCTTTCTTGTTCTAAACGGATTTGTTGCTTCAATATATACAATAGGGGTACTTGCTTCTCTACTTGCAGGCGCATATCTTCCTGATTTTCGAGCAACCGCTATCCAGTTATCAGGAATAGTTAACGGCATTGCTACAATCATGTTTACTCTCTTAGTTGACCCAGCAGGTGCTAGAATTACTGACCAAACCGTACACAATAATAGACCAACTTCAGACGTAAAAAGCGTTGTTGTTTTCTTGATGCTTTCAAGGATGATTGGAATATTAATTATCTCTCAAATTATATTTATTCCAGCTGTTGACTATATCATAACTATCACCAAGCTGATATAAAAAAAGCCTGCTGATTAGCAGGCTTTTTAAACTAAATTAAATCAACTATGTTACATTGCTAATACGAACTCATCCTCAGCCTGAATCTCTTTAAGTCTCAACTTATACTTATCTAAAAACTGACCAAGCTTTTTTGAATACTTTTGTGATGAAACAAAAGAATTCTTAATTGGAAGCCTTTTAGCTAACTGATAACCAATAACATCTAATTCTTTTTCATAAACTTCTACTGGCTCAAATCTTTTCTTAGGGAACACAGCATCAGGACCACATGTTCTAATCTGCCCAAAATCGTTTACTCCAGCTTGAACAAACTTATTAATATTTGTACAAATGTTTATTGGAACTGATATATCTACATCTGAAGGTAATATTTCTTTAGCAATCCTAACTGTTTCCAAAACCAATTCTTCTGAACAACCTTGGAAGTCTCTCATAGCGATTCTCGGATCGCTAACAAATGGAATTACTTTGAAATTCTGAATGCTTCTATACTCATCATAAAGTTCTCTAACTCTAGTAATCATTTGTATTCTATCTTCTGGACTTTCACCTATGCCAACAAGCATACCTGTATTTGTTGGAATATTTAGCTTACCAGCATATTCTAAAAACTTAAAACGAACCTCAGGGTTCTTACTTGGTGATAATTTATGTTGCACACCATTAAACATTTCAACATTTGTTGTCTCAACCATTAACTCTACTGAAGCGATTATTTCCCTAAGGTATTTAAGCTCATTAAAAGACAAGTATCCAACATTAAGATTAACAAGTAATCCCTCCAAAAATGCTAACTCAGCAACAGTGTAAAGATATTCTGAGTAACTATTAAATCCCCAGATATCAAACTTTGCTCTTACTGAGGTACAACTATCTGGTCTTTCACCAGCGATTAAATTGGCTTCTCGAACACCCATCTTCCTCGCTTTTTTAAAAATCTTAATTGAAGAATAAGGAACTATTAAATTATCCTGATCTCTTCTAAACCCACAATAACCACAATTATTTCTACAAGCAGTACTAATAACTAGATCTACTGCGCTCGAATAAGTAACCACCGAATCCCTATTTAGAAAAGGTAATATATCCTCGTTATCTCCAAAACCTGTCAGTTCTTTTTCTTCTTCATCCATAAACTATAATACGCACCTTTCTAATCTAAGTTTTGTAATGCTTTGGCAAAACGAATGTTATTATACAAATAATAGATACCCAATTTCAACATATATTTTTCAAACACCCTTAAAAGTCTTATGGTTATTGGTTTTTACTTTACTGAAAGCACAAATTCATCGTACCATATATATTATGACAAACCTAAAAGAATCATGTCCTTACTATGGAACTTGTGGAAGTTGCAAACTTTATAATTTATCTTATTCAGAACAACTAGACTACAAAAAGCAACGTGTCATTCAGGTTTTCGAAAAACTAAACAGAAGCTTATTAAACGAAATTAACGGAGATTCACTTCAGTTTGATATTAGCAAAATCACTAACCCAGTTTCTGCCCCATCCAAATATCATTATAGAAATAAAATGGAATTTACGTTCTTCAAAAAAAACGGAGCAACCTGTGTGGGTTATCATGAAAGCGGTCAGTTCAATAAGTTTGTTGAAATAGATGATTGCTTACTAATGAAAGCTGAGAATAAATCTATTCTCAAAGCAACAAAAGATTGGGCTAATAAAAATAAGATTGAGTCATATAACAAGAAAACTCATAAAGGTGTTTTGCGTTACCTCATGATTCGCAACTCCAATAAAACAAAGGAAACAATCGTCACCTTAGTAACGTCAGATGGTAGTGCTGAAATGTTTGAACCACTAATAGCTGAACTTAAAAGCTGTGTTGCATTAAAAGGTTTTGTTTGGGCAAAACATTCTGAGTTTGCAGATGTTGCATCACTTAAAGACTCTACACTTCTCTATGGTGAAGATTCGCTAATTGATAGTATCGGCGATAAAGATTTCATAATTCCATTTGATTCTTTTTTTCAAGTAAATAACGAAACAGCAAAACTTCTATATGACAAAATATACTCATATGTTAAAGAAAACGATAATGTAATTGACTTGTTTTGTGGAGCTGGAACAATAAGCACCTATATTGCTGATGAAGCAAACCATATCCTAGGAATCGAAATTGTTGATTCTGCTATAGCCCAAGCCAAGGACAATATGAAATTAAATGGAATACCTACTAGTAAAGCTGAATTTGTAGCTGGTAGAGTGAGAGAAGAGCTTTCTAAAATCCGTTTTGAAAATGAATATAATCTTATAATTCTTGACCCGCCCCGCTCTGGAACTGATAAACACACTATGAGACACATAGGAAAAAGACAACCAGAAAGAATAGTCTATGTTGCTTGTGGTCTTGGTGAATTAGCCTATAACTTAAAGTCAGTCATGGAGTTTGGATATAAAGTAATTGAAGTTTCTTCTGTAGACATGTTTCCTTGGACGCCCCATGTTGAGGTTATCGTATATTTAGAAAGAATCTAATCTAATTAGTCCATTATATTATTTTTTACTATTAAATACTTCTTCGTAATGCCATATCATTTGCTTCAGAAGCATTTCTTCCTCTATTAGTATCTTTTCTGTATTTCCCACAAAAATCGCTCCCTATTAACAACCAGTTAAAGCATGTATCGCATCTTGCAACCAACAAACAGGCTTATACAAATCATATGCTATCTCGTTTTTGAATTCTTCGCCCATGATTTTCCCCATTAAAAATTTCTTATTAATTCTTTTGCCCAGATTATCGTATATTAAACATTCATTTTGTTTATTGTTTGGTCTTTAATCTTATGTCTTTTCACTCTTCACTTTTTACTGTTTACGTTTTACTATTAACCATCATGACAAATTCATTTGTTAATAAAAAAGCTTGGTTCAACTATGAAATGATCGAAACATTCGAGGCAGGCATTGCCTTGCTAGGTAATGAAGTAAAATCTATTCGTGGTGGTAAACTAAATATTACAGAAGCCTTTATTCGTATCAAAGACGGAGAAGCGACTATTCATAACATGGAAATACAAGCATACGAAAAAGTTAACACTTTTCAACTTATATCACCAACAAGAACAAGGAAACTTTTACTTAAGAAAAATGAAATAAACAAGCTCGTTGGTAAAATCAATGAAAAAGGACTTACTCTAGTAGCACTTAAAGTTTACTTTAAAAGACAATATGTTAAGCTTGAACTTGGACTTGGAAAAGGCAAAAAAATGGGAGATAAGCGAGAAACAACAAAACTAAGAGAAATAGATAGAGAGATAAGCAGAGCTTTTAAGTATCGTTAAGCGGCTAATTGTAATTCTTCTTGGTGAACACGTGGCTCTATTTTCATTCTTTCTGAAAGAATCTTAGACAAAATTGCAATGTTTGCTTTTAACTTAGAGATCTCTTGATTTAATGAATCAGACTGAAGATTATTTGTCTTTGAATAAACATCACAAATATTTGTTAAATCAACAACAAGTTTATTTATTTTGTCATTTGGTACACTTGTTACAAAACCTATATTTCCAATCGTTTGACTAATTATGGTGTTTATATTTGCTATTGCTAATTGCTTTAATACATCAAAATCTGCTATTTCTTTATCAATCATAGATATCAATATTTTAATTCTTGATAACACCTTCTCATCTCTTTCTTTAATAACATCACTCATTGCTTTCTTATCTAAATCATTCATATTACTTTCTTCAATTATTTTTAATTCAATATTCCTTTGTTTAGATATTCTCGAATGTGCTACAAATAGCCCACCTCTATGGGTTGATAGCTCTGCTCTGATATCATTAACTTGCCTTAATGAATGTATAAGCTCAATTAAAAAAGCCTCTTTCCTCTCCCCAAAATCATCACCTCTTGATCTAATTACATTACTAATTCTATCCTTATTAGCGATTGTATCTTTAACTAAAAACATAAAAACTTCAGCAAATTCACTGGAATCATTTGTAAAATCAACGCCTGAAAGCTCTGATAAAGTCTTTCTTTCATCTTCTTCTTCCTCTTTCGATATATCCTTGCCTGAAATAACTCTATCAATTATTCCTTCCAATATTACTAACATATCTTTTTTGCGATCCAATAAAACCAATTGATTACTAAAAAATGATTTATCTATTCCATTATTAATTAATCCCCTAAGATAAATTTCTCTACTGCTTATTACATCTAACTCAGTATGGATTGATCTCTTTGTTTCGATTGCTGTTGAGTGGTTAATACTCATTGTATTAGTATTAATATCTAAAAAAGACTTTATTAATGATAATGACTCCCTAATTTGACCAATTACAGCATCATACTTAGAATTAATCTGTTTAATCATATCTGCTTTATCCTTATCTAATAACACATCATTTTCCATTACTATACTAAGACTTTTTTGTCTTAATTCTTCCAGTAAAGGTATTCTATCTGATAAACGTTTTGCAAAAGATGTAGCCTCTTTTCTTACTGAACTAGCATCTTTTGTAGAAGAAATCAACCTCGTAACTCTTTCACTTATTACCGTCCTTGACATCGTAATAGCTGCTTCATTCAAAAAAGAAACTTTTTCATCTAATTTAACAGTATCCTTAGTTAATCCTTCTTCACTGTGAGCTAAACAGACTTTAGGCTCATTAAAAGTAAGATTATTTTCTATTGCGTCTAAAATACCAATTTTTCTAAGTGCACTTCTTACAATATCAGAAGAACAACTCGTCAATATCACTATATTGGAATCCAAACGTTTGATTTCTTTCTTAACTAGTCCTAAATGTGCTTCCATTTCACTAATTACATTTGCATTAGAGTCACTAACTTCATTAATTAGAACATTAATACGCTCTGCTAATACTGCTTCTTCTTCTCTTAGAATAGATAAATAAACAAAATGTTTATTTATCATATAAAAATTAGTATTGGCTAAAATAGATAATTCAAATTTTGTCTTAATTGCTACTAGTTTATACTGCATCGCCAACTCCTTGAATTTAAGCTTTCATAAAAGTTATCGTAACTTAATCTGAAAAGTAGCAACAATTTTAAATACTATACATCGTCTTTTTCTGGTTTATATTTAGTAATCCTTAATGAGTCCACAATATCAAGCAATCGCTTCTCTACTGCATCAAGTTTTGTATGCTTCGTTGTTTTTGGTAATTCCTTCATCTTAATTTGTTCATTTATATAAGAATAAAAATTTCCATCATTACTATTCAACATTTTCTTCTCCTAACCTTAACTTTCTAAATAATTGTCTAATTTTTCTTTCAGCTGCCAATATATCATAAGTATCTTCAGCAATTTCACTAAAGTCTTCCAGTATTTCTACGGTGTCTTTCTTTCTTCTTTTAATTTCAGTGTTTGTGCTACTCATTGCAGATTCAACAGGAATACCTGATAAATGGTTATGCAATACTTTTTGAAAGTTACTACCAGCAATTAATTGTTCATTCTTAACAACTTGATTTTGCTTATTGATGTTATTTAAATTTGCTTCAAATCTTTCGGAGAAAACCTGCATATATACTCCTTACACAACACTTTATGTATTAATATATGCCCAATATTTATATACTTAAACATTAATTAGAAAAAATAAATATCATCTGTGAAAGAATGAAAAACTTCTACAAAAATAGAAGCGCTTTTAGTGTATCAACTACAACCGGATCTTGAGACAAATCTATTGAATGGTTCTCTAGTATACTATTAAACACCTCTTTAACAATAGGATTATCCTCTACATTCTGATCAAAACCAAAAGGGTCAGAAGAATAACCAATAAGGAGATCATCATCACAACAAGAAGCTGATTCTACATTCATATTCGTATCATATATATTATTTTGAAATGATAATGATATCTCATCTATAATGTCTTTTTCATTATTAGCGACACTTAAATTCATGCCCTGCGTATTTGTTATGTTAATGTCTGACATATACTCTCCTTATACTTGTCCAAAAAACAAAGAAAAACAATTTTCATCTATTTTATTATATATAACGTTTTAACAAACCATAAACTTGTACCTATATTTCTTAATATAAATAAAATAATCTAAAATAAAATGTTTAACTTGATATTTTTCGGGCATAACAATAAACAAGATAAATGACAGGGGGGATTAGGATGAAAGAATCAAAAACAGAAAGGTTTGACTATTTAATGAACAGCTTATTAAATGAGGACGCTGAGGTTAAAATGGAACTATCAAAAGAAGAAGAAGACTTCTTTTCAAGTATAGATTTAACTGAAGTGCTATTTATCTAATTATAAACTAAGAAAAAACACGTTTAAAAATCATATCTACATTCTTTTTGTAGATATTAAGATCAAAAACGTCATCGATTTCTTGCTCAGTTAAATTATTAGTTACTTTGCTATCAACTTTGATAACATCTCGAAACTTCAAACCATTGTCCCTCGCCTTCATGGCATTTGCTTGAACAATTTGATATGCATCTTCTCTAGTAATCCCCTTATTCACCATAGTTAATAGTAATCGCTGAGAACATACTACTCCACCTAACAAGTCTAAATTCTTAGCTAAACTGTCCTCGTGTACTACCAAGTTCTCTAATACTGATTTAAGTGTAACAAGCATATGATCCATCAGCATGGTACTATCAGGGAAAATTATTCTCTCTGTTGAAGAATGCGAAATATCGCGCTCATGCCATAAACAAATATTTTCCATACTAACTAACATATTTCCACGAATAACTCTTGCAAGACCTGTTAACTTCTCGCAGGTAATTGGATTACGCTTATGTGGCATCGCAGAACTACCCTTTTGGCCTTTTTTGAAACCTTCTTCCAGTTCATTGAACTCTGTCTTCTGTGAAGCACGAATCTCGGTTGCAATTTTTTCTATTGTTCCAGCCATCACAGCTAAAACAGACATAAACATGGCATGCCTATCTCTCTGAATTATTTGAGTAGAAATATTTACCTGTTTAAGTCCTAGCTTCTTACAAACATATTCCTCAACATAAGGATCTATATTGGAATAATTTCCAACAGCCCCAGAAATCTGACCAACAGCAACTTCCTTAATTGCTGACTCAAATCTTCTAATATTCCTTCCAAACTCATCATACCAAAGAGCAAACTTTAAACCCAATGTCATTGGTTCAGCATGTACACCATGAGTTCTGCCCATCATCATAGAATCCTTATATTTATAAGCTAAGTCCTTTAATACAGGCAGTAGCTCCTTCATGTCCTGCAATATTATTTCAGCAGATTGTTTGATTAACACAGAAAATGCAGTATCAACTACATCAGAAGAAGTTAGTCCAAGATGTACATATCTTGATTCAGGACCAATATATTCAGCAACACAGGTAGTAAATGCAATTACATCGTGATTTGTAATCAGCTCTATCTCATTAATTCTCTCAACATTAATATCAGCCTTTTTTTTAATAATCTTTAAAGCTTCAGTTGGTATATTTCCTAATTTGTTATGAGCCTCACATGCAACTATCTCTACATCCAACCAAACTCTGAACTTATTTTCAAGAGACCAAATATCCTGCATAATTTTTCTCGAATATCTTTCAATCATCTTTATCTCCTTCTATTCTTCTATAGTTTATCTGACTTAATTAGCTTCATCAACTCATCTACTAATGAATCGAATGGAACTGTCTTTATTTTATTTCCTCTTTCAAAAATCATACCTGCCTCTTTTGTACCACAAATACCATAATCAGCATCCTCAGCTTCGCCTGGACCATTAACAATACAGCCCATAACCGCAACTTTCAAATGTCTTTTAACATCTTTGACTCGCTTATCAACTTCTGTTACAAGCTTCTCTAAGTCTATCTCAGTTCTACCACAAGTTGGACAAGAAATAATCTCAACTCCCTCTTTAAGTAGTCCTAAAGAACGCAAAAGAACTTTAACTGGTTTAATCTCTTTTACTGGCTCACCGGTCAATGACATTCTTACAGTATCACCTAACCCGTCTACCAGTAATGCTCCGATTCCAGCTGATGATTTAATAAGCCCTGCCTCACCAAACCCAGATTCAGTAATACCAATATGTAGTGAATAATTATATTTCTTAGCAAAAAGCCTATTCATTTTAACAGTTGAAATAATGTCGGAAGATTTTAAAGATATAACAAGTTCTTGAAAATCTCTACTCTCGAAAAAGGAAATATACTCTTCTAAAACTTTCAAGGATAAACTTACCTTATCGTCGCTCTTACCAATAGAACCGTGGTTAACTCCTATCCTTATTGGAACAGAATACTCTTTAGCCTTAGTTATTATCTCTGTAAGCTTATCTTCCCCACCCATATTCCCAGGGTTAATCCTAATCTTAGCTATACCTGACTCAATCGCTCCAATAGCTAACTTATAGTCAAAATGGATATCAGCAACAAGTGGAACCGGACTTGCCTTTACAATATCTGAAACGCAGTCAAGTGAACGCTTATCTGGAACAGCAATTCTAACTATTTCCGCTCCGGCTTTCTGCAGGTCTTTTATTTGATTAATTGTCTTAGCGACATCATAGGTAAAAGTATTAGTCATTGATTGAATAACTACCTTATTCTGTCCACCTATTTGAACGTTACCTACTTTAACTGCTTTTGTATTTTCTCGTATAAACATCACATTTTCTCTGGAGCACTTACTCCTAATAAATCCAAACCTGTAGCTAATACTTTCTTTATTGCAGAAATTATAGCTAGTCTATTTGCTGATAATTTTTTGTCATCTGAAATCACTTTGCATTGATGATAAAAAGAATGAAACATATTTGCTAATTCCATTAAATACGTTGCAATTCGATGTGGTTCTCTGTTTTGGACAGCAATCATTAGCTCATCCTCAAAATGGACAAGATATCTCATTAAACTATGTTCTATCTCTTCTACTACGATATCTTCATCAAGTTCTGCCTTAATTTGAGATGTATTCAAAATACTACAAATCCTAGCATGCGCATATTGAACATAAAAAACTGGATTATCTGATGTCTGCTTCTTTGCTAACTCTAAATCAAAATCAAGGGCTGTATCTGCTTGCTTAGAAACCAAAAAGAACCTACCAGCGTCACAACCGATGTCTTCTATTACTTCTTCAAGTGTAATCATTTCACCTGTTCTCTTACTCATTCTTACTTCTTCGCCATTTCTAAAAAGCGAAACAAGCTGACCAAGCAAAACTTCCAGCTCGACCTTGTCACCAAACAAAGAAAATAAGGCTGCTTTAACGCGTTTAATGTACCCATGATGGTCTGCGCCCCATATATTAATTAAATGATTGTATCCCCTATCCACTTTATTCTTATGATATGCGATATCAGCAGCAAAATAAGTATAACTACCATCTGCTTTAATAAGTACCCTATCTTTATCATCGCCAAAGTCAGTTGAACGAAAAAATAATGCACCCTCTTGCTCATAAGTAAGTCCTTTTTCTTTCATCACAGAAACAGCTGAATTAACAAAACCATTCTCGTGAAGTTCTTTCTTTTCACTAAACCATCTATCGAAAGTAACCTTAAATTTCCTCAAAATATCTGTCTGTTGCAGAAGAACAGCTTGGATTGGATCGGCTTCTTTTACTAAGTCCTTAACATATTCACCAGCATACCCATCCTCAGGTAATGGCAGATTGTTTCTTCTTGCTTCAATCGATAGTAGCAAATTTGCTATCTGATTACCTGCATCATTAATATAAAACTCAGTATCCACATCATAACCAACGTGCACCAAAATCCTTTTTAAGGTATCACCCATTGCAGCCCAACGACCATGTCCAATATGCAAAGGTCCTGTTGGATTTGCAGAAACATACTCTAAAAGGACTTTTTTATTACTTTCAACTAACTTTAAACTAAACCCATCATTACCAATATATTCAAAACAATAATTTGATTTTAGTTTAAAATTAATAAACCCTCTTAAGGCAAATATCTCGAAGGCTCCACTCATTTTCTCTTCGAAAATCTTTACTATTTCAGGAGTTATCTGATCAGCAATAATCATTGGGGACAATTTCAGTGTTGCTGATAACTTAAAAGAGATATTTGTAGCATAATCTGCAATTTTCTTATCTTTAGGTATTTCAACTATCCATCCAGTTGCTTCATAACCTTTTTGGACAATATACTCGCTAATTACTGCCTGAATTCTATCTATTATTCTCAAAGTTACTCCTTATTAAATAAATTATTTTGGACTTAGACTATGTATATCATCAAAACTATGAGACGAAAAGTCAACAGATTTTTTCTCTATTGTAATAACAGGAGACGCAACGACCTCTGATTGTTTGATTATATTTCCTTCTTTAATACAATCAAAACTTTCACGAAGCTTATACAAATAAGCTAATAAATTGCCTCTTGTAAGACCTACCTCTGGGTTAACCATACTTGCATCAATAACCCCTAAATTCGCAAGTTTATTTGCATGCACATAAAACAAATCTCTTTTAGATAAATCCACAAAATCATATTCAATCATCTTCTTATTACTAGTAACTATCTTGCTAATTACAGTTAGAGCCTCTCGCCTACTAATAATATTTTCAGGAATAAACTTTTCTTGTGATTGAATTAATCCTTTAGAATGAAAGGAAAATAAATACTTTCTAAGTTCTGAATCAGAAATATTTGAAAAAAAATCAGCCTTTGTTACAACTTTATCTTCCAAAAATTCTTCAGTCTTTGGATAATCTGCAACGCTTAAAAGCCTACCCCATTTATCCTGTAATACAACATCCAAATCATAAAAAGCATACTTTCTTACTATCCTTATGCTATGTGTCTTCTTCCCTGAATACTTTCCATCCAATGTAATTATGAAATCATTAATACCATATTTGGGAATATCTAAAGATTTAATAAACATACCATCAGAACGCAAGGATATCTCATCTCCGCCGAAATACACTTTACCATTATCTAAATAATAGCCCTTCACAGTAATATTCTTCCTTGTAGTCTCTAGCTCACCTTTAGGATAAACCATACTAAACAATTCAGCTTCACTTGAATCAACACCAAGGTCAAACCCATAAGTCAAGCCAACCATTATTCCCTGGGCCTGCTTAACATAAGGAGAAAAAGCACCTAAACTGTAGCTAAGCTGAAGATACGGAGCAACTTTATCACCCACAGCCTCTATGCCGACCTCTAAGTCAGATAAATCAATCCGAAAAACCATTCCAGCATAAAGAGACTGCTTAGTATAATTTGCCAACACATCACTAACTCCAAAAATATAGGCTGATGATAATAAATCCTGATACTTATAATTAAAGCCTATTCCTATAGAATAACCATTTGCCCCACCCAACAATAAATCAGTAGAAAAAGAATTAAGACCATCTAGATACAAATGTCTAGCAAATCCTACTGAAAAAAAATCATCAGAATTACACACCTTTGCAGAATAATCAAAAGCAAAAATTACCGAAATAAATAAAAAGAATAAAACAATATTTTTCATGTCGAATAATTATAGCAATAAAGAGAAATTGAAAAAATGATAATTATTTAAAAATATCAAAGCCTTTATCAAATAACTTCTTTGCGTCTTCAACCAATGTGACCTTACCATTAACCCCACCTTTGGTCTTGCTACCAAGCAAAACAACTAATAGTCGCTTACCATTACGTTTTGCTGTTGCAACTATATTAAAACCTGACATAGATAAAAAACCAGTTTTAAGGCCATCTGCTCCATCATATTTTCCAACCAGAATATTTGTATTATTTCTTGTAGTAGTTTTATATCTATACTTTCTACCTTCAACTAAATTATCTTTTAGTGGATAGGTAAAAGAAGTCATAGAATGAACTTCCTTAAGCAACTTACTATTCTGGTTAATATACAAATTACAAAAATCAGCAAATTGCCTAGCGGTTATTCTATTAAACCCACTCATGCCAGATGGTTCTTCAACATGAAGCTGATTAAAACCATACTTAGATAACAAATCATTAATCGTTCTAGCATAGTTATCTTTTCCGCCAAATAGTTTATTAACAAACAGATACGCTGCGTCGTTTGCTGAAACAATTGCTAAGCCTTGGATTAACTGTCTATATGTTACTCTTTGACCTTGCTCTAAATGCATTGTAGTAGCATCTACTGGCATATTTCCAAGCCACTCTTCTTTTTCTATATCTACGTACTCGTCTAAATCTATCTCGCCACGATCAACCTTCTGCATAACTAAATACAACAAAAAAACTTTAGACAATGAAGCAGCTGTCCAATATCTGTCCGCGTTCTTTTCATACAAAACTTCACCAGAATCACAATCAATCATAATGGCAATATCTGTCTTTATCTTGGTTTTGACTTTTCGCAAACCAGAAAAGTTTCCTTCAGCACTGTCATCAAAATGAGACATTACATTCTTTTTATCAGGAACTTCTTTTACAACAGCTTCTTGTTCTGGGAAATTTGGTATATGTTCAAGAAAAACAGTAATCTGATTATCACAAGTTGAGACTTGAACACTTAGACTAACAGAAACATTGCTAGTTTCCACAATCGGCATTTCTGCTTCTTGAAGGATGTTAGGTGTTATTGAAAAAGCTAAGCTAATTAATAAAAAAAATACTACTTTCTTCAATTAAGCAAACTCTCGACTATTTCTTTTACTAACTGGCTATCAACAGGTAAGCCTTTTTTCATAACTCCACCCATTACTTTGCCTGTTTCCTTTTTGCTGGTTGCACCAACTTCTGCAATAACCTCTTTAACTAACTTAATTGTTTCTTCTTTAGTAAGTTTCTTTGGTAAATATCTTGATACTACTTCTAACTCAGACTTAAGCTCCTCTGCTGCTTCAACTCTATTATTATCTTCGGATAATTTTAAAGCATCTTTAAGATTCTTTTCATATGTACTAAGTATCTTAAGCACCTCTTCATCGGAAATCTCACCCCTAGCATCAACTGTCATTATTTTGGACTTCATCATCCTTAAAACTTCTAATGTCTTAGAATCTTTTGCTTTCATTGCTGTTTTCATATCTTCTGAAATTGTTAAATAAATACCCACTATATTTCTCCTTTACTTTTTTCTTGATAAAAAAGTAAACAAAAAATCAAGAGCCTCCAACTCGCTTCGTGACTTTTGGGTAATTTTTTGCGCACCCCTTAATGCGGGGAGCCAAATGCTTAAAAATTACTACAAAGGCATCTTGCTCAAGTGGAGTCTCAACTTAATGTTCAAGATTTTTCAGATGTTATTGTAAAGTTTAGCAAAAAGGATGGCAATAGATAAAACGCTTTATGTTAAGGGGCTTACTCTTTAATAAAACCTATACGATTCTTATTATTTTCTAGTGGTGGTTCCATTAACTGCTTAATTGCTTCAAAAACAACAGCTATTTCTTTATCATGCTGATTATATTTTTCTTCAAGTTCATTTAACTTCTTATATATTTTTATATTAGAGGAAACAACCTTTCTCATTTCAACAAAAGCACGCATTATCTGAATATTCACAGCTACTGCTTCCCTACTTCTCAATATTCCAGACAACATTGCTATGCCTTGTTCCGTAAAAACCCTTGGCACTTTTCTAGTTCCACCATAACTTGAAGTTCCAAAATGGAACATCAAATCTTTAAATTCTATGGATGTAAGACTAAACATGAAGTCCTCAGGGAACCTATATATGTTCCTTGAAACATCTCAAATCTATTTTTATCACTTATTAAGTGTTTCATAGCTTCAACTGAAAGTGTTTCTGAATAAATCTTAATAAGAACATCTATTTTGTCTTTAATTATTTCATCTATAATATGAACTAATTTAGTAATTTTATCGAAATCAATGTTGAAATTTAAGTTAATTTGTTTCTTCTCTAAATCCGAAATTATATAGGATTTTAGTTCTGATATATCATGATTAAAAGCATCTAACTCTACATCAACTCCTAACGATGAAAATTTATTCTTGTGCTCAAGCAATACTTGCTCAACAAAAAATTCACGAAAAAAAGATAAAGACATATTAACAGATTCATTCAACTGTTTATATGTCTCGCTAAATAATATTTTATAAGAATCAATTAATTGCTCTGCTTCACCTACTATTTTTTGTCCACAAAAAACACAATTGGGATGATCTTCTTTTAATAAAGAAGTCCCTTTTTCTAAAAAAAACATTCCTTCATAACTTTTTTTATTAAAATTACCTAATATATGTGTTTTTATTTTCCCTTGCTCCACCTCAATAGTCCGAGAAAGGTCATCATATCTAATTTTATTAATTATATTTAATTTATCTTTTAAAGAATTCAATAGATCCTTAATAACTAGTTGATTGCCTATCGCTTGTAATTTTTTATCTATTTCAATAATTTGCTTATCAATATCTCTTTTTTCAGTATACCCTCTGAATTCTTTAAAATTAATAACATCCTTATTAAATGCACTATTGTATTGATTTGTGATTTCAGTCCTTTTCTTTTTATTTTCATCAAGCGCTTCTTTTGCTTGACTATAACTCATCTCAAGTTCAATTCCTTTATCTCCAAGTATTATTGAAACTATCTTTTCTTGTTTGTTAGTGTCTAAAGACTCCTCACTATAAATATTCTCACTAATGTACTTATTATCAAAAATACAAACATCTTTTTTGTGATTCCATGAACCACTTTCAAAAACATAATTAATCAAATCATCCTTAATAACTACTTTTTGTTCAGTTGTGAATTAAAAGTCTTTCTACCAATAATGAAATCACTATTCCCTGTACTTAATGACCTAAATATTGATACTAACGTACTTTTGCCATGTGTATTTTTCCCAAAAATAAAAGTATATTTTTTAAAAGATAACTCACTTAAACCAGAAGAAAAACTAACAAATCTGCCAACATTTTTGATATTTAATATTTTTTCTATCAACTTCGACTCCAAAGATTATCAACTCTTAATTACAAAATGTAATTGCTACTCAAATTGAGACCAATACGATTCCTCAATAAAAATCATATTTTTATTAGATTTAACTACCCAAGAAACAAAATCCCGAAAATCATCCTCGTTTAATCCAACTATCTTAGTAATTCCTTCAAGTTCCATCCATTTATGCTGTCCATTATTAGCATTTAATCTATACCATTTAATTATTTCAGTATTATTTCTAATAGCAGAACTTGAACTATTCTCAGTGTTGCTTCTATTCTTTACTTGAAGCAACTGTCCTCGCTCATTACAGAAATCTACCGCCCTAATTGATGCTCCCCAGCAACAATACCAACCATATGGTCTCAATTTAATACTCAAATACTCCTCTAATAACTGTCCCAAAATATTTTCAGCTGACATCGAAAGCCTATGAGCATATTTAATTATTTCTAAATCCATATTTGTTACCTTAGGCAATCTTTCAACTAAAATAAAATCAATTAAAGAATCTGGGATTGTACCTATTGGATTACTTCTTCTCAGTGATGGTCTGTTTAAATAACCTTTAAAATATTTTTTAAGCCACTTCTTAATTTCTTTCTCATCAGGCATCTTATTGCAGTCTTGCTTTATCCAAGTTGTAAAAACAACCTCAGCTTCATGACACCACTCATATCCAGCTTCTCCAATTTCTTCCAAATACGTTCTTGCTAATTTGATATAATGTTGATGTGTGAGCATACTCTAAATATTACATCATCTATAACAAAAAGTGAAATTGCTATATAAAATCTAAATGACTAGTATTCTTATATCTAGAATAATTAAATTCAGGATATTCTTTTATACCTTCACCATTTAATAACTTCACCACATGTTTTCCAATAGCATAACCAAGGCTTACTGGAACGGCATTTCCAATCTGTTTATATTTATCTATCAAAGTGCCACAAACTATCCAATCATCCGGAAATTCTTGAACTCTCTTATATTCCTGCACACTAAGTGGTCTATCCTCTTTTGGATGAGCTAAATCTGTAGCAGGCATAGCTGGATGAGTAACAAGAGTAGGAGAAGGCTCATCCCAGTCTAACCTTCTTAAAAACCCAGTCTTTCCTCCACCTGCATAATAAGATGCTCCTAATGCTTTCTTCTGTTTTTCTACTGGTAAATTCTTCCAATTTTCTCCTGACTTAAGCAATCTATAATAAACTAATCTCTTCTCAGGAAATGCAATATATTCATGATTAGCTGTTTTTAAATCCTTTACTACACTTTTAAATGTATTCCATTTTAGCAATCCAAATTCGCCTTTTTCAGAATGAGTTGGCTCAAGAAATGGAACTATTTTGCCATCTCTTGAACAAATCATAACAACTCTTTCCCTTTTTTGAGGAGAACCGAAATTAGCTGAATTATATAAATTAAAAGAAACCCCATATCCTGCTTCTTTTAATAAAGACAAAATGTATCTTAATGCTCCACCTTTTTGTTCATCAAGTGATAAAGGAGAAAAGGCAGTACCTCTTTCAGAATGGGGTCTGTGCAACATTGGAGCAGACAACAGCCCCCTTACGTTTTCAATAACTGCAAATTTAGGATTTAGACCAATTATCCTTTCAATAAAAGTAAGAAAAACATTACCACGTTCGTCATTAAAACCATGCCGATTCCCAGCTGTACTAAATGCCTGACAAGGTGGGCCTCCTAAAATTACATCAATTTCTTGATTATCAGTTAATCCTGCATATTCTCGAATATCACCTACAGAATACTCACTAATATTACCAATTAATCCAATGTCTGGATTATTCGCAAGGATTGTTTGTCTGCAACGTTTATCTATTTCTGATGCTAAACGAACAGAAATGCCTGCTTTCTCTATACCAATATCAAGCCCCATTGCTCCTGAAAAAAAACTCAATGCTACTATCTCAGACTTCTTGTTATCAGTGAACTTTCTGTCAGATACTAAGCTATTTTTAAATTCATTTTTAGGTAAAGTATTTTGAAATGCAACCCAAGTACTCCCAACTTTCTTGCCAGGAAGAGATCCTTCTCTTAATAACGTTCTAATATGTTGTTCTGATTTATCATTTTTCTTTGATATTTCTTCAACCGAATATAAATTCATCATAGGTACCTTTATTTTATTTCTTATACGAAAGTATATAATAGGTTCCTTTAGATTTCAAGAAAACATTTTGGGGGTAATTATGTTATGAATATACTATCTAGCATAATAAATATAATCATCTTTCACAAGAACATTTTCTATTCCGCTACATTAAAAGTGACCGAACAACTGTTTGAAAGGATATAAAATTGCAGAAATTCTGCAATCATTTTTCCGAGTACGGAACTTGAACAAGATGACTTTGTAGTAATTTTAGGAGCATGCCCACATACGCTTGAATAATATTTTTCCATTCAACCAATGGGTGCGATTAAAATTACCCAAAAGTCACGCAGTGAATTGTAGCACTCTTGATTTTTTTGCTTCGTTTGGACTTGTACTGAGCATGTCGAAGTATCAAGGCAAAAATGAAGAGATTAGTTCATGCCTTCGCTACCTATAAACAAACTTGGTCGTTTATACATTTCATCAAACACTGTTTGATACTCATTACTATCTTGTTTCTCAACAACTTCTTCAGCAATCTTTCTTGCCTCATGAATCATCTTTTCATCTTTAATGAGGTTAGCAACCAGCATGGTAGGTAACCCGCTTTGTTTCGCTCCAAAATAATCCCCTGGTCCTCTTAATTCCAAGTCTACCTCTGCTAATTCAAACCCATTAGTTGTAGCAACTAGTGCACCAATTCTCTTCTGAGATACCTCTGTTTTTGAAGTACTAATTAAATAACAAAAAGATGCTTTATTACTTCTACCAATACGTCCTCTAAGCTGATGTAATTGTGATAGCCCAAACCTTTCCGCATGCTCAATCACCATGATAGTAGCATCAGGCACGTCCACCCCAACCTCAATAACCGTTGTTGCAACAAGGATATCTATCTTCTTATCCCTAAAGTCCTTCATTACCTTATCTTTTTCTTCTTGTTTCATCTTCCCATGAAGAAGCCCTACATTTCTGTTTGGAAAATAATTAGCTTTAATAAACTCAGAGCCTTCTGTTGCTGCTTTTAAGTCAATCTTTTCGCTCTCCTCTACTAATGGAAAAACCCAATATGCTTGATTACCCTTAGATAGCTCTTCTTCAATTTTAATTAAAAGTGGCTTACTGATTTTCCTTAACCAATCAGTTTGTATCGGCGTTCTTCCAGGTGGCATCTCATCCAAAATTGACTTATCTAAATCTCCATACAAGGTAAGCGTTAAAGTACGGGGAATCGGCGTTGCTGTAATGACCAACAAGTCAGCTTCTCCCCTTTTGGACTTTTGGCGAAGCGCTGACCTTTGCAGTACTCCAAACCTGTGTTGCTCATCAATAATTGCTAGGCCTAGGTTAGCAAACTCAACTTTATCCTGAATCAAAGCATGCGTACCAACGACTACTTGCGCTGAACCATTGGCAACTAGATATTGTCTTCTATCCTTGCTCTTTGCAGTAATACTACCAACCAGAAGTTCTACCCTTACACCTAATGGTTGCAAATAGCGAATCATCTTTTGGTAGTGCTGATAAGCAAGAATCTCGGTTGGAGCCATGATTGCAACTTGATAGTCATTCTCAACTGCTAAGAGAATTGAAGACATAGCAACTTCTGTTTTACCAGAACCAACATCACCCTGCACCATCCGATTCATCGGTCTTAAGGAATTCATATCCTTCCTAACTTCTGCCATAACACGCTCTTGTGCTCCAGTTAATCTATATGGAAGCGAATCGAAATATTGCTTACTTAGAGTATTCTTGAGCTCAAAAAATATTCCCTCTTCTTTGTCTCTGTCTTTTTTGCGATTCAACATTAGAGCTAACTGTAAATAAAAAATATCTTCAAAAATTAGTCGACGCTTAGCTGATAAGTAATTATCTCTATCCTTTGGGTAATGATAGTACCAAATCGCATGGCTTAATGTCATTAAGGAGTACTTCTCCCGTAATTCAAGAGGAAGTGGGTCTAGTAAAGTTTTCAGCTCTTGCTTTAGACACTTTTCTACAATCATTCTAACTTGTTTTTGATATACGCCTTTGGTTAAAGAGTAAATGGGGATAATCTTGTCTACATTATCTTCGGTAACCAACTCATGGTCACTTACCTTCATAGTTTTCCGTCTTGAAATAGGATCTATTTCTATTTTCCCAGAAATAAGAACCTTCATACCAGACTTAAAGGCTTTTAGTAAAAAAGGCTGGTTAAACCAAGTTGCCTGCATCTCTCCTGTACTATCATCCATAAGAACATTCAGGATATGATACTTACCTTTTTTGTATTCAGTAACTCTGGAAATCCTACCAATGGCAAAAGTATCTTCACCTGGCACAAGATGATAAATCTTCTTTATGTTCCTTCTGTCTTGATACGATACTGGGAAAAAAGATAAAACATCTTTTGCTGTGAATAGACCTAACTTTTCTATTTTTTTTGCTAAAGAAGGACCGACACCTTTAACATACTGAATATCCATTCAAGCGTCTAGGATTCTTCTACTTGCTCTAACCCTAACACATCACTCAAAATATGAGTAAGTTCTTCAGAAAGCACCTTTGGGACTTTAATTGTAAGAAACTCTTCAGCTTCAGCAGCTTTATCTTTGGCAATCCAATCAGTATTCTTAAGTATGTACTTAAGAGCACTTCTATTAACTTTCCTACTTACTCGCTTTGCTTCATCTTCGATAGTTTTTTTCATATTCTTAACTATCTCGTTTTCCTGAGACTTATCTCGGATTCCTTGAAGAGCTTTCTCTTCTACTTTCTTATCAATCTCTACTTTTTTATCTTCTTTATTCTTTGTATCTGCTACTTGCTGGGACACTACTTGTCCAGCTTGTGCTATTTGACCAGGCTGTGGTGCTTGGTTAGCTACAGGTTGCTGTTGTGGGATTGGTGCTTGCTGTACATTAGGCATTTGTTGATTAGGCATCATAGGCTGAGTCTGGTCTACTGGTCTATTTTGAACTGAACTTGGCTGAATAACTCCTGGTTTTGGAGCCATACTTGGCATTTGTGGGGCACCTGAAATGGGATTTACCAATTACATCACCTATACTTTCCTAATTAATACTTTTAAATATTATACATTAATTACTTAAATAATAAAGAAAGGGGAACAAAACAGTCCCCCTTTCTTGAAATCTCAAACACTCAAACTCTTAAACTATATACCTACTGCTAATCCAGCTCTGAAGTAAAGACCATTACGATTAACATTGCTCATATCAAAAGAACCGCCAATAACTTGTTTGTTAACTTCTGTTTGACCATCAACCAACTTAAAAAGCATTCCAGCTTGACCAAAATATGAAACAAGTGGGATTAACTCTTTCTGATAATGGATAAATGCCCCACCATAGATACTTCCAGGTAGTGCTACTGTCTGCGTACCATTGTCACCTGTAAGTAAATCTACAAGCAATGTTCCACCAACATTACAATCCATGATTGAAAAAGGAAGTTTTGCTTGCATCTCAAACGCTGTTGCTTTCATTTTAGCTGTACCTGAAAATGAAACACCACCAATAGTACCTGTACCTGTAACATCAGCATCACCAAGCATATGCAAATAAAATGTAGTGTCTACCAAAGGAATTAATGGGAAATTTAAACCAAGACCTAACCCACCCTGTTTTGCAAACGCAGAATACGTTCCCTCTACTCTTAATAAAGAAAAGGACATCGATGTCATTAACAAAACCGCAACCATTAACCCAACTACTCTAAACTTTTTCATCTTTACCTCCTTATTTTTTGGTTTCACCCAATTAACTCTATTATACCAATAAATAAGAAATGATTAATAGTAAATAGCTTAAATCTCATTTGTTGCAATATTCATGGCTCTCTGCTATCATACAATTTGCTTTTAAAATAACTAATTAATATATTTAATACAGGAGAGGTACACATGGCTAACAGTAAATCAGCAATTAAAAGAATAGAAGTAGCGCAAAGAAACAAAGAGAGAAATGCTTCACAAGAATCTAGAATGAAATCAAGCATTAATAAAGCAATTACTGCTATTACTGCAAAAGACGAAAAAAGCGCTGAGATTCTAAAGAATACTATTAAGGTTGTAGATACCGTTGCAACCAAAGGCATTATTCATAAGAATAAAGCTAACAGAATCAAATCAAGATTAACAAAAAAGCTAAACAAAACAGCTGAATAGCTCACTCCGTTAGCAGACGAATAGTGAATGGTGAAAAGTGAATAGAAAAAAATTAAAAGGCCTCTAATGAAGTCTTTTTTAATACATGCCAATCATATTTAATAAATCTTTTCTCATCCTTCGCCTAATCTCTATTGGCTCAAGAATCTCAGCTTGCGCACCAAACGACAAAAGCCAACGATAAGTTCCTTCTGTATCATTTGAAGTAAAGCTTAATAATGCCCTACCTTTATCATCTATCATTATCTCCGAAGATTGACCAAAGACTTTCTCTGACACAATACCAGATAACTCTTTAGCAAACCTAACGACAACTTTAAGTTTTTGCTGTGAAATATTTTCTGAAACTGTATTATTTTGAACCACAGCAAATCCTGTCTTTAACACTCGTAACTCTACGATTTTATCTAATGCATATTTTGCTTCTTCATTTTTTTCATTCAAGGCAATCAAGAACCATTCACCAAAAATAAATGTAAGCCTTAATGGTTTAACGCTTAACTTTACAGACTTCTTGTTTGAAAGATGTGCTAAATGAACAATACTTAGAATCTTTCTATCTTCTATGGCAGAAGCAATAGTGCGTAACCTAGCAAAATATCTCTTATCCACATCAATCTTGTCAGCAAGCTTTAAATCCATAGAAAATGTAGAAGAACTCAAGTCAACTTTATCATCTAAAATAGAAGAGAATTTCTTAAAAGCCGACTCAATGATTGTGTAATAAGGGGTATCTTTATAGTTCTCAAGCACAACTCTACCAAGCAACAAGGAAACAATATCACCCTCGGTTAAGGAAATATCCTCAAGCTTAAATTCCTTACTATAATAATACCCATTCTTGCTCTTGGAGTACCTTAACGGTGCGCTAAAAGATTTCTTCATAAAATCAATATCTCTTAAGATTGTTCTGTCGGATACATTAAAAAAATGTTGCAATGTCTGACAGTTCGGAAAAGTATTCGCCCTTACAAGTTTATCTATTTCTAATATTCTAAGGTAAGATTCATTAACCATTACATCTTAAATACTACACTAAACTGATTCCTAATGTCATCATATGAGAAACTAAAATCTAAACAATTATAAAATGGTAACCGAAAAGTATACTTTCTCTGATAATAATCACCAGACCATTTCTTTCTGGCATCAAACTCAAACAGAAAATAAGGCAACTTTGCTTTCATTCCATACAATAAATTATTTTCCCTACTAATTTCATATAAATCATGACTAAACGGTGAAGAACCGTCAAAAAACAACATGAACTCTGAACCTACATGAAAATCAAAAATAGAATATGGAACTGTAATCTTAACAGTATCCCATATCCTTGAGTGACTCCTATCACTATAATAACTTGATAGTCCAGCAAGCTCGTTACCAACACCAAACACTCCAAAACCTAAGTTAGTAAGCACCTTGGCTTCAACCTGCCTTCTCCAGTCAGAGGTTACAACTCCTGTGCTATATGTTAGCTCGTTTAAGTATGCATACTCATAACTTGCTTTTAAGGTGTTATTTGAATCTAATTTCGAAACACTCTCAATCGTAATCCTTGGAACCTGATCAACAAACCAATTATTTATAAGCTCCTTTTGATACCACTTAACTTTAATCTTTAAACTATCAGACAAAAGTTTATCTTTATCAAAAAGATACCAAAACAAATAACCACTTTTTTCTTCTGTTTGGAAAAAATCGTATGAATACTCTGCTCCACCTTGAAGTAACTTTGGATTATAGTAAAAAGAAGCGTTAAGTAAATTTTTAGGCCCCAATATAACAAAATGGTCTACCCCTACTTTAGGACCAAGCTTCTCCAAATATCCTAAAAATAAAGACCCACTATTCATGCTATCCATATAGTAAGGTATTCGTTCTTTAACATAATTACCTTCTGCTTCATTACTTCCAATCTCAGGAATAAACTCACTAACCTTGTTATACTGATGTCCTCCCATAAAATAAGCTGGCAAATAAAAAATAGGAATATTGTAAATATAAAAAATAGAATTAAAAACCACCATAAAGCCAAGCTTAGGATACATTACCATCTGTCCACTGGAAATATAAAAAACAGGAGGATCACCATCGCAAGCAGTGACTCTTACATTATCTAGATGATACTCATTCTTTACAGTACGAAGCTTCTCTCCTTTAATGTTATATTTCTCAAAAAACATTAAAACATTATTGGCAGTAAGCATCTTTGTCTTATTATTTAGCTCAAGGTTCTTTCCTTGTATCTCTTGCCCATTATACAGTATTGAAAAATCATTATAAAAATTAAAAACATCTTTATCTATAGAGTATTCTACTAAGTCGCTATTAAACTTATATACAAAGCTACTAATTTGTACGTTTTTAGAAAGGATTAATATCTGCTCATCTGCACTTAGTCTGAAAGCATCAGCAGTAACATAAACAGCATTTTCATTAACAGTATCTATTACCTGACTACAAAAACTAATCACTGAAAATAACAGAACAATAACTAGCTTTAACTTACTGCTCATCAGCCGTTGTCTCTTTAGACCTAAACTTAGTGATATCTTTTTGAAATACTAACTGACATTTACCTGTAGGACCGTTTCTATGCTTTGCAATAATAATGTCCGTTAAACTGTTTGGTCCAGCATTCTGATGGTCATAAAAATCTTCTCTATGAATAAATACGACTAAGTCAGCGGTCTGCTCGATTTCTCCAGACTCTCTCAAATCGCTTAATTTAGGAGTTTTATCATTTCTCTGCTCAATGGATCTACTAAGCTGAGAAAGTGCCATTACTGGAACTTTAAGCTCTCTTGCAATTGCTTTCACTTGCCGTGCTATCTCTGATATCTCCTGAGTTCTATTTTCCGAATTCTTCTTACTACCATGCATTAACTGAAGGTAGTCAATAACAACCAAATCTAAGCCTCTCTCCGCTTGTATTCTTCTTGCCTTAGCTCTTATCTCTAACGCTGTCATAGATGGCGAATCATCAATATATATCTTTGCTTCATCTAATTTCCCTAAAGAACGCATCAGTTTCTTCCAATCATTATCCTGAAGGTTCCCTGTTTTAAGCTTATTAGAGTCTATCTGAGCGTGGGCACATAACATACGACTTACAAGCGACTCTTTAGACATTTCTAAACTGAATATTCCAACGCTCTTGCCTTGCTTAACAGCTGCATCCATCACAAAGTTTAATGCTAGTGCTGTTTTTCCCATACTTGGTCTTGCAGCTAAAATTATCAAATCCGAAGGCTGGAAACCAGAAGTAATTCTATCTAAATCAACAAAACCTGAAGATAATCCTAAAAGACTAATCTCATTATTATACATAGCCTCTATCTCATCCATTACTGTTCCTAGGATATTCCCAATGTGAGTAAAGCCCTTTTTCATCCTCTTATCAGCAACCTTGAATATCTGCTGTTCTGCGGAGTCCAAAATATCACTAACCTCTAAAGATTCAGAAAAAGCCTGCTCAACTATGTTTGAACCAGTTGTAATTAGGTTTCTAAGTACTGCCTTTTCCTCAACAATCTTTGCATAATATTCAATATTTGCTGATGTACTAACCACATCAACCAAATCTGTTAAGTAAGTCATTCCCCCTACACGTTCTAAATCATTACTAGTTCTTAGCTTTTCACTTAGGGTAACTAAATCTACTGGTTCTGCTTTAGTAATCAAATCTATCATTGTTTGATAGATTATTTGGTGAGCATTCTTGTAAAAATAATCAGGCATTAGTATCTCTAACACTCTTTGGATTGCTTCTGAATCTATTAATATTGCCCCTAAAACTGACTGTTCAGCATCAATATTCTGCGGTGGTATCTTTTTTTCTAGTTCTGCCATCTATTCCTCCGATAAAGTTATTATACCTAAGTAACGGGTTTTGTTTAAGTCGCTTTAATGAAATATCTCTTTAGCTGGTCTGTATGAATCTCTATTTTATCTCCAACAGGATGATTCTTTAGTTTATTCTTAACTGTTTTAACTGCCAATTCTGAACTATTACAATCACGACTAATATGAGCTAAAAACACATGTTTGGTTCTACTAACATCTACTAACTCGTATAAATAATCAGCAGTTTGCTCATTTGATAAGTGCCCTTGGTCGCTAATAATTCTATTCTTTAAAAAAAATGGTCTATCAGATGAGGCCTGCATATCTATATCGTAATTTGCTTCTATAAAATACACATCATTGTTACTGTGAAACTTCTTCATGTTGTCAGTTAAATGACCAAGGTCAGTCATAAACGACATCCTATGTCCATTTGATTCAAAAACAAAACCAATATGCTCACCAGTATCATCATATCCTTCACCTTTACCAATATGAGGAAGTCGACAATAACTAACTTTCAAATCAACAATAGTTTCTTCTTTAATGCCGTTCATCACTTTAATTCTGTTATCGAATTTTGATAAACCAGGATATTTCTTCATTAATACTGTCTTAGTAGCAGCTCTGGTATAAACATCCGCATTATGATTCTTCATGAAAACTAGAAGTCCCTGAACATGGTCAGCATGAGCGTGTGTTATATATACCCTATCAATATCTTCAATCTTAACTTTAAAAAGGTTTAGACTATCTACAATTTTTTTATAAGAAACACCTACATCAACTAAGACTTTCACATTGGCTGTTTCAACTAAGGTACAATTTCCAGAACTACCACTAAATAAAGGAATATAAGAAAAAATAATTAATCACCTTTCCTAACATAAAACTTTTGAATACCAGTAAAAGTTTCTCCTGGAGATAATCTTGTCATTGGCCAAACTAATTCAGCTTCCAAATAAGTATCATTTTTGTAAACTTCAATATTACACCTATGAGGGAACTCTGTTTGCAATTGCTTTTCAGATAAAATAATTTCTTTAATTAAGGTTAGCTTTCCTAAGCTACACTCAAGAACATTATCATCAGAAATTGCACCTAATTTAAAATCTAATCCTTGCTTAGGTGTTACAGTATATTTATTATTAATACTTAAGTTATTTGTTGCAACCAAACTATCCAGCGTTATGTTTTCTGGGTAATCAAACACCTTAACTTCTGTTGCACTGAAAGTAACTGACAACTCATGAACTGGCAGTTGTGAAATATTCCACAAACCCCACTCAACAGGACTAGAAGATGTATTAGAAAAAGAATTTTCTACAATTAACTCTTCATCAATAAAATAAATGGTTCTAGACAAAACAATACCATTCCAAGAAGGAGAAGTAATTTCTAACTTTATATCTGTCTTGGAGAAACTCCATGCCAAGCTATCAAACTCTTTAACTGGTGGCCATCCGCCCCATTTTGCCTGAGGAGCCAACCAAAGAAAATCGCCACCATAGTTAGTCCATCCACTATCTGTAGGCTTATTTGATGAATAAAATAACGGAATATCTTGATAGTATACCTGCTCTATCCTTCCACCATGTGTAGGATTCACAACAACTTTCAATTTACCTTTTTCTAAGAAAAGCTGACTCACTTACTTATATTTACGGTTCTTTTTATCTTTTCTACGCTTATAAAGATAAAAAACAACTGCAGTAAGAATAATAAGTAAAACAATCCATTTCCATGGAATACCAAAACCTTTTTGTAGTGATGAGTACATCTTAGGATCAAAATCCAGTAATGAAACTATTAAGAATTTTCTAGTCTTATTTTTCTCATCATATTCAACTACAACACTATCCTTAACTTTTACAGGAGCTAATGTCATTGGACTATACACTGTTCCTAAATCAACCATCCCTCTGTATCTGCCTGAATGATTTGTTGTTTCAGTTAATCTTACCTTCACTGGATAGTAGTTATCACCAAGAGGATAAACTAAAACTTTTGAATCAAAAATATCTAACTTAGTAGGATCTGCATCTTTTCCTAATACCTCAACATATACTTTCTTGAACTGAATATTATCATCCTTACCAATCTCTGCTACGTAACCTGGATCATGGAATAACTTAACTGTTTGAACTAGGGTTGGACGCTTCTTCCCAACTCGATAGTTTTTGTTCTTTAAGTATACTTTATTAATCTTACATGTTTTATCTAATTTACCAGCACTATCTATTAAGAATTGGATATTTCTAACTTTATTAAAATCAAAATCATCTGTCACATCAACATACTGTTGCTGATCAGCACTCCAACCTTTCCACCAAGACCTATCTCTAATTTTATCCTTCTGCACCAACTTCATTTCCACGTCAGAACCTAATCCTTCTGCAGCTGACCATTCATAAACTCCAGCACCTTTTTCTGAATTCCATGCTGCATATCCATTAAGTACAGCTTTATTACCTGACTCATCCTCGATATCAACCCTTAGCTCACCTGGGTTATTATCTAATTGCATTTCTACAATTAAATCTTCTTTATCTGACCAGTCAGCATAACGTCCATTAAGTCCCCAAGCTCCGAAGTATGGATAGTCATCACCACGATATCTCTTATACACATCTAAGTGCTTCTTACCTTTTCCAGCAACTTTAAGCATATATGATTTATCAGCAGCTTCTGAACCAGCAATCCACCAAATAACTGGATATTTGTCATCAATACTACCATCAGCAAAATCGTCGATTATATGAATTAAGTCAAATAATCCAACTTCAAATTGGGCAGCTTTAGCTTTTTCTACAGGAGGAACAATCTTAACCTTACTTCCCCACGCAGCACCTAAAATATCCTCATCCTTATATGTATTTAAGTCAGTGCTAAATGCACCTCTATATATTCCTGTATTTGCCCCTGTTTCCTCTAAAACAACAATAATCGACTTATCGTTAACAACCGCATCATTACTATAAAGCTCTACATTAATCTTATCTCTACTGTTTTTATCTCCGTCTCTCCCTTTAACTTCTAGATAAACTTTCTGAGTTGTAATTAAATTCTTAAGCTCATACTTATACAGTTGGTCTCTGAACAATTTTACATACTCAATATTTTTTGGGTTGGTTCTGCCAATGTGTTTATTGCCTCTTATTAGATACATATCGTCAATCTCAACAACAGAATCAGCCTTTTCACCACCACCAATACTAAGCTCTACATTAAGAATATCTCCTAATTTAAACTTACTAGTAACATCAACATAGTTCTCTACAGTTGTATCGTATGATTTCCAGAATCTTCTATCTTTAATAGGTCTTGTATCTATAGCCCTATCGGATACTGCTCTACCAGACTGATAATTAGAACTCCAACGATACCAACCAGGACCCTTATTATAATTGTACGGATTATAAGAATTTAGAACTGCTGTTTGTCTATTAGAGTCCTCAATGTCAACTTGAATGTCCCCAATATTTCCTGGTAAATATATCCAAAAAACGAATTCAGTCTTATCGTTCCATTTTTTCAAATCCCCACTAAGACCCCATTTACCAAGATATGGATAATCTTTACTAAAATATGTTTTTCTTATCTGCAGTGAATTTGGTCCAGAAACACTTCTCTTATTTGAAATCATTAATTCATAAGATTTAGTTCTGCCGTATTCCTTAACAATAAAAGGAATAGTGTATGCTTTATTCCAATCGTTTGGACCTACGGAGGTTAATTGTGGATACTTTTTACCATCAATATAGTTTTCAATCTGCACAAATGTTCCATCAAGCGTAAAATCGATACCATCTTCTGCATATTTCTCAAAAGCTGAAAATTCAACGCTCTTTGGAGTACTCTGAGCAACAGAATCACCTTGTTCAATATTGTATCTATTAATAATGTTAATATTTCCATCACTCTTTAATGAGCCAGTAAACTTATGAGTTGTTTGGTCTGATGACCATCTTAAATACCATGTATTATTATCTTTCCAAAGGAAATAACCAAGCTTTTTTCCTGCTGGATATATAGGTCTGCCATCTGTTGGATCGATATTATCCACCCACCAAGAATCAGGATTAATACCAGCAGCAATATCATCAAAATTATCTAGAAGAATCTTTAAGTCAAACTCTCCTATTTTAAGTTGCTTCACAAAACCTTTTCTTACATCAGAAAAAACCTTGATTGTACTACCAGCACTTGCACCAATAATCCTATGAGCAAAATCTGAATAAACACCAATCTTCAAATGTCCTCTATATATACCAGAATTTATATCAGTCTCAATAAGCTCTAAATCCATGTCCTCACAACCTGGATGCTTATCGCTTGTCTCTATTCTTATTTTAAATCTATCTATTGTTTCTTTTGAGGCATCTTTGCCTGTTACTTGAATATATACATTGTCTTTATTTAACAACGATTTATCGGCGATAACTTTAGTAAACTCTTTATCATTATAAAATGCTATATCAGCTATTGATTTAGGTTTATTAAAAGCATAATAATAGTTATCTTTCTTTAATGTAAGATTATCAATAATTAACTCTGAGTTGTCTTTATTTCCACCATTAATACAAAACATTATATTCTTAATGTTTGCTAGATTAATCTCTTTTGTTCGCTCTACATTTCTTCCTTTGTCAAAAGACCAACCCTTCCACCAGTTTCTATACCTTATAGAAAAAGGTTGAAGTAAATTAGCATTTACGTCCACGCCGAGCAAGTTATTAGACTTCCATTTATACCAACCTGCACCCTTTTCTCTGCTCCAAGGATTATATCCATTTAAAATAACTACTGTTCCATCTTCATCCTGAATATCAACCCTTATTGTTCCAATATCATTTTTCAAATAAACATCAAATTCAAACTCGTCAAACTGAGTCCAGTCCTTATGTTCTTCATTAAAAACTACTGCTCCAGCATATGGATATCCTTTACCAATATAATTTTTATTAATCTTAAGCGCGTAATTTGAATTATAAGCAATACTACTGCTCATTTGATATTTATAAGTTCCTGTTTCACCAATATTTCTTAACACTAATGGAGCACCAAAAGAACTTAATGCATCAACACCGATTTTAAATGCTTCAAGGTCATATACACCGTTTCTTTTAATATCAAATATTACGTATTCTCCATCAACAGTAAAATCTATTCCATCTTGTCCATTACGTTCCTGAAAACTAAAATCTACTGACCTCTCAAGCTTTTTAAACTGATCTGTATTCTCTGTATCAGAATTACCAGCATAAGTAACCTTCCCATCAGTAAGTATCATTCCATGATAAATCTCACCATTATCTCCTGCTAGAAAACGAATATGCCACTTAGTATCTTTCCAAATATATATCCCAGCGTCTTTTCCTACATTAAATGCGGGCTTACCGGAACTTGGAAAAATCGAATCTGTCCACCAAGCCATTGGATTTGCATCGTCATATGCTCCATTTTCGAAGTCTTCTACAATCATAGGAATTACAAGCTTACCAATCATGTATGTTTTATTTATCTTTGGTTGATGATCAATAATAACCTTAATTTCCTTACCAACAGAAGCTGCAATTACCTTACCAGCCTTACTACCATCAAGTCCTATACTGAAACTTCCAGTGTACACACCTGTCTTATTACCAGTCTCAGCCACTTTAACAATTATAGGGTCTGCACCTTTCTGATTAGATTCCACTCGCACATAGAAGAAATCCCTTCGTTTTGGATTTTTATCTTTTCCAACCGCTTTTACGTAAACAGTGTCAACCATTATAGGTTCGTCTTTTACTTTATAATTAAATGCAGAATCTAAATACAAATCGAAATCAATAATGTTTGGCTTAGTATTGTCATGTGTATAAAAATTCTTAATCATTCCAGCAAAATGTGCTAAACCAAACCAAGCCCATGTACTACTAAAATAATCCATTTGAGCATTCCATTCAGAGTGATCAAAAACTGTCCAATAACCACCCTCTTTACTCTTACTGTACCAACCATCACCATCTTTGTATGGAGTACCAATCTCTACACGAGAATCAACCTTTTCAGCTGGAACGTGCTTAGCTAAATTAGCTGGCGTTTCCTTTGCTAACTGATCATCAGGGATAACATACTGTCTTTTACTAAAACCATCTGCCTCTGGTGTTATTAATGGAGTAAGTAACTTTTCAACTATTTTAAAAGTCTTAGGGTTTGGGTCAGACAAATAGGATGACCAGAAATAAGACAAATAAACACCATACTGAGCACAATTAGCCCTTGAACTAAATGAATTTTGTACATAAGAATCATTTGGTTTTGGCTCATAATTTGACTCATATAAAGCATAAGAACCATCATGCCAAAATACTGAAGCAATTTTCTTGGCTTCATCATAGTTAGTTGTTTTATCCCAATTTCCCCTACCGTCATTCATTCTGTATGTTAGAAAATTGTAAGGACCTAGATTGCTGTTTTTTCTTAAATAGTCTCTTGCCCTGTCATCACTATACCAATCATAATCAACAGCTATACGCCATAATCCTCTAAAAGCATCAGTACCAAACTCTGGCTCTCTTCTACTCTGACCGTCCCTTAATTTACCATCCTTATCAACATTAACCCAGTCTGGTAAAAGGTTTGCTTTTGCCCAACGCTGTCTTTTCTTTGTATTCTGATTATGGTTTTCACCTTTCTTATCAACCCAATCCTTAAGTGGCATTACTGACGATTCATGAAATACCCTGTATGTTGAATCAACAACATCTTGCCAATTGTGTTCAGGATCAAAATCATCAAAGATTCTATAAGTAAAAGGTGAAAGATATCCTGGCTCAATATCCTTTATATTATCTCCACCAGCAAAGTAACGCTCTCCATTATTTATAAATGTCTCTTTTTTCCAGATATCCTTAATAATATCTCTAGCATTCTGCTCATAGTCTAAAAACCTATCGCCCTTTTTGCTGCCCCACAGTTTATGAGCAAATATCAAACTTAACGCAATATCTTCATCTGCATCTGATGCAGCATCATATCCATCTCTCCATGGTTCATTTGGATTATTCTCTTTGGATGGAGGTTGCCATCTATAATAGATAATTCCATCTTCCTTCACCCCATCGCCATCTCGGTCTGCTATTGTAGGTGCCCATCTCCAAGCAAACAAATTATCTTTATCAAGACCTAACTGGCTCATTGATTTCCATCCATTGTCAGGATGGTTAATATCTTTCCAAAAATAAACATACTCTAGCTGACTATGCTGAAGGTTCTTCTTAGTCCAAGCCCACACTTTGTCGAAAGTTTTCTTGTCTTTCATCCAAATAGCTCTTAATAATGCATAAGAAGAGGATTCACTTACAACTAATAACTCAAATGGCTTTTTAGGGTCTGACCAATTAATGTCTGCAATACCGTCCCTATCAACATCTCCAGAATCCATAAAAGCATAAGGAGCGCCATCATCACCAATCATCTTTGGGTGTGTAAACTTACCAGACCACCAATCTGCATCAAAATTTTCATGAGTAATATAATGGTTCCAAACAGACTCTAATATACCCTTGGAAGCTTTTTGATAATCAGAAATCTTACCACTTACATTTTTATTTCCAGCGCATCCTCGTAATAACAAAATAATTATAATTACTACTGCGACAAAACCTAAAAAATAAAATAAATTTCTTCTTAATTTTGATTGATTGTTATATTGTTTTTTCAGCATATCTCTATATTATGCACATCAACAGAAATATAGTCAATTTGGTCTTTTGACTAGCCTTTTACGGCGCCAGCAGTAAGACCTTTTACGATATGTTTCTGTAGCAAGAAAAACAACACTAAAACTGGAAGGGTTGCTATAGTAGCAGCAGCCATCATTAGGTCGTATCTGTTTTGATAATTTCCAACAAACAGTCTAATTCCTATTGGAATAGTTAGAGTGTCTGAATCGGTTAAAATCCATGCAAACATTAGCTCATCCCATGCTTGAAGGAAAATATAAATACCAGTAGCAACAATACCAGGCACCGCTAATGGCAAGGTAATTTTATAGAAAACCTGAAAAGCATTACATCCATCTACTCTAGCTGACTCTTCTAGTTCAACAGGAATAGAAGCAAAAAAACTTCTTAATATCCAAATAGAAAAAGGAACAAAAAAAGCAGTATAGATAAACGTTAAACCACCATGTGTGCCTTGAACCGAAACACCAGTAACATCACTAACCCATTTGAACATAATGAATATTGGGATTAAATACATTATCTGAGGAATCATTTGTGTAGCTAATATCGATACACCAAAAGCCTTATTTCCAGGGAAATTAAATCTAACTAAAGCATAAGATGCTAAAGTAGCTAAAATCATAGCAAAAAGCATTGTAAAGCCTGAAATAATAATACTATTCTTTAAATATAGTCCAAAATCTATATTCTTCCAAAGGTCAGCATAATTCTCTACCATTACTAGTCTATGACCAAGTGGAAGCTGGAAAGAATCATATGGCTTTCCTTTTAAGTCTTTTATAAAAGATACTCTACCATAAGATGACCCTAGTATAACCTCATCACCATTTGCAATAATTCTAGTTACCTCACTACTAGAATAGTCAGATTTAGGATCTACAACAACCCCATCCTTTAATTCTCTAACTAAATGATAAGCCTCAATATCAACTTTACCTGTATTCAAATTAGCTACTTTTAATCCTGTTGGACTAACAATGTATACGGTTTCACCTTTAATGATAATATCTTCAAATAAACTAACACCAAAATCCTTTACATCAAGAACGGCTTGCTTATCAGTATCTATAAAATATATCCCATTCTGAACTAATAGTAATAGATTATTACCCTTAACCTGCTTAACCTCTTGAACACCTGCTGGTAGATAATTATCACCTAAATCTATCCTTTTCTCCTCAACAAATGTTTGCTTATTTAGAACTAACAAGTACCTGTTTGTATTAACATATAACTTATCACCTATTATTTGAATATTGCGAATAAAACTATCACTATTAGTTTCTAGCTTAACTTTTCTTGCTAAGGATAAATCATTTTTATTATAAACATATATTCTATTCATACCTTTAAGTTCTATTGAGTAAACGACAACATCATCGTAGGCAACTATAGATGTTTTACCTAAACGATTAGTGTCTACTCCTGTAACTGGACTAGATGCTTCTTTTTTAATCTCTAATGTTCTTCTGTCTATTTTATATAGACCCTTAGTCGAATTTGCAAAATAGATAAAATCGCTATCTAAAAAATAACTTACGTCTCTTCCATTAACCTTTAACTTATTTAGCGATTTCTTTGTATCAGCATCATAGACAGCAATCCCACCATCTTGAGAAAAAACATAGAAATCCTTTCCAGCAAGCTCCATGCCAATAACATCGTTTTTTGCTCTACTGAATCCAACTTTTCCACTTAAAATATCATTATTATTTTTAAAAGAAGAAAACATCATCCAAAATATCGGAAATGAATTTATAATCAAAAAAGCAAACATTATTACAAGAAAAACGTTTCTTAAGATTCTCTCTTTTTGATAATAATTAACAAAAGCCATTAAAAAATCTCCTCTGTCTTTTTATAGTGTTTGTACCAAAAATTAACAACTATAATCATCACCAATAGTAATAATACTGACGTCGCTGCACCAGCTCCAAAATCCCATCTCATAAACGAGTTACGGAAAATATTTGTCATCATTAAATCGCCCCACTTACCAGGGAATCCAGCACCATTACCAAACATCATAATTACAATATTAAAAGAATATGTATTATAAATCATTCCAAATAACACTAAAATCATCCATACTGGACTAAGCATTGGCCATGTTATCTTCCAGAAAGTTTTCCACTTACCAGCACCATCAATCTTGGCTGCATCATATAAAGACTGAGGAACATTTTGTATGCCTGCAAGTAACATCAACATTGAAAATGGCCAAAATCTCCATATAGTAGGAATAATAATTGCCCATATTGAGTTAACTCCTACCAACCAAAATGGCTTTTCAGCAAGAAGATGCAACCAGTCAACAAGAATAATATTGATAATACCTATCGTCTGTTGGAACATAAATCCCCACAAAATACCTGTAACATAAGTTGGAACTATCCAAGAAAACATAAACAAGGTTCTTACAAGTCCTCTACCTTTAAATTCAATACTAAGCATCAAAGCTACAACCATACCAACTGCTGTTTGCCCAATTGTAACTAAGAAGGAATAAATGATTGTATTTCTTACTGCATCATAGATACCAATTCTCATTGGACTTGATGGGTTAAACATAACGTCATAAAAATTACCAAAACCAATAAAAGGAGCACCCAAATATTGATTAAGAGTAAAATTATTTAATCTTAAAAAAGACATATACAATCCCTGAACGATTGGGAAGAAATGCATTAGAACCATAGCTATAGCTGTTGGCAATACAAAGTAATATGCTATTTTATACTTATGATAGTAATACTTTGTTTTTTCTAAAAAAGTCATTTCACTTATATTAACCATTATCTAGCTATCTATTCATAAGCAATACTTTATCAACTTCGATTGCTGCTTTCTTTAATACATCATCATAAATAACATCTGTAGTAAATTTATCTTTGTTATTTAATACATATTCCCACATAATACCAAACCTTCTGTTAAGTGGTTGCTCAATTTGTGCCCACTCTGGGATACAAGGATATGCACGACCATACTTAACTGCTTCTCTATAAACTGATCTTCTTACATCTTGAGTAAAATATGGATCATCAAAAGCCTCCATTGCTGATGGCAAGAATCCACTTCTCTTTGAGTATTCAACTTGAGCTTTTTTACCAACTAAATACTTGATTACTTCCCATGCTTCATCCTTATTCTTGGAGTTCTTAAACACTGAAAGGTTGCTACCACCTACGAAAGTGACCTTTCCTTTTGGACCTTCTGGATAAGGAACAATATCAAATCTTTTTGCAACATATGTATTTGCAGCTCCACCTTGCTCTTCTGGAGTTGTTAGAGCTCTTAACTCATTTGAACCAGTAAATATAATTGCATATTCACCATTGTTAAAAGCATTTTCTACTTGAGAAGTATTTTGCTCTAAACAAGATGCTGGGACATAACCTTTGATTACTAAATTAACTAAATATGATAACCCGCTTGCTGCTTCATTTGAATAAAGAGCACATTCTTTATTGCCTTCCTTTAAGAAGTCTCCACCAGCCATCCAAATCCATGGCGCTAAGTTATGAACAACATTCCAGTCGTTCTTACCAGTAATACCAAGTGGGTATACTTTCTTTCCATCAATTGTTAAATTTGCTTTGTTAATCTTATCTAATGTGTTTTGGAATGATTCCCAAGTAGCTAAATCATTTTTCGTTAAACCTAATCTATTAAAAACGTCTGTTCTATAGTACATAGCTCTTGCATCTACAAACCATGGAATAGAAGTTACTGCATTTGAACCATCTATGCCAGAATACTTCCAAGAAGATGGTAGAAAATATGAAGAACCACCAAGCTCAGATACTTTACTTGTTAAATCAGCTAAAGCGCCCATGCCAGTAACTGCTCCAACCCATGTCGTACCAAGCTGTAATATGTCTGGACCTTCGCCTGACATTGTAGCGATTGTAATTCTTTGCCACGCTGAACCCCAATCTAAAGAGGTAATTTGAACTTTAATATCAGGATTTTCTTTATGGAAGTCTTCTAAAACATCAGATAAGTCATTAATTGGCTCAAGCGAGTTAGGCATTACCCACATAGTAACAACTGTTTGACCACTTTTTTGTTCTTTAGCTCCGCAACCTGAAATTAATATTGAAAACGAAACGAGAATTACTGAAATTAATATGGACGAAAAAATTTTATTCATAATTGGTACCACCTCTTAGTTTTTTTCAGGCGTCATCATAGCATTGGGCTTGGTCCCTGTCAATTTAATGATTACGTTTTAATGAAAGAAAAATGACGTCAATATGACGCCATTTTTCTAATATTTTATTGAATACAAAAAAACAAAAATAACTAATCTTCTGGCAATAAGTTTTCAATAGAAAGTGGTTGCCACTTGCCATCCTTTAACATCATTCCATAATCCTTAACTAAAACACTATGCAACCCTTGATTTAATTGAGTTGCCAACTCTCTATACTCTTCAGGATAATTTGCATTATCTAACCCTATTCCACTGGTCATTAATAACTCGGTGTACATTTTTGCAGCTAAAAATCTTGCATCTTTATTAACCGCAATGAACATAGGGTTAGCCATCATACCAATAACTTCCCAAGTAACTTGTTCAGCTTGAACGTACGTCCCTGCATCTTTTTTCTGCACACTAACTCTCATTGGAAGATTATCTGCAATGTTATCTATATTCGTTATAATCCACTCCAAATCAAACACACCAGTTGCACAATTAAAAAGTATTGGATGACCTTTTTCATCTAGTTCCTTAATTTTTTCTTCTTTGACAGCAACACCAATGTCACCACAATTATATTTACCAAACTGATCTTTAATTAAAACGCCACCCTTAACATCCGCTTTAGTCTTAAAAGAAAAATCAAAAGCACCATTTTTACCAGTAATTGCAAGAGCTGCAACAGAAGCTGGATCATACATATTTGCCATATTATCGATATTTCCTAAATAATAATAACGGACTCCTGACTTATATAAAGAAGTAAATACATCTTTTAAAACCTCAAAATTATGACCATGTCCTCTTGGCATTGGAATAAGGCCATGTTTTTTACCAGTAGCAGTAGTAAACACATCTGCTGGCCTACCTCCTGCAGTAATTGCAGCTAATAATGGCTGAGAACCAGTAAGAAAAATATCTTTTAAACTTACATCACCTAATGCTTCTAACAAGTCTTTCAATAAAGGACTATTTTGATATTCCTCTAATTTGCTTTGAATAATCTCATGATTTAAAACACTATCCATTTGAAACATTTTAACAACATCCTGCGATGTAGTACCTTCATGAGTTCTCATATACTGAAGGGCTCTAATTAATAAAGCTCTTATTTTAATCTCCATAATATCAAAACCTTTAGAACCATCAGGATTAATATAAGCTTCAGTTAATCCTTTTGGAATTTCATTATAGGTTGAAGCGCTCTCTATTTGATTACGATATAACTCATATAAAGCAGGATATCCACCACTATTCTTTTTCTTATCAACGTAGCTACTTGCTGAACCACCATTCAACATCCCATAGCCAACATATGGAAATAGTTCATTACCAATCTTTGTAAGTGCATCAAAACTAAAAATAGCGTTTCCAGCTTCATCGATCTCAGCAAAATCTCTAAGCTCAATATTAATACCCTTAGAATCAAATAACGCTTGAGCCGTTGCTAAGCCAACAATAATATTAGAACCTTCTTTAATCTCAATTACAGACTCTCCATCAATACCTGGAATTTCTTTAGCCTCTATTGGCTCATATCCATCATACTTCCCTGCATTAAATGCATCTATTGTTCTTTTTGTTAAGCTTGGATCTATATTTACAGACTTCATCTTCGCATCTAATTCTGGTGAAAAAACGAAACCACTATCTGCTACCACTTTATTCCTCATATTCTCTATACTCCCTTCAGGTTTATGTTTTAGTATAGAATTATCGTAACTTAATTGTACTTTTCCCAATAATATTAAATTGAAATAATCTGTTGCTTTAAGAATAACAGGAAAATTTTACTATCTCAAGTAAGACATCATATGGCCATCGCGAGTCTGTTGTCTTAGCTTCTCTAAAGCTTTAGCTTCTATTTGTCTAATACGCTCTCTAGTTACATTATATACTTGCCCTACTTCTTCGAGCGTTCTTGGCATCCCATCATGTAATCCAAACCTTAGTCTAAGAACCATCTGCTCTCTTTCAGTTAGAAATGTCTGAAGAACGGTTTCTAAATCTTCCCTTAAAAGGTCAGATAATACTCGTTCCTCTGGGTTCTTTTCAACTTCACTCTCTACAATATCAGACAGACTATTACTATCATCATCACCAATTGGAGTCTCAAGTGATATTGGCAACTGAGCTATTTTAGCTAATTCTTGTACCTTAGTTAAAGATAACTCGCTAAACTCTGCAAGTTCTTCGTCAGTTGGTTTCCGTTTATGCTCTTGCATAAACATTTTAGATATCTTTTTCAATTTATTTAGAGTTTCAACAACATGAACAGGAAGTCTAATTGATCTAGACTGGTCAGCTATTGCTCTTGTGATTGCTTGCCTAATCCACCAGGTAGCATAAGTTGAAAACTTATAACCTTTTGTATAGTCATACTTATCAACTGCCTTCATAAGACCAATATTGCCTTCTTGAATAAGGTCTAAAAATGATAAGCCTCTACCATTGTATCTTTTAGCGATACTAACAACTAAACGCAAATTAGATCTTATCAGAATCTTCCTTGCTTCATCATCATTGTTCTCCTGAATTCTTTGGGCAATATCAAACTCCTCGGCTGTGGTTAATAGTTTGATTCTTCCAATTTCCTTAAGGTACATCTTAATTGAGTCATACTTTGTACCCTTATTACTATCTTCCTCAAGTACAATATTTTCCTCTATATCTACTTCTATCTCAACATCATCAAGCTCTTGAGGGTCTACATCATCAGTAGCCTCTGCATCATTGGTTATTTCAGCAAGATCAACATGAGTATCTTTTAATATTTCTAAAATATCATTTGGGGAATCAATTGATTCGAATAAAACTTCTGTATTCATTTATTTTTGACCAACTCCGACAGTTGCTGATTTAGCAACATAAGTTTATCAAAATCGCCAGTTTTTTCAAGTTCAATTATCTGTTTCTTAAGTTCAAGCACCTTTTCCCTGTTATTTCTTTTTTTCAATGAATCAACTGCTTCTTGCAAAAATAATGATGGGTTAGAAAAATTAATCTTCATACAAAGACTAACCAGCTTCTGGTCAGTAACTAAATCGCATAAATACTGAACATCTTTCTCAGGATTATTCAAAATTAAGGTAAATATTTTCTTATGGTCTATATCCAGAAAGTCCTCCACAGAAAATTTTCCAAGAAATTCACCTCTAAGCGATGTATGACTAAGAAGGATTGATAAAACGTCTTCCTCTAACTTAAAAAACTTATCTTTTGAACCTTTATCTTGTTTATAATCCTTCTTTTTTGACACGGATATAGTGTTATAGGTAAAAAAGAAACTTTTAACTTGATCCAAATCAACAGCTAATTTATTGGAAATAACTGAAATATACTCATTCTTAATAATGTCATTCTCAAAATGCACTATGGATTTTAATTCCTTTAGAACTCTTGATTTATCCTCTACTGCCATCTTCTTAACATCTGTACTATGTCCATGAATTAAAATAGAATGATCAATCAAAAACTCTTTATAAGTTATTGCATCTATCATTTGTTTTTTAAAGCTATCTAACCCATACTTTTTTATAAACTCATCTGGGTCCTTACTATCTTTTAAGTTTATAACCTTTACTTCTACCTCTGGATCTTGTAAAACATCATTAACCCTAAACATTGCATTCTTGCCTGCATCATCATTATCAAAACACATATACAAAACCTTTGCAAAACGCTTCACCAAATTAAACTGTTGAGGAGTTACAGCAGTGCCTAAAACAGCTGATACATTTTTTATGCCAGCCTGGAAAAGACTAATCGCATCCATATATCCTTCAACTAAAACTAACTGGTCGCTATTTTCTCTAATATATTTTTTTGCCATATTGAGGCCATACAGCACATTACTCTTATGATAAAACCTTGTTTCAGGAGAATTAACATACTTTGCTCCCTCACCAGCAATAATCCTGCCACCAAAACCTAATGTTCTTCCCTGTAAATCTATTATCGGGAACATGAACCTCTTATAAAACCTATCTTTAACTTTACCCTGCGACTCAATTCCAATTCCAATATCTATAAAATCAGCATCTTTAGAATCCTCGCTACTTAACATCTCATCACAATAAACCTTAGAAGCAAAACCTAACTGAAAAGCTTCAATTGTTTCATTATCGAGCTTCCTATCTTTCACAAAATTTTTGGCTTCATCACTAGCTAATTGTTTATGGTAAGCATCCTTGATCTTACTAAGCAAAGCAAAGCCATTTTCTCTATCATCTTTTTCGAAATTATTTATCTGATCATCATTTATCTCTACTCCAGCTTTTTCAGCTAGCAACCTGACTGTATCAATAAAACTAAGCCCATCCACTTTCATCAAAAATGAAAACACATTGCCACCAGCGCCACAACCAAAACAGTGAAATATTTTCTTATCAGGACTAACTACAAAAGAAGGAGTTTTCTCGTTGTGAAAAGGACAAAGACCCAAAAAATTTAAGCCTCTTTTACGTAGCTTAACGTATTGGCCTATAATTTCAACAATGTCAGCTCTTTCCTTAATTAACTCTATTGAATTTTCATCAACCATAAAGGATTAGTCTTTTAACTTTTTAACAATAGCCAAAATATACTCTGTTGCTTTTACCATGTCAGATATTTTTATCTCTTCATCACAAGTATGAACTTTACTCATTCCTGTGCTTATAACAACCGTAGGAATACCACTCTTATTGAAAACATTTGCATCACTACCACCGCCAGTTGATTTCTCGACGTGCTTAACGCCAATGCTTTGAGAAGCTTTTTTGCAAATCTTTAGAAGTTCCTTTTCGCCTGAAAGATCAAATGAAATATAATCCTTCTTGGCTTCAAAATCTACCTTAGCTCCATATTTTTGACATTCCTTTTTAAAAGTACTCTTTATATCCTCAAGATGCTTCTTTACCTTCTGCTTTGACAGACTACGAACCTCGCCCTTAATAAGCACCCTATCAGGAACAATATTTGTGGCGCTTCCACCTTCTATTATTCCAATATTAGCAACAGTTTCATCATCAATTCTTCCAATTTTACAATTTGCTATAACTTTCGAAACTGCAACAATAGCATTTACACCCTTTTCAGGCTCAATCCCAGCATGTGCACTTTTACCAATTACCTCAGCTTTAAAACTATAATGAGTTGGAGCCTTAATAACAACAGTACCTATATCCCCACTAGTATCAAGAACAAAACCATAATCAACCTGAATTTGTTGTAGCTCTTTTGCTCCTTTTAACCCTTGTTCTTCTTCTACAGTAAAAATTATTACTATTGATGGACTAGAAATCTCTTTCTCTTTGATTACAAATAACATTTCCAAAATTTCTGCTATTCCTGACTTATCATCACCACCAAGGATTGTATCTCCACTTGAGCTGATTCTGTCTCCCTTAATCACAGGAACAATACCTTTCCCGGGGATAACAGTATCCATATGTGCAGAAAACAAAACAGAAGGACCAGTAACTTTGCCATGATAAATAGCGTAAATATTGCCCTTCTTGTCTAAAGCAACATCTAAACCAAGCTCACAAAGTACATTCTGCAGATACTTTCTAACTTTTTTTTCATTCCCAGACTCACTATCTATTTTCACTAAATCAATAAAAGTATTAACTAGTCTCTTAGAGTTAACCATAAAAACCTCTCTTTTTATAGTTTAAAGCTAAAAGCTAAAAGCCTAAAGCTAAAAAACCACTAAATTCTATCTTGATAAATAATACCATAATCATTAGTTATGTTTAATCTGTATTATTTATTCATAATCAATTCCAAAGATGATAACTGTTGTGATAAAATAGTTTTGCAACAAAGACGACACAATAGTGAGGGGAACTAATATGGAAAATAATTATAAGGAACGACTTTCAGACATTCTTTCAAGAAAAGAAACACAAGTTAGACCTATTGAAGAAGCTTTTAAACATAATCTTACCAATAAGATTGTTAAAGATGAATACAATTCAACACCAAGAGATATTTATAATGCACTTAGTTACACCATTATGGATCAACTTGCAGAAGGTTGGCTTGAGACGCAGAGACAACACCATTATCACGACGCAAAGAGAGTTTACTATCTTTCAATGGAATTCTTAATTGGCAGACTTTTGAAAACTAATATCAACAATCTACACGTTGACTGCCAAGTTCAAGCTCTTCTTTCTAAGCTAAACTTTGACTTCAATACAATTGAAGACATGGAAGAAGATGCAGGATTAGGAAATGGTGGACTTGGAAGACTAGCTGCCTGCTTCTTAGAATCTATGGCAACTTTAGGGATACCTTCCTTTGGATACGGTATTAGATATGATTATGGCTTATTCAAACAAGATATTGAAAATGGATGGCAAATAGAAAAACCTGACAAGTGGCTTGAAAACGGATACCCATGGGAAATCCAAAGAGCTGAAAAATACTCTATTAATTTTTACGGTCACGTTGAAAAAAGTATAGATACAGATGGAAAAGAAATTTCCGTTTGGAAAAACTACAATAAAGTTTTTGCAGTTCCTTATGATATACCTGTTCCAGGATTTAGCAATAAAACTGTAAACACCTTAAGATTATGGTCTGCCAAAACAGATGACGAATTTAAATTACAAATCTTTAACAATGGTGACTTTATTAATGCCTATGAAGAAAAACTTCAAGATGAAAACATTACTAAAATTCTGTATCCAAATGACAATGTATATGCGGGATTAGAGCTTCGATTAAAGCAAGAATACTTTTTCTGTGCTGCTTCACTACAAGACATTATGAGAAGATTCAAGGAGAATCCGTCACATGACTTTAAAAACATACCAAACAAGATAGTTATTCAGCTTAATGATACACATCCGGCAATAGCTATACCTGAACTAATTAGAATACTTGTTGATGAAGAAAATCTTAACTTTGATGAAGCATGGGATATTACAAAACATACTTTTGCTTATACAAACCATACATTACTTCCTGAAGCCTTAGAAAAATGGCCTGAAAGAATGTTTTCCTATATGCTTCCAAGACATCTAGAAATCATTTATTTAATTAACACAAAGCTTATGGAAGATTTACAGATTAAGTTTGGTCCTGACATGGGAAGAATGCAAAGAATGTCGATTATTGAAGAAGGTAGAGACAAAATGGTTAGAATGGCTTACTTAGCTGTGGCTAGCTCCTTCTCTGTAAACGGAGTATCAGAGCTCCATAGTGAGTTAATTAAAAAGGAACTACTTCCTGATTTCTACCAGCTTTATCCTGAAAAATTCAAAAACAAAACTAATGGTATTACACCACGAAGATGGTTATATAAGTGTAACAATAGATTATCTGAACTAATTACATCTAAAATTGGCACAGGATGGATTACAAATCTTAATGAACTTAAAAAACTATCCTCGCTAAAAGATAAAGATAGACTGATTGAAGGTTGGGAAATTATAAAAAACAACAACAAAAAGGATCTTTCTAACTGGCTAGAAAAGAAGTACGGTTTTAGCTTTGACCATAATTCCATGGTAGATGTTCAAACAAAAAGAATCCACGAATATAAAAGACAACTATTGAACGTAATGCATGTTATTCATTTGTATTTAAAACTTAAAAACAATCCAGACATGCCTTTTGCTCCTCGAACAGTTTTAATTGGTGGTAAAGCAGCACCAGCATACCATGTTGCGAAACTATACATTAAGCTTATTAATAATGTAGCCAACGTTATCAATAATGACCCAAAAGTAAATGCTAAGTTAAAGCTATTCTTTATACCAAACTACAATGTAACTGTTGCTGAAAAGATAATGCCCGCTGCTGACCTTTCTGAACAAATATCTACTGCAGGAAAAGAAGCCTCAGGAACTGGTAACATGAAATTTGCTCTTAATGGCGCATTAACTATTGGAACTCTAGATGGAGCAAACGTTGAAATTAAAGAAGAAGTTGGGGACGAGAATATTTACATTTTTGGTCTCACTGCTGAAGAGGTTACTAATCTTAGAGAAGAAGGTTATGACCCTAAAAAATACATAAATGAATACGAGCCACTTCAGGAAGTACTTGAGCTAATTAGAAACGGTTTCTTCAGCCCTGAACAACATGACTTGTTCTACCCAATTTATTCTAACTTAATTAACCATGATCCATACATGATTATGGCAGACTTCAAATCTTATGTTGAATGTCAGGAACAAGTATCAAAAGACTTCCTTAATAGAGAGTTATGGTTAAAGAAGTCTATTGCAAATGTTGCTAATGTAGGTAAATTCTCTAGTGATAGAACAATTGCTGAATATAATTGGGATATCTGGAAAGCAACTCCTGTTGAAATAAAATAAATATAACCAAGTGTATAGAAATCTTAATTGGATAATTATTGTTTCTTTTACACTTGGTTTGTTTACTGCTTTCTATATAAGAGTATCCATCCCAGCGCAAAAGCCTCCTCAAAAGCCTATTGTAATAAAGCAAGCTCCAAACATTGAAATCAAAAAACCAGAACTTGATCAAGCTATTAATTCAATATTAAATAAATATGGAGTTACAGGTTGTTCACTTATAGTAATAAAAAATAGAAATAACTTTTATCACTATAACTATGGAGTAGCTAATCTAAATACTAAAGAAAAAATGACTAGCAATCATGCAATTAGAATTGCATCAATAAGTAAACTAATTACTGCAATATTGTTTCTAGATTCCATTGAAAATAACACTAACATTATTAATACACCTGTCTCAAAACTAATAAATATTCCTTTTGAAAACCCATACTTTAAAGACAAAATCATAACCCCAAAAGAATTACTCACTCATACCTCAAGCTTTGCTCCAAACAGTTATTTAGCTGATTACTTCCTAAAAAACAGCTATAGAAACAAAAGCCTTGAACTATCGAGCCTTATTTCAAGCACAGGAAATTATTATCAAAGCAGCTATTGGAATAGCGTCTATCCGCCAGGCCAAATATTCAATTATTCAGGATTTAACTTCATACTAGTTGCTGCCATAATAGAAAAAATAACCAACCAGAGATTTAATCTTCTTTCGCACACAAAACTAATAAATGAACTTGAAATGAAGAATACCCACCTATCAACATCCTTGCCTTTCAATGAAACCAAATATGCTATTGGCTACGAATTTATCGAGGATATACCAACAAGGTCTATTAACGACAATAACTTCTACCTAAGTATACCTAATACTAACTATGTTCCAGGCTTAAACCCCACTATACACGCTCCACAATCAGGCTTTCGCTCAAACGCAGAAGATCTTTCTAAAGTAATGCTAATGCTACTAAATAAAGGAACATATAATAACAAACGTATTTTAAATGAAAAAAGTATTGAACTAATTGAAACACCTACCTTCAATGTTACACAAACCATGCAAAGAGGAATTGGGTCAGAAATCAACCTTGGATTCATCCCAGGGGTAAAAATGGTCGGACATACAGGGAATGCCTACGGAATAATCACTCACCTCTTCTATAACCGTGAAGAAGACTTTGGAATAGTTTTCATTATCAATGGACATCAAAAGAAAGCCTATTTTGGTGGAGACCACTTTTTAATTGAAAAAGAAATAGATTCTACTATTTACGAACAGCTAATTAAAAAAGCTCTATAGTTTCTCTATTGAAGATTTTATTTGTTTATTTATGTCTTCTACTGACTTATTTTTTGGACTTATTCTATCTCCAATAGTTAGTGTTAACTTATGACCAAACCTAAGAAAGAAGCTTCCACGAGGGAAAACATTATATGCGCCATCAATCTTCATTGTTAAAACATCCTTATTAAACTTGCTTGCTAAATATGCTGCACCATCCTTAAATTCTCCTAAGTTACCATCTCTTGTCCTTGTGCCTTCTGGAAAAATAAGTAGCGCACCATTTTGTCTTAAAATATCAGCCCCAGACTTAAGTGCAGGAAAAATATTTGCTCCTCTATCAACAAAAATAATATGGGACCAAGGGAAAATATATTTTAAAAAAGTAAGCTCTTTTTTGCTTATCATAAATATATTTTTTCTAACTTTTCTTGGCAATGAAGCAAGCACAAGAATGGCATCTAAATTAGATTGATGATTGCAAACCAATATGCAATTCTTTGCATCTTTTAATTTTTCTTTATTCATCACCCTATATCCAAAGAATAAACTAGCCTTAAGTTTAATTAGTTTAATTAATAAATACACCACTGGATTAAGGAAATTATATTTATTTGTTCTTATTTTCCCTAAAAACAACTCATCCTCTCTACTATCGACCTCACTAACCTCTGGTAAAAGACTTACATATTTAACTAACTCCAAAACAGATGAAATAGACATAAATTTATCCATATCTATTTTAACTTTAAAATTCTTCTCTAATTCCATAACAAATTGAATTTTACTTAGAGAATCAAGGCCAAGATCATCTAAGCTTAAATCTAAATATAAATTTTCTATCCCGAACTTCTTAATAATAAACTTTATCAATTGATCTTCTCTTTCATTGGATGGCTGTATGTTATATTGGGAAACAAAATTCATATCACCAGAACGTTGATACTTTCCTTGTTTAAGATTAGCAATCACCTCTCTAATCATCACCTTCTTTGTGGACGTTCTAGGTAATGGCTCGAATGATAATGAAAAGTCAGCGACTCTCATATAGTCTGGCAAAAGATTGTTTAATCTATTCACCTCTGCCTTTATCTGTTGATATGCAGCTCCAGAAACATGTTCTGGAACGATTACAGCATTAACAATAATGTTATGATTTTTCTCATCACCGAATACCGCAACCTCATTTATTAATTCTGAGGTGATGAATAAATCTTCTATTTCTTCAGGGAAAACATTCTTACCAGAATCAAGCACAATAATATTTTTTGTTCTTCCAGTAATACGAAGACTACCCTTATTATCAATCAAGCCAATATCTCCCGAATTGAACCAACCATCGCTATCAAAAACTTCAGAATTAGCTTTTTCGTTATTTAAATATCCCATCATCACAGAAATACCTTTTATCCAGATCTCCCCAATGCCTCGTGCATCTTTATTTCTAATTTCTATAAAGTTACCCTTAATAGGTGTTCCAACACAACCAACAGTATTTTCGTGCACTTTATTAGCAACGGCAACAGCAGTTGTTTCTGTTAATCCATAACCCTCTAATATAGTAAATCCCATATTATGATAAGCCTTAAAGTATTTCGGCTTTAGAGAAGCTCCCCCACTAACAAAGAATTTAAGTTGCTCACCAAAAACTTTATGGATAGGCTTAAAAATCACCTTAGGAATAATACCTAGCCCTGCAAGTTTAAAAACATGAGAGTATGCAACCATAAACTTTAAAATCTTATATTTAACTGCGGATTGATTCTTTGCTTTATTTAAAATGCTATCAAAAAATAACTCCCATAATTTAGGAACACCAGGAAATATAGTAATAGGATAAATTTCTAAAGACTTGATTATATCTGGACCTTTTAACGAAGGTTGAACAACTGTACTGGAACCATTTATTATAAAACCTAAAAAAGTAGTGATAAGTCCAAAAACATGATAAAGAGGCAATATGGCTAATACTACATCAGGGGCATCTAGCAATCCCATGTGCTCAATACTAGCATAACAAGTATTAACAATGTTATTATGCGAAAGCATCACGATCTTTGGATCACCTGTCGTTCCTGAAGTAAACAACATCGCAGCACATTCTTCTTTATTCAATTTTGGGGCAATATATTTACTACTGTCAGACATTGCATCATCAAGTTCAACTGAAATGAACTCAACCTGTTTATCTGATTTATACTCCATATCATCTGAAACAAATGCATATTTACAATCTATCCTAGCAAGCATTTTCTGATGATGTTCAATACTTAAATGATTATCTAAAGCTACAACAACTGCACCTGAATAAGCAATACTAAGATATGTAATCATCCATTCACGGCTATTGGATGCAATCAAAGCAACTGGATCTTTTGTTTGTATACCAAGTGATTGAATATAGGATGCTCTTTGTTTTATAAGTTCATAAGCACTGGCATAAGTAATATCAGGTTGAAGATAAATATTGCGAGAGAATTTTATAAAATATTTGTCTATATATTCTGGCAAAGTGTACATCTTTTAATTATATTTACAAAAGAATCTTGGTCAATGGCTCAAGAGGCTAAAAGGTCAAAAGGACAAGAGGTAAATAGCTAATTCGTCGCTGTTTATTTGTTTATTTGTTGATGTGTTTATTTGAAAAACCCTTAAACTCATCACTTCTCACTTCTCTCACAATTCACGATTTACGATTTACCATTTACCATTCACTGCTTACTATTTTGAAACTTGGCTCTCTTTGAAATGGCCAGACCCTAAATATTGACTCCGTTTCTGTTGAAAGAACATCAGCAACATAGAAAGTGTCACGAGGAACTCTTCTTATGCTAACGCCTTTCTTTTCTGCAAATTTTTTAACTCTTGTAGCCGAAGGCATACCATATGCGTTTACACTTTCTGTGGTTATTACCATTTCTATTTCAGACAGCTCTGGTTGATTTAATAAAAAGGAAATTACTTTCTTAAATTGAATGAAGACTGTACCAGCTCTGCCTCTATCATCAATTTCTCTAAAATAGTCTGGCTTATCCTTATCCTCTACAGATGTGGTTGGCTTTAAATGTGCATGTCCAATTATTACTTTATCGCCTCTTCTTGCTTTAATGGCAACGCCTGAACACACGCGATGAGATGGAGCATATATTGCACATTGACTATTTTCATCCACTTCCCACAAAACAAGTTCACCAATCTCAGCAAAAACAATATATCCAAGATCCTTGTCTTTAATCGCTTCTAAATTGTCTTGACTTAGTAATACTGTCCCTTCTTTTAATAAGTCTACTATTGTTATTTTGCCTGGTAATTTAATTCCCTTTTCAAAAACCATCTCTTCCAGTAAAAGAAAAATAGCGTTATTAGTTTTCAGTAAAGTTTTTTTACTCTCTTCTTGTGATAAACAACTAACTACCTTCCAAAACACTATTTTACTCCAATGCTATGGTTTGAGCTCTTTTACCTAAAAATATCTCGCCAGTATGAATATTAAAAGTAAAAACTTGACCACGCTTTATTAAATCTGTGGTTCCTCCTTGAATGTTTCTAGCACTTGTGCCAACAATATCTCCATTTGTATAAAAGGTTATTAAATCATGCTTCTTAAAGGCAATACCTTTTATGGCTAATTCTCTACTTGGTTTAATACTGATAAGCTGACCTTCTATATCAAAATTATAACGAGCATCAGGGGGGATAACTATTTCTGTTTGTTCTGAATCTATTAGAGTACATTGAAATTCTCTAGCATAAGTACAAGACCTTAATTTCCCGTTAGGATGAAAGGTAACAGATGAACCGGCATTTGCCATGAAACTTCCTACTTGTATTGATCTGGCCAACCTGATTCTGAAAAGACTCCCATTTCTTAATTGAACTGATAATGAATGAACTGTATCTCTTCCTAATCTAATAGGTATATGGGCAGAACTTCCTGAAGGCAATTGCACTGATGATAAGCTTCCATCTTCTTCACACTTTAACACAGTGCCAGTTGGAACATTTCTGCCACCGATAATCATAGGTTCAGAAATTGCAGTTCTTTGAATCATACCGTTTCCATGAAGGAACGTTCTTAGTTTCTTACTTAAAGGAAATAAAAAACCACAAACTTCTCTTATATTCTCAGAACAAGGGATGCCTTGTATTACGGTGGGGCTGGTTAATAAAACTTCATAACATCCATCGGGCATATCAAGCAGAATTGCATCCGCTGGTAATTCAAACATCATCGCTTTAGAACTATTGTGTTCCGCCATCGCAACAATGCTGTCTCTCATTCCATCACTTACTATCTTACAAAACATTATCTAGCTCCCTTTCAAAGACTAAGCTCACTGCGTTCGCAGGACAAGAGATAAAAAGGCTAAAAGTTGAAAGCCTTTCCTTTTCGTTTCATCCTTCTACCTTTTCCTCCATTCACTCTTCACTTCTCACGTCTCACGATTCATGGTTCACGATTTCCATCCCTCCATACATCCATACCTCTAAACTATCGTAACTCAAAGTAAAAAGTTGCAGGTATTTTAAGAGGCAAATTTTCTAGTTAATTGGTTTTGGGTTGATGAAATTAATTGGTTCGGTTTTTTTCTGAAATCATTGATTGTTCAAATATTTTTCAGCAATACTTATTGCCATAAGTGCATCTGATTTGCTAATCCTATCACCATGGGGATATCTTCCAAATTGGGAAAGATCATTTACTTTAAACTTGTATCTGGTCGTTCAGGTAATTTAGAAGCCAATATCAGTAAATCATGAACATATGGAAAATCTACGCCAGCTTCCAGTAATTGTGCTTTCATCCATTTCTCAACAGCTTGCTGATTACTTTAAAAAAGGTAAATAAAATTTCTTGAAAAAATACCAGCTACTCTGCAATGCTTGTTTCTTAAGTGATTTAGAAGAAAATGTACTGCCACCACCTAAATGAATAAGCACAATACCTGGATGATAGTAATTCTTGTATCCTTTTCTAACTATCGTTTTACTTAGGTCAATGTCTTCATTGTAAAAAAAATAATTTTCATCAAACCCACCAACCTCTAAATAAAGCTTCTTCCTTATTAGCATTGCTGCACCCGACAAAAAACTAACAACTCTTGGTTCCTTGCCTAAATATTTATACCTTCCTAAAACACTCCCATAATACTGAACAGACCTGTCCTGATTAAGTAAACGAGGCCCAAGTATACCTATGTCCTTATTGCTCTCATAAAAACGAACTAGTGGACTTAAAACATCAGTATTAATAACAGTGTCTGAATTAAGCAGAAACAAGTATTCTCCTAACGCTTCTTTTGCTCCTTGATTATTTGCTTTAGCAAAACCAACATTTTCCTCATTATCTATAAAGCTAATATTGGAATAGTTGTCCATGAACTCATCTTTATCAAACTTATTAGATGAAGCATTATCAACAACAATAACTTCAAAACTTACAGCCTTGTTATACTCATAAAATGAATCCAAGCAAGTCTTTATAAGTTCAGGTGTATTGTAATGGACAATAATTACAGAAACTTTCATGCGTCTTTTAACCTCTCCAGAAAACATTCTATTCGAATCTTTGTTCTCATGTCCAATTCTCCAGGAGCATCCCCCTCAATAGTTAAAACTGGAACACTTAATCTGCTCTTAAGAATAACATCATCTAACTGTCGATGGCAAAAAGCTTGCGCATAATGAATAATACCTTTTAGGTTCCGAAGCTTTATTTGCTTCTCTATCTCTACGATTCTTCCTTCAAGGTCATAAGGATAATTAAAGTTACTATACTCTTGAACAATATCCTCACTCTCACTTAGCATCGCAAAATCATTTTCTACTTCAAAATAAGATACTACAGTTGACTGTGATTCCAAGTAGCTAAAAAGATTACTAACAATAGTTGGCACTCCAACATAACCTATCTGAATTTTACTTAACTGCGGTTCACTTATTTCCGATAAACTAATTAAATCTTCCACCCTCTTAGCGTAACTTGCTAGGTTACTTCCAAAATCTGAAGAAGCTACCATTAACTTCTGAAAGTCAGAAACATTAATATTATTCTTGGTATAAAAAAGCTTGTCAAGGACTACTAGCCTTTTTCTGATGACATCTAATTCCGCTTTAGCTTCCATAGCTTGAGCATAACTAACTCCGAAATACTCTCCTAATTTATCTAACTCATAACGCAGTTTAAACGCATCTCTTCCAGCCGGATAGGCAAAAGCAACAACGCTTAAGTTCGGAATAAAGTGTCTATACAAATTGATAAGGCCGTGGTTATTGCTACAATCACCTTCTGTAACAGCAATTAATGTATCAATCTCGCTTTGATGCGTAACAACCGCACCCATTAACCCCTTAATCCAACTACAAGTATTTCGCGGAACACCATGCTTCTCTCCAGATTTTATGAAATCCTTGGAATCACCAACGATAAAAAGATTATTCAAATCTACTGGAATATCACCAGCCGCCCAAATATACTCTTGAGGGATAGTGGTTGTAAAGGCTACTTTCCTCATAAACTCTTCTTTAAGTAATTATAGTTTCTAAGAATCTTATCTACATACAATTGGGTACCAACAGTAAACGGAGCACCTGCACTTCGTTTAATAGCATTTATCCCTTGGACATAAGAAGCCAATGCATAATTAAGATTACCTTTCCAAATAACCAAATATTCCTTCATCATTCTCGCTTGAGCTCTCGCTCCATCGTCTATACAGGTTGGGTCTGATATACCATAAGCATCAAAATTAAATGGCATAAACTGACAGATGCCTCTCGCTCCAGAAACAGAAATCGCGTGTCTATCAAACCTTGATTCTTGTGCTTGTTGAGCTGTTAAAAGCAAAGGATCAACATTAAATTCTTGACCATATTTGATGTTAGCCTCAGCTATCTGAAGAACATCTGTTATAGGCACATTTTTATTGTAGTCCATAATATAAGTTACTATCTTTTGCTGAAGGTTCGATGATACAATCTCTATTTGATAACTAGTATCATAGGGTAAATACTGGTCATACTCACTCTGTCTTATTCCATTTGGTGGTTCATTAACATTATTTAATATAGTAAACAAACTTACAAAAAGTATTAAAATAGTAGACCAAGTCATTATCTATCCCTTTATTTTTTCTACAAGGAACTGTTTTACTTTTTCAACAGTTAACTCTACTTTTTCATCACCATTCCTAAAACTAAGTTCTACGATCCCTTCTATAGCTCTTTTACCAATTATTACTCTATATGGAGCACCAATTAAATCTGCATCATTTAATTTAACACCTAGTCGCTCATCCCTATCGTCATATAGCACATCTATGCCTTTTGCTAATAATTCACTATAAATATCATCGGCCAACTTAACTTGCTCTTCTTTATTCCCGTTTACTGGTAAAACAATAACCTCGAATGGAGCGATACTTATTGGCCATAAAGGTCCATTGTCATCATGATACTGCTCAATTGCAGCCATTGCTGTTCTGCCAACACCTATTCCATAACAACCCATAATAAATGGCTGCACTTTACCTTGCTGGTCTAAAAATGTAGCATTCATAGACTGAGAATATTTTGTTCCTAGCTTAAATATATGCCCTACTTCTATACCACGTTCTTTCTTATAAGTTCCTTTAAAGCATGACAAACAAACATCACCTACATTAACAGTTTTAACATCTGCAACCAAGCTATCATCAATAACATAGTCTCTGCCAACATTTGCATTCTTTATATGATAGTCCTTTTCATTGGCACCAATAACAGCATTGGTTATCCCAATAATTGAATCATCAATAATTATTTGTACGTCACTTGCTTTAGAAGAAAATCCCATAAAACCAGGAACAGTCTTAAATACACTAATTATCTCTTCTTCAGAAGCAGGCTCTATCCCTAGAGCATCAAGTCTATTTATAAGCTTAACATCGTTAACTTCATAATCACCACGTATGTATACCATAGCATATTTAGTTTGAACCTTTTCTGGTGCTACTTCTTTATCATATTTATAGGCTACAACTTTTATTGTTTTTTCAACACCTACATTTAAAAAACTAGCAACATCCTCGATTGCTTTAATATCAGGAGTATGAACTTTTTCTACCTCTAAACTATCATCACTTTTATTCGTAACCTTAGTACTAGCTTTCTCAATATTTGCAGCATGATCGCAGGAGGAACAATAAAGTATTTCATCTTCACCTGTTTCTGCGACAATCATAAACTCTTGAGATGAATTACCACCTATAGCTCCAGAATCCGCACTTACTACTCTATGATTAAGACCACATCTTCCAAAAATATTACTATATGCCTCATACATGCCCTTATAAGTAAGGTCTAAACTTTGCTCATCAGCATGAAAGCTATAGGCATCTTTCATGGAAAACTCTCTTGCTCTCATAAGTCCAAACCTTGGTCTTATTTCATCACGAAACTTATTCTGAATCTGATAGAAATTAATAGGTAACTGTTTGTAACTTTTTAAATCATCACTTACTAAATCTACAATAACCTCTTCGTGAGTAGGACCATAACAAAAATCACGACCTGCCCTATCTTTTATTCTAAGTAGCTCTTTACCATACTTAAACCATCTACCACTTTTTTGCCACAACTCAGCAGGTACCATAGAAGGCATCAATACTTCTACTGCATCCTTCTTATTCATCTCTTCTCTAATGATTCTTTCAACTTTACGAATAACTCTTAACCCTAATGGCAAATAATCATAAACTCCCGTAGCTATCTTCTTAATATAACCACCTCTCAAAGCTATTGCTTGGCTTGGAATCTCTGCATCTGCAGGATTTTCTCTAAATGTCGGAATGTAATATTTGCTATATTTCACGTCTACTCCTTAAGTAAATTTAGTTTACCGCCAGCAAGTATTTGCTCTATTTCCCTATCTGAAAAACCAGCTAGTAATTCATACTTAGAACCTGTAGAACTCTCCATTACTACGATATCTTTCTTTATCTGCTCTCTAATGTTGTTAAAAGAAAAAACTTCCTCAACATTTAGCTTATCATAATCACTCTCTTGTTTAAAAACTAAAGGAATAATACCAAAGTTTATTAAGTTAGCACGATGAATTCTTTCAATAGACTTTACCACAACTACTTTAACACCAAGATACATAGGACAAATAGCAGCATGTTCTCTTGAGGAGCCTTGTCCGTAGCTTAGACCGGTAATAATTAAATTATCATAACCTTCTGATTTGTTCGCTTTACATTTATCAGCAAACTTTGGCTCAACATCATTAAAAACTGCTTGAGAGTACTTATCTATATTTGAACGGAACTTCAAGAATCTTCCAGCAGGCATAATATGGTCAGTTGTTATTTTATCTCCTACCTTAACTACTGCCTTTACCGTTATACTTTCAGCCAACTCTTTACTTATTGGAGGAGGACCAATATTTGGACCCTTTAGTATCTCAACGCTGTTTCTTTGCTTTTCAGGCAAAGGATTAACAACTAATGAGTTGTTTACCAAAAACTTTGATGGCTGCTTGTAATTCACTGTTTCTTTAAAAAACTCTGATGGGTCAGTAATTTTTCCTGTTAAGGCACAAGCAACTGCTGTTTCTGGACTCACTAAGTAAATACCAGCACTGTTTGTACCACTTCTGCCATAAAAATTACGATTATTCGTTCTAATACTTACTGCATCAGTTGCAGGAGATTGCCCCATACCGATACAAAAACCACAGCTCGATTCCAAAACTCTTCCACCAGCTTCAACGATATTTTTCATGAGACCATTTTCAATCATCATTTCAAATACTTGCTTAGAGCCAGGAGCCACACCAAAGGATACCTCCGTTGAAACCTGTTTACCTTTTAACAAAGTTGCAACTGTATACAAGTCCTTATACGAACTGTTTGTACAACTTCCTATTAATGCTTGATCAACCTTCATACCAGCGACCTCAGAAACCTCTTTAACATTATCTGGGGAATGAGGCAAAGCAATCATCGGCTTAAGAGAAGAAAGATTAATTACCAATTCTTTATCGTATACAGCGTCTTTATCTGCAATTAATTCTACCCAATCCTGTTCTCTGCCCTGCGCTCTTAAAAATTCTTTGGTTATTTCATCTGATGGGAAAATAGAAGTAGTTACGCCTAACTCAGCGCCCATATTGGTTATTGTTGCTCTTTCTGGCACAGACAAAGTCTTAACACCTGAGCCTGTATACTCAACGATGTATCCTACATTACCTTTTGTGGTAAGTATCTGTAATAACTTCAAAATTAAGTCTTTGGCAGTAACAAAAGGTGACAGGGTTCCTGTAAGTTCAACCTTCAGAACCTTTGGTCTAGGAACATAAAATGCTCCACCAGCTAAAGCAGTTGCAATGTCTAAACCACCTGCCCCAATAGCAATCATCCCTATTCCGCCGCCTGTTGGTGTGTGTGAGTCGGAACCCAAAAGAGTCTTGCCTGGCTTACCAAATGTCTCTAAATGTACTTGATGACAAATACCATTTCCAGCCTTAGAAAAGTACAAACCATACTTCATCGCAATAGACTGCAAGTATCTGTGGTCATCGGCATTCTCAAACCCATCCTGGATAGTATTGTGGTCTATATAGCTAACAGAAAGTTCTGTAGCAATTGTTTTTCTTCCAATAGCTTCAAACTCCAAATAAGCCATTGTGCCTGTAGCATCTTGGGTTAAAGTTTGGTCAATCTTAATCCCTATTTCTTGTTCTCCGGTATCATCGACAATATGTTTACTAATAATCTTTTCAACTAAATTCATCTTACTAATCTACCTCGTTTGCAAATTCATCAAAATTAAAATCAATAGCAAGTATACCAATAATATGATCTGAATCATCAAAGATTGGCGTCGAAACGGTCATAGTTAAATTACCAGTTACCTTGGACATATATATCTCAGCAATATGTGTTTGCCCATCTTTCATTGGCTCTATAAACCACTCTCTATCAGAAAAGTCTTCATCAAGCATTTTTTCTTCATAGGCTTTTTGATCACACAGCTGCGTAATATTCTTACCTATCTTTTTACCATCAATGTTTGTTATAGAAATAAGCTTCATTGCTATGTCTTTTTGTGCAAGCTCATTCAAAATAGGTTCAAAGTCGCTTGGTATAAGTGATTTAACTTCTGGCATCATTGATGTTTCTTCAATAATTTTCTCTGCTCGCTGAGATATCCTCTCCCTTAGTTCAATATATGTTGTATGAACTAGCTCTGGGAAATAGTGTCTTACGGCTTTTTCCATTTCTTGATCAGAAATAGAAGTAATTCTTCCATGGTTATATTCTTCAACAATCCAATCATACACTTTAATAACCTTAGGATGCTTTTTAGTAAAACCTAAACTCTGAGCTTTTGGATAATTTTTAAAAATCCAGTGGATAACTCCTGCTGTTCCTGTTTTATCCGTTATACTAACTCCTGGTGCTCTATTTAAAAGAGAAACAGTATCGAAGACGTTGTAAATCTCTTCATTCTTAACCATTCCATCTGCGTGTATACCAGCCTTAGTTGTATTAAAATCATCACCTATAAAAGGATAATTTCTTGGGAATACATGTCCCAATTCTTTCTCGAAATATTCCTTTAATTCTGTAATAACCGTTGTGTCTATTCCCATATTATTTCCATATAAGCTTAGGTACTCGAAAATCATACCTTCAGTTGGACAGTTACCAGTTCTCTCTCCTAGACCAAACAACGCACAATTTGCGCCTGCTACACCGTGTAACCATGCTTCTGTTGTATTTACTAAAACCTTATGAAAATCATTGTGTCCATGCCATTCTAGCCACTCTGAAGGAACTCCAGCATCATGCCTAAACGCATGACAAATCTTAGCAACGCCTCTTGGCGCAGTTGCTCCTGGATATGGGACACCATAACCCATCGTATCACAAAGCCTAATCTTAACTGGCATACCAGCTTGTTTGGACATTTCCATTAATTTTTGAGCAAGAGGTATAGAAAAACCATACAAGTCTGCTCTGGTAATATCTTCAAAATGACATCTTGGAATAATTCCATTTTCTAAAGAATGAGCAACAATATCAACATAGAAGTCGAAAGCTTGCTTCCTGTCCATTTTAAGCTTCATGTAAATATGATAGTCAGAAACACTTGTCAAAATACCTGTTTCTTTTAAATTAAAAGGCTTAAGCAACTCAAAATCACTTTTCTGTGCTCTTATCCAACCAGTAACCTCTGGAAACCTTAACCCAAGCTCAAGAACCTTCTCTAATGCTAACTTGTCTTTCTCAGAGTACATGAAAAACTCAGACTGCCTGATAATCCCTTTGTCTCCACTTAGCTTACTAAGCAAAACATAAATATCTACAATTTGTTTAACAGTAAAAGGCTCACGAGCCTGTTGTCCATCACGAAATGTTGTATCAGATATAAATACTTGAGTAGGGACATCGTAAGCAATAAGATGGTCATCAAAAACAATCTTTGGCACTTCTGTATAAGGGAAAATATCTCTATACAGCTCAGGCTCGGTCCTGTTCACTAATGAGTAATCATTCTGTGTCTTTCTTAAGAAGTTATTATTTCCTTTTTCAAACTGCATAATCCGCCTCCACTACTTACAAATTAAGTTCAATCATTTTATCGTATTTGCTTGCTTTTCACAATAAAAGCATTTGTAAAGACGATTTACGCCCCCCACCCCCTCAACACATACGTCCTTGAACGATTGAACTAGAAAACGTTATAATACTGATATGAATTTCAAAATAGCTACACTTGAAAAAACACTAGCTTTCTTAGAGCTTTGTGAGCTTTTAGGTGACCCTTATGATTCTATGGTTAAATTCGCAGTTGATGTTGAACAAGAAACTATCGTTTTTGGTGGAGAAATGCATGCTGATGCAGAGCAAGTCCTATTGGAGCAAGAGTCTAACCAAAAAGACATTTGGGGAGCCAATCTTTATCCAGAAAGAAACCGTTCAGATTGGCTAGAATACACTTCCCTTATCAATATCCGTCCTACACAAGATAATTTTAGTATGGAAATTTCCTCTGATGAAATAAAAAACAAAATCAATTCTATTGTTAATAAAGTAGTAAAATAACATGTTACACAAGACACTTACTCAAGGAAAATGGGATACATATTCAACGATGCAACAGATACTTTCTATTGGAGCAGAAGTTGGAAGAGCAAAGAACGCTATTGCTAAAGATGATCAAAAAGAAACCAGCAATTCATACCTTAGAGGAATAGAACTGCTAGAACTAACTGCTGGAGATAAAAAATGGAAAAGTAAGCTTAAAGAAATACTCTACCTTAAAGAATATTTGGCTTGGCTCTGGATAACTCAAAATACTAATAAAGATATTTGCTACACATTGTATCGCACTCTGTTAGACATAAGTCCTACGACTTATAAGATAAAAATCTAATCAAATGATTCAAACATTAACAGCTTTCAATCTAAAAACCATTCCCTATTCGGAAAGCAGTTTAATAGTACAAGTTTTCTCAAAAGAACATGGCAAACAATCACTGATTGCTAAAGGTGTTAAAAAATCTAAAAATGGCAATCTTGGCAAACTAAATACTTTCTCACTGAATAAATATCACGTTAGAAAAAGTAGCGAACAATCCCTTAGAACTATCATTATTATTGAAACAATTAAAACCTATGATGAACTTCAGTCTGACTACAATAAGCTAGAGATTGCTTACGAAGCCTTTTGGACAATCAATTCAATTATTCAAGATAATCAGGTATCTGAAGAGCTGTTTACGCTTACAGAGGCTACTCTAAATCAAATAGAAAAAGCATCCACTGAAGAACTTTTGACTATACTTCCTGAATTCAAGAAAAAAATTCTTATTTGCGAAGGGGTCTTGAATCCAAAAGATAAACACCTTAATATTGATAATATTTTAAAGAATTATATAGGCAAACAAATGGTTAAACTATGAATATAGCTTTCTTTTCTGACACATACTTACCTCAAATTAATGGAGTAGTAACTTCTATGGAAATTTTCCGTCAAACACTAGAGGAAAAAGGTCACAATGTTTATATTTTTTGCCCTCAAACTTCTTTTGGACAAAAAAAAGCTGACCCTAGCTATGTCTTTAGATTTAAGTCTGCCAAACTATTTTTTCAACCAGAATACAGATTATCTTGGCCATACTCAAGAGCGCTAAGTAAATTCAAGTCATTAAATATCGATATTATTCATACACATACACCTTTTACAATGGGTATGCTTGCAGTTTTTCTAGCCCAAATGTACAAAAAACCACTAGTTCACACTTACCACACTCTATTTATGGAGTATATTCACTACCTGCCTATCCCTTCTGACTATGCAAAGAACTTTGTAACCTGGGCGAGTAAATCCTTTTGCAACCAGAACCACTTAGTAATAGTACCATCCAGACACATCAAGGATGAGATTACTGAATATAATGTTGTATCACCTATTGAAATAATCCCAACGGGAATAAACCTCACTGACTATCATAAAATTACGACTGAAGATGCAAAAGAAAAATATAATTTAGATACAGACAAGTATTTCTATCTTGTAACTATCTCGAGAATGGCAAAAGAAAAAAATATTTCCTTCCTTTTAGATGCCTTTAAATTATTAAAAGAAAAACACAGTAATTTAAAACTAATCATGATTGGTGACGGGCCAGAAAGAGAACATCAAGAAGAAAAAGCTAAAGAGCTTGGAATATTTGACGATATAATTATGACTGGGTACATTGAACGTTCTCTAATCTTCCCTATCCTTAAACTCTCTAAAATATTTATCTTTGCATCCAAAACCGAAACGCAGGGACTTGTTCTTCTTGAAGCAATGTCCATGAAAATTCCATGTGTAGCAATAGACTCAATGGGTGTATCAGACGTTATGGAAAATAATCAAGGTGGGTTTTTATGTAATGATGACCTACATGAATATGCAAATACTGTTTCAACCCTAATTACAGACACCAATCTCTATGCTGAAAAACAAGAAGATGCCTACCAAAGAGCAACTCATCTATCCGCAAACAAAATGACGAAAAAACTAATCGAGGCATACGAAAACCTAATTGCAACGAATGACCTCCAATAATTTTCAGCTAAGCTCTAAATGTCCACTCTCTTGCCTTAACTGTTCAATAGATAACCAGCATAGCAAAGAACAGATAATTACCAAAATATACTCTTCAAAAAAAAACAGCTTAAATATGTTCTTTAACTTAACAATAGATAACAAAGACCTTCCAGATATTATAAAAGTAATTAAAGAAAAAGAGCAAAAATTTGGATTATTTTATAATGGTCTAAGTAACGAAGAATACCTACAATATAACCCTGACTATATTTTATTCCCACTCTTCTCTACAGTTGCAGAAACCCATGATTTATATACAGGCAAGAAAACCTTTTATAGAACTATATCGTTCCTAAATTCCTTACCTAGAAAAATAAAAAAATCAATTATTTTCTTTGTTACTAAAGATAACATTTCAGAAACAACTGAACTCTCAAGCTTGATGTATTCCTTAAAAACAAAAGCACATATTCAGCCAATATCGTTTTATAGTCAGGATGATTTTGATAAAGAAACGCTATTATATTTACAAAGGATTGCTAATCAAAAAAACATATCTCTCTTAGGAGTTGCTAATAAAAAGGCACATTGCATAAATTGGATACAAACAACCAATATTTATCATACTATTTATGACAAAATCCGCTATTATTTCTTAAAATTTTGAATATGCTAAAAAATATATTATAATAAGAATATGATACGAAAACTTAAATTATCATTATTAATTCTACTAGTCCCAATGATTTTTGCTACTGAAATTTGGTTTACTGTTGATAAAAGTCAGATTGAGGAAATAACCAAAATAACCAAAGAATTTTTCCCTAACGATGAAGTGAAGTTTTTCTATTGGGATACTGGGCTTAAAGAAATGTCGAAACTAATAAAATCAGGCAAAAAACCAAATGTGCTTTTAACTGGACATACCTTTGTTCCATACATTGCCAATATCGACTCACGGTTCGACCATGTTGAGCCTCTATTTTTAGACATCAGAGCATTATACATTTGGGGGTCTCCTGACGTAACACCTGTTAATAGATGGCGTGATGTATTGTTTTATGCTCAAAGCCACCCAGACTTTATTGCTTTTCCTCGCACCTGGAGCTCAAATAAATTATATAACTTCTTATCTTTTTTCAATGACCAGCTTCCATTCTGGATAAGTCAGACCCCTTTCTCTTCGCAGAATATGATTTACACAGTGAAACTAATCTATAAATTAATGGATAACTACCCAATGCTCTTTAAAGATAATCCTGAAGAGTCTTTCCTTAAAAAAGAAAACCAATCTATTATTTCTGGAATCTGGATGTTGAATTTACTGAAAAAACAAAATGCTACTTTCTCTGTGTTTGACGTCCCAGCATCTCAAAATGGAGTAAGAGGATTTAAGGGTGCATTTGTTGGAATTTACTTTAAAAATGATACCGAAACAAAAGCTATTACAGAAAAACTTAGATCTTTTGAGTTCCAAAGTAAAGCTTGGAAAACTATAAATTTACTTCCAACAAACTCAAAGCTAAAAAATTATTTACAAACAGCAGATGCTCAACTAAGTAAACTATATGAAATAGCTGACTACTCACCTTGGGCAACCTCTATTGAACCAAAGAAACTTGAAGAAAGAACCAATGTCCTAAACTTCCTAATAGATAATAAAACTAATTATCAAGCTCTTGATGAAAAAAATATGAATAAATTTTTCAATAATAGTTTATATTTTAAGTTCATGAGGCTTCTTCACTAGAATGACCCTTTCTGAAAAAGACAAAAAAGACCTTTTAGGGATAGCTAGGCTATCTATTCTCTCAAAATTTTATCCCTTAAATAGCCCAACTGATTTCTATGATAAACAATCTTTGAGTACTAAACTTGGTGCTTTTGTAACACTACATAAAGCTGGCAATCTCCGTGGCTGTATTGGACAAATGAATAGTGATACACCACTGTATAAAACTATCGAGAATATGGCCAAGCAAGCAGCATTTAATGACCATCGGTTCTCGCCATTACGAGAAGAAGAACTTGCAAATATTCAAATTGAAATTAGCATATTGTCTCCTTTTGAAAAAATATCCTACGAAGAGGTAGAGATCGGCAAACACGGGTTACTTCTTAAGTACAACTACATGTCTGGAGTTTTCCTGCCTCATGTTCCAGTAGAACAAGGTTGGAACAAGGAACAATATATTGAGCATCTTTTTCAAAAAACTGGTGTTCCTTTTACGGAAAGCACCTTGCATGATGCTGAGCTATTTGGCTTTACAGCCACTGTTTTTAGTGAATAATTCACCCTTCCGTCAGGCTTTGCCTGCCACCTTCCCTTGAAAAGGGAAGGATTTTCTTATAACATAAAGAATTTATCAGGACAATACATTATGATTTCGTGAATTCCATTGCTAATAATTCGCTTTGTTCAAGTACTCTGTCTGCTTCTATTCTGGCAAGGTCAGGAGGATAACCGTATCTCATAAGTATCTTTTTAACTGTAAGTCGTAGCTTTGCTCTAACATCGTCTCTTTTTTCCCAATCAACAGTAGCATTTTTACGAATAACATCCACTATTACATGGATTAGTTCTTTCATTTTATTATCTTCAAGAAATTTTGTTGATTCGTTTTCTGATAAGATAGAATAAAAGGCGTATTCTTCAGGGGTTAGACCTACTTCCTCTGCCTTTTTATCTTCCAGTTTCATTTCACGAGCAATGTCGGATAATTCTTTAATAACCTGAGCTGTATCTATTTGATTATTGTGATATCTCTTAACAATATTTTCTAACATTTCACTGAACCTTTTAGCTTGTATCATGTTTTTTCTTTTTCTTGTTTTTATTTCTTCGTTTAATAGTTTTTTAAGTAATTCAAAGGCAATATTTTTTTGTTCTAAATTTTTTACTTCTAATAAGAAATCCTCAGATAAAATATCTAGTGAAGGAGCTTTTATTCCAACAGCATCAAAGATATCTATTATTCCATCACTACTTAGAGCTTCTTCAACTATTTGCTTAATAGCTGTTTCAACTTCTTTATCTGTTTTCCAGCCACTTTGAGTGTATTTACCTATTCTTGCTTTTACTGCCTGAAAGAATGCTACATGGTCACGTATTAGCTCAGCTTCAAAACTTGGAATTGCCATTGCGTAAAGTTTAGATAAAGCTGTAACTTCTGCAACAAATCTATTTTGTAATTTTTCATCTTGTAAAATAAAGTTAGTAGCACCCAAAAGAATCTTTAATTTTTCATTACTTTCAGCTTTAAAGTAATTTTGATAATTAAAACTGTGAAACATTTGTTCTACTGTTTCAAATTTTGATTTCATGCCTGCGATAACCTCTGCTATATCAATTACTGGATTACCTTCTCCACCACTTTGGATATAAACAGCCATAGCATTCCGAAGGTCTTGCCCAATTCCAATATAATCAACAATTAGTCCACCTGGCTTATCCCTATAAACACGATTAACCCTAGCAATTGCCTGCATTAGATTAGCGCCTTGCATCTTCTTATCTAGGTACATTGTGTGAAGACATGGAACATCAAAACCAGTTAGCCACATTGACTGAACAATTACCATTTTTAAGGAATCCGAAGGGTCTTTTAACCTTAAAGCTAATTTTTTTCTATCTTCCTTGCTTGTATGGTGTGGTTGAAAGCTCTCTGGGTCATCACTTGAACTAGTCATAACAACCTTTAATGCGCCCTTGGAAAGATCTTTGTTGTGCCATTCAGGTCTAAGTTTAATTATCTCTGAATATAGATTTACAGCAATTTGTCTGGTCATACATACAATCATTGCTTTACCTTCAAATACTTGTTGTCTAGCTTCAAAGTGTTCAATGATGTCTTTGGAAATATCTCTAAGTCTGTCAGGATGACCAACTATTGCATCTATTTGAGAATTCTTCTTTTTAGCTTTTTCTTTTTGTTCTTCTGTTGCCCCTTCTATTTCATCTATTGCATAGTCAATTTGCTTCACTGCTTCTTGATTCATTCTAATTTTTACTAGCCTTGATTCATAACTAATCGGAACTGTTGCTCCATCATCAACTGATTGTTTAATATCATAGATATCAATCTCGTTACCAAAAACTGCTCTAGTTGACCTATCTTCTTTTTCTATTGGTGTTCCTGTAAAGCCTATAAATGATGCGTTTGGTAAGGCATCTCTGAGATACTTGGCGTTACCGTATCTGATTTCTGAACCGTCATCTGTCTCAAACGTTCTGGCTTTGAAACCATACTGGCTACGATGTGCTTCATCAGCAACAACTACAATATTTGTTCTTTCTGATAATGTTTCATAAATATTGCCTTCTGTGGGGAAAAACTTTTGGATAGTAGTAAAAACAATTCCACCACCTAAAACCTTTAATAGTTCTTTTAAATGTTCTCTGTTTTCCGCTTGTACAGGGGTTTGTCTTAATAATCCCTTACAATTACCAAAAGTAGTAAAGAGCTGGTCATCTAAATCGTTTCTGTCAGTTAAAATAACAATTGTTGGATTTTTCATTTCTGGTTCAATAACGATTTTGCCTGTGTAGTAAACCATAGAAAGAGATTTACCAGAACCTTGTGTGTGCCAAATTACTCCAATTTTACGATTACCTTGTGTTTCATGAGTTGCTTTGAGTGTTTCTGTTACTGCTTTTTCAACTGCATAATATTGATGATAGGCGGCAATCTTTTTACTCTTAGTAATAGTGACTAGTCCTGTTTTATGGTCTTTGATTTCTTCGTTTTCAAAAACAGTGTTAAATCTAATTAGCTTTAGTAATACTTCTTTTTTAAAAAGTTGTTCCGCCATTATTTGCATTTCAGGCAAAATCCCGTTTTCTTTTTTCTCAGGTGATTTCCAAGCAAGATACCTGCTAAAGGGTGCTGATACAGAAGATACTCTGGCATCGATACCGTCAGAAATTACACAAAGCGAGTTGTAGTAAAAGATGCTTGGGATAGCTTGTTTATAGTTACGAATCTGGGTATGGGCTCTTTCTAAAGTTGCTTTTTCATCTGTTGCGTTTTTAAGTTCTATGACTACAAGAGGTAACCCATTCACAAACACAACTACATCTAATCTTTTTTCATTATTATTTTCTTTAATAACTAACTGGTTTACTACCAAAAAGCTGTTTTTATTAATATCCTCAATATCAATTATTTTTACATTGAGTCCTTTAGTATTACCATTATTAAAATATTCAACAGTAACTCCGTCTGTTAGCATATTGTGGAACTTTTCATTATTTAGCATTAAGTCTATTGAACCTAGTTTAAGGATATGTTGATAGGCTTCATGTCTGGCTGATTCTGGTAGCTCTGGATTAAGCCTTTTTAATGATTCTCTAAGTTCTACCTCTAGAACAACAGAATCAAAACCCTCTCTTTTAGGATTAGTGGAATATGGGGCGATATCTGGACCGTAATAGTAGGTATAGCCTTGTTTTACAAGAAGGTCTATAAGTGTTTGCTCAATGTGTTGTTCGGTTAGGTTAATGTGCATAAATTATTGCAACATTTTAGCAATAAAAAGCCCAAGAAGTAACCAAATTATATTGGATACAATATTTCCCATCAATATATCAATAAAGAAATGTTTAATTTTATCTATAGCACTTTTCTTTTTAAGTTTATGAATTTTATTTTCATCTATAGATTTTAATATCTCCCAACCAATAGATACTGCCTCTCCAAAAGCATCTAGGCTTTTTAAAGGATCAACTCCAACATTTTCTAGTTCAAGCTTTCTTGCTTCCTGTACTTTACCTCTAAACTTTTCTTTTTTAGCTATAAACTCAGCTTCTGACATGTTTAAACCAAAAGAACGTAAATCTTTAGATTGAAAAATAACATCAATTTCACCTTTCATCTTTGCCCAAAGAAGCTTATAGCAATCTAAAGATATTCTCTGCATATGAGCAGTAGCTTTCTTTAAATTATCTTCCCTTTGAGCTTGTGATATATCGTTATTATATGTCTGGGCAATATGAGAAAAAGTATTTTCTATTTCAATTAAAATTTGCTGGGGTTTATCAGCTAAATATGCAACTAAATCACTATATGCAGGAAGAAAGTATTCTTTATAAATTCTAAAGAAATGTGAATAGTCTAAGCTCAAGTGAAGATTATTCCTTTAAAGCGTGTTGAAAAATAGTTTCTATGTCTCCATAATCAGAAATAGGAATAACGTTTCCTCTGGAAGATACAATACTATTTATCAAACTAATAACATTAGGTTTTCTTTTGCTAAAAACCATATCATCAATTTCTTTTTTGCTTAAATTACTTGGATTTTTTTTATATTTATCTCTGAAGATAAAACCTAATTTCACTGTATTTACTCCACTCATTTTTTATCTACTGTACACAAAAAATGTTCAATTAATAAGATATTATCATTTTTATTAACATTTTGTAAACTTTTTAACTTAAATAGTTTACTTACTCAATGTGTTGTTCGGTTAGATTAGTCATAGTTTAATGAAAAACCCTGTGGCAAGACCACAGGGTATCTAAAGCAATCTTAACTGAA
>DYQY01000015.1:0-19535 GCA_020719045.1 Candidatus Termititenax sp.
AAACTTTCCCTCCAGTAGGTTACCCCGTGGCAAGACCACAGGGAATATTTTCATTAAACATAATAATTATATTAAAATTCTTGAGAACACTGGCGTCACAGTGATAAAAGGAAAATTCAAACAAGTTGAAAAGCAATGCCGAGCTACCTGCAAACAAATATACTCAACACATGAAGAAAAAGAAACAGACGTTAATATCGCATTATATTTATTAAATGAAGCTTACAAAAATACTTTTGATAAAGCACTTATCATTTCTGGAGATAGTGACCTTTTGCCTGCTGTAAAATTAGTTAAAACACTTTTTCCAAATAAAATAATAAGTGTAGTTGTCCCTAAGAATGGTAACACAATGCTTAATATAGGTGATAAAGGAACAAGTTGCCGTCTATCTGAAAATAATCTTAAAAACAGTCTGATTGAAAACCCTTACAAACTTAAAGATGGAACTTCTCTCCAAGCTCCTATTGGTTGGATTTAATTCTCATATAACCAACATTTTTCTGGTTTTGGTTTTTTGTGAATATCGGCCTAATAGGTCTAATAGACAAAAATCCTTAATAAGTGGGTTTGTAATTATGACTTCCTATTCCTTAAATACATTTTTCGTATTTGATTAAACGAGTGCGGAACCTGAGCAAGATGCCTTTGTAGTAATTTTCAAGCATTTAGCTCCACGCAGTGGTGCGAAGAAAATTACCCAAAAGTCACGCAGAGAATTGGAGCACTCTTGATTTTTGGTTACTTTTAATGAGCCATGTTAGTCCACTAGCTAATAAAATTAGCCTACAGCCTGAACATCAATAGCTATCTGGCTCTTCAATTCTTCATGAGAAGCAAACTTTTGAGAGTGACGCAAAAACCTTAAAAAGACTAACTTAACTTTCTGACCATATAATTCACCAGAGAAATTAATTAGAAAAGCTTCTAGTTCTAATTTACCTTCTCTGTCAAGCAAACTTATTGCTACCTTATATTCACGGTTATCACTTAAAAACACCTTTCCAGCATACACACCAGGGACAGGGAGTTGCTTCCTTTCATCTATAACTAGATTAATAGTTGGAAAGCCCAATGTTCTTCCAAAGCCTTTACCTTTAACTACTTCTGAAATACAAAAAAACTCATATCCCAGCATATGATTAGCTTGAGTTAACCTACCGGCAACAAGATGGTCACGAACTGAAGTGCTTTTGGCAATGTCGCCATCAACTAAAACAGGGGGGATTACTATAAGCTTAGTATTCAATTTTCTTTTAAGGATATATTGCTCTATTTCAATAACTCCACCCTCGAGTCTTCTTCCAAAACAAAAATCCCATCCAACAACTATCTTCTTTGGAGTAAATGTTTCCTCAATAAACTTCATAAAATTATCAGCTGATTGTGCTGCAAACCTTTTATCAAACTCAACAAAAATAAAATTATTATACAGGCTCCTCTTTTCTTCCATTACTGTTAAGCATTTAATATCTTTTGAAAACAAGGTCTTTGGTAATGGCCAAAAAGCAAGCGCATAATCTGCCTTCTTAAGTAACTCCATATGTCCTAAGTGACAACCATCAAACGCACCGATTGCAATAGATTTACCTCTAATTTTAGCTAAATCTAAGTCTGGGTTGTACTTACTTAACAGCTTTATATACTGCTCTTCACTCATTCTTTTTCTCCTCATAATAGGAAGTCAGCTCTTTAGAGTCCTTAAGCAAAAAATCCCCAACAGCTGTCCTTACTAGTTTACTACAAACACCCACTGTTCCCAAAGCAACACCCAAATCATACGCTAACGAACGAACATATGTACCTTTAGATACTTTTGCCCTAAAACAGGCTTTCGGATACTCTGCTTCTTCATAACTTAATAGCTCAAATTCATATATCGTAACAGCTCGAGACTTAATCTCTACTTCAATCCCTGCTCTTGCATATTCATATAATTTCTTACCGTCTTTTTTAATTGCCGAATACTTTGGAGGGAACTGATCTATCTGCCCCACAAACTTTTTCATAGCTTCTTCTATCTTTTCTTTTGTTATACCAACTGGTGGCACTTGGCTAACTACCTCACCTGCTAAATCATGACTTTCTGTCTCAATGCCAAAAGTTACTTCAAACTCATATTCCTTATCCACACCAGAAAGTTCTGTTAACTTCTTAGTAAACGCTTTGCCTACCGCGACCACTAATACACCAGTTGCTAGTGGATCTAACGTGCCTGCATGCCCAATCTTCTTCTCGTTGGCAATATGCTTGAATTTATTCACAACATCAAATGATGTCCAGTCTTTTGGCTTATTTATATTATAAAATCCATGTGGAATTTTAGGTTTATCTTGCATTAAAAATTCTCTGAGTACTCTTTAACAATCTTTCTAATTTCTGCAATTTGTTTTGTTAAGTCAGTTAAAGGCAAAGTAGCTCCAGATGCTCCAGGATGACCACCGCCACCAAACTTACCAGCTAGTTCTCTAACGCTAACTGTTTTATCTTTAGAACGAAAACTTATCTTAACCATGTTATCAACACGCCTAGCCAAAACAGCTACTTTTACGCCCTTGATAGCTCTTATCTGGTCAATAAGACCCTCTGTTAAAGTAGCATTATCTTCAATATACGAAAAAGCCACACCATTGCCAAAAAATTCTACATTGGCAATTGCTTTACCTAACAGCTGTAATTTAGATAAGGTTACTTCCTCATATAAACCTTGCACAATCTTAAAATATTCTTCCATACCACAGATATCGACTATCTTTGCCACGATTGCAAAAAGTTCAGGATGAGTATTAACGTATTGAAACCTACCAGTATCAGCCAAAATAGCAGTCATAGTAGCTTTAGCTGTAACCGCATCCATTTGCCAACCCAACTCCTTATATATATTATAAACAACCTCACCTGTAGCTGCTGCCTCTTTAACAATATTCAATGCACCAAAAAAATTATTGTCACCATGATGGTCAACGTTTACAACCGTTTTGTATAAAGATACTTGGCCCTGTAGCGGTCCCATTCTTTCAGGGTTACTACAATCTAAAACAACAAGCAAATCTGCACCGTATGCAGTAATATCTTCTACCTTAAGTCTATTCTTTGAATTAACTGGAAGTAACTCGTTCCATAATTCTTCATCAAAATTACTAAAACAAAAACGATAGTCTTTGCCTAATGAAGATAAGTAGCCACTAAACGAATATAAGGAACCAACTGCGTCTCCATCTGGGAAATCATGAGTTAAAAGCAAAATCTTGTTAGAATTAGAAATAACATTTACTAACTCAACTATCTCTTGTTTCTGAATCACTACTTGTTCTCCTCTTGATTCTCCTCTGGAACATCTAAGGCATTAATTTTCTCTATCAAATCTGCCCCATTTTTAATGGACTCATCCATCACAAATATTAACTCAGGCACTTTCCTTAATTTAAGTTGTTTTGATAATCTGCTACGGATAAAGCCTTTTGCATTGAGTATCCGTTCAAAGTCTTTATTATGATTCTTGGAAAAAAAACTTAAATATATTTTAGCAAAAGACATGTCTCTAGTTAAATCAACATGAGGGATACTAAATAGGGTGACTCTCTCTTTAAGCTCTTTGCTAATAACTTCTGAAACTATGCTTTTGATGTCTTCAGCTACACGAAGGTGTCTTTCAACCATAATATTATTTAGGTTTTACCTCTTTAAGTGTAAATACCTTAATTAAATCGCCTTCAACATAATCCTCAAAACCGTCAATAACAATACCACACTCAAACCCACTAGATACTTCTCTTGCATCATCCTTAAACCTCTTAAGTGAATCTAAGCTTCCATCATATATCATAGTATTTCCACGATATATTTCTATATCATTTCCTTTTACTACTTTACCTTCAGTAATAAAACAACCTGCAATTGCTCCAACTTTAGAGAATTTAAAAAGTTGCCTAACTTCAGCAGTACCTGTAAGTTCCTTTTGATATACTGGCTTTATCATACCTTTTGCGGTAGACTCTATGTCTTCTAACATTTTGTAGATAATACTGTATAGCTTAACAACTACACCGTCATCTTCTGCCTTGTTCTTTATCTCAACTGGGATACCAACATGGAAACCCATAAGTATTGCACTGGAAGCATTTGCTAACATAACATCAGATTCCGTAATAAGACCTATTGCACTATGTACAACATGGATATTTGCGTCTTTAACATCAATCTTATTAATTGAACCAATTATTGCTTCCAAAGAACCTTGAGCGTCTGCTTTAATAATCAAATTCAAGGTAGTCATTTCTCCAGCATTAATCTTTCTGGAGAACTCATCTAAACTAACGGTCTTCTTCTGTTGACGCTTAAGATCAATAAGCTCATCAGCACGACTAGTAGCTATTTTCTTTGCTTCCTTATCAGAAGTTACGACCTGCATAACATCTCCAACACCAGGAACATCAGAAAGACCCAGAATCATTACTGGAGTAGATGGACCTGCTTCCTTAATTTTATTACCAGCATCATCAATAAGTGCTCTTATTTTCCCATGTACTGGACCTATAACAAATGGATTACCCACCCTTAACGTTCCACTCTTAACTAGTACAGTAGCAATTGGCCCTGTATTTTTAGACAAATTAGATTCAAGAATAATTCCTGTAGCTTTCTTGTGTGGATTAGCTTTTAATTCTTCAGTTTCTGCAACCAAAAGAACCATTTCTAAAAACTCTTCGATACCTATTCTTTCTTTTGCAGAAATGTTTACAAATATTGTTTTGCCACCCCATTCTTCAGGAATAAGGTCATAATCAGCAAGTTGTTGTTTAACCCTGTCAGGATTAGCGTCTGGTTTATCTATTTTATTAATTGCTACAATAATTGGTACTTTTGCAGACTGTGCATGATGAATTGCTTCCTTTGTCTGAGGCATAACTCCATCATCTGCAGCTACCACAAGAATAACAACATCAGTAACATTCGCACCTCTAGCACGAATCTCGGTGAAAGCCTCGTGACCTGGAGTATCAATAAAAGTAATCTTTTTATGATTTACTTCAACTTGATAGGCACCAATATGCTGGGTTATTCCACCAGCTTCACCATCTACAACGTTTGTTTTTCTAATTGCATCAAGTAGCTTTGTTTTACCATGGTCAACGTGACCCATAACAGTAACCACTGGTGGTCTTTCTTTCAAAAATCTTTCATCTTCATCTATCTCTGAAAGGTAAATTTCTTCTCTTCTTTGTTGTTTCTTCTGTGAAACATCAGAACTCTTTTGTTCAAGAACAATGTTATATTCCTGAGCAATCTCTGACGCTAATTCTAAATCAATACTTTGATTAAGGTTAAGCATCATCCCTTTTTGTAAAATCAAGGTCATTACTTGTTTTAAAGGAATATTTATAAGGTCACAAAAATCTTTTACAGTAATTGTGTCAGAGTTAATATGAACAATTTTTATTTCTACTTCTTCAGCAACTTCTTCTTTGCTAGAATTCTTCTTTGTTTCTTCTACTTCTATTGGTTGTGGTTGCTCAGGGATTATTATTTCTTCTTTTGACTCTTCTACTTTTGGCTTCTCTAAATCTTCAAGATACTTGATTACTTTTTTGATATCGTCCTCGCTAAGCACAGAGGCATGACTCTTTACATCTACACCAACTTTTGACAAAACACCTAATAGTGCCTTATTTGTTAGTTCTAATTCTTTAGCTACCTCATGTACTCTCACAATAACTCCTTGCCTCTCCAACCTCACCTGGCGTAAAGCTGCTTTAATCTTCAAAACAAACTATCTCCACACGCCACCCTCTCCTAAAAGAGAGGGTTTATAAATCATAATTTCTTATAAACTCTCTTTAACCTTATCAAAAATCTCAACATCTATGTTGCTTGTAGAACTTTTAACCTTATGTCCTAGCTCTTCAAGCTTTGCCATAAAATCATTTACTTCCATTCCCAAACCTAGTGCTGCTTCATTTACCTTTATCTTCTTTGATTCTTCTTGCTCTTCTTTAACTTCAGCAACTGGTGCTTCAACGACTGCTGATGCATCAGGTTGAACACTGTTCTTTTCTGCCATCAACTTTTCTAGCAAGTTAGACTCCATGTCACCTTTTTTAGTTACATCAATGCTCCATCCTACCAATTTAGAAGCTAATCTTACATTTAATCCACCTTTACCAATTGCTAAAGATAATTGCTCATCATCAACTAGCGCTCTTGCTTTACGATCTGATTCACTAATAATCTCCACCTTAACAACAGTAGCTGGCTTAAGAGAATTAGCAATAAACACTTCTGGATCATCACTCCACTCAACTATATCTATCTTCTCACCATTAATTTCTTTTAAAATCGTCTGAATTCTTGCACCCATTCTACCAACACAAGTTCCTACTGCGCCAACTTGCTCATCATTGGACTTAACAGCTATTTTCGTTCTATATCCAGCTTTTCTGGAAACTGCCTTTATCTCGATAACTCCTTGCCCAATTTCTGGAACTTCAAGTTCAAACATCTTCTTAACAAAACCTTCGTGAGATCTTGATACAATAACTTCTGGACCTCTGTTAGTTTTAACTATCTCAACAAAAAACAACTTTATCCTATCTTTAATTCTGTATTCTTCACCAGGAATCTGGTTTCTTACATCAAGGATAGCTTCTGTTCTACCAAGATTTATTAGATAATTCTTACCTTCTTTTCTCTGAACAACACCAATAATTAAGTTACCAATTCTGTCTTTATATTCTTCAAAAATTGAGTTCTTTTCGCTCTCAATAATTCTTTGCATAATCACTTGTTTAGCTTTCTGAGCAGCAATTCTGCCAAATTCTGGCGGATTAAAAGCAATCTCTAAATCCTGTCCGTTTTTTACTTTAGGATCATATTCCTTAGCTTCTTGAAGTGATATTTCAAACATAGGATCTTCAACTGTCTTAACAACAGTTTTAGTCACAAATATCTGACCTTCTCCTTCTTTTTCATCCAAAACGGCTCTAAGATTCTCTTCTGTTCCATGGTATCTTTTTGCTGCCATAACTAAAGCATCTCTAATAGCTTGCAAAACATCTTCCTTCGGGATACCTCTTTCAGCTTGTATCTGGTTTACTACTTCATGCAAACCCGGTATTTTTATCATTTCAATGCTCCTTATTTGTCTTTAATATGTCTTTATAAAATAAAAAAAGTGGGAGAGCCCACCTTTTCTTACAGCTAAAATATTATATACCTATATAACATATCCTACAAGTTTACATTTATTTCTATTGATATATCTGATATTTACCGCTTTTGAAAAATATTCCTACCACTCGTTTTCTGCTAGATACAACCTGTCCCTCTGATTCTTTGCATGGCAAAACAAAAATATCGGTGACCTGAGACTCCATTTTCTTTGATACTTTTTTAGCCTTTGGATAATAAACGATACCAGGCAACTCGGTTGCTGTACTTTGAAGAACAATATTTATTCTAATATTTTTGTCTTGAAGGACTATTAACTCATCATTATTAGTTATCTTTACATCACCCCAAGTTATCCCTTTCTGCATTGCAAGGTACTTCCCTTTATCCTCTTTGGAAGATATATCAATTTTTATAGAAACGTCTGGCTTATGAATTTTCTTAAGCAAATACCTTTCATTCTCTGAATTCTGCTCCGAAACAAGCATAAGGCTTTTATCTTTATATATGTAAACAACGGAAAACCATTTATCGTTATTATAAAAACAAAACTCCTTCTCCGGTAACTCTTGGATAAACCACCAATTAATCCCCACGGTTACTATTATTATTGCAATAAAAGCACTCCAATATTTGCGAAAAAGATCCTTTTTATACAACCAAACAAAGAACAACAAGTAATAGACAGCTACATTAATAAAGAAAGCTTGGCTAAAATAGATGCTTCTTCCTGGCAGAGAATACAGCAAGTCTGCAACAACTTTCATAACAACCATTAGTCCAAACACAAACTTTAGTAGCGGCCAAGCAAGTAAGCCAAAAAATGCTGAAAACAACATCCCGGCAAAACCCACAATAACCACAATCTCTACCACTGGAGCAAACAACATATTCGCAAAGAGCGCAAAAACATCAAACCTATAATTAATCAAAAATATAATGGGAGAAGTTATAAGTATTGGACCTAAAGAAATGCCAAGTGGCTCCCTAATTATTGCTGGGATTGACTCGTTTTGATCTAACATTTTCTGAATAAGTGGAGAAACCTCTACAACAGCAAATGTCGCACAAAAAGACATAATAAAACTAAGCGAGAAAAGCATTCCTGGAGAAAAAAGAAGCATAACAATCCCTGTTAAGGATAATACTTGTAATGAGGTTTTAGCTCGATTATCATAATTCAGAAAAATAGTTATCTGCATCATAATAACCGCTCGAAGCACAGATATCTCGCCACCAACAAACAACAAAAATATCATATTAAACAAAAGAACAATAATAAATTTAGTGGTTTTTGATAAACGAAACAACCCTAGCAATTGTAATAGCACACTAGTTAGTAACGCTACCTGTGCGCCAGAAACCACCAGCATATGTAATAAGCCTAAATTAAGGAAAGTATTTTGAAGGTCAGAGTCTAAGTCTATTCCATTAACTCCAATTAATAGCCCAATCAAGAAATTAGAGTAGTATTCTGGCAAATAGCTTTTAACGCCCTGAATGAACCTATTCTTAAGTTGATAAACCCAAGCTAAACTACTATCACTTACCTTAATTATCTGCCTGGGCAGAACTGAGGCAATTGGTTTACTTAACAATTCTAATCTTGTTGGGGTTTTATCAACTAGCAGACTCCCTGAAACACTTAACTTATCACCAAATGCAAAGCCGTGGTTTTTCTTATACACCAACATCTTCTTGCCTGCGAACTTTTTATCTCCTGTTACTTTATACAAAAATCCATAGCTGTACACTGTATCTACATAACCACTTAAATATACATTCTTTGGAAGATGACTTAGTTCCTTTGCAAAATCTTGCCTTATCTGAATTGCAAAATAGGCATAAAAGAAGAAAAAACCAAAAACTAAAGCTAACTTCAGCAAAAGCATATAGTCTTTTCTTTTATATAACCAAAATACAACTCCAACAAAAATGACAGCAAACCCTATATATATTGGAGAATATACAGCCGAAATAATCGCGATAATAGCTGTAACGAAAATAGCAATTAACATTTATATACATTACCATTTTCGACAATATTACGTCAAATATTTAATTATATAAATTTAATAACGTACATAATAGTGGCATGGTAGCCTAAGCAAATAAACAGTATAATAATCATAAGATGAAAAAAGATGATATTTACGCTAAACCAATGGACCCACTTCCTTCATTCTCTTTTAATGAAAAAGTTGCCGATGTCTTTGATGATATGATCTCAAGATCCGTACCTTGCTACAAAGAAACTCAAATGTTAATTGCGAACTCCGCACTTAACTTCTATCAAGAAGGCACTACAATATACGATCTTGGTTGCTCTACTGGTGAAACACTTAAAACCATAAGCCAACTATCCTCTAAAATTAATAAAATGATTGGTATTGACTACTCTCTACCAATGATAGAAAAAGCAAAAATAAAATGTAAAGACATAAGCAATATCCGCTTTGTTTATGACGATGTTCTTAATATTAAATTTGAAAATACATCTGTTGTGATTCTTAACTATTTACTTCAATTTATGACCATACCAAAGCGTGTTGAACTATTAATAAACATTAAAGAATCTCTACTTCCAAATGGGGCTGTAGTTATTTTCGAAAAAATAGTTAGCAAGAATTTTAAAAATGATTTTATTAATATCCATGAACTATTTAAAGAACAACAGGGCTACAGCAAAATGGAAATAAAACAAAAAAGAGAAGCCCTTGAAAACGTTCTTGTGCCTCTAACCTACGAAGAAAATAAAAAACTCATCCAAGATGCTGGCTTTACTAAAGTTGAAAAATGTTTTCAATACCTTAATTTCTGCGGAATTATGTGTAGTTAAATAATTCCCCTGATGCTATCGCATCTTTCCCCCTTTGATAAAGGGGGCTTATCACTAGTATAATGCCATTATGGACTTCATCGATAAAGATTCTACCTATCTTACAAACGATACTCGTCAAAAAAGATGGGCAATACCTTATTCATATGAAGCGACTAACTCTAGAGCTGATGTTTTGCTCTATAAGAATAAAAAGTATATTGAAAACAAAACTATTCTAGATTTAGGATGTCACTTTGGGACAATGGCCTATATTTGCTCACAGCTACATGCAACAAGTGTCTTAGGCGTCGACGGTGATAGTAACTTAATCGCCCAAGCTAATGCCTTCAAACAAGAAACAAACCTAACAAATGTCGAATTTATACAAAAAGATGTCATAGAATTACTTACTAATCTTGAGGAAAACTCGTTTGATACTATTCTTTGTTTTGGGCTTCTCTACTATATTCCAGACAACTATCATCTACTTAAACTAATGAAAAAAGTCGCTAAAGAAACTATCATCCTAGATACCTTTACTGCCTACTACAATGCAATCCAAGGAAAAGACGGGCCTGCTTTCTTCAACAACTTAAACGATGACTCTTTAGAACTACCGATAATGCTACACTCAGTCACAAAAGCAAAAAAACAAAAACACTATGAGTTACAAGAAAACACCTTTAGAAATCAACCAAAGCAGAACCCTCTTACTTTACTCACTTGCCCCACAAAGTCACTACTTGAGCTATATCTACAGTCACTAGAATTAGATTATAAACAGTTAAACTGGAAAAAATATTTAGCTAATCCTGAGATGAAATGGCAAGAATTAGAGCCACCTCAGGCAAAAACTAATTCTCATTGGAGTGATTTGTATTCAACTGAAGTTAGAGTCAGCTATATAGCAAAAAAGTGAGCACAGCTCACTTTTTTAACCCCCTGCTGCTATCTTACCCCCACAGTTTGATAACAGTCCCATATCTATATATTTTTACTATGCCCAATATTTTGTTTTTTAAACCTTCTTATTTATAAAAGGCTTAAGCAACCTTATTCTTTTCATCAATCACACTGAAATAACCAGCTAAGTTCTGTTTAAAATCTCTTTTTGCGATAACTGGAGCAAACTCTTTATACTCAAGTTCTCCCTCTAAAATACCTAATATACTTTTAGCATTATCAACTGAAGTCCACTTGGAGTTATTTATAACAAATTCAACACGACAAACATCTTTGTCTTTAATTATAAGTTCAAGGCTCTCATCACCAATTGAGTTATTGTAACAACTAATCTTGTCTTGCATCTTTCTTAAGACCATCTCATAAACATCCTTTTTCTCAAAATTAAGCTTACTTACATCATCTTTAGTTAAAACCTTATTTGCCAAACTCATTTTATTTACCCCCCAGTTTTCTTTACATTTACACTATTCCCCTTTTAAAAAGTGTCTAAACATAAAAAATATGAAATTTCTCTGGTTTGTCTTTCACCAGGCACCATTCACTATTTACTATTCACTTTTCACTATTTAGCTATATAATAATCTAAAAATAAGGAGGAAGATTATGAGAGAATATAATTCAGACGCTTTAATCGGACTACAAAGATCTTTTTTTAATAAAGTTTTCACATGGATGACCCTTGGTTTAATGGCTACTGGAGCTACAGCCTTCTATGTTGCATCTTCACCTGCACTAATTAATTTGTTTCTTGGAAACTCACTACTACTTATTGGAATCTTTATAGTTGAAATAGTACTAGTTGGATTCCTTGTAGCAAAAATCGATAGTTTAAGTGAACAACAAGCTTCTATGATTTTTCTTGGCTATTCTATTCTTAATGGCATTACGTTGTCTGGTTTACTTCTTGTTTATACCGGTGCTTCTATTGCCCTTACATTTTTCATTACTGCTGGTACTTTTGCAACAATGGCAGTTTATGGAGCAACAACTAAAAGCGACCTTTCGCAAATGGGGAAAATAATGTTTATGGGACTCATTGGAATTGTTATAGCAAGCTTAGTTAACATTTTTCTTAAAAGCAATATGATTGAGTGGATTGTTTCCTATGTTGGTGTTGCGGTATTTACTGGCCTCACTGCCTGGGATGTACAGAAACTAAAATTACTTTCTGCAAATGCTAACTCTGAAGAAGAGATAAAAAAAGTAGCAATCTATGGAGCGCTAACGCTTTATATGGACTTTATAAACCTATTTATTTTCTTGTTAAGAATAATGGGGAATAGAGACAGAGATTATTAAGGAGAAATAATGGGACAAACTATAACAGAAAAAATCTTAGCAAAAGCAGCAAATAAAAAAACAGTCACACCAGGAGAAAACGTCTGGGTAAAGGTTGATGTTCTTATGACTCACGACGTTTGTGGGCCAGCAACTATCGGTATTTTTGAAGAAAAGTTTGGTAAAGATGCAGAAGTTTTCGACAAAGAAAACCTAGTAATCATCCCTGACCATTACATACATACTTGCGATACCAAAGCACACAGAAACGTAGAAACACTTAGAACTTTTGTTAAGAAACATAACATCCCTAACTTCTACGACCCAGCGGATGATACATACATGGGTGTTTGCCATGTAACAATGCCAGAAAAAGGACATGTGCGTCCTGGGGAAATAATTCTTGGAACTGATTCACACACATGTACCCATGGAGCACTAGGCGCTTTCGCTACAGGCGTTGGAAACACTGATGCTGCCTTTGCATTAGGCACTGGTAAAACTTGGTTAAAAGTTCCTGAAACTTGTAAGTTCATCATGAACGGAACTATGCCAAAGAACCTTATGGCCAAAGACCTAATTCTTCATGTTATTGGAGACATAGGCGTTGATGGAGCTACCTACTGCGCAATGGAATTTGAAGGAACAACAATAGATAAACTTTCAATTGATGAAAGAATGACCATTTGCAACATGGCAATTGAAGCTGGCGGCAAAAATGGAATCATAGCTGCTGATGATAAAGCAATTAAATATGTTAAATCTAAAACTAACAAGAATTATGAAGTATTCAATAGTGATGCGGATGCAACATATAAGCTTGTAAAAACCTATGATGTAACAAAACTAGAACCTTGTGTTGCTGCTCCTCATTCACCAGATAACAAAAAACTGGTTAGTGACTGTGCTGATGTTACAATCACCCAAGCATATATTGGTTCTTGTACCGGTGGTAAAATAACCGACTTTATTGCAGCTGCAAAAATTCTAAAAGATAAAAAAGTAAAAGTAACAACCTTTGTTGTTCCTTCTACAACCTTTATTGAAAAAGAAATGAACGAAACAATGATAGATGGTAAATCTCTTATGCAAATATTTGCAGATGCTGGTTGTAGCATTGGACAACCTTCCTGCGCAGCGTGCCTTGGTGGTCCAGATGACACTTTTGGACGCACCCATGACAAAGAGATTGTTATATCAACAACAAACCGTAATTTCCCAGGCAGAATGGGTTCAATGAATTCACAAGTATACCTTGCTTCTCCATATACAACAGCTGCAAGTGCATTGACAGGAAAAATAACAGACCCGATTAAGTTTTTATAAGGAAAGGCATAGTTATGAAAGAAAAAATATCAGGAAAAGTTTATGTGCTTGGGAATAATATTGACACTGACCAAATAATTCCAGCTAAATTTCTAAGCTACAACCCTTCTTTGGCAGAAGAAAGAAAATACTTTGGCAAATATGCACTGTATGGAGTACCAGAAGGACAACAAGGCCTTCCATCAGGAGATAAGCCTTTTATAAAAGAAGGTTTTAGCTCTGAATACAAAATTGTTATTGGTGGAGAAAACTTCGGATGTGGATCTTCTAGAGAACATGCTCCTCTTGCACTAAATGAAGCTGGAGCAGAAGTTGTTATTGCTAACTCTTTTGCTAGAATCTTCTATAGAAACTCTGTTAACGGTGGATACATAATTCCTTACGAAACAGAACTAGCACTTAATAAATCATTCAAAACTGATGACACAGCAGAAATAGATATAATTAATAATACGATTAAAAATATAACAACTGGGAAAGTTTTTGAATTAAAATCACTAGGCGGAATATTGCCAATACTTGAAGCTGGCGACATTTTTAAGTATGCTAAAGAGAATAACATTAAATAAGGAGAGTCAGCTATGGAATTAATGCACATTAAATTACCGCTAATACTTATTTTAATGGTTCTAGTTTTTCTCTTTATTGGATGTATTAGACAAGATATTAAAGCAAAAAGACCTTTTTTCTTAAGAATTAAAGATAAATAGCTAAATAGACATACCTTTCTTATGCTTGTCTTTTAACTTTGACACTGCGCCTTCCTGGTTGTAATGCTCTATCTCTTGGTTTAACGGCTTAACTATTGCTTCCTTGTCTTCTTCTACTACTTCTTGAGCATCCTTCTCAATGTTTTCTAAAACAACAGCTTCTTTTACGACCGTTGTGTCATCAATAAACTCGCCTTTAGTCATCGAAATATTCGTTTCAACAACCTTGGTTATTCTGTTTTCTTCTTTATGTGTATCAATTACTTGCTTTTTAGTAGCTTCTTCCAAATAATCAGCATCATCAATTACTTCATTTTCCTGCACATCTATCTTATTTAACTTTGAATACTTTTGAACTAACTCAACGGCTTCATCCATTTCATCAGAATCAAGTGCTAAAAGACCTTCATCCGATAATTCTGATATCCATTTATGGATATCCTCTTTTGAATAATCTGAACTAATAAATGGACCTAACTTCACTGTAATTTCATCCATTTCATCTGCTAACTCTGACTTCTTTTCCATTAACTTAGCCAATTGATTACTCAAACTATTGGTTCCTATACTAGCAATTTCATCATTTAAATCGTCTGCTACCTTCATCTCTTTATCTAGCTTAGCTTTATCAACCTCTGCCCTAATTTCTTTATTAGCATTAAGTTGGTATTTATACATCGCCAGAAAATGATCAAATTCACCCTTGATGTTATCATTTAGTTTTAAAAAATTTGATAATTTAACCAATATCTTACTTTGAGGATAGATTTCTACAATTTCATCAATAATTGTTACAGGATAAAACACTAATACATCCTTAAGTTCATCTGCGGTTGTGGAATCTTTTATTGCCAATGAAAAAGCCTGCACTAAACTTCTATTTAAATGAGACATCTTTTGATTATCATTATGTATCAATTGATTACTCTTACTAATTAACGTAACTATCTTTCCTAAGGATTGCATATCTTTAGAAGAATAGACTCGAATACCAGCTGAAATTTTTTTTAACACAAAGTCTATTGCCAACATAAAGTTATCTTTATCTTCAATGTTTTTTAACACATTACTTAAATTCACTTCTTCATTGACTCCTCTATTACTTTTTGAATTAATCCACTATCTACTAATTTCAACACAGCCCTATCAACCATTTCTTGAAAATAATCAGGGATATCCCCTGGATTCTCTGGGTCTTTTTTCTCTATTTTACCTTGCGCAACCAACTCGTCCATTTCCTCTAAAACCTCTTTAGTGATACTCTTATACCCCTCACTAAGTTCGTCCTTCAATACTTCTTGTGCTTGCTCAACTTTCTGCGCATCTTTAACAATGTCGTTAAACAAATTCATATCAATATCAGCTACCACATACTCCTTGTCACCAAAAATAGAGTTGGTAAGTACAGGGTCATATTTTCTTAATAAATTTACAGGATCTGAAGAAATAATAGCAAAAATACGTTTATAGTCATCTGTCTGTAAAGGGACAACATATCTAGTAGTAAGCTCTAACATCAAATCTGCCCTATCAAAAATATATTCATCAGTTTGCAAAGAAATATACTTTGCAATATTAACACTATTAATCGGCGTCATAAGAACAGCGTTCCGAAGAAACACTTCTTTATTATTATCATCTAAATACTGCTTAACAGCCTCATATCCATATTCTCTTTCTGCTTCTTCAGTATGTTCATCCACTGTCTTAACATCAGAGAAGGTCTTCAACTCATCAGCTAACTCTTTTAATCTATTTAGCGTATTATGTTTTTTACTAAGTTTTCTTATTATTTCATGAAAAAACTTAGAAGTCTGAGAACTGTCATAGTTTAAATCTTGCTTATAAATAACGTCGGACAACCCAGCTAAATCTGTTAAATTATTAATAGAGAAATCTTTCTTACATCTCAACAGAAAATCAATATACTTTTCAATTGCTTGTCGCTCTGACTTATCACTCACCTCATCAATCTTTCCTTTAGATTCTGCAAGTATTTTAAATAAATCGGACATAAATTCTTCAGAATTATAAGGACTTAGATATACATCATTTACTCCGCTATATGGAACAAAAACCTTTTTCTCCACATTCTTCCATTCTGGAGCATCTTGATTTGCAACCCTAACCACCTTGTTATAGAATTGAACAAATGGCTTTTTATCCAAATAAGGATTAGTCTCATACATCCCCTTCATATTATCTAAAATTCTCATAACTGCTGAAAAATCATTCTCGTTTTTTACGATTCTTGTTTGTACCCATTCGTCATTAATAAACAGTGTCATACCCACTATGTTTTGCATAATAACTTCCACCTTATAAATGTGGTCTTGAATAGAAAACTCAAAAACATCGTTATCAACCTTTGGGTTAAAAGAAAACTCAGACATATCTTCTAGATATTTATTTATTATCTCATCAGAGTATGTGCCATCTTCATTATGTTGAGTTGATAAATCCAGAAAGTCTTTCATTAACTTATAGAGTTTTTTCCCTTGAGATGGATTCTCACTTATACCAACATTCCCAAGGTTTTTCAAAATCTCTGTTGTTTGCTTGTTTGGATGAATTCCAAGAGTATGCTCAATCATAAAATTAAGTTCATCTGCTATACGAAGCGCATGTTTCATTCTATTATTTAAATACTGTTCCTGATCCACTACTCTATGCCTTTCTTCCTTCTACCTCATTAAGTCCTCTAAGAATAACCTCATTACCCCTCTTAAGTAATGATACACCATTAGTTAAAGAGTCCTCCACTATTTCTCGAAGTTTATCTCTTGTCTTCTTTGATAAATAACTTACTGCCTGACTAACAGACTCGCCCAAAGTTGGCAATGAAATCATTAAATATTCAATCGCCTTATCATAGCTTTCCCTCAACTTTGAAGTTAGCAGTCTCTGCTCTGACGTCCTCTGATTCATATTTAATTCATATAAGGCCAATACTTTTAACACTGCAACAAATTTTGCTTGTGGCTCAGTGGTTCCATTAATCAGAGCAAGGAATAATTTATTAAAAACATCATCACCTTTGCTTAACATTAGCAAGTTACTTACATTCTCAGCAAAAAGATTGAAACTTTCTTGATTCCATGAACTCATCCTCAAATACTCTGTTATATAGTCTTGGACATAACTAAGGACTTTCTCATTATTTATAAGCTTAGGACTCTGGTTTAGCTGAGACATTACAGATTTGACCGCTTCTTTGCTATAATCTTTAGCTAAAACCTCTACTGGAATATTGCTAATAAGCATATCAGTACCCTTTGCAACCTGACTTGATGACGATGAAACACTAGGTATCTTTACCCCATTACTTCTATTAATTTCAGGGAAGTTCTGTACAAATAATTGACTTACTGCACCATCACGACCTGAGTTATTCATACCTTCAATTGCTTTGGCAACTATCGCTTGTTGCGCTTGTTTTGACTCTCTTCTAACAGATGATATTAATTGAGGAATTATTTGTTTCGAAATATCCATATCTATCTGAACAGAAGACACTAATGTATCTAATAATGCCAAAGTTTTAGCTACAACTGATTCTGACTGAGTTGACTGCATATTTTTTAAAACATTACTTAACACTTTAACAAAATTATCTTTCTCTTTATTAGTCAGCTTTAAACTAACAAGTATTTGCTCAGATAATGCCACAAACTTATCCATATCCATAACCACAACTTCTTTTGCAATATATTCCATAATTAAAACCCTATTCTTATTGGCTATTACTTGATTCTCTATCATAAATTTTAATACAGCTTCTGGAGCTTTTAATTCTAATAATTCTTTCACCTTGTCTTCTGTTAACATTGATTGATTATTTAGTATTTCAGCTATCTTCTGATCTTTTCCTCTTGTTTGCTCAATATTCTCTATTAACTCATTAAGTGAAGATAACTTCTCAGAAACGACTGTTTTCTGTTGAATAGTTAAATTGGAGGAAGTTACCTCTTTTTTAAGCTGATTCACTATTGTTTGTAGCTCATCAAAGCCAAACAAGCCCTTTTCTTTTAATTTCCTATATGAAGCTCTAACCTCTTCGGTGATACTTATAACATCTACGCTCTTAAGTTTCTCCAAATTTTTCAAAACATAATTAAAACCATCACGATATGACTCATCCAATGCTTTATAAATATTTTCTATTAATGCTGTAAACCCTGCTACTTTATTCGCCTTAACATCTTCTTGATTGATGCTACCCAGTGCTCCATCTGACACATAACTTTCTGTAATATTTCCATCAATGATTAAAGGTGGACTAATGACATTCGTCATACCTAACACATCTACTGCTGGAATTGGACTTAAATTAAATTCTTTTGCTATTAATCTAATTACACTCGTTTTATCTAAAACATTCTCATCATCCTTATCAATATCAAAATAATTAACTGGGTCTGACATTACTGATTTGATTAAATCATTAATCTCTTTAGGGCTTCTGGGTATAGGAGAATACTTAATAAGCTCTGCTATTTCTGACATCTTACTTTCTATTTCTTTAATTGAAACAGTTCCTTTTCCAACAACCTCATCAAGCAAAGAAATTGCCTTTACTATCGCCTTATCAGCTTTTGACTCTTTTACTATCTTGATTGCAGACAGTAATTCATCAATTAAATACTTATGGTCTATTGTCTTAGAAGTCTCTTCTATAGTCTTTACTGCAAATATATTAAACTCAGCCGCATCCTTCATTTTCAGGCTATCTTCTTGCAATATATAACTAATAAGCGCCTTTCTGTTCTCCATACTTAATAAAGAATCCCTCATCACTACTGGGTTCTCATTAACATATCTAGCTACAGCCAAAGGATTCTTTAACTCCAACAACTGTTCAGTCTTCTTAGCAACTGGCTCATTGTTGTTAAATATCTTTGCTAAATTACCATCCTTGCTCTTTGTTAAGCTTATTGTCTCAACTGTTGTCTTTAGGTTAGCTATCGCTGCTTGTACTTGTGGCAATACCTCCACCCTCGTACTAGCACTCTGTTTTGCAACGCTCTCTGTAATCTGCTCTACTACCTGTGCTAACGTCTCCATACTCTTCTTGCTACTTAAGTCGTTCTTGCTCACTTGCTGTATTAACTCCGCTGGTATTGGAATGCTCTTCCCTACCTCTGTTAATGCTGTTGTCAACTGTTTTACTGCTTCTTTCTCTTGCTGCTGCAGCTGCGCAGGACTACTCTTGCTCCTATCTATAAATGGATTATGAAACGTCTCTATTATTTGCTGTATATTTGCAA
>DYQY01000015.1:19635-33629 GCA_020719045.1 Candidatus Termititenax sp.
AACTCTATCTTCTTGCACCATATAACTTATAAGAGCTTTTCTGTTCTCTTCTCCAGCTACGGCATCCTTCATCGCTACAGGATTCTCATTAACATATCTAGCTACTGCTATAGGATTATTTAAGGCCATTAACTGTTCAGTCTTATTAGCAACAGGCTCATTACTACTAAATATCTTTGCTAAATTACCATCCCTGCTCTTTGTTAAGCTTATTGTCTCAACCGTTGTCTTTAGGTCAGCTATCGCTGCTTGTACTTGTGGCGATACCTCCACCTTCGTACTTGCACTCTGTTTTGCAACGCTCTCACTTATTTCGCTAACTACTTGTGATAGAGTTTCCATGCTCTTCTTGCTACTTAAATCATTCTTACTTACCTGCTGGATTAGCTCCGCTGATATCGGAACACTCTTACTAAGCTCCTTTAACGCACTGGTTAACTTAGCAACAGCTTCTTTCTCTTGCACTTCAACAACTTCAGGACTACTCTTACTCCTATCTATAAATGGATTATGAAACGTCTCTATTATTTGCTGTATATTTGCAATCGATTGTGCTGGTGATGTCTCTGACTTTCTTTCCAGCTCGCTTAACATACCAGCATCTGTCTGTTTTGCCTTTGCTACCTCTGGAACACTACTAATATTTTGTATCTGAACATTACTACTATTAACAGCAGCAACTGCTTGTGTTGATGCTGCTACTGCTTGAATATTAGCATCCTGCTCAGAAACACTATCAGAAACACTAAAAGAAGAATCACTATTAATTGTCTGAGATGTATTTACTGTGACACTTGTTGAAGTTCTATTTGCCACAGAATCCTTAACACTTGACGGAGCACCTTGTAACTTTAAATCATTATCACGACCATCAGAGTCCATCATTATTTTTCCATCAGACATAACTGAACTATAATCAGCATGGTTTTTATTGACCATTGCTGTAACCTTCACATTACTATTTGCTTCAACATTAACATCCATCGCTAATAACAAATTAGCATCACTAGCAGCCTTATTAGGTTTTTCTGAAATACTGAGTACACCATTCTCACTGTTGGTTGACGCTGCTTTGAAATCCAAACTATAAGTAGCCTTGTTTTTGGTAAATTCAGCAGAAATATGGGCAGTACCATCCTCGTTTGTTGTAATAAAAAGCTTATAATTATTAATTTGCAATTTTTCAGCTAAAGCAGTCGCTACTAGCATAGCAATATCGCAATCTTTAACATCTTTTTGATACTTACTAAAAACATCCAGTTTTTGCAGCTTTTTAAGGTTAGCACTTAATGTTTTTTCGGTTAATGCTTCATTTATCTTTTCATATATAGCAGTTTGATCTTTACTTAATGTAGATACCTTCAAACTTGAACTAATCTGACTATTATTATGAATAATATTTTCACTTGAAATCGACTCCATATTAGACGATGAGGGCTTTGCTGAAGAAGCTGAATCAACTAAACTTTCTTTCTTACCTAAAACATCTTGAAGAAACTCTACAATACCAACTTTCTCCAAGGCATCGGCTACTGCCTTTTTGACTTCGGAAATAGACAAAGATGCCTGGAACACATCAATGGCCTCTTGAATCACAGCCTGAAAAGCAGTAGTAGGGTTAGAGTTTATGCCCTGAATCGCTGAATTAAAGTTAGCACCCTGAGAAGTTCCAGTGGCTGATGACTGTATAATAGCAGCGGTTGATGCACGCTGTGAAACAGCATCTTGAATACTCTTAGTAAGTAGCTTTGTTGCTATCTCAAGGTTAAATTGTTTTAATCCAAAAGCTGCATTCTTCACTTCAAGATACTCTTTTGTTAAAGCTGCCTTGCCTGCATCATCTGTTATTCCCATCGACTTAGCTTTTGCATCTAAGTAGGCTTTGTCAGCAGCTGTCCCCTGAAAATTATTCATACTTTCTTCTCCACCAAACCTTCTTGCACTAAAAAATGGTGCCCCAGCAAACTTATTAAACTTACTAAAGAACCCCTCAGTAGCCACTACTTGATTTGTATTCTTCGTTGCTACTGGTGTTGCTGCAGTATTTGATGCAGACGTTGCAGCAGATGGTGCTGCTGGAGTCCCCGCTGGTTTTGCCTCTGTTCCTGCTACTCCTCCTGCTGCTTGTAGTGTTGCACTTGTATTGTTTTGGTTATTATTCTCTACCTTAGTAGCCTCATTTTTTGCTGTCTCACTTGTCTTGCTTAAGGAAGGCAATACTTTCATCGCCAGTCCAACAGCAGGAACGAGGTTACTAATAAAGGAAGGAGCCGCTGATCCTCCTGCTTTCCCTTCATTTTTTTCAGCAGAAGCCTTTGTCTCTGATTTAGGATCAGTATTATTTGTTGATGAAGGTGAAAGGCTAGCTGTTGTATTAGCATTCGGATTGACAGCTGCAGGATTAGCTACTACATTAGGTGCAGGTGCTGGCATTACTGCAGCAGGAGCAGCAATTGGTGTTGCTGTTGTTGAACCTGAGTCTAGTGTTACTGCCGGAGTGTCTTTTGCAGGGTCTTTAAAATCACTTAAGATTGCGCCCTTAAGTGCATTAACAAGCGCTAAGGCAAAGGCCTGAATCATTGCATCATACATTTGTTGTTGTCTGTTAGACAAGGTCATCGCATACGAATTTGATTCGGCTTTCTTTGCATTGCTTATAGCAAGGTTAGATAGCGCAGTATTTTTTCCCATTGACTGATTATTACCAAAAGCTCTGTCAGCCTTTGCTTCCGCACCATCCCGATACTTATCCCTTGCCACTTTCTCGAAATGCTCTTTCAGAAGCTCCATTATTAAGCTTCTTAATAATCCCATTAGTGCATTTGTAACTGCATGAGTCATACCAGAACCTTCACCACCATAACCAGTAACCAAAGCCATTACTGCTTTCATTGTGCCTGACAAGTCACTAGTAAATCCTTTTCCGTCAGAACTAGTCCCAGATTTAATCCCATCAGCTAGTTGAATAGCTCCACCTACAGCTTGTAAGGCAGCAAATATTATAGTAATCATGCCTGCAGCTTTCATAGCAGATAAGTCTTCCTCTGCCTGGGCAATAGCATTAATTGAAGCAATCTGCATTTTAGCTAATGCTACAGCAAGAGATAAAGCTATATTCATCGCCTGACCTTGATACTGAACAATAGCTGAAGTTATCTGAAAGTTCTCAACTGTTGATGGTGTTCTAAAAAGCATAGACATAACAGCTTGTTTCGCCTCAGCTACTGATTGTGCCACTGCAATCTGTGCTGTCCATGTTCTCATCCAATTCTTAATAGCTGCCTGTGCTGCAAGTGCTGGAGCTGGATCATAAGCTACTCTACCTCCACCAGATGACACTATCATGCCACTTGCCGCATTGTTTACAGTATCAAATGCTGACTGTGTAAGAGAACTATTCGTTCCTGAATTTTCTATTTCTTCAAAATTAATCCCAAACATTTCTGAATATGTTTCTTTCATTCTATCAATATTCGCCTGTGCATTATCTTGCATTTCAAAGGTCTGTGCTATAGACGCTAGTGCTTGCAAAATAGCTGAAACTGCAATAATAATATTAGCAATTGTCTTAACCATCTCTGCTAAATCCTTTAATATTTGCACTATCTTTAATGCACTTCCAATAGCTGATAAACAAGACAAACCAATACTTATCCATCCCCAAGTATTGGCTGTCTTCATATCATCTTTAGCTTTCTTAATTGCTAAAATAGCATCAACGAGTATCTTATCCACCTGTTGCTTAATTTGCTCTTTCTGAGACTCAAAATTCCTCATCTCCATTACATATGAACCAAAGGCTTGAAATGCAGCCATTGTATATTTAGCTTGGCTTCCCACATTAACTCCAAATAACACAGTTATAACTATAGAGCTTGCCTCTTGGGCAGCAGAAGCAATAGCTAACACAGCAAACATCTGTGCTAAAAAGTTCGAAACATTATCAGTACTTGCGCCTAATGCACCAGTCATGGCACTATTTAGTCCCTGATATAATACCCCCATATCGCCACTTTCTGCATCAATACCTTCATATAACCAATCAGGCACATAAAAAGTAGGCCCCAACGAAAATTCATCCTTGTAGTCTTCATACAATTTCTTAGCAAACTTATAGGTTTCCTCTGCCTCTTTCATCGAGTCAAGGGCATTATAAATACCCCAAAGAGCTCCCGCAATTGAAATTGCAATTCCGCCTGGAACAAAAGCTGCCGCTAATGATGCAATTGTCACAAAACTATTGATAATGTGCATAGTCATTTTATGCTTCAACTGTCCAATTTGTTGATTAACACTCTTTAACTGCATCTCAACTTGTAGTTTTCTGTTTGCTTCCTGAGTTCTAGAAAACAACATCGAAGCATTATAATCAAACGCAGAACTTATATTTGCGAATGTTCCATTTACCCAAGTTTGAAGCACTTGCATACCATCAACTTTGGTTTGCACGTTGAACAACACCTGCATAACAGCGCTACTAGCATCTGCCATAGCATCAAATATAGCAATCATAGCAAGTATCATAATCTGACAGGCCATTATTTGTGCGTTGTAATCATTTATTTGACCAGAATCGCTCATTGCACCCACTAAACCCCAAGCATTTGCAACCACATTATTTAGTTGACCCCCAAAACTAGTTGCCATAGTATTTGTGCTTATAATGTTCCCAACAGAATTACCACCACTACCATATTCTTGAGCAATATTATCAATAAAAAGTAAGTTATATTGTAAAGTTACATCGTTCTCTAAATTAAGTTTCATTTGCTCCAAGATTTCTAACTGATATTCCATTTGATCATAACCATATCCAAATAAAGCATACCCAATTGGACCCAAAAGACCACTCATAAAAGCTGAAAAAACAGACTGCCCTTGGGCCAAAGCTACGATCATAGTTAAAATTTGGCCAATAACAGGAATAAAAGCCAAGCAAGAGGTTAATAATCCACTCCAGAAACTTGGTGCATCTTTAACCTTATCCCACAAAGCTGCAGCGTCACCATATCGCTTTTGAGCAAGCTTTATATTTTCTTCCATCTGAACAGCAATCTTAAGGAAACTTGAATACCTGGATATCCACTGCTTTTCTGCTGACCTAAATGCTGCAGCAATAGCTGCTATATTTGCCTTATCATCACTTTTTGAATTTATGCCAAAGAGCACCTTCAAAACCAAGCTTGCAACATCCATTGTAGTTTCTGATATTAAATAGCCAGTCTGTTCCTGCATAACCATTGTGTCAAACCTTGCAGAAACAATTAAATTATTCTCAACAGACTCTCCCTCTAAAACTTGCTGCCAAATATTATCACTTTCCCAAGAACTTTTAATTGATGATATTTTCTCCATAGCTGCTTTGCAAGACTCAATCATCATGTTGTTAACACCACTGTATTGTTGTAATAAAAGTAAACTTGCATGTGAAACGAGCACATTCTCGTAAGATGATCGTTTTTTAGAATCTACCTTCTGAGCACATTTCTCAGCTATACGCTTTGCTTCTTCCATATTGTGTTCATAGGCTTTCTGATTAGCCTCATTAGCATCTTCAAGTGCCATTGAAATAATCGTATCAAGATGACTAACGGCTGAAGAATAACTATCAGAGATTCTCTGTGAAGATAACACCTCAACACTCTCATACTCATATTGAAATAAATACTCAATTATCATCTTCTTCACATCAAGCAGCTCATTAAACAAAATTACTGCAGCCATCATAATGTAAATCTGAATTTGAATACCTATAAACTGGTCAACCATCCCCTCAAAATCAACACCAGTAAATGGCATCCAGTTTCCTGCTGCAAAGGCAGCGGTTTCTTCTGTAACCCCAGAAAGGTCTACACCTATCTCATAGAAGTATTGTTGATAATTAATTAAATTCTGAACATGCACATTGTATTGTGCTTGTGCATTTAAAAATACATTAATAATACTATTCATTGCTACTGAAGAATTAACTTGGCTTGTACTCGCAGCAGCTGTATACATACTTGTCTCATAATGGGGGTTCTCAAAAACTAATGTCTCTCCTGAATATGAGTACACCTCTAAGCTATTCTGATTAAAGGATACATTATATTTACTAGTGTCTACGACAGACAAAGACTCTATGCTATTAATAGTCTTTGCACTTGTAAGATCGAAAGCAATTGTAGTGCCTAACCCACTAGTATATCCAGCAACTACGTGCCCCTGATCATCTTTATTACCATTCTCTATATAAACCTTCAACTTATCTTCAGAAACTCCTGCAGCAAGACAAATATTTACAAACAAAATAGTTAAATCTTCGCAATCTCCTCCACCATTCTCAATAGTACTTTCAGCTTTTTGCCAAACTAACCCTGATTCTTCATCACTAAAATATTCATACTCTTTAATAACATAATTATATACAGCGACAGTCACCTCTTCTTCGGACATTGACGGAGTAATTAACCCAGCTGTTTTCATTTCTTGCACTATATCTGTAACTATAAAATTGTCTGACTCAATAAAGGTTCTAACATCAACAGTATCTGCTCCGTCATATGCTAAAACAGTTGGCTGAGTAACTGTTCCATCCATATTAAATATCTTAATAAAACTAGCTTCCTCAATTATTTTTGTATCATTGATGGTGCTAATTTCTTTCTCCTTAGACACATCCAATTCACGAATAACATTATCTTCTGTTACATATCCAACAACCAATTCTTCTAAAATACTTCCTTCTGGAGTATTCATAAAAACTTTCACTTTGCTCTCGTCAACTCCTGCTGCCAAATATAGATTTGCCAACAATAAACTCCTATCTTCGTTGTTTCCCTGTCCTTTCGTGATTGTTGTTGAAGATGGTTGCCAAATAAAGGCTACTTCTGCATCTTCATAAAACTCATACTCTCTTACTACATAGTTAAAAATCGCAACGATAACCTCTTCTTCGCTCATGTCATCATCTAATATGCCATCGGCCTTCAAATTTTCTATTACTTCTAAAACTTCAACATCCTCTGGCTTAATAAAAATATGAACGTCTCTTGTTTTTCTTTGTCCCAATAAAATGAAATCTGTTCTTTCAGGCGGTGCTTCTTCAGCACCAAGAATATCTTTTAAGCTATCTTCTATACTAACTTCGACAATCTCTATATCAGGATTGCTCCTAACCAACTCTTCGGCTTTAATCATTATTTCTTCTAATTTTTTAGCGGCAACGTGGATACTATCCTCAACGCTAAATTGCTCTTCCTTATCTAGTTTGTTTATTGCTACCTGAATAGTTTCATCTAGCAAAACAAATTCTTCTTCTGAAAACAAAACCTGTTCTCCAGAAAATATTTCTTCAGAATCCTCTGACGGTATTTTTGGTTCTAATGTATCAATAATGCCAAGCATCTCATCTAATATCCCAGCAATATTTTCTCCTACTGCCTCAATCTCAATTGGAAAGCTAGAAGTTTCCTCAATTTTATTAACGATTCTACCTAACAGACTAACAACTTCTTCTAAACTATCAGTTAGCGAGACCTGTTCATTAACAATTTTAACTAAATTCGTGTTGTATTCATCAACAATCGCATTTACTTCTTTTCCTTGCCCAACTTGGCTCTGAAAAAACTTAGTTACTTCCTCATCGATTACAGCTGCACCCTCTTCAAGTAACTGCATTACATCATCATTTAAAATATATGATTTATCCTCTTGGATTGCTTTCATTAGAGTCTTTTTTACCGATTTAATATCAGTACCAATTGATGAGCCATTCTCTGAGCCTGAGCTAGCTCCGGAAATAAAGAGCTTATCGTCTTCTATCCTACCTACCTCAAGGTCATCATCATCAATTATATAGTTTCTATCTACTAAACCTGCACCAGCTAAGCCATCAATGCCTATTCCTTGGTCGTTAGTAATCTCCATATTATTTTGTATTTCCATAAATCCCCCAAGTAGACTCTATGTCTATTATACTTAATATCCATAATTATTCTATTAACTGCTAGCTATTTATTAATAAAAAGCAAAACACCTTATCCCACGTTATTAAACGCTCAAATCTCCGTCTCTTTTGCATTAATTCTTCTTAATGTTTAATCACCAAATAACTAAGCTTACTTGAAAAGGGATGGATAACACTTATAATGGTAAATACAATGTATGAAGAATATCAACTCCAACCATCCCCAAAAGGATATAACGAAGATCAAGATAAAACTATCTTACCAGAAGACACCTACAAAAACACTTTTGCTGCTCTTCAAAAAGCTTTCCCTAATAATACATTCACTTTAACAGAGCTAAAAAGCACCGAATTCTATTCTGTTTATGATTTTGATGATGGACTTTTAGGCTCACACGGAAAAGGAGCATCAAACCATCAGTCCAAGGCCAGCGCAATAATGGAATATGCAGAAAGAAAATCTTGGTATGAATACGATTTCTCAAAAGCTAAAGGATTTATCAAGGCAAGCTATAATGAACTAAAAGACAAAATAGATATGTCTATTTATGAAGACATTTTTAAAATTCACTATTTTAATGATAAAGAAAAAACTCAAGAACTACTGAGAACAATACCTATGTATTGGATAGAAGCTTACAATCTTACTAAAAAAGAACCTGTTCTGTATCCAGTAACCTTCAACGACCTTCTAAAATCATCTAATGGCCTTGCAGCTGGCAATACAAAAGAAGAGGCCCTGACTCAAGGACTCTGTGAACTAATAGAAAGAGAGCATATTGATAATTTCATACTTGATGCTTATAACGCAAAAACAAGAATAATAGACCATTCAACACTTAAAAACCCTTACCTGCTTAATTTGCTTAAATGGGCGAAAATGAATGATATTAATGTTTACTTTTTAGATATCTCTAACACGGTACCTATAACAACAATACTTACACACTGTGTTGACAACAATCCTCCTGTTGAATACGCGCGCACTGGGGAGGGATACGGAACACATAATGACCCAGAAAAAGCTATGATTAGAGCTTTAACAGAGTATCTTCAAGGAAGGGAAATTTATATTACTGATCTCCCAAAAGAATTCAATTTAAAAGTTGGCAATTGGCAAACCCACCTAAATCTTGATTTTACTAGAGTTATTAATAATGCAAAAACTATATCCGTTAAAGAGTGCTACCACGTAAACCATGATGATTTTAAAAAAGATGCTGAAAAAATAATTGAGTTACTAAAACAAAGAGGACATGATGTTGTTGCATTAAGCTTAACTCACAAAGAATTAAAAGTACCAGTCTATCGTTTACTAATTCCAAAATTTAAAACTGGAGACGAATTCTCGCCTTTTGCTAGGAATCAACATTACATAATTAGTTTTTTATTAAAAATAGCCAAACTTGATGACCAAGCTTGGGAATATTACCAAAAACATAAACATAAAATAACAACAATAAATAGTGAATCGCTAGAACTTATAAAACAAATAAATAAAATTACGAATTATGGACTTAATGCTGAAGACACCCAAAGAAGTCTTCTTCACGATGATGTTCTTTATAAAATAATGATGCCAAGAAATCACATGGCGACATTCAAATTCTCCTCTTATGTAAAAAGAAATATCCTTGCTGCCATAGAAGTTTTAGGCGGAGTAATTATTAATAAGCCAGAAGCGAATACAACAAACACACCTGAGCAGGAGCTAACGACTGTTCAAGATTAACAGGCACTCTCTTAATTTGTTTTTCTAAAGAGACATCAACTATATTCTTCACTGGCACACCCATTATCTCTGCTATGTTTAATCTGACATGCTGTGTCTTAGTTGTATCCTTATTGATAATTATCAATACCTTTTCCGTTCCATCGTTAGAAGTTTTCAGAATAGAAAACACTTTCTCGTTGTCATTCCAAATAACCTGATACTGATTATCTTCTTTAAAAACCTTATACTTCTTCTTTAAAGAATTAACAGCAGTAATGTACTCCACTAAATCAAGCTGAACTGGCTCCCAATTCTCAGGTAAAGTCTTAACAACATTAACACTTTCTTTAAACCCATACTCCAAGCCAAGCGGCATCATAACGCCTGTAGAAAAAATAGCTGAAAAAAGATATTTCATCTTTATTGCAGCTTCATTACCATTCAGTTCATCAGCTAACCTTGGTGTATCATGAGACTCTGCAAAAGAAATTGAAGGAGAAACAGGAGCGTTCTCTCTATATTGTTTTAAGCACCACTCTTCTTTAAAATCCCACCATTTAGAACTATTAAAATTATAATCAAATCCTGCTTTAGCTAAGGCTATTACGTCCTCTATTTCACACCCTAAAGTCTCAGCAAAAAAAACTACTTTTTTATTTTCTTCATGTATTGTTCCAATAAGGTATTCCCACAATGAAACTGGAACTTGATAAGCCGCGTCGCACCTAAAACCATCAACGCCAAGCTTAATAAAATACCTGACTAGCTCTAACCAATACTTCCAAAGATTCTCTCTGTCAGATGAAAACTCGTTATCTATTTCAGCCAAATCACCCCAAGTACAAACGAGCTTGTCGCCTTCCCATACTTGTGGGTTCTTTATCTTACCGTCTGGTTTACGCTGGTACCAATCAGGGTGCTTTTCCACTAATACTGAATCAATAGCAGTATGATTAATAACCAAATCAAAAATAACTTTTACGCCTTCTAAATGAGCACGATGAATCATATTCCTTACTTGATTATCTTCAGACATTCTACCCTTCAAAAACAAAGGGTTTATTCTGTAATAATCCTTAATAGAATACAAACTACCAGAAAAACCAGGATACTGTATTGGATTAATATACACCCAATTAAATCCCATTTTCTTTGCACGTTTAAAGTGATCCTGCCAATCACTCATTGGACCAATTAACCTTGGAAATAAGTTAAAAATTAGTACACTTGGTTTTCTGCTCATGGAGGTTATTATAATGTTTATTTGAAGATTTGTTTAGCTGTTTAACAAATATTCTCTTGTATTATTCTCAGGCTGCCTCATTACATCATCAAGCATTGCACTAAGCCTTTTGCCAACTTGCTTACCCTTTAATCCAACTCCAATTAGGTCATCACCATTAACTACTAAATGAGCAAGCAAATATGGTTCATTATTTTCAACTATTTGCTTGGACATATCTTTTATCTTTTCCGCTTCTTTACCAGAAGATAAACCCAAATATTTTCTAATACTTAATAATCTCAGTAAGTCCAGTAAGCCCATTACGTTCATAACCTTCTTTACTTCATAGCTACTCTCTAAACTACTGCTAATGCTCTGTACTATTGTTTGCGTCCTTAGCTTAGTTGTTCCATCCACTTTCAGACAAACTGGGAACTTCTGCCTAAAATAAAGATACATAGCTAAAACACTTAGCTCATCAAATGCTTCTTGCCTGTTAAAAATCTCTATCATTTCCCACTGTTCCATGGAAATATCCTTATAAAAATCTTCCCAAACAGAACAATCCTTTAAGTAACTTACAGCTTTTACTATGAAACCACCTTTAAAGAACTTACTCATTTCAATACCCACTCTTTCAAAGGAAATTGTATCTAATAAATGTGCGTATTTTTTAATATTACTTAAAGTTTCTTCTTCAATATCAAACCCAAATCTAGAGACAAACTGGATTGCTCTAAGTGCCCTCAAATAATCTTCCTTGATACTATTATTAGATAGCTGTCTTAGCTTCTTGCTTCTTAAGTCAACAACTCCTCCATATGGATCGATTATCTCTCCCGTCAGGACTTCTTTAGCTATAGCATTAACAGTAAAGTCTCTTCTCCTTAGATCTTCCTGTAAAGATATTTGAGGACCAGCCTCTACTATAAAATCAATATGAAGGTCACCAGTAGAGACCTCTTTGCGAGGGAAAGCAATGTCTATCTCTTGACCATCTTTAAAGCATTTATAGACACCAAAGCTTTTACCAACAAACTGAACCTTGCAATGCTTTGATAGGATATTTTCAAAAATTTTAGGCTCTATGCCAGTAACTACTAAATCGATGTCCTTGGTTTGTACACCCAGCAACTCATCTCTTACAAACCCACCTACATAGTAAAGTTTCGCACCTAATGTTGTAAGGTCAGCACTAAGTTTATTTATAAACTTACTCATTATTTTTAAAAACTACTGAATTAAAAAAGGGCTTAAAAAATTAAAAATATATCCTGTAAAAATAATACCAACGGATACTATTGAAAAGAAGATAGCTATTAACTTAAGGTTCATTGCTCTTCTTAAAATAACTGCTTCTGGTAAACTCAAAGCTGATACAGCCATCATAAAAGCCAACGCAGTACCAATTGGCATGCCTTTTTCAAAAAGAACTATTGCAATAGGAACTATTGCCGCACAACTTCCATACATAGGAACACCAAGAATTACAGCAATTGGAACTGCAAAGATACCAACTGAACCAACTATCGCTTGAATAGTCTCGCTTGGAACATATCCATGTAAAAGTGCTCCAACACCAACACCAAAAAGTATCCATTTCCATAACTTCTTTATGATTCCTAACGCTTCCTTAATACCGAAAAAAATTCTCTCCTTTTGACTCAACAACTTTAAATCATCAGTGGTATCATCTGAAGACACTAAATCTTTTTCTATGTATTTACTAGCATCAAGTTTATCTAACAGCAAACCAGCTATTACACCTATTAGCACGCCACTAATGGCATACATGGCTGCAACTTTCCAACCAAAATAACCAAGCATTAGTACAAACAAATACTCATTTAATATAGGTGAAGTTATAAGGAAAGACATACTTACGCCTAAGGGAATACGCATTTTAACGAAAGATAGGAACAATGGAATTGATGAACATGAACAAAAAGGAGTAAGTGCCCCAAACATAGAAGCAGAAAAATGAGCTAGAATTTTATTTCTAGACTCCACCCACTCTTTAACTTTGCTTAATGGAAGATAAGTTCGAACATACCCTATTATTCCTATCATAACAAAAAGTAGCATTAATACTTTTATGGTGTCATAAACAAAAAAATGAAATATTTCTACTAAATGATTATGCGAATCAAGTTTTAGAAAATCATAAAAAATGAAATTTACTAATCTTTGCAACACTTTTTAGAATCCTTATTCTTGTTGCCAGTTATTTTTGGCTCTTCTGCGCAGCCACAACCACAACCACAGCTTTTATTGGATTCCTTTTGAAGAAACTTATCTATTGCTTGATATATTTTCTGGAATAATTTCATAGTAACCTCCTGGTTATTAAATGGTGGTGTGGTGCCGAGGGCCGGAATTGAACCGGCACGAAAATGAATTTTCATGGGATTTTAAGTCCCACGTGTCTACCAATTCCACCACCCCGGCGGAAACACAACAATAACTCTAAGCAATCAACTTAGGCAAATAATTATATAGAATAATCCATATAGCGACAACCACTATTTACAAACATAACTAATGATTATTTGATTTTATCTATAACTTATCTTATTATCTCTACTGATAACGCAGTAAATAGCTGTATTTTATATCAAAGGAGTTAAAATGAAAAAAACTATACTAAGTATTCTTGTTGTCCTGGTTCTAACGATATCCTTCTGTAATGATTCCTCCACAAAACTCTATCCATTTCTTGGCTACGCAAGTTTTCATGATGCTATAAATTTAAAAAATAGCATTATTTTAGGTGCTGGAATAAACCAACCAATTGCTGAAAATCTTAGGATTAATCTTGCTGGAGGTTATATCCCCAGCGAATTAAAAACTACTGGGCAAAGCATGCCAGTTTTCTATGGATATATTAGCGAGGAACTATTACTTCCAAAACTATGCTGCGGCGCAACACCATTTCTAATGGCTGGCCTTAGTGTTTTTGCTTATGACAACAAAATAGATAACGGGATTGAAATTGGTCTAGGATTATACACACTAACAAAAAAATCCATTGAAAATAAATTTGAACTAAAAGCTAGGTATAACCCAGGAGACAAAGCATCTGACTTTATTGCTATTTTTAGCTTAGG
>DYQY01000028.1:0-1822 GCA_020719045.1 Candidatus Termititenax sp.
GTTGTTTATTTAAATAGTTTAGTATTGATGCCATATGTTTATGTTATTAAAATTAAATATAAGAAGTAAGGGATATTACATTAGGTTTAAATTATTGCTTGCAAGAATATAACTGGATTTCCGTATGTAGCACCTCCAGCGCCACCATTTACACTTCCATTATTACCACCTCTTCCACCAGCATTATTATAAACACCTGTATTTGATAGTGTCCCACCATATAAGACAACCCCCATACCTCCAGCACCACCTCCACCACAATTATCGTTTGCAGTCCCGTCAGCTCCTTGTAATCCTTTTATATGAATTTCTGATGATATTGTTACATCTCCTAATATGTCAAACATAAAGGCTCCTCCACCTTTTCCTCCATTTGTCGCTCCACCTGGTCCTGACGAATATGATGCTCCTTGTCCTCCAGCAGAGAGCCCAACTGTGCCATTATTTGCACCCTGTCCGTTTCCCCATAAAGAACCAGCACCACCACCATATTCACCCCAAAAATTAGAAGCTCCGTGTCCATTTCCTCCACCAGCACCTACAACTAATAAAATATTTCTAGATAATTTATATAGATTTCTATTTTGATAGATTAGCCATCTTAAAGCACTTGGCATTATCCCACCATTCCCATTATAAGTATTTGAACCACCACCCTCTCCATTGGCTCCATAAACTAAATCTGTCATATGTGTTCCTCCTGTTGGCAAGTCTGCTAAAGAATTTAAAGATGTATATGCGTGTCCTAACCCAGGAGTTGTAGCACCAAGACCAGAAAAATCAATAGCTGGAATAGTTGAAGAAGTTATGGTCGCATTACCAGAACATTTTATAATTATAATAGTTCCTTTTGTCGCTGGGTTAGAAAATGTAAGTTTCCCTGTTCCTGTTATAGAAATAGAAGAATAGTTTTTTACAAAATAATCAGCTCCACCCAAATCAATATTTGTTGTTCCACTAGAAATAGATAATGCACCATCAGTACCATTTCCACCATAAGTTGGTATTATTTTACTACTTCTAATTATTAAACCAGTTCCAGTAGTATCTGCCTGGTCTACTAATTTATTACTTGAAGATACCGCTGTTCCTGAAGTACCTACCAAAGCATCATTTTCATTTTGTGTTGGAACTCTTCCATCATTATCACCAACTGATATAGGTTCGGTTGCTGAAACTGGAGTTACTGATAATTTAGAGATACCTTTTACTGTTGTTGAAGCATCAGCTCCACCAGCAATAGCTACTCCATCTACATAAGATTTGGGCACTATTTGGTTAGCTGTTGTAGGAGTTGTTGTTCCATCGTATTCTAATGGAGTTGAAGCGTTGAATTTAGTTGTACCATCAAGTAAGTTATTTATTACTTTCAAGTGAGCCCAATCAGTAAGAATAACCTTAGCACCAACTCTATGTGCTCTAAGACACCCAGACGTTTCTACACCTTGTCTTGATAGTGTTTTAATATCAGTTAAAGATGTACTAGTCAAAGTACAAGAAATATGTTCTTTTGATGAGTTGTTACCATCTAATGTAAGAAAGTATCTTCCTGTTGGAAGTGCTACTCCATCATCATCTGTTGCGTTAAGTAAAGTTGCTTCAGTTGCACCAATCGCCATTTTTGTAGCTAAGGATGTCTCGAAATCTGCAATCAAAGTGGCTAATTTAGGTTGTGACATTGTTGTTTAAGGTTAAGTTATTAATGTATTATATCATTTTTATGATGTTTTGTCAATTACAAGTTTAAAAACTCGTTTAATTGCTCTTGTGTATTGTTCTTCGTTCCATATATTCTATGATAGTCTTTATGACATTTTTGACA
>DYQY01000028.1:1922-11653 GCA_020719045.1 Candidatus Termititenax sp.
TTTTGACAAGTAAAATTAAACATTTTATAGATTGTTTTTCTCCAAAGTTTATATTCAAACGTTTTTCTTTCTTTTTCCACTCGTCTGAAAATTCTGGTCTTTTTTTACCAATTTTTGTTTTATTAAAGTTTCTTATACCCCTTAAATTATTTTCTGTTCTTTTATAAATTCCAGTAGGCATAATATTACATATCTGTACTTAATCCATCCAATGACACGTTAGCTTTACTTCTAAACCTACGTGGTAATCTTTTTTCAAAAATAAGTACGTCACGGTCCATTATACTATCTATCTGTACATAACCTATTGAAATGGCTTTGAGTTTGATAACTCTTTTTCTAAACTTTGGTGAGGATAATTTAATTTCCATAAAGAACGGATAAACAGTAGTTAAATCAGCACCTCCAATCTGAACATCTCCCAGTATGTTGTTACCCATTGATTGTGGTGTGGAATAATCAACATAAGTTGCATCACCTACTATCGTTCCAACTAGTTGAAAGTCTGCATCATCATAAGAAACCAAAACTTGTACTTTTTGGTCTGGGTCTATAGAACCCTTTATTCTAAGTCTCTGAATCTTTTTAAGTGATTCAGCTATTCCTAATGCTTCATATTGTTCACCCTTTGACTCCCATTCATTTTCTATTGGGTCGCTTTCATCATCAAAACCAGAATAAATCTGATAGACTGATTCTGAAACTCCTGAACCAACATATAAATTACCAGAGTCTTTCGCAAACATTCTTGCTGAGTATCTTGTTTCATCAATAGTTTTGATTATCATATCATATAACAAAATTGTATCATTAACTGTTGCTCCTTGTGATTTGCAAGCTATTGTTATATATCTATCATAATTATCAACAGAACAATCTGAGAAATTATATAAACTAAAGTCAAATTGTGGACATAAATCAAATGGTTCTATCTCAGTACCAATTTCATTACGTTTAAGTATTAAAAGTTGTGGTTTAGAAGGATTTGCTGTGTTCATAAATACAATACCATCTTTTGTAGAAATAGTAGCTCTAAAATTTGGAAGACCAAGTTCTCTTCTGTAAACAACATTAGAAGTTGCCGATGCTGTATCTGTTTGTCCTAATATTAATTGATATGCTGATTGTGATTTCATTGAATAATAATTTCCATCAATACCAACGTTAACATTTAAGATAGCATCACCACCAATATCTTGTGGAAATTGGAATCCCTCCCCTGCTGCTCTAGTTGCTGCATATCTAAAATCAGTTACACCACGTAGATTTGAGTTTTCCCATTTATAAGCGGCTGTACCAGCACCAGACTGACCAGTTATAGTAAATGCACCAGTTGAATAATTTATCGTACCTGTACTTCCAAGAGAACCAGTTAGAACTCCTAAGTAATTATCTGTAAAAACTTCACTAGAAGATGTATCAGTAATTTGAACACCAAAACATGAACGTGTAGAACCACCAACTTTAAAAGCTAGTGTTCCAGACGCTGTATCTGTAATTGCCTCACCAGTTACCGCTGTATATACGCCTAATGAACTAGCTACCGCTCTTTGGTTGTCTATCCAAGAACCATATAAACCAGTCTTATCTTCTATACGATTCCACAAGAACATTCTACCTTTATCTATCATTGAATATCCTTTAAAGTTAATCGCTGCATCGTACATAGCAATAGGAGATGTTGGATTAGCATTTATTATTTTCCATATTCCATCAACTCCAGTTACATATGTAAAAGCCCCCGCTAGGGATGAATAGTTTGAAAATGTATATTCTGAGTTTGCTGTAAGCCCAGTAATTATATCTGTCCAAGTAGAACTATTGAGATATTGAATCTTAGTAGATATCTTACGATATAATACTTTAGTCCCGTCTACTTTATAACCAAAATGAAGTCCTGTTATTTTACCAACAGCTCCTTCTGCTCCTATAAGTTGTCTACCATTAACTAACTGAATACGTCCGTCTTTAGTAAGCCAGTTTGATGAACCTCTAGAGGCATCTTTAGGTATATTCTCGTCATCTCCAAGGTTCCATATTCCAGATTTAAAAGCGTTGATTATTGAATCACTCATTTTTTATTTAATTAACTAGTTAAAATTTTGCATCGCATTTGCGTAACTTAAATCTTTTAAGATATCGTTAAACTTTACTTGGTTTTCGTTTGCATAAGAACGAGACTTATCAAATAATTGTATTGCAAAGTCATCCACTGCCATACCAAGGTAAATAATATCGTGGAAGTCTTCGTGGAATATTGGAGATGTTGACAATGTTAATGCTGCTGGAGCTTTGATATAATCAAACTCATATGTTCCAGAATGGGACTGTGTGAATTTTATTTTAGAATCAGTTGGGTCAATATAAGCTACATCATCTGCACGATAGGTACGTCTGTCTGAGAAGTTAACTAATCTTATTGGATTCAAGTCTGAACCAACAAAAATAACTTTTGGAGCAGTAGTTGTTTCTTGTGAAACTGTTGGGTCTGTAGACTGATAATTAGAATAGACATACTTAAAATCTGTAGGTAAACTAATCTGGTTGTTTGAAATACTACCAGTCGATGTTTCCTTAAGGAACTCCCAAGGTCTAAAGTTACAAACTTTCCTGTATACTTTATTTGCCAAATCTAATTCCTCCTGAGATGATAACTCAGTTCCATCATCTACATATAAAGAAAACTTACTTATAATTTCTGCTGTTGTCATTTGTTTAGTTTTATATTAATAATTCTATTTTCATCCCAACCCCTTAGAAGGGGCTGAGTGAAGATACAATCTACCGATTAAGGTTAGGCTGCAATCTTAACGTCAAGGAACTTGCGAGCACCATCTGCAAATGTTTTAATACCTGCAAGGTATGATGAGAATATGTTTACTCCACGTCTATCAGAAGTTTCTCTGATATCAACTGAACTCTTATCTTGAACAACAAGGTCGATAGCACCTTTCTTACCGTAGTAAGCGTGCAATGTGTTCAATGTCCAAGCACCTGAACCTGCTGTTTCAGAAAGAGTTAATCTTCCTGCACCAACGGCTGTGATTGTAACCTCTGAAGCTGCAACTGTTGCTACTGCTGATATTTTATATGTATCAGTGAACAAAGCTTGGTCAGCTGCTGAAAGAGCAACCTGTGTAGCTGAAGTTGTAGCTGGGTCATTAATCAATGCTACAAGGTTTGCTAGAGCCGCAGTGTTATTTGCACCAAGAGCAAAGTTTCCTGCTGTTGAACCTAGAGTTGTCTTAGCTGTGAATGTAACTCCGTTTATCACGATAGTTTCACCATCTGCTAATCCAGCATCTGTAAATACAGCTGTTGAAGTTAGGTTTTCAGAAACGTACACTTCTGCCATTGAGATAGCACCTGAGTATCCGTTCTTAAATACTGAGTTTACAATGTCGAACTGCTTACCCAATAGGTATTGTTCAATATCTGATACTCCGTATGAGTCGATAACAAGAGCCATATTTGAAAGAACATTGTTTATTTTCTTCAATTTAGCTGGCATTCTTGTAACCATTTGAGGAACTGTTGTTGAGCTCAAAGTGATAGGTGTACCTGTAGAAGCACCTGTTGTCAAGTCTCCTGTATCAAAAGTTTGGTAAGCATTTAATACTTCTGCCAATACTCTTGCATCAAGGTCAGTAGCAATTTTAACTGCTGCTTGTGCACCAATAACTTCACCTGGGTTAAGGTTAGAAGCTTGTTTTACTTCACCATCTGAAAGATGGAATACTATTTCTTTCTCTAGGTTGATTATCAAAGATTCTGTTGAATCTGTGATAGCATCGATTGTTGATGCTGAACCTCTTACTACTGTTCTTACTCTTGCTGCACTAATATCGTAAATTGTTCTTACGACTGAACCTCCTGCAACCAACGATGGTTCAAATCTCATGTTAGCTATTGATTTAGCAACGAGAACTTTGTTTAAAACTTCTTCGTAACTATTATCATATGCTACACGATAGTCTGTTAAAGCCATTTTTTTTATAATTAAATTATTAATTATCAGTTTGTCTCGTTCTCTTTATAGACTTAATCTAAAGATTAATTCTTTAGAGTCTTATTCTGTCGGTTAAAGATTCGTTGTATTTCTTTTTAAGTTCTGGATTAGCCATAATCTCTTTATAATACTCCATATCCTTAGACGCTTTGTTAAAGTCTATAGGGGCATCTGAATTGCCACCTCTCGCCTGTGTTTGTTCTAATGTCTTCTTACCCGTGACGAGATGTCCGTAAGAATCTTCAAGTATTTTTGCGAATGTCTTGTTAGCATTCTTCGGGTCTAATGAGAGAGATTTAATTACGTCCTTATTAGCAACGTTCTTATATTCTGGCATAGCTTCCATCAATTTTTCAAAGTGTTCATTAAATGTTTTTTCAACACTTTCAGAACGTTCTTTTTCCTGAATTGGTTTAAGCTTAGCCTCTATCTCCTTATCATACTCCGCTTTAGTTTGTTCTCCAACTTTTGAAATCAGTTTCGAAACTGCTTCCTCAGAAAGTCCAAACTCTTCGGCAATGTCTTTTACGTCAGCAGATACCTCTTTTTTAGAAGCACCTTCTTCAAGTAATCTCTTAACCTCTTTAAGTTCTTTCGCAAGAGCTTTTCTTTCTGCTTTTTCTTCAAGAAAGACTGCTTCTGGAACAACTTTAGCTTTTACCTCTTCAGGTTTGGCTTCGGTCTTAATAACATCACCTATTTTGGTATCTTCGACTTTTGTCTCAGTTACCTCTACCTTAGTATCTTTTGCCTCCACCTCTGGAGCTTTCTCTGGTTTTGTTTCCATTGAATTAACAGTTATAACGAAACTGCTGACGGGTCTTTTTCTCCACAGGACTAGTGTACCAGACTAGAAAAAATTTAGGGTCTTCAGGACCATCTTGACTAATTATACCACAGAATCTGCAAAAATGCAAGTTCTTGAGTATCTACTGCTACCCTGAACGAGAGAGTAGCATGAGGCACTCAAGAAGTGCCTATTCGTTCTCTTCTTTTAATAAGAAGTCTAACTCTTTCGTTGCTAAGTTTTTAAGCTTTTTAGCCCTTCTAATAACCCTTAAAAGTGTTAATCTCTCTGACATCTTGGCTACTATAGCTACAAGCTCTATATGAGTAGCTATTTTAATCTTAGCTGATAACTCGTCTATACAAGAAACAATATCTTTTTCAAGACTAGCAATGAGAAGTTTCCCACCGTCTGACTTTTCTACAGCTTCGATGGATGAGTACTTCTTTATGTCTTTTTGTATCTCTTCTTTGTTCATTATTTTGTTTTCTTAAGTTTCTTATCTGTTTTTGCTATGAGAGCAATTTTATCTTCAGCTCCCATTTTCTTTAAACCAGTCTGTAACTCTATCTGTTTAATTTCTTCTTTAAGATTATCTTGGGCGGTATCAAACTCTTTAAGTTTCTCTTCTGCAAATTGGATAAACCTCTCTGCTTCATAAAACATCCCACAAGCTACTCTAAGTTTAGGTCTAATCGTTTCTACCTCTGGATGATTATTGATAATATTCTGCATTAATGCTTTCTTTATCTTAACCTCTCCTTCTATTGATTTAATACCCTTCTCATTATCTTCAACACTTTTGAGTGTATCTGCTAATGTTGTTTCTGTCGTAATATTACTTATCTTTATTTTAGATAATTCTGGTATCTCGTGTTTGCTTATAACCTCATATTTTAATTCGTTCTTTGACATTTGTTTATTTAATTACGAACAGGGTTATTCATAATTTGATTATTTCCAGTAAGTCCAACCCCGTTCTTAGGAGCTACTGGTTGTTCTAAACCTAACGCTGCTGACTGATTATTTATTCTGTCTATTTCACCTTGATTGAATGCTCTGACCTCATTCTTCATAATTATTTTATCTAGAGAACGAATGTACATTGCGATTGCATTAAATTGCTGTTCGTCAATATCTTCTTCGTGGTCTTTCAAATAATCGACCATTCTTTGTTTGTAGGCATTGTTAGCCCATGCGTTTGGTTTTATTATCTCTCCTTCAAGTAATGATTCAATGTCTCTTTCTGCTTCTGACATTAACTCAGAATTTCCGAATTCTGAAGCATCTTGAAGTTCTCTTATTTCTTCTGGTGAGAATCCTGCTACCTTAGCTGATAACTCGTAAGCCTTCTTTGGATTTTGTACTGGATTCATTCCATTTGATGCTAAGAATTTAAGTTTCTCTTGCATTTCTTGTAATGTTACTACGACTTCTTGATTTGATGCTTCAACAATAAGTCCATAGTCATCTCCTTTCTTAAACATATCTGAACGTTTAACCGAAACAAGTTCTACTCCTTCTGAACCAATGAGGTCTATTGATAATCTCTTTGTGAGGTTTTCTCTAACACCACGTTCGTACAACTTTGCAAATCTCTGTGTCCCAAAAGCATATGATTTATTAAACAAAGCAAATCTGTCTGCTGCTGCTTGTTGGTTCCCTTGGTAGATTCCAAGTTTACCATCTTCGTCAGAAACTCCTTTTGCTCCTGCTGTAACACCTGAGGCTTTTTCTTGTATAGCTTCCAAAACATTAAAGACTTCTATCGGTGTGTTGATTGATGGAACATTTATTGTTTGTACAACCTTACTTGCATCGTAATCACCTTTGGTAAATATTAATCCATCTCTGCGATATTTTAGTTGACCTAAGTCTTCTAATGCCCCTACGTTTACTATTTTTTGTGGTTTATTTATTGCTTCGGCGTTATCTAACATTTGGTTAATGTTGACATTCTGAACCATAAACACTTCTCTAACATAGTCTGCAAAACTAGGTGTCCAGAATTCTGTTAGGTCTGGAAATGCTGCATATGTCCAGTAGGGGTATAGATTACTTTCAAACATATCCTTAAGTGGTGTTACTTTAATAGCCCTACCACCTGTATTGATTATAAGAACATATCTTACTCCTTTGTATGTAGTAATCCACTGCCAGAATTTAAATTTATCTATTGACTGTAACTCTTTGTTAGTAAAGTTTGTATTCTGTGCGTATGTTCTGGTATTCTTGTTTGTTTCGTCTTGAGGTTGTTCTGTGTTGTTTCCATTTCCTTGTAGTAACTCAGTAGTCTCTGATTTAATATATTCACCAGATTTTATTCCTGCTTCGAGTTCTTGTCTGGTTTTGACAACTCCATAGTTACCTAGGTATCTAGCTTTCTCAATATCGATACCTCCTGCTGCTGGGTCAATAAGAAAATCATAAACATCGATATTCTCTAGTTGAGGTTTATAAACAGTATCTGGGTCTGCTGCTGTATAAGAGTAAATGGCACGACCATAAAGAATACATTGCTTTTTAGCAACTAAATCTTTAATGTCCCAATTATCTCTTTCTTTGTCATACCTAACTAATGAATTAAGTAATTGAACACGTTTAAGTTGCGCCTCTTTTCTTTTTGTATATTTGAATAGTAAAGAGTCTTTTACCTTTGAAAGTAAAGTATGGACAAATTCTTGCATTCTAGACAACTCAACATTAGCACGAGATTCAGTACTAGGAATTTTTTTTCCATAATACATCTCTTCGTTCTTCTGCCATTTCTTTACTTTACCCTGTTTATAGGTACGAGCAAACGTAATCTCTCCTAAAGACTGGTCTCTTATTTCAGCTATTTCTTCTGTTTTCATTAAAATTTGATTAATTAGTTATTAATTAGTTATTAATCTGTTTAAATTATAACATTTTTAATTAAAATTGTCAACTAATTTTATTTATATTCCTATTTCTGAATAAATTTGTATCTCTTCTTGCTGAAATCTAGAGGTATCGTACGGTTTTGCACAGATTTGTGCTCCATAAGCTAGTGCATCCATAACATCATCGTGCTTAGACTTAGGGAATCTTAGTAATTCATTCTCTAAGTCATCACATTCTCCTTGTATATGGAATATATCTCCATTAGAATAGCGTGGAATCAGCCCTCGAATACGAGTTTCCTTCTGAACACCACCATGTTTAAGTTCTACTATGCGTGGGTACTTGTTACGTTTACGACATTCTTCCTCAAAGTACGGTTTAACACCTTCAGAGTAAGCAGTAGTCTCAATACCTATTTGTTCCATTCCTTCATCGTGTAGTTGAAACAGTAAATCAATCAACGACTTTGCGTTGACTCGATACTTCTTTCCTGAAACAAACCATTTGTTCTCAGAATCGACATAAACCCTAGCCACGCCAGAATTATCAGAATCTGACCCCTTACTCATAGCAGAGTCAATTAGAGCAAATTTCCTCGTATTCTTTCCAAGTACCTCTTGTCTAGTAACAGTTTTAAACCACGTTTGTGAAAATTCCTGAGAGTCTTCATCTATTGGTAGGTTCATCATCTCGGCATTGAATACCTGTGGCCCAAGTTTACGTCTGATGTCTTCGATAGATACTTTACCAGTCAACTTCGCTTCAGCGTCTGTTAAACAGTGTTTAGCTTCCCATGATGGTTTACCATCCATTATGACGTCAACTTTACGTACCCTCAGCCTGTCGTCTCTTTTAGACCTCTCAAAGAGCTTGTTAACATTGCCGTACTCAGTGATATAATTACATAGATACAAAACAATACCATTGGCGTCCATACCTGATTGTGCCTCAGAGATATGTCCTGCAACCTGAGCAGTGTATGCTTCAGAATCTTTAGTCTTGTTCGTTTCGAAGTCGTCTAGGATTAAAGCATCTGGTCTCTGTGCTCCATGTAAACGTCCACGAATAGATTCCTGAGTAGAGTGTGCCTCCACACGAATTCCGTTATTAGTAAGAAAGTTACTTATCTTCTTCTGAGTTAGTTCTTCGCTGTTTCTCTTGGTATTATAAAGCTCCCCGTAATCAGCAAGTATTCTAGGATTTTTCTGGAGTTCAAGAATAGCATCAAATAGCATACGTTCAGCATTCTCCTTATCAAACGAGTCTACGTTAATGTATTTACGTTTTTCGGTGCAAATCATCCAAGTAATAAATCCCTTAGCCAATGATGTTTTAGCCGATTCACGGAACATAACAAAAGCCAACTCTCTTAATTTACCTCCTATTAATTCCTTTAAATCATTAAACATTTCATAGTGAAATTCTGCGTAAGGAACTTTTAAATAGTCAATGTAGTAATATGTGTACCAATGTAAAAAGTCGTTATCTAGAACGTATCTTCTTTCTGCAACGCTACAGCTCTGTATGTAAGTTAATATTTCTTTATTTAGTGTTTCTACATTGTTCATCGCAATTTCTGTAATAAACTCCACTAGGCATATTTGTATTATAACATAAATCAGCTAAAAATGCAAGTTTCATTTAGACACATTGCATCATTGTTCATCGCATTCACTGGACTTGCAAAAAAAACCAAAGTATGATATAATAGCTGAGTAAGAAGTCCTGGGGATTAATGTGTGTTGGGACTATAAAATGAACACCTAGTACTGGCGACCGTGCAGATAAACGGCAGAAACTCATCAAAATGATTGATTTTGAAAACGTTTCTAGGTACATCGTACTCTTGCTTGAGACACATAGTGTTCTTGGGGGAGGGGGGGATGTCTCTAAGAAATCTATCAAAATAATAAATACAAACAAAGAATATGTATAAAGAAACAAAGAGAAGATTAAATCTAGCTAAGAGAGTTGCTTACTTTAAATCAAAAGATTACAAGAAAAATGAACATAGAAATCACTCAATAAACCTCCCAAAATTTTTTTAAAACTTTAAAACTAACGCTTTTT
>DYQY01000005.1 GCA_020719045.1 Candidatus Termititenax sp.
TTCAGTTAAGATTGCTTTAGATACCCTGTGGTCTTGCCACAGGGTTTTTCATTTTTTTTTGTTTGACTCCAAGTTGCGATGGCAGTGAAGTAATACACATTTTTTAATATATCTTTATTTTTTAGAAATTGTTGAGACAATCTTTTGAGGTCAAGCCATCTATATTTTTCCCAAGACGGAAATGGATACCTGTCGCATATGGAGTGGTATAGGTTAAACCCATCTATAAATACAATTGTTTTATTCATATAAATCCCTATAAAATAAAAAACCCGCTGCCCTAGGACAAGCGGGACTAGTAGACAAGCTACTAGGAATATGACGTAATTATAGCAATTAATTCAATTCTTGTAAAATATAGCGGCCCCTTATAAAAGAAAGTCAAGAAATCCCTTTTTTGAAAAACTACTTGGTATGTTATACTAATCTCTGTTAATTTTTACCTATTATGGAACAATGATTGGAGCGGAAAAACAAATGAGTGAATCACTATCATACAAAGATGCAGGCGTTGATATCGAAGCAGGTTATGCATCAGTTAAGAAGTTTACCCCAAAGGTTAAAAGTACTTTTAATTCACAAGTATTAGATAACTTTGGTAGTTTTGGTGGTTTGTTCTGCCCAGATATTTCTGATTATGAAGAGCCTGTTCTTGTTTCTGGTACTGATGGTGTTGGTACTAAAGTATTACTAGCAATTGAACAAAACAAGCATGATACAGTAGGTATAGATTTGGTAGCTATGTGTGTAAACGATATTATTTGTTTAGGCGCAAAGCCACTTTTTTTCTTAGACTATATTGGAATCCATCAGCTGGATCCAGATAAAGTTGCTGCGATTGTTGGTGGTGTTGTTGATGGTTGCAAGATGGCCAGATGTGCTTTGATAGGTGGCGAGACAGCCGAAATGAGAGATGTATACAAAACAGGAGACTATGACTTAGCTGGGTTTGCAGTTGGAATAGTTGATAAGAAGAAAATTATTACTGGCGATAAGGTTGCTGCAGGTGATGTTATTCTTAGACTTCCATCTTCTGGGCTACATAGCAACGGTTATTCTTTAGCTAGAAAGGTTATTGATATGTTAGAGGGAGAAGCTAAAAAAGCATTAGCAGAAGAAGCATTAATCCCAACAATTATTTATGTGCAAAAAGTTTTACTGCTTTGCGCCAAGTATGATATTCATGCCATTGCCAACATTACTGGTGGTGGACTACGAGAGAACGTTGAACGTGTTCTTACAACAGACTTAGATGCAGTGATTGATACAACCAGCTGGGATAAACTACCTATTTTTGAAGCTATTCAAAGAGTTGGCAACATCAGCGACCATGAGATGTATAAAACCTTTAATATGAGTGTTGGTATGGTTATGGTAACAAATCAAGAAACAGCAGATAAGATTATGGAAGAAGATCCAACGATTTCTATTATTGGTAAGATTGCTAATGGTTCTAAGAAAGTAATACTTGAGGGGATAATTGAGCCTTGATTAAACTTGGGTTTTTAGGATCTGGCAGAGGCTCTAACTTTCAAGCTATTTATAAGAATATATTAAACGGAACGCTCCAAGCAGAAGCTGTTGTTGTTATTTCAAACAAACAGTCGAAGATGTTAGAAATATCAGAGGAGCATGGTTTATCATCTGTATTCATTGACCCAAAAGGCTTTAGCTCAAAAGAAGAATTTGACGCAGAACTAGTAAAGAGACTTGAGTCTCATGGAGTTGACTTAGTTATATTAGCTGGTTACATGAAGATACTTACTCCAGTTTTTATTAATGCTTTTCCTAATAGGATATTAAACATTCATCCATCATTGCTTCCTTCTTTTAAGGGATTACATCCTCAAAAGCAAGCACTTGATGCGGGTGTTAAGTTCGCTGGTTGTACAGTTCATTATGTTACTTTAGAATTAGATTCAGGCCCAATTATTATGCAGGAAGTTGTTCCTGTATTGCCTGATGATAACGAAGACAGCTTGTCAAAGAGAATATTAGAAAAAGAACATATTATTTATACAGAAGCTATTAAGATTGTAGCTGGGAAATACAATTAATAATCCTTCCCTTTAAAAGGGAAGGTGTCTCAGCTTTGCTGAGACGGAAGGGTCAAAGAGAGGAGAAAATAGAAATGAAGGCATTAATCAGTGTATTTAAGAAAGACGGGATAGAGGAGTTTGCTAAAGGGTTAGCAGAGTTAGGAGTAGAGATATTTTCTACAGGAGGAACGCTAAAAAGACTTAACGAAGTTGGAGTTAAAGTAGCATCAGTTACAGAGCTTACAAATTATCCAGAGATTATGGATGGCAGAGTAAAAACTCTTAATCCAAACATCCATGGTGGAATACTTGCAAAGCGTGACAATAAAGAACATATGGATACCGTAAAGGATCTTAATATTCCACTTATTGATATAGTTGTTGTAAATCTTTATCCATTTGAAGAGACCATCACTAAAGCGGGTGTTTCTTTAGACGAGATTATAGAAATGATAGATATTGGTGGACCAACAATGATAAGGTCTGCTGCTAAGAACTTTATGGACGTTATCATAATTGTTAACCCAGCACGATATAGTGAGGTTCTATCAGAGCTTAAAGAAACTGGTAAAGTTTCAGTTAAGTTAAGACAGCGTTTAGCTCTTGAGGCTTTCTCGCATACTGCTAGATATGACGCAGTTATTTCTTCTTACTTTGCGCCAATCTTCGCTCCGGATGAGCTGTTTCTTGAAGAAATGTCCTTTGGGCTAAGTAGAAGCCAGATTTTACGTTATGGAGAAAACTCTCACCAGCAAGCTGCTCTTTATCAGCTTGGTTCACCGTCAGGGCTTCTGAATGTAGAGCAGTTGCAGGGCAAGGAGATGAGTTTTAATAATTATCTAGACATGAGCGCTGCGTATTCTGTCTGTAAACGATTTATGGAGCCTTGTGCAGTAATTGTTAAACATACTAACCCATGTGGCGCTGCTGTGGCAGAAGATATTGTGGATGCATATAAGAAAGCTTACGAGGCTGACTCTGTTTCTGCATTTGGAGGGATAGTTGCACTTAATAGAGAGTGTGATGGAGCTACTGCAACAGAAATAGCAAAGATATTTGTAGAAGTAATCATTGCACCTTCTTTTTCAGAAGAAGCAGTGAGGATTTTTAGTGAGAAAAAGAATCTTCGCTTGATTGCAAAGGAAGATTTCTTTGAGGATATTGGAGAGTTTGATGTTAGGAAAGTAGATGGTGGACTATTGGTTCAAGAGAAGGACATTGACCCAACTACGGCTGATGACTGGAATGTTATGACTATCAGAAAACCATCCGAGAAAGAATTACATGATATGGAGATTGGCTGGAATATTTTACCAACAGTTAAGAGTAATGCCATTATTTTAGTTAAGGATGGTGTTTTAGTAGGTGTTGGTGCTGGGCAAATGAGCAGAGTAGAGGCAACAGAGCTTGCTATCAAAAGAGCAGGCGATAGAGCTAAAGGTTCAGTGTTAGCATCAGACGCGTTCTTTCCATTTGGAGACAGTTTAGAGCTTGCAGCAAAAGCAGGAATAACAGCAGTAGTTCAGCCAGCTGGTTCAGTAAAGGATGAAGAAAGCATAAAAGTATGTGATACAAATAAGATGGCAATGGTGTCTACTGGAGTAAGGCACTTTAAACACTAGGAGTATAAGTGAATAGACCTTTGTATAGGATTAGACAATATTTAGCAACTCGTAAATCTAAGTTGTCTTATTTAGAGATAGACTTTGTTAGAAAGTATCTTAATCATCAAGAGCAGATTCTGTTTTTTAGGATGAAAGGCTTTGATCAAAGGCATGGGATTACAGTTGCTAATAAATGTCTGGAGAAGACGCTAGAGGTTAATTGGATAAATAAAACACAGATGGCTAGGGTCGCATTACTCCATGATATAGGAAAAAGTTCTGCTGATATTGGAGTAAATTATAGAGTTTTATACGTTTTATTAGGTGCAATAGCAAAGGGTAAGTTACTTAAATCTTTAGCAAAGAAAAATTCACGAATAGCTCTTAAAAGAAAATTGTTTGTTTTAGATAATCATGGTCTGCTTGGTGCTAAGATGCTTATGGATGTAGGTTGTACAGATAATGAGGTTTTGCAAGTTGTTGCAAAGCATCATGATACCCCAGAAGTTGGTGAATCTAAGTTGCTTCCATTTTTGCGGGAAATAGACGCAACTCTTTAAGGGGTGCCTTTAAAATCCCTATTTTTTTATTAATTGCACGTAATACGCAAAATTATTTTTGTTAGCGAGGCTAACTAGCTTTATAAAAGTAAACTTTTTAATTCTTTCTAATAAGGCCTCAATTGCCGGCCTTATTAATCCGCTGTCCCTACGCAAATTCACTTCATTAAAATCTGGGAAATTTTTTATCACCCTGTGAGCTTCGTTGGTGTTTCAATACAAAAGTTCAACCTGCGGGAGCATTGCGATGTTGTCTTTTTTTGATTCGTTTAGGTTAAATGATTGCAAAATTTCTGCAATTTTATATTCGCTCAGGGTGCTCCGGGACGATTTTTGAATCCGTGTATCATTAAGGTACGTGTTTATACTATAATAATTATATGGAAGTTGGATATTTTATAGTCAGCACAAGAATAAAAGCTTAGTAAAATAAAGGAGAAAGAAAAATGAGTACAGACAACATAGTTCATATAGCGGTTGATTCGTTCCCTCTTTCAGATGGAACATGGATTGATATTTTATCTGCTTTATTAGTTCCCCTAATAGCAATACTAAGTGCATATATTGCATATCAACAGTATCGTATTAATTTGCAAAGATTACGGCATGAAACATATGAGAGAAGGTTGTCTATATATAGATGCGTTCAGGTTTATTTGTCAGAAATACTTAAAAACAGTGAAACAACAGAAACCAAGGCTTTAAAATTTTATTCAGATGTTGCTGAAGTAGGTTTTTTATTTGATAATTCTATTCAGAATAAAATAGATGAGATATATAAGAAGTCCATTAAAATGATTTCTTTGAGTAAAAAACTTTACCATGAGGATGGTTCTGTGGGTTTGCCTATAGGTGATGAGAGAGACAATATAGCTAAAGAAGAAGATGAATTGTTGGCTTGGCATATAGAACAGTTAACAGAAATAAGAGCATTATTTGGTAAGAAGTTAGGGGTGTGCTACATAAAGGAGGAATAAAAAAATGAAAAAAGAAATAGATCGTATTGTGTCTGATTTAAAAATGAATTTTTATTTTTTAGCTATAGTTATAATTGTTGGTATTTTGTCAGGTTTTTAGATAAAAGCATAACTTTGACTATGTCAGTATTAACAATCGCAATATTTCCAGCTCTTAGCATAAGAAGTATTGCAAGAAAACTAAAAACATTATCTGATAATTATTTGTAGCATAAATGAAGTGTTATCTTAATCCTTCCCTTTTCAAGGGAAGGTGCCCGTTAGGGCGGAAGGGTCTTTAGCTATTTTTTAAAATTAGCATTAGGAGTATTAGGATTAATAAAACTACATGTTTCGTAAACATATTTAGTGGTATACTATGTATATACGAGGTATATATATGAAACATATTAGATTTGATAAAGAAAAGAATAGTTTATTAAAAGAATCTCGAGGTGTTGGGTTTGAGGATATAATTTTATCAATCAGCGAAAACAAAATTTTAGATGATATGGAGCATCCAAATCAAGATAAATACAAGGGACAAAGATTGTTAGTGGTTGATATAAAGGGTTACATTCATATAGTGCCTTATGTGGAAACAGAAGATGAGATATTTTTGAAAACAATAATACCTAGCAGAAAAATGAATAAAAAATTTAAGAGGTGATAAGAATGGCTAAGAAAACAATTTTAGATAATTATGAAAAAGATATTTTAGAAAGTTATGAGAATAACGAGTGGAATAGTTCTAAAAATTTAACCAGTAGAGCTGAAGAGTTGAAGAAATATGTTGAGTTTACACAAAAGGCTAAAATAGCCATTTCTTTAAGAGTACCAGAAGATGATCTTTATGATATCAAAAAAAAGAGTTTAGAGCTTGGTATTCCATATCAAAATCTAATTCAAGGACTCATCCATAAGTTTAATGCTGGTGAAATTAGATTGGTGTAACACAAACTAGAGTAAACTTGCATATGAGGTGAATAATGATTTAATGATGGTGTGATATGCTTAGTGAAATATAGGAGGGTAAGTTTTTTGGAAATTTTAATGGGTATTTTGATAGTGCTTGTCGGTTTTAACACTTTTATTGAGCCAGAAATCGAGAATAGCCTTATTTATTTGCCGTATAAAGAAATAGTTTCTACTCCAAAGGATGTTGGTTTAATTTATGAGGATATTGTTTTAGAGACAAAAGATAAGATAAAGATTAATGGTTGGTATATGGATAACCCAAGCTCAAATAAAGTTATTCTTTTTTTTCATGGTAATGGTGGAAATATTAGTTTATATCCAGTTGATTTTTTTTATAATCTACCTTGTGATTATTTCGTCATAGATTATAGGGGATATGGGAAAAGTGAAAGTACTCCCTCTGATGAGGGTCTATATTTGGATGGAGAAGCAGCTTATGATTTTTTGAAGAATGAAAAAAAGTATACTGAAGAAAACATTATTGCTGTTGGTTGGTCATTGGGTGGCTTTATTGCCTCATATATAGCAGCTAATCATAAAGTTGGTGGTTTGGTTCTGATGAGTAGTTTAACTTCTTCTAGAGAGCAAGCGTCAAAGAAGATTCCTGCATATTTGCAACCTTTTATATGGTTAAAGACGAATTATAATACGCTTATTAATCTTGAAAATATCTCATCTCCAGTATTAGTTATTCACGGAGAAAATGATGAAATGGTTCCCTTTGATATGGGAAGAAGGATTTTTCAAAAAGCAAATGAACCAAAGTATATGTTGAGTTCATTAGAGGGAAAACACAATGATATTTTTGAGAAAAATAATCGAGCGAAAATAGCTGAGTTTATATCTGAACATTTGTTGAAATAATACATTCATATTTAGTATCAACTTAGCATTCATAAAACATTGTCCCAGAGCACTTGAGAGAATATAAAATCGTAGATATTTCGAAGTCATTTAACGGTGTGAAATAAGAAAAAGATAGCAAATCAATGCTCCTGCAGGTTCAGTGCTATATTATGAAAAGGGCATTAGCTCACAAGGTGACTAGAAATATCCCAGATTTTAATGAAGCGAGTTGCGGAGGGACTAGCGGATTGTTAAGGCTGGCAATGAAGCCTTAACTATAGTACGACTGTCCAGCCAAACGTATCCTCTGTTCTTCCATACTGTATGTCAGTTAGTTCTTTGTAGATTCTTTCCGTTAAACTCTCTGAAGAATGGTTTACTATGTTATAGTCTTTGCCTTTATAGCAGATTGTACTTACAGGTGTGATTACAACAGCTGTTCCAGAACCAAAACATTCAGTGATTTTACCAGCCGCGATGTCTTCAGCTATTTCATTAATGTCTAGCTTATATTCTTCAACCTCTATTCCTAGATGTTTAGCTAAGGTAATAACGCTGTTTCTGGTTATTCCAGGTAGAATGCTTCCATTAAGCACTGGAGTTTTAAGCTTATCTTTATAGACAAAGAAAATATTCATTGTTCCTACTTCTTCAGCATATTTTCTATGTACCCCGTCTAGCCAAAGAACTTGAGAGTAACCTTTCAGCTGAGCTTCTTTATTCGCCAGAAGAGATGCTGCGTAGTTTCCGCCAGTTTTAGCCTCACCAGTACCTCCCGGTACTGCTCTTACGTATTTATCCTCAGCAATGATTCTTAGACCGCCTTTGGTTTGATAATATGCTCCAACAGGGCTAAGAATAACAAAGTAAAGATAGTCATTAGATGCTTTATGTCCAATCATTGCATCAGTGCCAATCATGGTTGGGCGGATATATAAACTAGAGTTGTCGAGATTAGGTATCCATCTTTTTTCAAGTTTGATAAGTTTGTATAGTGACTTTAAACAAAAATCAACATCTAGTTCAGGCATACACATTCTAAGAGCGCTGTTATTTAGTCTAAGAAAATTTTCTTTAGGTCTGAATAATCCAATGTTTCCATCTTCTCTATAGTAAGCTTTCATGCCTTCAAATATTTCTTGGGAGTAATGTAAACAGGTCATTGCTGGTGATACTTCAAAGTTTTTATACTCTTTAATTTTTGCATCATGCCATTCTTTTTCAGGTGAATAAGAGATGGTCAGCATTCTGTCAGTATAGTTTTTGCCAAATACTAGATTGTTAAAATCTGGAAGGTCCTTTTTGTTAACTGTATCTTGTATTGTCAGATTTGTGATATCCATAAGAAGCTCCTTGATGGTTTTTGTAAAGCAATTATACGAAGATTAGTCCATTCGTTCAACCGTTCATTCTTGAATCTTTGCAACATAACAAAAAATTTGGTAAACTCTATCTAAAAGAGGGGTAAGATGTTATTTAAGATAATAGATTGTTATACAAAAGGTTGGCAAATTGCTAAGAAAAATATTGTTTTTTTAATTGGCAGTTTTGGTGGCGTTTTTTTATTTCTAGAAGTAATCAGGTACTTAAGTAATCTAGCAGTAGAGAGTTTATTTATTGGTCTAATAACAACAGCCTTGTTTGTTTTTTCAATATGTCTTTTTTATTTGGGAATTACGAAAGTGATGGTTAGCCTAAGTAAGGACGAAGAAGCAAGCATTAAAGACCTTTTTAGTCAGTGGAACCTTATTTTAAATATGCTTTTCTTATATGTGTTTTCTATAGCTATTTTCTTTGTTATCCATGAGTTCTTTATGTTTTTTGCAGAGGTTTCAGGTTTCCCTAACCTTTTTGCATTAGCTTGGATAATAATTGTTACTGTTGTGTTTGTGGTGTTTTTTTCTTTTGTAAATTTATTAATGGTTAAATATCAGGATGGTCCAGTACATAGTCTTAGGCATAATTTATTAATTTCAAAGTCAAGTTTACTAGAGATAATTATTTTTTATGTTATATTTTTTATTATAAATATGGTGGGATTAATGGTTTTTTATATAGGACTTATCTTCACTCTCCCACTTACTCTTTTAGCTCAAGCAATTTTTTTAGACAAACTAGAAGAATTGTAGGCAAAATATTGTTTGACACTGCTTCTCAACTATGATAAATTGACCAACTGTTGATTTTATAAACAGACATAAAGGAGAATACGTTGAGAGTACTTGCTACACTAGAATGCACAGAATGCAAAAGAAGAAATTACGCAACTAATAAAAATAAAAAGAATACCACTGAAAAGTTGGAGCTTAAGAAGTATTGTAAATGGGATAAGAAACATACAATACATAAGGAGATCAAATAGGCTAGTAGCTCCAATTGGTAGAGCGGCGGTCTCCAAAACCGTAGGTTGTAGGTTCGAATCCTACCTGGCCTGCCAGGATGATAAAAAATTATGAAACTAATAGGATACTTACAAGACACTAAACAAGAGCTAAAAAAAGTTACTTGGCCAACAAAGAACAAAGTATTGTCTTTAGTGGTTGTTGTTTTTGTGATAGTATTAGTGGTCCTTGGATATGTGTTTATCGTGGACTCGTTGGTAACATTCGTTTTTAGGCTATTAGGAAGGTTAATATAATAAGGATATGGAAATGACAGAAGAAATAAATGAAGTAGAAGTAACAGAAGAAGTAGAAGTAACAGAAGAAGTTGAAGTTAAAGAAGATAAGAACCAAGGCGATTGGTATATTATTCAGACATATTCGAATTATGAGCATAAAGTTAAAAGTAGCTTAGAGAACAGAATACAAACACTTAAGCTTACTGATAAAGTTTTTGAAATATTAATACCTGAAGAAGAAGTTGTTGAAGTTAAGAACAACAAAAAGGTAGAAAAAGTAAGAAAGATGTATCCAGGATATATTTTCGTTAGAATGGTTTTTGATTCTGAACTATGGTACGTAATGAAAAAAGTACCTGGTCTATCAAAATTTATGGGTGACGCAACAGCACCAGTACCTGTTAGAGATGAAGAGATGCTAAAGGTATTAAGACAAGTTGGAGTTAAGGTTCAGAAGTTTCAAGTGGACTTTGAGGTCGGAGACATGGTTAAGATTATTTCTGGTCCATTCAGAGGATATAATGGTCCAGTTAAAGAAATTAATGCAGAAAAAGGAAAAATCAAATCTACAATTCTCATATTTGGTAGAGAGACGCCAGTGGAAATTGGATTTGATCAGATAGAAAAAGCAGCAGAATAATATTGTACGGAGGGTTCGGCAGTGGCAAAGAAAATTAAAGGTTACATAAAGTTACAAATACAAGCAGGTAAAGCCAATCCTGCGCCACCTATTGGTCCAGCATTAGGACAACAAGGTGTTAATATTATGGAGTTCTGTAAGTCATACAATGACAGAACAAAGGATATGGCAGGACAGGTAATTCCAGTAGTTATTACTGTTTATGATGACAGGAGTTTCGAGTTTATATTAAAGACACCTCCAGTTTCTGATTTATTAAAGAAATATGCGAAGATTCAAAAAGGTTCACCAGAGCCAAACAAAAATAAAGTTGGTACTGTTTCTATGCAACAGATTAAAGAAATTGCCGAGATTAAAATAAAAGACTTAAATGCAAATACTATGGATGCCGCGATGAAAATCGTTATGGGATCAGCAAGAAGTATGGGCATTAATGTAACGGAGTAGATGGAGGACCAGAATGAAAAAGTATTCAAAAGTATATAATCAGAATCTAGCATTAATAGAAAAAAACTTATATTCATTAGACGAAGGCATTGAGTGTCTTAAGAAAATGGAATCAGCAAAGTTTGATGAAACGGTAGAGTTTACAGTTAAGTTAGGCGTTGATGTAAGACAAAGCGATCAACAAGTTAGAGGAACATTAATTCTTCCTCATGGTATTGGTAAGAAGATAAAGATAGTTGTAATTGCTAAAGGTGAAAAAGTTACAGAAGCTGAGAAAGCTGGAGCTGATGAAGTTGGCAGTGAAGATATGGTTGATAAGATTAAAGCTGGATGGGTAGATTTCGATATATTACTAACAACACCAGATATGATGAAGGATGTAGGTCAACTTGGTAAAGTTTTAGGTAAAAGAGGATTAATGCCTTCACCAAAAACTGGAACAATCACCTTTGATATTAAGAAGGCAATTGATGAGTTTAGAAAAGGTAAGATTGAGTATCGTGCTGACAAATATGGAATAGTTCATATGCCTGTTGGTAAAAAGGGTTTTGATAACCAGAAGTTAAAAGAAAACATCTTAGCTGTTTACGATGTTTTACAAAAAGTAAAACCAGCTTCTGCAAAAGGAGTATATTTGAAGGGAGTATATCTAGCAGCGACAATGAGTCCTGGTATAGATATAGATTCTTCGACAATAGCATAAGTTTTTAACCTAAGACAGTAGGGGCGTTATGCTTAAAAATAACCCTGCCGAGGATAAAAGTACTTTAAAGAAACTTAAAGTGTCTCTTTGTTCTGCGGTTTGGGAGAAGAGGAGGAAATAGATAGTGGTAAACCAAAAGAATAAAGATGCTTTACAAGGTATCAAACAAACATTCTTAGAAAATCAATATGTGTATATGGTAGATTATAAAGGTCTTACCGTAAGCAAGATTTCAGAACTTCGTAATCAACTTAGACAAAGTGAATCAGAAATGAAAGTATTGAAGAATACTTTAGTATTGATTGTTTTACAAGAAATGTACCCAGAGGTATATGCTCAAGTAAAAGATGTTCTTAAGGGGCCAACTGCAATAATTTTTTCACAGAAAGACCCAGTTGCACCAGCTAAGGCATTAGTTGATTTTTCCAAGAAGAATGAAAGTATGACACTTAAGGGTGGCATTCTTGAATCAAAGATTATTAACGGAGATGAGATAAAAGTTTTATCTGCATTACCATCTAAAGAAATTCTTATTGCTAAATTACTTATGTTGCTCAACAGTCCAATTACAGGATTCGTTGGTGCATTACAAGGTAATATTAGAAATTTTGTTTATATCTTAGATGCTATAAAAGATAAGAAGTCAGCTTAAATTAAATTTAAAATAAAAAGGAGGTGAGTATAGAGATGGAAATAACATTAAGTAAAGAAGCACAAGCAGTAATGGATACTGTAGAAAAGATGTCTGTTCTAGAACTTTCACAATTAGTGAAAGCATTAGAAGAGAAGTTCGGTGTAACTGCTGCTGCTCCTGTAGCTGTAGCTGCTCCGGCAGCTGTTGGTGGTGGAGATGCTGTAGCACAAGAAGTAAGTGATGAGGTCTCTGTCGTATTGGCATCAGCTGGCGACAAGAAGATCGCTGTACTTAAAGTAGTAAGAGAGATTACTGGGCTAGGACTTAAGGAAGCTAAGGACGTTGTAGACAATTGTCCAAAGCCAATTAAAGAAGGCGTTACAAAGGCAGAAGCTCAAGAGATAAAAGCTAAACTTGAAGCTGAAGGCGGAAAAGTAGAAATAAAGTAGCATTTAATGTATTGGTAGATAATTGAGGAGGAAGGAAACTTTCTCCTCAATAAATTTTATATAAGAGGTGATTTATTAGTGGCTACGAAAACAATTGCTCCAAGAGAAAATTTATATAATTCAGAGGTTATAGATAAAATAGATGTTCCCAATCTAATTAGTCTACAAGTAGATTCGTTTGAAGATTTCGTAAAAAATGGTATTAAGGAAGAATTAGAAGCTATATCTCCAATAAAGGGGTTTGGTAATAGACTAGAACTTGAGTTTCTAGATCAATATAAATTAGATGAGCCAGATTTTGATTTGGAAGAATGTAAAGAAAGAGAACTAACTTATTCTGCTCCGTTAAGGTGCAAAGTAAGGTTGCTTGATAAAGAAACAGGTGAAGTAAAAGAGCAGGAAGTATATATGGGGAATATTCCTGTTATGACAAAGAAAGGGACTTTTTTAATTAATGGAGCTGAAAGAGTCATCGTTAGCCAATTTGTTCGTTCACCAGGTGTTTATTTTAAAGAAAAAAGAGATAAGCAAGGTTTTATAACCTTTCATGCCACTGTAATCCCTAATAGAGGAGCTTGGTTAGAAGTTGAAACGGATAAGCAAGGAAACTTTTATGTACATATTAATAAGGTAAGAAAATTACATTTAAACGTTTTTCTTGGAGCCTTAGGCATTGAAGAAAAAGAGATGATTAAGAATATTGCAGAAAAAGACCTTATTAAACAAACAATAGAAAAAAGTGGCGTTCATGGTTTAGAGGATTCACTAAGAGAAGTTTATTACAAACTAAAACCAGGTGATCCTTTTAATAAAGATGCTGCTCATAACTTAATGAAGGGTTTATTCTTTAACTCAAAAACTTTCGATTTAGGTAAAGTAGGACGTTATAAAATGAACAACAGATTAGGTCTAAAAGTTGATGAGAATCAAGTTCTCTTAACTAACGAAGATATTTTTGCTGTAGTTAATGAAATTGGTAAATTAATGACTGGCGAAGGTTTAACAGACGATATCGATCATTTAGGTAACAGAAGAGTAAGATGTGCTGGCGAGTTAATGCAGAAACAATTAAGAGTTGGTCTTGCAAGACTTGAGAGACTAATTAATGAGCAAATGACTGTTAATGAGCCTGATCAGATTGTTCCTCAGAAACTAATCAACATTAGACCACTAATGGCAGTTATGAGAGAATTTTTTGGTACATCACAATTATCACAGTTTATGGACCAGACTAATCCTCTTGCTGAGTTAACTCACAGAAGAAGATTATCAGCTTTAGGTCCAGGAGGTTTAACAAAGGAAAGAGCTGGATTTGAAGTTAGAGACATTCATCCATCTCATTATGGCAGAATATGCGTTGTAGAAACACCTGAAGGACAGAACGCAGGTCTTATTGGACCATTGTCGTTATTTGCTAAGACAAACAAGTTTGGTTTTATTGAAACTCCATACTTAAAAGTAACAAAAGGTAAGATTACAAAAGAAGTTGTTTATTTAACAGCTGATATTGAAGATTACTACAGAATTGCTCCTTATGATGTTAAGAGCAGTGATAATGTTATTGTTGAGGACAGAGTACCTGTTAGATACAGAAAAGAATTCGTTTATGCTAAAAAAGATGAGGTTAATTACATTGGTATATCACCAAGACAAATGTTTGGTATATCAACAGCGTTAATTCCATTCCTTGAGCATAACGACGCAAATAGAGCGCTGATGGGTTCAAACATGCAACGTCAAGCTACTCCACTTGTTAAACCAGATAGAGCATATGTTGGTACAGGTCTAGAAATAGATATTGCTAAATATGCAGGTTCATTATGTTTAGCAGATGCAGACGGTGAAGTTACTTATGTTGATGGCAACAAAATAGTTGTTAAAGAAAAAGATAAAGAAACCACTTATGGCTTATTAAAGTTCCAAAAGAGCAATCAGAATACTTGGGTAAACCAAAGACCGATTGTTTCTATGGGACAAAAAGTAAAAGAAGGTGACGTTCTTGCTGACGGAGCATCTGCAAAAGATGGCGAGTTAGCACTAGGTAAGAACTTACTAATTGCGTTTATGTCTTGGGAAGGTCTAAACTTCGAAGACTCTATTGTAATCAGTGAGAAGCTAGTTAAGGATGATATGTTTACAACAGTTCATATTAGTAAGTTTGAAGTTGAAGTTAGAACAACTAAACTAGGTAATGAAGAACTAACAAGAGAAGTAGCAAATGTTTCAGAAGATTTGCTAAGTCAGCTAAATGAAGACGGTATCATCAGGGTTGGTTCTGAAGTTAAACCTGGCGATATTTTGGTTGGAAAAGTTACTCCAAAGGGTGAGTCTGAACCTCCTGCAGAAGAAAAGCTATTAAGAGCTATCTTCGGTGAAAAAGCTAGAGATATGAAAGACACATCATTAAGAGTACCACCAGGAGAATTTGGAAAGATTATTAAGGTAAAAGAATTTTCAAAAGAAAATAAAGATAATTTACCGCCTGGAATTCTTAAGATTGTTAGAATATATATTGGTCAGCTTAGAAAAGTTCAGATTGGTGACAAAGTAGCTGGAAGACACGGAAACAAAGGTATTGTTTCTAAAATATTACCAGTTGAAGATATGCCAATGTTACCAGATGGTACACCAATTGATATGATTCTAAATCCACTAGGCGTTCCTTCTCGTATGAACGTTGGTCAGATTTATGAAACATTATTGGGTTCTGCTGCTCATTCTTTAAAGAAGCATTATGAAGTTAATCCTTTCGACGAAGTATTAGGTGAAGAAAACTCTTTAAAGGCTATAGCTACTCAGATAGACAAGGCTAAACTAGTGCCTGGGTATGAGTGGTTAGACAGTGATGGCAGAGTTACATTAAGAGACGGAAGAACTGGTATTCCTTTTGAAAGACAAGTATTTACTGGCTATATGTATATGTTAAAGTTAATCCATCAAGTTGATGATAAGATTCACGCAAGATCAACTGGTCCATACTCCTTAGTTACTCAACAGCCACTAGGAGGAAAAGCTCAGTTCGGTGGACAGAGATTTGGAGAGATGGAAGTTTGGGCACTAGAAGCTTATGGTGCAGCACACGTATTACAGGAAATGCTGACTATTAAATCGGACGATGTTACTGGAAGAGCAAAAGCTTATGAGTCAATCATTAAAGGTAAGACTATTCAGCGATTAGGTGTTCCAGAGTCATTTAAGGTACTTGTTAGAGAACTAAGAAGTATTGCACTTGACCTTAAATTGTTGAATGAAGACAACGAAGAAATCGAAAGATTATAGACCATAAAGAAGGAGATGTGGAGCAGATATGCTAATTAGAAACTACGATGAATTTAAGAAGTTAAAGATAACACTTGCTTCTGCCGAAAGGATCAGATTATGGTCTCACGGAGAGGTAACAAAGCCAGAAACTATTAACTACAGGACTTTTAGACCTGAAAGAAATGGTTTGTTTTGCGAAAGAATTTTTGGCCCAGTTAAGGATTGGGAGTGTTCTTGCGGAAAATATAGAAGAGTTAGATACAGAGGTATCGTTTGTGAAAGATGCGGAGTTGAAGTAACTCATTCTAAGGTTAGAAGAGAGAGAATGGGCCACATTGAGTTAGCATCACCAGTTTCTCATATTTGGTATCTAAAGGGAGTTCCATCCTTTATGGGTGTTCTTCTTGATATGACAGTAAAAGCATTAGAAGAAGTTATCTATTATGATAGCTATATCATTACTGATGTAGCACCAGAATTAGAAGCAATTCTTGAGATTAAGCAACGTTTATCAGAGCAACAATATTATGAGCTTAGAGAAAAATATGGCGATAAGTTCAAAGCTGATATTGGTGCAAAAGCTATTAAAACTTTATTGAAGAAGATGGATCTTAGAAAACTATTAGTTGAGCTTAAAGAAGATATTAAAGATTCAACTAATCAAAAGAGATTAAAGCTAACAAAAAGATACAGAGTTGTTGACTCATTTCTAACATCTGGTAACAAACCAGAGTGGATGATTATGGACGCAGTTCCAGTAATGCCACCAGATTTGAGACCAATGGTGCAGTTAGAAGGTGGTAGATTTGCTACATCTGACCTTAATGACTTATATAGAAGAGTTATCAACAGAAATAACCGTTTAAAGAGACTATTAGATATTGGTGCTCCTAACATGATTGTTAAGAATGAAATGAGAATGCTTCAGGAAGCAGTTGACGTACTTCTTAATAATGGTAGAAGAGGAAGAATTGTTACAGGTGGTAATGGCAGACCATTAAAGTCACTTAGTGATATTATTCAAGGTAAGAATGGTCGTTTCCGTCAGAACCTACTTGGTAAACGTGTAGATTATTCTGGTCGTTCAGTTATCGTTGTAGGTCCTAAATTAAAGATTCATCAATGTGGTCTACCAAAGAAAATGGCATTAGAGCTATTTAAGCCTTTTGTTATTAGAAAATTGGTTGAAAAAGGATTTGTTCAAAACGTTAAAAGTGCTAAGAGAAAGATTGATAGAAAAGATGTTGAGGTTTGGGATGTATTAGAAGAGATTATTGATGGTTATCCGGTTCTTCTAAACAGAGCACCTACACTACACAGACTTGGTATCCAGGCTTTTGAACCTGTATTAGTTGAAGGTAAAGCTATTCAACTACACCCATTAGTTTGTACAGCATTTAACGCTGACTTTGACGGTGACCAAATGGCAGTACATATTCCACTTACGGTAGAAGCAAAGACTGAAGCAAGACTATTAATGTTAGCGAATAACAATGTACTTGCTCCTGCCAATGGAAGATCAGTTATCACTCCTTCACAGGATATGGTTTTAGGTATTTACTACTTAACTATCACTGATAAGGAAATGATGAAAGTAAAACCAAGAATTTATAGTGATTTTGATGCTGTAATAAAAGCATTTGGAATGGGTGCTGTTACTCTACACGTTAGAGTTCAGGTTAAACACAAAGGCGAAATTCTTGATACTACAGTTGGTAGAGTTATTTTTAATGCTTCAATTAGTGATTCGTTGCGTGAGGATAATCTTCCGGAACAAGCTTTTATTAATGAAATAGCTGGTAAGAAACAACTTGCTAACTTGATTTCAGAATGGCATGACAATTATGGTAGTAAAGCTACAGCGAGATTGGCTGATAAGTTAAAGGATTTGGGCTTTGCTTATGCAACTAAGGCTGGAGTATCAATTGCTATTTCTGACTTGATTGTGTTCCCAGAGAAGAAGGAAATTCTCGCTAAGGCATTCGTTGAAGTAGAAAGAATTGAGAGCTTAAAGGAACGAGGAATTATTACAAACCAAGAAAGAAAGCTAAGAGAGCTTGAAGTTTGGAGAACAACAGTTGAAAAAGTTACTAATGCCATGAAAGACTCATTTGATGAGTTGAACAGTGTATACATGATGGCAAACTCAGGGGCAAGAGGAAGTATTGACCAAGTTAAGCAGTTAGCTGGTATGAGAGGTCTTATGTCAGACGCGACTGGAGACACGGTAGACATTCCAATTCTAACTAACTTTAGAGAAGGTTTAACATCAACTGAGTACTTTATTTCTACATATGGTGCTAGAAAAGGTCTTGTAGATACTGCGCTACGTACAGCGGACTCTGGTTATTTAACCAGACGTTTAGTTGATATTGGGCAAGATATTTTGATTACTGAAGAAGACTGCCAGACTAATAATAGCGTTAGAATAACAGCTATTAAAGAAGGTTATGGCGAGGTTATTTCATTAGAAGAAAGATTGATTGGTAGAGTTTGTCTAGAAAAGATAGTTGATCCAGAAACTGGTGAAGTTATAGTGGATATAGACGAAACAATAAGTCCAAAAATGGCTAAAGCTATAGGCAAGGTTGGAGTAAAAGAAGTTCAGGTTCGTTCAGTTATTACTTGTGAGGCTAAGAGAGGTCTTTGTCAGAAGTGTTACGGAGAAGATTTAAGTAGCCGCCAATTAATTAACCTTGGTGAAGCAGTTGGTATTATCGCTGCTCAGTCAATCGGTGAACCTGGCACACAGTTAACTATGAGAACGTTCCATACTGGAGGGGTTGACCTTTCAAGAGCTGCAAAATTAGAAGTTGTTTCTGATTTGAATGGAAAAATTAGCTTCTTAGATAACCTTGCATCTCAGGACGTTTTGGATGAGTTTGGTGATAAAGTAACGGTAGTTACTCAAGCAGGAACAATAATGGTGAAGGACAGCGAAGGAAATGAGCAGTCTATCAGCGTGTCAGAAGGTTCTGAGCTTCACGTTAAAGATAAAGCTTCTATTAAAAAGGGAGACACAATTCTTTCTCATGATGCTACTGTTGATTATTTAAAAGTTACTGTTTCTGGTGAAGTAGTTTATTCTAAATCACTTGAAATCGTCGAAAATATTATTGGTGGAAAGACTCTTAACTATGTTGCAAAAACAGAAGGCGAAATCTACGTATTAGACGGTTCCAAGAAAAAGACTTATGGTATTGCTGAAAGCGATAAGACAAAGGTTGTTGTTGGACAGTATGTTGATGCTGGAGAGGCCATTTCTGTTAAGAACAAGGCTGAATTTGCTGGTGTAGTTTATAGCGTATCTGCTGGTAGCGTTGAAGTTATTCAAGCAAGAACATATAACATTGCTGCAGGTTCAATTATCTTCAGAAAAGCTGGTGAACAGATTGCTGATGGCGAGTTGCTAAGAAAAGAAAAGAGACTTGCACTTGGAGCTAAGGCAAAAGATATCGTTGCTGGTCTTCCAAAAGTTGAAGCGTTGTTCGAATCTAGAACTTCGAAGAATAAAGCAATTATTTCTTCAATTGCTGGTCTAGTTGAAATTAATACTAAGGATGCTCAAAAGGTAGTATCTGTTATTAATGAAAATGAGCAAGTTGACTATAAGATACCTTTAGACAGCAGAATTATTGTTCATGCAGGCGACATGATTATCAAAGGATCGCTTATTACAGAGGGTGTTGTATCACCTCATGATATTTTAGAGGTTCTTGGTGTTCAATCAGTTCAAGAATACTTATTAGAGGAAGTACAGAAGGTTTATCGTGGACAAGGTGTAACCATTAATGATAAGCATATTGAAGTAATCCTTAGACAAATGACTAAAAAGGTTAAAATAGTTTCAATGGGAGACTCAACAATGCTTCCAGGTGAGTTAGTAGATATTAATCAGTTTAGAGCTGAAAATATCGAGCTAATTGAGCAAGGTAAAGAGATTGCTTTAGGTGAAAGAGTACTATTAGGTATCACTAAGGCATCATTAAATACAGAATCATTTATTTCAGCAGCATCATTCCAAGAAACAGCTAAAGTTTTAACAGAAGCTGCAATAAAAGGTAAAGTTGATGAAATGTATGGTCTGAAAGAGAATGTTATTATCGGTAAAATTATTCCAGCAGGAACAGGTTTTTATGCCTCACTTCCTGTTAGCATTAAAGCTACTCTAGAAGCTAAAAAGGATGAACTTTTAGAGCTAGAAATATAGATAATTTAAATTCGGTTTTTTTTAGTTGACAAAGCCTGGTTGCTTAAGTTAGAATACCAGGCGTTGTCTAAAAATAGGAAGAAAAAGGAGCAGAAATGCCAACGGTAAATCAGTTAATTAGAAAAGGTAGAAAGAATAAAAAAGTTAAGAATAATGTTCCAGCATTGCAGGAATGTCCTCAGAGAAGAGGAGTATGTACAAGAGTATATACCGCTACTCCGAAGAAACCAAATTCTGCCTTAAGAAAAGTTGCGAGATTAAGATTAACAAATGGGCATGAAGTTACTGCTTATATTCCAGGAGAAGGACATAACCTTCAAGAGCACTCAGTTGTACTAGTGCGTGGAGGAAGAGTAAAAGACCTTCCTGGTGTTAGATATCATATTGTTAGAGGTAATTTAGATACTACTGGTGTTGCTAATAGAAAAAGAGGCAGATCAAAGTACGGTACTAAAAGAGCTAAAAAGAGCTAAGAAGTAATAGGAGAAGTAGAAAATGTCCAGAAGAAGAGGAAGTATAGAGAGAAGAGTCGAGCCTGACGTACGTTATAACAGTGTTTTGGTAACAAAATTCATAAATAAACTAATGTTACACGGCAAGAAAGAAACTGTTCGTAGTATTTTTTATAAGTCATTAGATAAAATAGCTGAAGTTAAGAAGGAAGATCCTTTTAAAGTATTTAATGATGCAGTAAAGAACGCAACTCCTTTAATGGAAGTTAAAAGTAGAAGAGTTGGCGGAGCTACTTACCAAGTTCCTATGGAAATTAGAAAAAAGAGAGCAATTTCTTTAGCGTTTCGTTGGATTGCAAAATATGCAAAGGAAAGAAGCGGTAAATCAATGGTTGATAAACTATCAAGAGAACTTATGGATGCTGCAGACGGTAACGGAGCAGCAGTTAAGAAGAAGGACGATGTTCATAGAATGGCAGAGGCAAATAAAGCTTTCGCACATTTCAGGTACTAATTTAAGGAGATATTAAGTGACAAAGAAAGTAACTTTAGATAAATTAAGGAATATTGGTATCGCTGCTCACATCGATGCAGGTAAAACTACATTAACTGAGCGTATCCTTTATTATACTGGTAAGAACTATAAGATTGGTGAAGTTCATAATGGCGCAGCTACTATGGACTGGATGGTTCAAGAGCAAGAAAGAGGTATTACTATTACCTCTGCTGCTACAACGTGTTTTTGGAAAGATAACAGAATTAATATTATCGATACTCCAGGCCACGTAGACTTTACTGTTGAAGTTGAAAGATCTCTTCGAGTACTCGATGGTGTAGTATCTGTATTTTGTGCTGTTGGTGGAGTTCAACCTCAATCAGAAACAGTATGGAGACAAGCTACAAAATATCATGTACCTAGAGTTGCTTTTGTTAATAAAATGGATAGAGTTGGTGCTGACTATTTTAAAGTAGTAGACCAAATTGAAAAGAAGCTTGATGGTGGACATCCAGTAGTTATGCAAATCCCAATTGGAAAAGAAGAAGGATTTAAGGGCATCGTTGACGTTGCAACAAAGAAAGCATACATATGGGATACAGATGACCAAGGTCAAAAGTATGATGTTATTGATGTGCCAGCTGAATTAAAAGAGTTAGTTGATACGTATTATGATAAATTAGTTGAGAAAGCAGCAGAATTTGATGATGCTTTAATGGAAAAGTATTTTGAAGAAGGTGATCTTTCTTTAGAAGAAATTAAAAAAGGAATCAGAAAAGGCGTTGTTGATTGTATGATAATCCCAGCATTTTGTGGTACAGCTTTCAAGAATAAAGGTGTTCAGCTTTTATTAGATGCTGTATTAGATTATTTGCCTTCACCAATCGATGTTCCTGCTATTAGTGCTATTGATGCAGTTACTGGTGCTGAAACAGAAAGAAAACCATCTGATGCTGAGCCTTTTTCTGCTCTAGCATTTAAGATTGCTACTGACCCATTTGTTGGAAAGATTACTTATATTAGAGTATATTCTGGTACATTAAAGTCAGGTTCATATGCTATGAATACAACAAAAGATAAAAAGGAAAGAGTTGGCCGTCTGTTATTAATGCACGCTAACACAAGAGAAGAAATTGCTGAAGTATCAACAGGTGATATCGCTGCGGCAGTTGGTTTAAAATATACAATTACTGGAGATACGTTATGTGAAGAAGGCAAGAATAATGTAATTCTTGAATCAATGACATTCCCAGAACCAGTTATTGATGTTGCTATTGAACCAAAAACAAAAGCAGACCAAGAAAAATTATCAACAGCACTTGCTAAATTGGCTGAAGAAGATCCAACATTTAAAGTGCATGTTGACCATGAAACAGGTCAAACAATTATTTCTGGTATGGGTGAGTTACATTTAGAAATTATAGTTGATAGATTACTCAGAGAGTTCAAGGTAGAAGCTAATGTTGGTAAGCCACAAGTAGCATACAGAGAAACCATCAAAGGTGAATCAGACCAAGAATCAAAGTTTATTAGACAATCTGGTGGCAGAGGTCAATATGGTCATGTTTATATCAAATTTGCACCATCTGAAAAGGGTAAGGGATTTGAATTTATTGATAACATTAAAGGTGGATCTATTCCTAGAGAGTATATTCCAGCTGTTGAAAAGGGTTTAAAAGAAGCATTAAACAATGGTGTGCTTGCAGGATATCCGATTGTAGATATTAAAGCAACATTGTATGATGGATCATTCCATGAGGTAGATTCATCTGAAATGGCATTTAAGATTGCAGCATCTATGTGCTTGAAAGAAGGGATGGCAGCAGCTAATCCAATTATTCTTGAGCCTATCATGGATGTTGAAGTTGTATGTCCAGAAGACAACATGGGTGACGTTATCGGAGATCTTAACTCAAGAAGAGGAAGAATCGAAGGTATGGAGCCACAAATCGGTGGGAATTCGAAAGTTAAGGCTAAAGTGCCTTTAGCTGAAATGTTTGGTTACTCAACTACTTTAAGGAGTAAAACTCAAGGTAGAGGTGACTATACAATGCAGTTTTTTGCTTACGAAGAAGTACCAAAAAATACTGCAGAAGGCATCATATCAAAAGCAAAAGGTAAATAATAAAAGGAGGAAGTCATGGCAAGAGAAAAGTTTCAAAGAGTAAAACCACACGTTAATATTGGTACAATAGGTCACGTAGATCACGGAAAGACAACATTAACAGCAGCAATAACAACCATATTATCTAAACAAGGGAAAGCTAAAGCAATGGCATATGATGCTATTGATAGTTCACCAGAAGAAAAAGCAAGAGGTATTACAATCAATACCGCTCACGTAGAATATGAAACAGAAGCAAGACATTATGCACACGTTGACTGTCCAGGTCACGCGGACTACGTAAAGAACATGATTACTGGTGCAGCACAAATGGATGGAGCAATACTAGTAGTATCTGCTGCAGACGGACCAATGCCACAAACAAGAGAGCATATATTACTTGCTAACCAAGTAAACGTTCCATATATTGTTGTTTTCTTAAATAAGACAGATATGGTAGACGATCCAGAACTTATCGAACTAGTTGAGATGGAAGTTAGAGAACTTTTATCAAAATATGGTTTTGATGGTGATAACCTTCCAATCGTAAAAGGTTCAGCATTAAAGGGTCTTGAGAATGCAGACGATGCAAGCAATGAGCATGTAAAGTCCATTCTTGAATTAATGGCAAAAGTAGACGAGTATATCCCTACGCCAGTAAGAGAAACAGATAAGCCATACCTAATGCCAATCGAAGATGTATTCACAATTACAGGTAGAGGAACAGTAGGAACTGGTAGAATTGAAAGAGGAATCGTTAAGACTGGTGAAGAAATTCAAATAGTTGGTATGATGGAAAAGCCAAAGAACGTTATTGTAACTGGTGTTGAAATGTTTAGAAAAACATTAGACGAAGGAAGAGCAGGGGATAACGTTGGTATTCTATTAAGAGGTATTGAAAAGAAAGATTTAGTAAGAGGTCAAGTACTCGCTGCAAAAGGCACAATTACTCCACATACTAAGTTTAACGCTGAAGTATATGTTCTTAAAAAAGAAGAAGGTGGAAGACACACTCCTTTTTTCAAAGGATATAGACCACAGTTCTACATGAGAACAACAGACGTTACAGGTTCAATCGATTTACCAGAAGGTGTAGAGATGATTATGCCTGGTGATAACGTGAATATGGTAGTAGAATTAATTACTCCAATCGCGATTGAAAAAGGTTTAAGATTTGCAATCCGCGAAGGTGGAAGAACAGTTGGAGCTGGAGTTGTAACTGAAATACTCAAGTAAAAACTTGACGAAGAAAACAGAGGTAAAAAAATGACGAAGAACAATGCAGCAGTACAAACATCGAAAGTAGCACAGAAAGTTAGAATTAAACTAAAGGCTTTTGATTACAGAGTACTTGATCAGTCAAGTGAAAAGATAGTTAATACGGCACAAAGGTCTGGGGCGAAAGTCATCGGGCCTGTACCGTTGCCAACTGAAAAAAATGTGTTTTGTATTTTGAAATCTCCTCACGTTAACAAAAGAGGCGGAGAGCATTTAGAAATAAGAACACACAAAAGGTTAATTGATATTGTCAATCCACCTGCATCGACGATCGACGCATTGATGCAGTTAGATCTTCCAGCAGGAATAGATGTAGAGATTAAACTTAATTAGTATATAAAACTCAGGAAATAGGTAGTATTTAAGATGAAAAAAATTAACAAAGGATTATTGACCAAAAAAATAGGGATGACAAAAGTCTTCAATGAAGAAGGCGAAGCTCTATCAGTTACAGTTTTACAGTTAATCGAGAATAAGATTATTCAGAAGAAAACGATAGATAATGATGGATATGAGTCTTTAAGAGTTGGATACCATATTGAAAAAGAATCAAAAATAAGCAAACCAAACAAAGGTCAGTTTAAGGCTATTGATGGTTTATTTAAGAAGATTAAGGAATTCAAATTCTCTGATATGACAAAGTTTGAAGTTGGAGCTTCATTGCCAGTTTCTATGTTTGAGGTTAATGAAGAAGTTAATGCTACTGGAGTTACAAAAGGTAGGGGGTTTACTGGAACAGTAAAACGCTACAACTTCACAATTAGTCCAATGGCACACGGTTCAAAGAACCATAGAAGATGTGGATCTATTGGAGCAGGTACTGGTCAGGGAAAAGTTTGGAAAGGCCAAAAAATGCCTGGTCATTATGGAAATGTAAATGTAACAGTGAAGAACTTAAAGATTGTTAAAATAGATCAAGATAGATCTCTTGTTTTAGTAAAAGGAGCTGTTCCAGGGGCTAATGGCTCTGAAATAGTTTTATATAACTAGATAGGTGGTAGGAGAAATAATGGTAAAAGTAAATAGTTATGATTTAGTAAAGAAACAAGAGAGTACTTTCGAAGTTAATTCTGTGCTTCTTGATAGTCCAGTAAGCAGAGAGAAGTTAAGTTTTGTTGTAAAAGATTTCTTGCATCAAAAAAGATCAAAAAATTCTGCTGTTAAAACAAGAGCAGAAGTTAGTGGTGGAGGAGCAAAGCCTTGGAAACAAAAAGGTACAGGTAGAGCTAGAGCTGGTACAAGTAATTCACCAATATGGGTAGGTGGCGGAGTAGCCATGGGACCAAGTAATATAAAAAGAACATTAAAGGTTAATAAAAAAGTTAAAAGACAAGCCTTTTTAGGTTCATTAACTGCACAAAAAGAAGTTATGCTTGTTGTAGAAAATTCAGACAAGTTTAGCTCTTTAATAACAAAGATTAACGATTTTGTTCAGATTGTTAATAATAGAAGCTTAGATGATAAAAGAATATTATATGTTTCAAAAGATCGAGATTCAAGAGAAGCAGTAATCGGTAATTACAATAATATACAAGTATCAAGTGTTTACGGATTAAATGTTTATGATATACTTAAGGCTTCTGTGATTTTGATAGAAGATTCAGCAGTTAAGCAATTAGAGGAGATATATACAAAATGATGAAGAATATTATTTTGGGACCAGTTTTAACAGAAAAGAGCTCAGCAATGGGCGCTGATAATAAGTATGTTTTCAAGGTTGTGCCTGATTCAAATAAAATTGAGATTAAGCAAGTTATTGAGAAGACATTTAATGTGGAAGTTATAAATGTTAGAACAATTAACGTAAGTGGAAAAGATAAAAGAGTAGGTAGATTTGTTGGAAGAACTAGTGATTGGAAGAAAGCTATTGTGACTATTAAAGAAGGTCAGAAAATCGCTGAATTCGAGAAGTTAAGCTAAGAGAAGAGGTAGAAACGTGGCAACTAAGAAAATAAAACCAATATCAAACGGAACCAGAAATATGATAGTTTCTGATTTTTCAACTATAACAACAACAAGTCCTGAAAAATCATTATTAATAAAGATTAACCCAAAATCTGGTAGAAATAATCAAGGTAGAATCACTGTTGAAAACAGAAGAAGCGGAAGCAAGAAGTTCTACAGACTAATAGATTTCAAAAGAAGTAAAGATGGAATTAAAGCTAAAGTTGTTTCTATTGAATATGATCCAAACAGAACAGCAAGAATAGCATTATTAAACTATGTAGATGGTACAAAAACATATATATTAGCTCCTATTGGATTAAATGTAGGAGATATTCTAGAGTCTGGTTTAACTGCAGAGATTAGGGTAGGTAATTCACTACCACTAAGCGCTATACCAGTTGGTACAATTATTCATAATATTGAAATGCAACCAGGTAGAGGCGCTCAGCTTGTAAGAAGTGCTGGAGTAAGCGCACAGTTAATGGCAAAAGAAAATGATTATGCTGTTATTAAACTTTCTTCTGGTGAATTAAGATTAATAAGAATTGAATGCAGAGCTACTATTGGAACAGTTTCTAATACAGAACATAGAAACATTAAAATAGGTAAAGCAGGTAAGAATTTTCATAGAGGTAAGAGACCAAACGTTAGAGGATCTGCAAAGAATCCTTGTGATCACCCACATGGTGGAGGAGAAGGTAAAGCTCCAATCGGAAGACCAGCTCCATTATCAGCAACTGGCGTTATTGCTTTAGGTTATAAAACAAGAAACAAGAAGAAACCTAGCGAAAAATATATAATTAGCAGGAAAAAATAAGGAGAAGCACAGACATGGCAAGATCATTAAAAAAAGGACCATTTGTAGACGATCACTTAATGAAGAAAGTTGTAGTAGCTAAAGATACTAACGACAAGAAAATTATTAAGACATGGTCAAGAAGGTCTGTTGTAAGTCCAGAAATGCTTGGTTTAACTATCGCTATTCATAATGGAAGAAAACATATTCCTATTTTTATCTCTGATAACATGATCGGACATAAATTAGGAGAATTTGTTCACACAAGATTATATAGAGGCCATACAGCCAAGAAAAAATAAGGACTAAGAGGTAGCATAATGGAAATAAAGACAACAATAAAATATGTAAGAATATCGCCAACTAAGGTGAATAGAGCAATAAAAGAAATAGTTGGAATGAACGTAGATAAGGCATTAACAATCCTTAAGTTCATGTCAAACAAGCCAGCTAAGATTCTTTATGATGTAGTTAAGTCTGCCAAAGCTAATGCAGTTAATAACTATAAAATGGATGAATCAAAGTTAGTTGTATCTGAAGGATATACTGGACAAGCTTTAATCATGAAAAGAATGAGAGCTGCAAGTAAAGGTAGAGCGTCCAGAATACAGAAAAAATATAGCCATGTATCAATAGGTCTAAAGGAAGGAAATTCATAATGGGTAATAAGGTAAATCCTGTACTATTTAGAATAGGTGTTAATAAAGAATGTGATAGCGTATGGTATTCAAATAAGAATTACGCTAATTTTGTAAAGAATGACAAAGATATTAGAGATTATATAAGAGCTCAGTATTTAAGAGCTGGTATTGCTAAAATAATTATCAATAGAAAAAATGACGGAATTGAAGTAACTGTTAGAGCAGCTAGACCAGGAGTATTAATTGGTAAGGGCGGAACAGGTATTGAAGAATTTAATAAAGCATTAAAGAAAATGGTAACAGTTCCTAACGTTAAAGTTAACGTTGTAGAAGAAAAGAATATCGACACATCAGCACCTATCCTTGGTGAAGCTATTGCTAGACAACTTGAAAAAAGAGTTGCGTTTAGAAGAGCAATGAAACAAGTAGTAGGTAGAGCAATGAGATCAGGAATTGAGGGTATTAAGGTTCAATGTGCTGGTCGTTTAGGCGGAGCTGAAATTGCTAGAACAGAATGGTACAGAGAAGGAAGAGTACCTCTTCAAACACTAAGAGCAGATATTGACTATGCTTTTACAGAAGCTTTAACAGTATATGGGAAAATTGGTGTTAAGGTATGGATTTACAAGGGAGATATTATTCCTCAGAAAGCTCAAAAGGAGGAAGTAGTCTAAAATGTTAATGCCTAAGAAACAGAAGTATCGTAAACAACAGAGAGGTAGACGTAAAGGGACTGCAAATAAAGGTAATAAAATTGACTTTGGTTCTTATGGTTTACAAGCATTAGATAATGTTTGGATAACAGCAAGACAAATTGAAGCAGCTCGTATTGCAATGACAAGATATGTAAAAAGAGGCGGTAGAATTTGGATAAGAATATTTCCAGATAAACCAGTAACTGCGATTCCAGCCGAAACCAGAATGGGTAAAGGTAAAGGATCTCCAGAGTTTTGGGTAGCAGTAATTAAAAGAGGAAAAGTATTGTTTGAAATAGCAGACGTTACTGAAGATATTGCAAAAGAAGCAATGAGGCTTGCTGCACATAAGCTTCCTTTGAAAACAAAATTTGTCTATAGAATGGATTTAGAAGGGTAAGATTATGAAGTACGTAGAAGTAGCAAAATTAAAAAAAGAAGAAGCTGAAAAGAAGATATCTGAGAAAACAACAGATTTAATAAGATTAAGATTCGAGAAAGCGTCTAATCAACTTAAGGATCTTAAGTCTATTAGTAAAACAAAAAAAGATATTGCAAGATTAAACACACACTTAAACGCTTTAAATGGTGTTAAGGGAGAGAAATAATGGAAGAAAGAAACAAAAGAAAAGAAAGAACTGGTGTTGTTGTTAGTGATAAAATGGATAAAACCATTGTAGTAAAACTTACAAGAAGAACACATCATCCTAAGTATGAAAAAGTAATAACAAAAAATATGAAGGTAAAAGCTCATGATGAGAACAATGAAGCAAAAAGTGGCGATATTGTTACAATCAGAGAAGTAAGACCTTTAAGTAAAGATAAAAGATGGCTTTTAATTAGTAAAGTAGAAGCTAAAGGAAAGGGTGTATAACTGTGATTCAGCAGGAAACTAGATTAGTAGTAGCCGATAATTCAGGTGCAAAAGAAATTCTATGCATCAAAGTATTAGGTGGTAGCAAGAGAAAATTTGCAAGTGTTGGAGACATAATCGTAGCTGCTGTAAAAAAAGCACAACCAGATGGCAACGTAAAGAAAAGCGAAGTTGTTAAAGCAGTTGTTGTAAGAACAGTTTCTCCTATTATAAGAAAAGATGGTACTTCAGTGAGATTTGATGATAACGCTGCAGTAATCATCAATAATCAGAATTTGCCAAAGGGTACTAGAATATTTGGCCCTATTGCGAGAGAGTTAAGAGATAAATCATTTTCAAAGATTATTTCATTAGCTCCAGAGGTTGTATAAGGAGATAATAATGAATAAGCTTAAAAAAGATGATGAAGTTGTTGTAATAGCTGGTAAGAATAAAGGACTTAAATCTAAAGTATTAAAGGTTCTACCATCTAAATCAAAGGTATTAGTTGATAAAGCTAATACTGTAAAAAAACACCAAAAACCTAGTTACTCAGGTGCGGGTGGTATTATTGATATGGAGAAACCAATCGATATCTCCAATGTAATGGTAGTATGCAAATATTGTAAAAAACCAACTAGAATATCTATTGAAGAAGTCAAAGGTAAGTTAGTTCGTAAATGCAAAAAGTGCAGTGAAATAATAGATAAATAAGAGGAGATCAAATAGTCGTGGTTAAACAACAGTCATTAGATTTAAAAGAAAAGTACAAAGTAGATATTAAAAAAGCGTTACAAGAAAAGTATAATTATGTAAACGCTAATCAAGTTCCAAAAATAGAAAAGATTATTATCAATAGAGGTATTGGTGAGGCTATTAGTAATTCAAAAGCAGTACAGTCATCAGTAGATGAGTTTATCGTATTGTTCGGACAAAAGCCAATCGTTACAAAAGCAAAGAAATCTATAGCTGGGTTTAAATTAAGAGAAGGTCTTTCAATCGGTTGTAAAGTTACTCTTAGGGGTGACAGGATGTATGAGTTTATGAATAAACTTTTTAACATGGTACTTCCAAAGATTAGGGATTTTCGTGGTGTATCAAGAAAAGCTTTTGATAATCAAGCTAACTATACATTAGGTATTAAAGAGCAACTTATTTTCCCTGAAATTGATTATGATAAGGTTGATAAAGTTAGAGGATTCAACATTACTTTTGTTACAACAACAGATAATGAAGAACAATCTTTAGAATTGCTAAGTCTATTAGGCATGCCTTTTAGAAAGTAATAAATAATTAGAGGAGATATATTAGATGGCGAAAATATCAATGGTAGTCAGAAATGAAAAGAAGAAAAAAAGTCCTATTCAATATAGGAGAAGATGTAGTATATGTGGTAGGTCGAGAGGTCATCTTAGAAAATTTGGTGTTTGTCGTTTATGTTTTAGGAAGCTAGCTTGTGCTGGAGAACTTCCAGGCGTAACTAAGTCAAGTTGGTAGAAATCAGGAGGTATAAATGAGCGTTTCAGATCCGATAGCAGATATGATTTGTATAATAAAAAATGGAATTAATGCAAGAAAGCTTGATGTAAAGATTCCTTATTCTAATATTAAGTTTGATATTGTAAATATTATGCATAAAGAAGGTTTTATTTCTAAAGTTGAGAAAATTGATAATGATAATAAACCTATAATTAAGGTTGCACTTAAATACAATGAAGTAGGAAAATCAGTTATTAATAATATGGTAAAGCAAAGTACACCTGGTAAGAGACAATATTTTGCTAAAGCAGATATCCCAAAAGTAAAAAATGGATTTGGCATATCAATACTTTCAACTAATAAAGGTGTTATTAGTGGTAAAGAAGCACGTATGAAGAATGTTGGCGGCGAAATATTATGTTATGTTTGGTAGGGAGATAAAGAAATGTCAAAGATAGGCGCAAAACCAGTAGAATTTAAAGATAATGTCCAAGTGGATATTAGTGAAGGTAATGTTAAAGTTAAAGGACCTAAGGGTGAGTTATCTTTAGATATTCCTACAACAAAGATTAAGATAGAGAAAACAACTAATAAAGTAATTTTAACAAGAAATGTTGAAGATAGTGAAGCTAAAGCTCAACACGGTTTATATAACACACTTATTAAAAATATGATAAAAGGTGTTTCAGATGGATTTGAGAAAACATTAGATTTAGTAGGCGTTGGATACAGAGTTCAAAAAAAGGGCGAAGGATTAACTTTAGCTTTAGGATATTCTCATCCAATCGAAGTAGAACCTATTAAAGGAATCAGCTTTGAATTAGTTGGAGATACAAAAATTACTGTAAAAGGTATAGATAAGCAATTAGTTGGACAAGTTTCTGCGAATATTAGAAAACTTAGACCACCTGAACCATACAAAGGAAAAGGCGTTAAGTATTCTGATGAACGTATAACAAGAAAAGCAGGAAAGTCAGCTAAGAAGTAAAGGAGAATATGTAAGATGAGAAGAACTACAAAACAAGTTATTGGCACAGCTGTTAGGCCAAGAATGATAGTAAGCAGAAGTTTGAACAATGTATATGTTCAGATTATTGATGATGAGAATGATAAAACATTAGTTGGTATTTCAAGCCAAGTATTAAAACAAAGGGCAAACAAAGACATTTCTTTTAAAGTTGGAGAAATGATTGGAGAGAAAGCAATTAGCTTAGGGATAAAGAGTGTTGTTTTTGATAGAGCAGGCAGAATATATCATGGCAGAATCAAGGCAGTTGCCGATGGTGCCAGGAGTAAAGGGCTACAGTTTTAGTTAAATCATAGGAGGAAACATGTCAGAAATAGAATCAAGTAGTGAGTTTGTTGAAAAGATAGTTCAGATTAGAAGGGTTACTAAAGTAGTAAAGGGCGGGAAAAAACTTTCTTTCAGAGCTACTGTAGTTGTTGGTGACATGAATGGTAGAGTTGGAGTTGGTGTAGCTAAAGCTGCTGAAGTTCCAGGAGCAATTAAGAAAGCTATCAATGCTGCTAAAAGAGCAATGATTAATGTACATATTGTTAGTGGGACTATTCCACATGAAACAAATGGTAGTCTTGGTGCAAGTAAAGTTTTCTTAAGACCAGCACCAGAGGGTACTGGCGTTATTGCTGGTGGTGTTATGAGACTAGTATTCGAACTTGCTGGTATTCATAATATCGTATCTAAGTCATTAGGTTCTTCATCTGTTATTAATAATGCCTTCGCAGCGTTGGACGGATTGAACAATTTAAATAGTTTGGAAGAAGTTATTAAAGAACGTGGTGTTAAATTTAAGGTTAAACACATACATAGTATATAAGGGAGTATTTGATGGGAATTCTATCTGAGTTAAAAACATATATTGGTTCACAAACAAAAAGAAAAAGAGTCGGTAGAGGCGAAAGCTCTGGACTTGGTAAAACTTCTGGTAAGGGAAGAAAAGGTCAACAATCTAGAAGCGGTGGAGGAATGAGAGCTGGGTTTGAAGGCGGACAGATGCCTTTATACAGAAAGATTCCTAAGCTGAAAGGATTTAAAGCTTTAACTCAAAAAGATTATGAAATTGTAAATTTATCAACAATTGCTAATTTAAAATTAAAAACTGTTGATCTTGTTGTTCTTAAAGAAAAAGGAATCATATCAAATAGAACAAAGAAGATAAAAGTATTAGCTCAAGGTACTATAAAGGAAGCTGTTGTAGTAAAGGCTGATATGTTTTCAGCAAAAGCTATAGAGCTTATTGAAAAAGTTGGCGGCAAGGCCGAGGTAGTTAATGGCTAACAACTATTCTGGTTTCTTTCAGATCGAAGATCTACAAAAGAAGCTACTTTTTACTTTAGGCATTATATTTCTTTTCAGACTTGGAACACATATTCCAGTTAGCGGATTAGACTTAAATCAATTAGCAAACATGTTTGGACAAGGAGGCTTTTTCGGCTTTCTTGACTTATTTTCAGGTGGAGGACTTAGCAGGTTTTCTGTGTTTGCCTTAGGTATTATTCCTTACATCAATGCATCTATTATTATGCAGCTACTTACTATCATGTACCCATCATTAAAGGAGATACAAGAAGAAGGTGAAAGTGGCAGAAAAAAGATACAACAATATACTAGATATTTAACGATGGTAATAGGGTTCATTCAGTCTGTTGGAATTACTGTAGGGCTCAAATCTCTACTGTTACCTGGAGTTTCTTTTCCAGTTTTCTTTATTACTGCAGTTTCTTCCCTAATGGCAGGTACTGCTCTCGTGATGTGGTTAGGGGAATTGATTACTGAAAGAGGAATTGGAAATGGTGCGAGTATCCTGATTTTCGTTGGAATAGTTGGAGAAATGCCACAGTATGTACTTAATACAGTAACCCTAATAAAAGGTGGCTTATCATTTGTGAATGTGTTTATTATGGTGATTATGTTTATCATCGTTACGATAGGAATCATTGTTGTTCAGGAAGCTCAACGCAATATTCCAGTGCAGTATGCAAAAAGAGTTGTAGGACGGAAGATGTATGGTGGTCAAAACACCTATCTGCCCATGAAAATTAATCAAGGTGGAGTTATTCCTATTATTTTTGCTTCGTCAGTTTTGTCTTTGCCAATAATGCTTATACAGTTATTCCCTAAAATGAATTTTCTTAATGAGTGGCTTGGTTATGGTACATTCTTATATATACTAGTATTTTCAGCTCTGATTTTTTTCTTTACTTATTTCTATACTGCTATTACTTTTAATCCACAGGAACTGGCAGAGAATATAAAAAAATATGGTGGATTTATTTTAGGCATTAGACCTGGAAAACCAACAGCAGAATACTTAGACGCTGTTATTACAAGGCTTACATTGGTCGGTGCAACGTTTTTATCGCTCATTTCGATAGTTCCTATGTTGACTGCCAACATAACCCATGTAACAAGCTTTATGGGGCTTGGCGGAACTGCTTTGTTAATTATTGTTGGAGTAGCAATGGATTTGGTTAGACAGATAGAAACTATCCTTATATCCAATAAATACGAGAAATTAGTTAGATAAGGAGAACAAATATGGCTTTAGATAAATTATTAATATTAGGTGCACCAGGTTCAGGAAAAGGAACACAAGCTAAGTTTATTGCTGATCAATACGGTTATAAACATATATCTAGTGGTGATATTCTAAGAAAAACAGCTTCAGAAGATACTGAGATTGGTAGACAGATAGCTGCTATAATAAAGGCTGGGGAATTGGTTCCTGATGAATTAATTAATCAAATGTTTCTGAATAGTTTTAAACAGCTTGAAGGAAAGAAGATTATTTGTGATGGATATCCAAGAAAACTTTCTCAGGCAGAGTTTTTAGCTGAGAATAATTTTGTGTTTGATGCTGTAATTTATTTAAATGTTTCATTAGAAGAAGTTACTGACAGGATTAGTGGTAGATTAACTGCAAAAATCTCTGGAGAGACTTACCATATTAAACATAGACCACCTAAGGTTGAAGGTGTTTGTGATGTTTCTGGTGAAAAGCTAATCATTAGAGAAGATGATAAGCCTGAAACAGTGAAGAAAAGATACTCAGTTTATCTTAAGGAAACAGAGCCATTATTGGAATTTTATGGTTCAAAAGGTGTTGTAATTGAAGTTGATTCTGAGAAATCAATTGATGTTGTGTGGAAAGATATTGAGAGAGTAGTTTTTAAGAAAAAATAGTATTTGTAATTAAAATAATAATCTGTTAAGATATTTAACCGGTTTTTTGAAGGCAGGATCATGGTAAAAGATGTAATAGAAGTTGAAGGAGTAATTAGCGAAGCCCTACCAAACGCTATGTTTAGAGTAAAGCTAGACACAGGTCAGGAAATCTTAGCACACGTCTCCGGCAAGATAAGAAAGAATTTTATAAGGATACTTTTGGGTGATAGGGTAAAGGTCGAATTGTCACCTTACGATTTAAGTAAAGGCAGAATAGCCTTTAGACTAAAATAGGAAAGCAGAAGGTATAGAGTAATGAAAGTAAGAACATCAGTGAAAAAGATATGCCCTAAATGTAAGGTCATTAAAAGATTTGGTAGAGTAATGGTTATTTGTGAAAACCAAAAACACAAACAAAGACAAGGATAGGGAGTAGATATGCCAAGATTAGCGGGAACAGATATACCTAATAATAAAAGAACAGTAGTTGCACTAACTTATATTTATGGAATAGGTTTAGTTAGTAGTAAAAAGATTTTAAAAAAATTAAATATTTCTGAAGATCTAAGAGCGAAAGATCTTAGTGAAAATGATATAGTTCGTTTAAGAGAAGAATTATCTAATTATGTAATTGAAGGTGATCTTAGAAAAGAAATTACCTTAAATATTAAAAGATTAATGGAAATTGGAAGTTATAGGGGAGTAAGACATAAAAAACATTTGCCTGTAAGAGGACAAAGAACTAAAACTAATGCACGTACAAAAAGAGGAAAAAAGACCACTATAGCTAATAAGAAGAAAGCTGTTAAGTAGGAAAGAGGAGTTGAATAAATGGTAGCTGCTAAGAAAAAGACAACAGTAACAAAAAAGAAAGTTAAAAAGAATGTGCCACATGGTATAGCTTTTATTAAATCTAATTTTAATAACACTATAATTTCCATAACAGATTTAGAAGGAAATGTTATATCTTGGGGAAGTTCCGGAGTTGTTGGATTTAAAGGCTCCAAGAAGGGTACACCTTTTGCCGCTCAATCAGCTGGAGAAAAAGCAGCTATTATTGCCAAAGAAAACGGAATGCAACATATTGATGTGTTTGTTAAAGGACCAGGCCCAGGTAGAGAAACAGCTATAAGAGCTATTCAAGCAGCAGGAATTGATGTTGTGTCTATAAAAGACGTTACGCCTATACCACACAATGGATGTAGACCACGTAAAAGAAGAAGAGTATAGGAAGGGAGATATTGTAATGGGTTTGTACAAGGGATCATCTTGTAAATTATGTAGAAGAGAAGGCGTAAAGCTTTTTTTGAAAAGTGATAAGTGTGAGAGTCCAAAATGTCCACTAGCGAAGAGGGCATATCCTCCTGGACAGCATGGTCCAGTTTTTAGAAGTAAGCTTTCAGAGTACGGTATTCGTATGAGAGAAAAACAGAAAGCAAAGAGATTTTACTATTTGGCTGAAGGTCAGTTTAGAAAGTATTTTCAAAAAGCTGATAATGCACATGGCAATACAGCAGAAGAGTTAATCATGTTAGTTGAAAGAAGACTAGATAATGTAGTGTTTAGAGCTGCTTTAGCGTATACAAGAATGAACGCAAGACAAGTAGTTAAGCATGGTCATTTCTTAGTTAATGGTAAGAAGGTTGATATTCCTTCATATATAGTAGGTGTAAACGATGTAATATCCATTAAAGAATCTTCAAAAGAGTCTTTTGCTACTATTATTGAAAAGAATAAGAATAAAGTAGGATATAGCTGGATATCTTCAGATACAACTGCTAATAAATATACTTTTACAAGAATACCAACGTTGGAAGAAGCTGGCGTTCCTGTAAATATGCAGCTAATCGTTGAGTACTATTCTAGATAATAAATAAGAAGGAGGCTTGTTTGCCGTGAAGTTAAATACAAAGGTAGATGTTACGAAGAGCGATGATAATAATTATGTGAAGATGGTGATTAATCCATTAGAAAAAGGCTATGGGAATACACTTGGGAATTCTATGAGAAGAGTTCTTTTGTCATCATTACCTGGAGCTGCTGTTACTGCTGTTAAGATTAATGGCGCAGATCACGAGTTTTGCACACTTGAAGGTGTTAAAGAAGATGTTGTTGATATCGTAATGAATATCAAAAAGATTTTCCTTAAAAGTCATTCATCAAGTCCAAAAACATTAGTTATTGATGTTAATAAAAAGGGCGAAGTAAAAGCTTCTGATATTCATCATGATGCTGAAGTTGAAATTATTAATAAGGATCATTACATTGCAACAGTAACTGGCAATATTAAGTTTAAGGTTGAACTTAGAGTAGAAGCTGGTGTTGGTTATAGACTTTCTGAGCTTAATCATTTTGAAGACATGCCAATTGGCACTATCCCTCTTGATTGTGATTTTTCACCTGTTTTAAAGGTTAATCATACAGTTGATAGTACAAGAGTTGGGGACAGATCAGATTTAGATAAGTTAACTTTAGAAATATGGACAAACGGAGCTATCGGAGCTGAAGAAGCTGTTGAGACTGCATCAAAGGTGCTTATCGATAGTTTTAGTTTTTTTACTGACTATAAGCACATTATTCCTTTAGCAGTTGCTGAAGAGAAAAAGCATGAGCCAGAAAGTAACACAACTCTAGAATTATCTATTGAAGATTTAGAGCTATCTGCAAGGTCGTCAAATTGTCTACGTAAAGCAGGCATTCAGACAGTTTCTGAGCTTATTGTTAAACCAATGAAGGATTTAATGAAGATTAAGAATTTTGGAAAGAAATCTGCTGACGAAATAAATGAAAAGTTAGTACAATACGGACTGAGATTGAAAGAGGACTAGAAATGAGACATAGAAACGGAAATAAAAAATTAGGATTACCTACAGACCAAAGAATGGCATTAATTAGAAATGGTGCTAAGTCTTTACTGGAACACAGACAGATAAAAATGACAGCTACTAGGGCTAAAGAAGTTAGTAGGTATGTTGAAAAGATTATTACTAAAGCAAAAGGTAATGACGTTCATGCAAGAAGAGAAGTATTTAAGTTGCTTCAAGATAAAAAGATTGTAGACATAGTATTTAAAGATATTATTGATCTATACAAAGAAAGAACTAGTGGCTACACAAGAGTAGTTAAATATGGGATACGTCGTGGCGATGCTGCGAGCATATCAGTACTTGAATTGGTTTAAGTTTTTATGCGTGCTATTAAGCTTCTTGTCAGTTATGATGGTGAAGTCTTTTATGGTATGCAGAAACAAGGTAAGTTTGAACCTACTGTTCAATCTGTTATAGAAAAGTCTTTTTCTGAGATTTACAGGAAAGATATATCAGTAACATATGCTGGAAGAACAGATAGAGGTGTACATGCTAAACAACAGGTAGTTTGTTTTTCTGATGAAGGAGAAATTCCCTTAGATAAACTCAAAAGAGTTCTTCAGAATAGTTTAGATGGATATCCTATTCGTATTCTTTCAGTTGATGAATCAATGGAGCAGATTCACCCAAGGTATGAAGCCTTGAGTAGAGAATATGAATATTGGTTTTATAGTGGGAATGAAAATGTTTTTTTAAATAAATATATGCTGTATGTTAACAGTATGGATATTGAAAGAATAAATGGTTATGCCAAATATATAATAGGAGAAAAAGATTTTGCTCTTTTTTGCCGTTCAGCTGATAAGTATGAAAATACTATAAGAAAGGTTGAGAGCGCAGAATTCAGTAAGGGTTTTTATTCTTTTCTAGGATATGAAGGAACTAGTTATGTTTTTAAAATCAGGGCAAATGGTTTTTTACATAATATGGTACGTCGTATTGTTGGATTGTTGATTTATGCAATGAATAATAATTGGCAGGAAAATGAAATAAAGCGCGTAGTTGAGGAAGAGAAAGAATACCTCTGGCAGATGGCGCCTGCTAAGAGTTTATTTTTGACTAGAGTTGAATATTTAGAAGAGACGAAAGGAAACGGAAATGAGAAATAAATTTGATACTTTTTATCTATCAAGTAATAAGTTAGATAAGGAATGGGTAATAGTAGATGTAGACGGTGGTACTTTAGGAAGAGTTGCTTCTAAAATTGCTGCTATTTTAAGAGGAAAGAATAAATCTAATTTTCAACCAAATATGGATAATGGTGATTATGTAGTTGTTATTAATGCTGGTAAGGTAAAAGTTACTGGTAGAAAAACTCAAGACAAACTTTATCATAAATATACTGGTTTTCCAGGAGGGATTAATACAACTAATTTCCAAGATATGATGAACACAAAACCAGAAAGAGCTTTAGAGATTGCTGTTAAGAGCATGCTACCTAAAGGACGTATGGGAAGGCAATTATATAGAAACCTTCACATTTATGGAGGATCTGAACATCCTCACATTGCACAAAAACCAAAACAGGTCGTGTTATAGGATAAAAGGAGATTCAGATGGCAGAAAAAACAAAGCAACAGATTAAATATTACGCAACAGGAAAAAGAAAAGAAGCGATTGCAAAAGTTTGGTTAGTATCAGGAACTGGTAACATAACAGTTGATGGGACTAAAGTTGAGGAAATGAATATATCTATTACTCAAAAACACAAACTAATGAAACCATTGTTGCTTACAAAGACTAATGATAGATACGATGTTATTGCATCTGTTACTGGCGGAGGAGTTAGTGGCCAGGTGGAAGCGATTATGTATGGTATTGCTAAAGGTTTAAACGTTATTTCTGAAGAATATAGAACTCTTTTAAAAGTTGAAGGATTGCTTACTAGAGATAGTAGAATCGTTGAACGAAAGAAATACGGAAAAAGAGGAGCCAGGAGAGGCGCACAGTACAGAAAGAGATAATTTAAAAGCACCCGAAAGGGTGCTTTTTTGTTTATTCGGAAATGAAGGGTTCAATTGTCTATGGCTAAGATTTTAGTTAGTGATAAGTTGTCTGAAGAAGGCCTAATCTTATTAAATAAATATTTTCAGGTTGATGTTCTTATTGGACTGCCTGAGAAAGAGCTAGTATCTATAATAGCTGACTATGATGCCATGATAGTCAGAAGTGAAACAACAGTTACCTCCAAAATTATTAAAGCTACAAAAAAAATGAAGGTTATCGGACGAGCTGGAGTTGGTTTAGATAATATTGATGTAGTAGCAGCACATAAGAAGGGGATTAAGGTTGTTAATTCACCTGAAGGAAACACTGTTGCTGCGGCTGAGCATACTTTTGGTTTAATCCTATCACTTGTTCGTCATATTACTTTTGCCCATAATAGTATTCAGAGTGGTTTATGGGATAGACCAGCTTTTCTCGGCACAGAGCTTTATGGAAAAACATTAGGTATCATTGGTCTTGGTAAAATAGGAAGAAGAGTTGCTATGTATGCAAATGCCTTTGGAATGAACATTTTTGGTTATGATGTTAATGTTAAGGCAATTGATGAAAAATATATCCAGCTTATGAAAATGCAGGACGTTTTAGCTAAATCTGATATCTTAACATTACATATTCCTAAAAACGAGAAAACAGAGGGTTTGTTTGATGATGCTATGTTTGCTAGCATGAAGGATGGAGCTTGTTTTATTAATTGTTCTAGAGGTGGGATTGTTGTAGAACAAGATTTAAGAGATGCAGTGATGTCTGGTAAGATAAGAGCTGCGGCAGTTGATGTTTTTTCTGAAGAACCTACCAGTATTAGCAACGTTTTATTGGGAGTTCCGAACATTGTTACAACTCCACATATTGGAGCTGCTACAATTGAGGCAAAAACAAAAGTAGCAATTGATGTAGCAAAGCAGGTTATTGATGTTATAAATGATGAACAAATAAGTTCTGTGATATAAAATAGTAAGCTAAGTAATGAAAGGGTTCGTTTACATTTTGAGTAAAGTAAATATAATTAGAGTATGAGCATAAGAACAGTATCATTTAAAGTAAAATTCTTTTTTATTATTACACTTTTTTTTCTATTTTTTTTAGTTTCAGCTGTTGTGCTGTTTACAAATTTTCAAAAGGATAGGCAAATTGACAATAAGTTAGCGTTTTACGCACAGAATACAAACTCAGTTCAGAATATCTACACTTCTTTTTCTAAGCTTTTCTATTTAGCCTATAAGCACTCAAACGGAGTTACCTATGAAGCAAGGAGAGACTTTATCTATTTAATAAATAGCTTGGATTACCAGTTCAATAATTTTTTAAGAGATGGGAACAAGCATGGTAGTTCTTATTTGGCAGTTATGCAAAAAGAATATGAATACTATATAAAAACAAAAGACTTAATGCAGATGCTTTTTGAGAAAAATATGACAGTTGCAGATAGAGAGGAAATTATTCGTCAGATAAGTTTCTTAGAGGATAGTGTGTTATCTGAGCTTCATAGAATTACTAATGAGAATTATGCTGATGTTTCTTTTGTTTTCCGTCAGAGGACACAGTCATATGAGAATTTTTTAGTTTTTTATCTAGGCGCATTAGCTTTTTTTGTAGTATTTGGTTTTGGTTCTCTAGTGTATTTTTATGTCAGGAATTTTTCTAATCCATATAGAAAATTTTTGGCTTCCATAGAAAGCATCAAGAATGGTGTTTTTGATAAAACAATAGATGTTAATACCAACAAAGAGTTTAATGAGCTTGCTTTTGCTTTTAATAGCATGATGAAGAGATTGTTTGAGATAGACAAACAGCTTAAAGAACACATTGATAACATTGAGGATATTGTTATTGCAAAAACAAAAGAATTAGAGGACAAGAATAAGCAGCTAATGGAGCTTGATGAGTTAAAAGATCAGTTTCTGCAAAATGTTTCGCATGAACTTAGAACACCGTTAACAAGCATTATTGGTTATATAGAGATAGTTTTGAATTATGGCAACATAGCGAAAACTCAGGAAACTTTTTTAAAGATAGCACACGAGAATAGCCTATCGCTACTCAAGATAATAAATAAATTATTGTTTTTAAGTGAGATAGAGTCTGGAAATACAAAACTTAATTTAGAGAAGATAGATCTTAGCGTATTAATTAATGATACTGTTAAGAAGATGAAGATTCTTGCTGATAAGAAGAATCTAGAACTAGTAGTTAATGCTACAAAAGCTAAGGGTGTAAATGATTTTTTTGTTAATATTGATGCTGATAATATGGAGAGTGTTTTTTCAAATTTATTATCAAATGCTATTAAGTTTACTGAAAAAGGAAAAGCGGAGATAAACATAAAGAGCGAAAAGAATAAAATGATTGTAGAGGTAAAGGACACTGGTATTGGTATAAGTGAAGAAGATCAGAAGATTATTTTTCAGAAATTTAGGCAGGTAGATAACTCTCTAACGAAGATGTATGAGGGCACAGGACTAGGATTGCCAATTGTTAAGAATATTCTAGATTTGCATGGTGCTGAGATAAGTGTGGAAAGTAAGCCAGAAAAAGGTTCTACCTTTACAGTTACAATTTCTAAATAAAAGCTATAAATGAATTTAATTTCCGAATTTGATTATGAACTCCCTAAAGAGCTGATTGCTCAATTGCCTTCTAAAAAGCGACCAGACGCTAAGCTAATGGTGCTAGATAGGAAGATGAAGACTATAAAACATAATTCAGTTAGTCAGCTTGATACATTGCTTCAGCCAAACGATTTGTTAGTTTTCAATGATGCTAAGGTTATGCCGGCGAGGTTATATGGGCAAAAGCAAACAGGTGGTAAGGTAGAAGTTTTCTTATTAGAAGATAAAAGTAAAGACGGAGAGATTATTTGGGAAGTGCTAGTTAAGCCAGGGTTAAAGGTTGGTACGGTTTTATATTTCCCCTTGGACTTAACAGGTGTAGTGCTTGAAATACTTGATGAAGGAAAGAGACTAGTTAGGTTTAAGGCAGAAGGTAGCTTTTTTGATGTCTTAGATAAAATAGGACAGATACCATTGCCACCGTACATCGATTATGATGAAAGCAAAACAGACTATTATAAAAACAGGTATCAGACAGTTTTTGCAAACAAGTTAGGAGCAGTCGCTGCACCAACAGCTGGACTTCATTTTAATGAAGAACTTCTTAGTTCTCTTAAAAGCAGAGGAGTGAATACTGCTTTTTTAACTCTTTATGTTGGGATAGGAACATTCAGACCAATTAAATGTGATAACTATCTTGAACATAAGATGCATAGCGAGAACTATGAGCTCTCAAAGGAAACAGTTAATCTAATTGATGAAACAAAAAAGAAGGGTGGACGAGTTATCGCTGTTGGGACAACAACAACTAGGGTACTTGAGGGTGTTAGCCAGAAATACGGAACATTAGAGGCAGGAGTAGGACAGACGGAAATATTTATTTATCCAGGGTTTAAGTTTACAGTAGTTGATGCAATGTTAACGAATTTTCATTTACCTAAGTCATCACTGCTATTAATGATTAGTGCATTTGCAGATAAGCAGTTTATTATGCAAGCATATGAAGAGGCAATTATAAATAAATATAGATTTTTTAGCTTCGGTGACGCAATGTTAATTCTTTAGCGAAAGTTAATGCCGTAAATAGCTAGACTTTTGTTTTTGTATCTAACATCGTCTGTGACTTCTTCTCCTAACCAAGTTGGAGGAGTGAAGGTGTCGCTTTGTTCTTCTGTACTGAATTCTATTTCTGCTGTAAAGAGACCCTTAAGGTGACCACCGTAAACATCTAGTTGAATAACAAACCCATTATGGGCAATATAGTATCTTGTTTTCTTTATTCTTCTGCCAGATGTTGTTGGCCATAATTTTTCGTAGTGTTCAGGTGGAATGAGAATTTCATATTCATCTCGAACAAGACCCTTGCCTGTTTTAACAGTAATTGTATGAGTGTTATCCATTTTTCTAAGTCTAACTTCTGTCCCATCACCATCAACGCTGATATAACCTTGGATAATATCAGAATATTTATTTTGTTCGTAACCAAGTGGTAAAGAAGTTACTAAATATTTTCTTTCGATTTCTTTTATCATATTAGTATAAAGAATATACCTTATTTTTGTGAAAATTACTACTTAATAGCTGGTGGTGTGTATTTTTTCTTATTTAGGAGGTGCTTTAAGATAGGCCATAAGAATGAAATAAGGGCTATTGCTAGGATTGTTGCACTCATTGGTCTTTGGAGAAAGACAAGCATGCCACCTTTAACTAATGATAAACGTAAGTTTTCTTCTATCATTGCACCTAGGATTAATCCTAGTATTACTGGAGCTGTTGGGAATCCACCTTTTTTTAGTAAGAACCCAATTATTCCGAATACAAAACAAATTATGACGTCAAAAATGGAGGTATTTACAAAGTAACTGCCTATGAATGATGTCGCGACAATAATCGAGTAAATGATACTGTCTGGGAAAGAAATTAGTTTTACCCATAACCTGTTCCCAATAAGACCAAGTATTAATAAAATAATGTTTGTTAAGAAGAAAGCAATAAACAATCCGTATATTAATTCCGGATGCCCGTATGGTGCTGGTTTAAATAGGTCAGGTCCAGGTGATATTTTATGAATCATAAGTGCTCCAAGCATGATAGCAGTAGATGCACTTCCTGGTATTCCAAGGCTAAGTAGAGGAATCATCGAGCCAGCAACTACAGCGTTGTTTGCTGATTCTGGTGCTGCTACACCTTCTAAAGAGCCGTGTCCAAACTCTTTGGGAGTTTTGCTTGTTCTTTTAGCTTCGTTGTAGGAAAGAATAGATGCTATTGCTGCTCCTGCTCCTGGAATTGCTCCAATGATAGTACCTATAATAGCAGATTTAGCTATAATAAATTTTAGTGGCAAAATCTGAGAAATTGCAGGAAAGGTGTATGACAATTTCTTCTTTTCTGTTCCTTTATCCTTAATTCTGGCAATATTGTAGAAAACTTCGCTTAAGGCAAAGAGTCCTATAACAGCAGGGATAAATTTAATTCCATCTTGCAGTTCGGATATGCCAAAAGTAAAGCGTGAGAAGGATAACTCATGGTCATAACCTATGGTCATTATAAGAAGTCCAAGTGAAGCTGCAATAAATCCTTTAAGATAATTTTCGCTTGATAGAGAAGAAATGATTGTTAGTCCAAGTATACCAAGAGCAAAATATTCATAAGACTCAAAATTTATTGCTAAGTTTGCTAGAGGAACAGCAAAAACAATTAGCCCTATTGTTCCAATTATTCCACCAATAACTGATGACCAGAGAGAAACACCTAAAGCTATTCCCGGTTTACCTTGTTTTGTTAGTGGATAACCGTCGATAGAGGTAGCAACTGCCCCAGCAGTACCAGGTGTGTTTATGCAAATAGCCGAAATGGAGCCTCCATATTCTGCGCCAGCATAAACAGATACAAGTAGGAGTAATGCATTTATTGGTGATAAGTAAAAAGTAAAAGGAAGCATCATTGCACAACCGACTGCTGGTGATAGACCAGGTAGAGCACCAACAACTATTCCTACAGCCATGCCAAGGAACATGACCCAGAGAGTGCTGAAGTTCATTAGTTGCATTAGGCCTGCATAAAAGTTGGTTATTAGTTCAGTCATTTCCATTTATTTCTCCTTTATTATCCCAAAATGCCAGTTGGAAATGATATTCCAAGGGCAAGTTGAAAAATTAAATAACAAACAATTGTGAAGGTGCTAGCTGTAACGAAAATAGTATATATGTTTTTATTTTGGAGTATGAAAAGAGATATTGATAAGAAAATATAGGTTGCAACGTAGAAACCCATAAAAGGAACAGAAAGAAAATAAAGTAAAGTGAGAACTATTATTTGTATTGTTTTTACATTGTCTTCCTTAATAGGCTCTTTCTTGCTTCCAAGCAGTTCCGTTGCTATTAATGATGTGCTTAGTAAAATAAGTAATATTGACCAGATTCTTGGTATTAGGGCTGGACTTGTGATGTTTGCTTCTGGTGGTATAATGAATGAAAATGTTTGGTGTAAAAACATTAGTGATAACCAAATCATGCCAGCAGAAAACCAGATTGTAATAGATGTTTTTCTTTTTAAAATAAGTGCAAGGCTAATAATCGATATTATTAATAATGAAGAAATAGCGAATCCAATCATAGTCGTTTGGATAGGGTTAAAGTTAATATAGCTTTGTAGTAATCCGGCTTTAGTAAGAAGTAGTTTAGTTTCATGTAATTCTTGGTTAATCTTTTTCTGAAAATTATTGTGACCGTTAAACTTGGAGAAAGCTCCTTGCTCCTCTATGTAACTAGTAAATTGTGGGTCTTTTACGATTTCTTTAAAGAGGTTTTCTAAGAAAGTTGTTACTTTTATTGGAGTTCCGTTGGCAACAGCATAACCTCTCCACATGTATTCTTCTAATGGGTATCCAAGTTCCTTAAAGGTAGGTACTTCTGGAAACTTTTTTAGTCTTTCAGGATGAGCTACAGCAAGAAGGATAAGGTCAGCTTTGCCTTCTATATCACCTGGGTTGCCAACACTAACAGGTGCTTCCTTTCTAAGTAATGCTAAGGCAGTTTGTGGGGAGCTTTTGTAGTCTACCCAAGTGCCTGAAATGCCTAGTGTTTCCCATACTTTTAGTGCCATTAGCTGGTCTCTTCCACCAGTTCCAGGTCCAGCCCATATTTGTTTGCCTTTTTTGCTTTTGGCATCTTCAACGAGACTGTTGAAATCATTTACTTGAGTATTTTTATTTCCAATAAGTACCTCTGCATCCTGCATAACCTCTGCCACATAGAAAAAGTCTTCTATTTTAACAGTTGTTGCATTTACAAGCACAGAAGACAGAAACGATTTTGTCACGCCAAGTATTGTATAACCATCCCTTTTTTGGTTTAGGACATGGTTCATAGCTACAACGCCTTGTGTTCCAGGTTTATTTTCTATAACCATTGTTACTTTGTGTTTTCTTTGTGCTATATCCGCTATTATTCTGGACATAATATCTATTCCAGACCCTGGTTTAGAATGAACTATGATAGTTATTGGTTTTGAAGGGAAATCCTTTTTGGTTCCTTTGTGCCCATAAATATTATTGACAATCAGAAATAATGCGCATAGTAAAAAAACTGAAATAATTAGCTTTTGTTTCATTTTGATTAATTATATCTTTATATCGCTTGTCATTAAAATTAAGAAACGATAACAATACTATTAAGAAAAGATTTTAAAACGTAATCTGTTGTAAATATATACTTAATAAATATCGTTTATCTTATTAAGTATACGATGAAAAATAAAATATTACGTGCTGACCTACATGTTCATTCAAAATACTCTGATAGACCATCAGAATGGATACTAAAGGCACTAGGTACACGGGAATCTTACACAGAACCAGAAGATATTTATCGTATATGTAAAAAGAATGGGATGGACATAGTAACCATCACAGACCATAACTGTATACAAGGTGCAGTATTAATAAAGAATAGTCATCCTGAAGACGTAATATTGGGTTGTGAGTTAACCACTTATTTCCCAGAAAATGGCTGTAAAATTCATTGTTTGGTATACGATTTCACAGTAGAACAGTTTCAAGAAATGGATAAGCTTAGAAAGAATATTTATGAGCTTAGGGAATATATAATGGCTAATGATATCGTTCATTCTGTTGCGCATGCTACTTATTCAATTAATGGTAAGCTTCAGTATGAACAGCTTGAGAGATTGATTCTTCTTTTTGATTCTTTTGAATCAATAAATGGGTCTAGAAACTCCAAGAATAACTTAGTTTGGGGTAAGGCGCTTTCAAATTTAGACCCAGAGAAAATAGAGAAACTGAAAGCAAAGCACCCTGACATTAAAGTTTATAGTGAAAAGCTTTGGGTAAAGAATTTTACCGCTGGTTCTGATGACCATGCAGGTATTTTTATAGGTAAGACTTATACAGAGGTTCCAGCTACAAATACGAGTTCGTTTATCGATGCACTTAAAAATAGAAAGGGGAAAGTAGGTGGAAGGCATAGTAATTTCCATAGTTTAGCTTTTGCTATCTATAAAATAGGATACCAGTTCTCGAAAGATAAAGGGTTTGATATCTCTAAATCAATGTTTATGAATATGAGTGAGTATTTATTTGAAGAAAAAACCTTGGATTTTAAGCAAAAGTTTTTTGTTAATAGATTAAAAAAGAAGTATAAGAAAAGAAATGAGAAAACTAAGGGGATGTTGTTAGATATTGTTGAAAATAACATTAAAAATAGTCATTTGGAGATGGATGAGAAGTTAGACAATATTTATGATGATATTGCTGCTATTTTTGATCAATTCTTTGCTTCCAATTTGGAGTCCTTTAGAAAAGATATTAAAAAGATTGATATTATTAACGGATTCAGAAAGGTGTCTTCATCATTTGTTGGTGTCTTTTTAGCATTGCCTTTTTTATCAACCATGAAGCATTTTTTCCAAGATAGAGACTTGCTTGAGAGATTAGAAACTGAGTTTGTGCCAGGAGTAAGTGGTAGTGACAAAAAAGTTGTTTGGTTTACGGATACATTAATTGACTTAAATGGAGTATCAAATACGCTTAGGAAAATTGGTTGGTTGGCCCATAATAATAAGCGTGACCTTCATATAGTTACCTGTTTGCTAGACTCTGAAAAGAATAGTGACCTTCCTCCTAATGTGGTTTATTTGCCTGTTGTTTCTGACATTGTTCCTGTTGTGTATGACCAAATAACGATTAAGTTTCCTTCATTATTGAAGTCATTAAAGATTATTTATGAGTTGGACCCAGATGAGGTAATCATCTCTACTCCTGGGCCAGTTGGATTAATCGGACTACTGATAGCAAGACTCATGAGTCTTAAAGTTAAGGCTGTATTCCATACGGATTTTACTAAAGAAGCTGAGAAGATGATTGGGAATGATAATATTCTTAGGCTTATCGATATGTATCTTAAATGGTTCTATAACTATGTAGATTTGAATATGGTGCCTACAAATGAGTATATTAATCAGCTTAAAGAAAGAGGCTTTGAAGAACAAAAGATGAAGCTTTTTAGACGAGGTTTAGACTTAGAACAGTATCATTACAAGAAAACAGGAAGAAAGTTTGTGCTTGATTATTTTAAGTTAAAAGATACTCCAACTCTTTTATTTACTGGAAGAGTATCACAGGATAAAAATTTGAAGTTTTTGGTAGAAGTCTACCGTGATTGCTTAAAAGAGGAACCAACTTTAAATTTAATTATTGCAGGTATGGGACCATATTATGAGGAGTTAAAGAAAGAGTGTAAGAGCTTAGCAAATGTTCGCTTGCCAGGAGTTATTTCACAGAAGGAATTGCCATATATATATTCTGGGGTAGATGTTTTTGTATTCCCAAGCAATACAGACACTTTCGGAATGTCTGTGTTAGAGGCACAGGCATGTGGGTTACCAGCTATTGTTTCTAATATTGGAGGACCACAAGAAATTGTTGAAGATAAAGTGACAGGGTATGTCATAGAATCCGATAATCATAAGTTTTGGGTGGATAAAATATTGTTCATGGTAGAACATGCTAAGAATAAAAGTAAGTTAAATGCGGAGATGAGAGAAGCCGCTATTAAAAGAGTTAATGAATTTTATAATTGGGATAATTTATTAGACCAATTTTTTAAAAGATAATTAATATTTAAGATTAATTTTTTCTTTTAGGAATTTAATATAGTTTGTGTTTTGTTTTAAGGTTAGACCATGCTCTTTCACTAGATCCCATACCTTGTTTTGATCTTCGTTTTCAAAGGATACAGTATAGTAAGGTTTATTGTTAACGATGATTTCTGCTAACTCTGATCTAACGCCAACTGGTCTAAAACCATGCCTGATTTTACTAACTGTAACAAGGTGAAGTTCTTTGTAAGATTTTATGATTTCAAAGAATTCTTCTTTGGAGAACTCATTCTGGTTTAGCTTTGGTAATGGTAGCTCAAGTCCTTTGAAGAGAAGTGCAAGATTATGGATGCTTAAAGGAAAAGGTGCTTTGAGTGCTACTGTCCAGAGCTCCAATTTGTTCTCATTTACTCTTAAAGGAAGTTTCATATCCATAAATTCAAAGCGAAGTTTTATATTATCGTTAGAAAGTTCAGAAAGAATATAGATTTCTTGACTTTCTAGAGACCTATAGCAATCATCTTTCGAAAAATACTTTTGTCCTTCTTCTTTGGATATATCAAATGTTCTCCATTCAAAGCGTGGAATAATATCATCTGGATTGAAAGTATTTTGAATTTCTGACATGTGAAATAGTATAATCCACTTATCCTGATAGAGCTATATTAAGATTTTGTTAAGGGAGCATATAGTATGTTGCGTGGAGATAGTCTAATAGTTTATCTAGAGCATAAAGTAATAGTGCTGTTGTGCCTACATGCATTCCAATAGAAGCAACTGCTGTAGATGATTCAAACTTGTGGGTGTACCTTTCTTCTAGGGATCTATTTGCCTTTGGTATATCTCTTCTTAAGTAAGTGCCAACACGCATTGCTTCCATCGCTACTATCATTGTTTTAATGGTGTCATTTGTTAGAATATGGTCTGGTAGCCAGATAGAACTTAAGATAGTACCAATTATTGCAATGTATCCAAATAATACATGCTTAGGGTATTCAGGCATACTTCGTTGTATTTTTTCATTGTTTAGTGGCCATCTGACAAGTGAATCCAACATGTCTAGTACGATTAGTGGAATGAATAAGTTCCAGTATGAGTCTCCTATTAGCATCATTGAACTTTTTGGTAGAGCATACATTAGTAAATATAGAGAAGCGGAGAACATTGATAGTCCATATCTAATTGAGGATAATTTTCTTTCGCAGTTTTCAACTTGTTTTCTTAAAATATTTGTGGCTGCTATACCTCTGCTCGCTTTAAACCATAAATAGATTGAGAAACCTATTCCAAGTTCTTCCCCTTGGTCAAGCATGTTGAAGAGGGTGTCATGTGGAATTAAGAACCCAGATATTGTTAATAGTGCCAATGTTCTAAGAAAATATGGGTTTGACGTAATCTTCCGATATAAAAGAGATAGGTCATGAGTGTTGCTGTGTTTGCTTATTACCTGCAACTGGTTTTGAAAGAACGTGTAATATATGCCTTTTGGTAGTCCAAGTTTATGAGGAAATTCTTTCAGAGCTTTTTGAAAATCATAGTTTGAAGGTAATTTTTTTAAGTTATAAGAAGGGTTACCGAAATGGTCATAAGGAAACAGAACCCATTTTTTGTCTCCGTCTTCGATTAAGAAAATCGTGAAGTCATTTAATGTATGCTCATTTGTCGCAAGTTTTGTGAATTGTATTGTTGCGTTTTCGCTAAACTTTGTTTCAGATGCTTTCTTTAGAATAGCTAATACTTGTCTTCTTTGTGCTCTAGATAATGTATGTTCTCCATTGATTATTTTAATGTCTTTTAGGACTTCAATAAGTTTTCTTTTGTTACTACTTCTAAATTTAAATAAATCATTATTATTCATTCTTCCAAGTTCATTGATAAATCCGTCTTCTTCAAGCTTTTGGAAAATTCTTGCAGAAAGTTCGGCATTAATGAGTTGTCTTCTTTCAGATTCAAGAGTATATCTTCTTCTGTTTGGAGCTGATGAGTGTTGAGTAACATAATGCTCCTTATTTACATTCATAAATGAACGTTCTGATACTTTTCCAAACGTAACCATGAACTTATCAGCGTTTGTTTCATTTATTGTTGGCATTGTGTCCATTAGATTAGCTTCTGTTATTGTAGTAGGTGAATAGATTCTGTTTGCTGGTATTGTTTTGAGTTGTTCAAATCTGTTATGAAAAAAGCTATAAGCGTGCTGAGGATGTTGTTGTGTCATTTGTCTTCCAACAGAACTGAAAGCCATAGCTAAGTTTGCTTGTTGCTCTATGTTTATATTGACCATAAAACTGTTTCTGAGTGCTTCAATTACTTCTGTTGGGTTAAAGCCAAGATTATTAAGTACAGGAGTGAGTACTGTTTGAACTACAGAATCATCGAATGGATCAACAAGAAGTCTTCGGTCCTTGGATAAAATATTATTTTCAATAAGCTTATTAATAAGTTGTTTAGCTGTTACAGCATCATTGTCAGGGTAACGAATAGTGGTTAGATCCTCTTCTTTGACTATACCTGCTCTCACAGATATAGATGCATAGATTTTACCCTCAGGATTATCAAACTCAATGTCAATATTGTCTCTAACTTTAGCTATTTTAATTAACTCTAAAAAGTAGTGATATCCGGAAGATAGTTTATACCAAAAATGTCTCATTGAGTTAGCCTCCAGTGAGCAATCTTCTGTTTGGTACAATTCAAATTTGTAATCATTATTAATGTTACCTTTTATACTTTTTACTAATAGGTCATTTAGTTGATTAGTTAATGATGATAACTGTTTATTTCTGATTTTAAAGTAGTCGTGTCTTTTATTTGATGACCAGAAAACTGATAACAAAGTTTGATACCAAGTTCGTTCTTCAGGAGCTAGTTGTAAAGTATCTAAAATATTCTTTTCTGATTCATGTTCGTTTAAATTGGATAGTAATACTTGAAGGTTTTTTAGTACTTGGTTTGTTCTAAGCAGTTTAAGGAGTAGCCCACTTTTATCGTTTTCTTTAATAGTTTCAGGTGGAAGTAGCGTTGTTGCTGTTTGTAAGGTAGCCTCGTAATCTGCAAGTAAACTTTGGTCGTAACTAAGGTAATCATCGGTTCTTGACCTAAAGCTGTTCTTTGCTTCTGCTGCTGATTTTTTAATAGTCTGGATTAGATTAGAATAGTTTTCTATTTCTGTATCCAGAGGGCTTTTTATGGAGCATATTTTATAGCGTAAAGTTATATTGTTTGTTTTCATTTCAAGTAATATATCGTAGAGATTATTAAAATATTTCATAAAAGGATGTAATTAACAAAAAAGTCATATTCGTATAAGTATTTGTTAGTTAGCGTAATAAATACTTAATAAACATCGTTGGGAAATAATTTAAACTTAAGCGATATATTTTCATGTTAAATAAAATAGTGGCTTGTAAGCGATTTACAATTTTACCTTTTCATAAAAGGATTTCTGATAATGTATTTGCAGAAATAAAGTTTAATGAACTGGAGAATCTTGTTTTGCAAACTATTGTTTTCAATAGGTTAAAGGATGTCACTTCTTTAAGTGCAGCTAACCAGGTGTATCCAACTACGGTTCATAAGCGATTTGAGCATTCGCTAGGTGTTATGTCCTTAGCTTCTGATATTTTCGATAGATTATTTAGTCCTGATTCTATTTCTAGAGCTTCAAAATCAAAAAGAGATAAACTTCAGGGATTTATTAATGGGTATGATTTGGAGTATTGGAAGCAAGTTGTTAGACTAGCAGGGCTTTTACATGATTTAGGTCATTTATCTATGTCACATGTAGCGGAGCAGGCTATTTTATTTAAAAGGGGCATAAGCCATGAGACGATGTCATATATTTTAATGAAAAGTCCAGAAGTAAAAAATATTTTGTATAGCTATGGAATAGCCGTAGAGGATGTAGCAAAAGTAGCGCTTAATCAGGATGAGTATTTGAAAATATTCCCAAATTATAGTTATTCCCCATTTGAGAAAATCATGAACGAGATAGTAACAGGAGATGCTTTTGGGGCAGACAGAATGGAATATATGTATAGAGACGCAAAGAACTCAGGAATTGTAACAGGCGAATTTAATAGAGAGGCAATTATTAAATCACTAGTACTTCTTCCATATAACGGGAATTACCACATAGGGGTTATGAAAAATCCAGGAGTTGATGCGGTTTGTGATTTATTAAAGTCAAGAAAAAGCATGTATCATTTTATTGCCTATCATCCATTAACTATTGCCTATGACAATATGATGAAGAAATTAATTAGAGACTTAACCCCAACAAGTTTTTTAGACGTTATAGATAGGATTGCGAAGAACATTGGAGGAGCTTCTGAAGAAGATATTAAGTCTGTAGCTATTTATTATGAACTTATTAGTGATTCTTATTATTTGTCTGCAATCAAAGAGTTGTTAGTTTATGGAGAGCATCCAGAGTTTGCTAAGAATAATTCTTCTTTGTTTGATAAAGTGGAAAGATTAAAAGTAGCACTTGGTGATAAGTTTGAGAAAGCATTAGAAACAGCTAGTCGATATTTGTTAAGACAACATGACCACAAGATTTGGACATTAGAGCCACCAAATTTCGAAGAAAAGAAACAAAATATGAATAAATTATTAATTGCGCTACGTGAACACTTTGGAGAGGAAATGATTATTGAAAGGACTATTGTTAAGAATAAACCAAACCCTGATTTTCCAATCTTGAATTCAAGTGGGAAAGTTTATTCTTCTTTTGACGATCCAGACTATAAGCCTTTCTTAGAAGATGCTTTTGCGAGAGTGTATTTTTATTGTCATCCAGATATCAAGGAGCAGGTTCATTCCTGGATGAGAAAAAATGCTAGTAGGGTTTTAGGGATATAACTTTTAGCGGTTTCTTAATATAAAAGTAATCTTTTATTTACTTATACTTCATGGGATTTCTATGAGAAATCATCGATATATTATCAGCTATGAAAAATAAAGTTATATCATTTATCGAGGCTCCGACCTTTAAACCATATGATTCTTCATTGTTTCCGAAGAGTAGGTATAGAGATTTTAAGCTTATTCAGTTTCAGTTAGGAGTCTTAAATCAAAGTCTGAGAGAATGGGTAAGGCCAATGGACCAACTATTTAAAAACTTTTTCGTGGCAAGCAATATGCGAGAGCTTTACGGAGATAGAATTTCAAGGCTTACAGATAGGATGATTTCTGGAGAAAAATATGCTAATGGAGAATCACCAAAAGAGATATACGAGGATTTAAGAACACGCGCTGTTGAGGTTAGGGGTATGCAACATGAGGTGTTAAGCTCCTTAATGAAGAAGCTTGAGACAGATAGAGTTTTTAAAATGCATCAAGGAGAAGAGTGTATTTCAAATCTTTGTGATAATAACAAGAAGTATTTGATTGCGCTTTTTTCAAAGAAAGTAACCAGAGAGAATATGCGTATTCTTTTAGGTGGTGTTGATGCCTCAAACATGCTCAGTGATGATCAGCTAAAAAGTATTTTGTATGCCTTAGAAAGCCATGGATTAGTAAAAAATGGTGAATTTACAGAGCAATTCAAAAAGGAAATGATTGATAATGATCCAACATTATTTGAATATGAAAAGCAAACACCATTTAAATTGTGGATTCAGTCAAGGGTTTTACCTAGAACACTTAAGCCCCTTATTGACGGCTTAAAGCAACAGTATTTATTAACTCATCTTGAACCAATAAAGAGAAACCTTGTTAAGAATGTAGTAGATGCTGATGTAGGATTAGTAGTGAGTAGTAACGGTTTTTGTTCTTTAATTCCATTTCATGTTCAGCTTAATAGGGTGATTCAGTTGCCTTTTCAGGAAGGTGAGCAAAAATATAATTTTATTTATCTTGAGGATTTAGTAAGGCATAACTTAGAGCAGATTATGGGATTTCGCTCAAAAGATGCTGAGACAAGAATGGCGTTGTTTGTTAGAAACGTAAATGTACCTTTTACCATAAAGGATAGTCCTGATGAAAGAAAGGTAATGGCAAGGGGAGTATTAGCAAGAAAGACTGCTGAAATTGTGATGATAGAGGTTGAGCAAGGTTGTTCAGATAGAATAAAGGGTTTTCTTAAGAGTAAGAGTAAGTTTAAGGCTGGTTTTCACAACTACGTTCCTATTTTAAGGGGTGTTTTGCCAATTGAGGTTCCAGGAAGAATAGATGCTAGGTTTGTTGGTGATATTTATAAGGCAGTTGATAGAAAAGAATTAAAATATGAAAAATACAGAAGAATAACTCCAAAATATAATAGTTATGTCCGATATGCAATGTTTAATGAACTTTTATTTCAATGGCCATATCATGAGTTTATTTTAGATAAAGTAGTTAATGAGACTATTGATATTTTTGAATATTTAAAGAATCCAGATGTTTTGGGACCTGATAGAGTGAAAATGTCTTTGTATCAGTCACTATACAGAACAGATGAGGAGTCTGCCCCAATGCATGCGGTAGAGAGAGCCGCAAAAGCAGGCGTCTCAGCTCATATTATTTGTGAGATAAAGGCAAGGTTAGATGAGATTTCAAACTTTAAATGGGCTAGAAGGTTAAAAGAAGCTGGTGCCCATGTTCATTATAGTATGATGAAAAGAAAGATTCATACAAAGGTTACAGTTTCAAAATTAGAAATTAAACAAGAGGGTCTATTATCTAAAAGTAATTTTACTTCAGAACAGTGGCAAGTAATGATTAGTAGTGGGCTAATTGAGCCTGTAAAGGGGCAACCAGAAAAAGCTATTTGTACAAAATTATTAAATCCAAAATTATTGCCTGAAGGACTACGACCTTCAAGTGACATTCAATCAATGTTGCCTGTTCAACTTATTGCTGACTTAGCTTTAACAGAAGAGCAGCAATTAATGATTAAATCTGCGGATATTTGTTTAAGAATTACCCATGTTGGAACAGGAAACATTCGAGAAGGTTCAGCTAAAAACTTTGAGGATATAAATGTTTTTTCCACAAAGCCTTCTTTAGGACGAGAAGCACAATATATGTTTGATAGCTTAGAGGCTAGCGTTCTTCCTGATGAGCCAGAAGGTGAGATGTGGTTTGGGAATCATTTAAAAGAACATTTAAGGGAAAAGATTAGCTGTGAAATAGCCAAAGGTAAAAATGGTTATATTTGTATAAAAGTAAATCAGCTAGAAGATGATGAAATGATTGACCTTTTGTATCAGGCATCACAGGCAGGAGTAAATGTAGATATTTTTGTTAGAGGATTTAATATTATTCGAACTGCAAATTTAGAGCCATTAACTTTGACAAATGCAGATATTGGCGAAACAGAGCTTAAAGCTGACGCTAATAGGATTATTACTAATGACCAGGCTATAAATATTTGGGGAAAGCTAAAGGAAATAGGAGTAATAGACGAGGCTAATCTGATAAGTAAAGACTATATGACTAATAGGAATAGAGTTTTTTCATTGTTATCTACAGAAACAGGAAAAGAAAAAGCAACACAGGTTATGGAAAAGGTTTTGGATGAAGCGTTTAAAATGAGAAAGTTTTCTGAAAATATTAGACTTTATCGAGTTATTGATAGACATTTAGAGCATTCAAGAATTTATATTTTTGGTAAAGGGGAGGACCCTTTTGTGGTTATCGGTTCTGCCGACATCATGAAGCGTAATCTTCGTAAGAGACAAGAAGCTGATAGAGTTATAAAGGAACCAGCATTAAAAAAGCAGATACTAGAAATAGTTGATATTTATAAGAAGAATCCTGCCCACATGGAAATCATGACAACTAATGAGAGGTATTACCTAATGGACACTGACCAGACTGGCAAGTCGGTTCAGGAACATTTACTTCCTTTATATCATCATACCAGTAGAGATGATGGGCATGCTAATAAGTGGCTGTTTTATGAATGCTTACAACAAGATACAGCAAACAATATTTTTGGACAACTTTCATCGAAATTTCCTTCTTCGTTTACGTGGACGAATGGACACCTTCGGTCGGATTTTATTGTTACGGATGAGATTATTAGTGAGCTGAGTGAGAAGATTTATGCTTATCCTGGCATGGATAGGCTTGTTGGGTATTTGATTAAGATTATGTTACAAAACTGGGAATAGCGAGAATATTGTTGAATATTTTCGATAATTTATAGGGAGACAAAAATGCAAATAAAGAGTAGTGATTTAAAATTAGCAAATTCTCAACTAAGTTCACTTATTTCTGGTTCAAGTAACCTGAAGTCAGACAACAGTGCTTATCATTCAGGGGATACAAGTAAGCTGACTTTACAAGAAATACAGGATATGCCAAGAATAGCTTCCTCTAAGGGATACAAGATTCATCCGATACTTGCAGAGATTCTTGTATACAAACCTGTTTTTGAAGTTATTGCAGGTCTAGATGGTGATAACTCATCAATTAGTTTAGCTGATATTAGTAAATCTAGTGAAGCTACTGATTCTGTAGTAAGTAAAATTCATGAGGTATTGCCAGGGACGTTGGCATATAAGACAGACGAGGAGCAAGGAGTTGTCTCTAATTTTAAGAGATCAGCGGATCTTTCGGAGATGGCTACTTTTGAGTTATCAGATGTGGCTAGTGTTGATCTTAAAGGTAGACAGTATTTTTTTGCAGTGGAGAGAGATGCTAATCTTAAGGGTGAAGCAAGAAGTGTGCTTTTTATAAGAAACTCAGAGACTAAGAGTTTTAAAATATTAGATTTAGAGCAATTTGGAGTTGTTAATACGGGATTTAGTGGAATAGATTTACAAGAAACCGATAAGGAATATATTCTTACAATACTATCTAATAAATTCAACACAACTGCAATAGAAACAGCAGTTGATGATAAAGGACATCGGATTGAGAATAAATTTACTTTTAAGATGAGTGGAAGAGAGTATTCTTTTATCCCTCCAAAACCAAGGTTTATTGTTCGGGATGCTTTACTTACAGAAGAGTCTACTGGACTTCCAATTAAATTGTTAGTTGAGCTAAGACAAAAGGATTTAGCCCCGATTATGATAAGTTCTTTTTATTACCTAAATCAAATACATTTTCCAAAAGAATATTTTTTTGGACAGGCAGATGAGTCAAGTGTGAAGAGTTTACGTTATTTGATGGAGGCAGGTCGTTCTGCAACAAGACAGTCTGAGATGATGGTAAAAAGATATGGAAGTAGTGCAAGGATGGAGCTAGAAGGTATCAGTGTAGTAGGAGATAGGGCATATATGATGAATAGTGATAGTAATGATGGTATTCCAACCTACTTGTATATTGATTTAAATACAGCCAGTGTTGATAAATCAAAAAAATTAGAAGAGAAGACAGTTGATGTTCAAAAGATCGGAGACTTTGGAGAACTTTCTACTCTTTTAGGAATTGAGAAGATAGTGACTTTTGGAATGACTTCAAGAGATGGATACTTGTATACATTGCATGGTCAACCAGGTAACGATAAAGATTTCTTTGTGGTAAGAGTCAAAGAGTCAGACTTAAGGAGCGGTAATATGCAGGAAGTTTATAAGAATATAAAGATTGTTCCTGTAAATCTAGCAGGTTATTCAAATAGAACAATAAGACCATATAGTTTGTTTTTTCAAGGAAATGAAATAGGAGTTGGAATTAAAGATGGTAAAGATAGAACGACAGTTCTATATTTTGACGCAAAAGACATATAAAAAGAAGGAGTTGAAAAATGGTAAATGTTAATTACGATACAGGAAGGATAAACAGCATAAGACAGATGGGGGCTTTTCAGATTAAGGAAGCGTTAAAGGGAGGTTCCTTAAGTTCAGGTGAGGCTTTAAAAACATTGTCAGCTTCAACAAAAGGTAGTGAGGATAATATTCTCGCTTCTGTTATTTCTCAGAACTTCCAAGTATTTGCAAATCTTGACGGGAATCCAGGTCTAAGTGCTGGTGATATGGATATTTTGATGCTTTCCTCTGACGTGGTTAGACAAACAGGCAACAAAAGCTTTGTCAGTGCATCAGATAAATTACACAGTGGTATTGTTTCAGAATTAGAGAAAAGCTTAGATATGCAAGTTGCTCCAAGTAGACTTGCAATACAAGCTGATGCGATAGACGTGATTAACACTAGTCAAGGTAAAGCTATTTTTTACGTTAGAGAGGGAAATATAAGAGTTCAGAAGGATAAATTTGTTGTTAATCAGAGAGGCGTTGAATTAATAGTTGAGATAGTTGGCAAAGATGGTATTTCTTCTGAAAAATTAGTAGAGCTTCCAGTTCCTGCGAATTCCGCTTTTTCTACGACCATAAGGTCAGCTTCAGTAAACAAAACAGGTAATGGCTATCAGCTTGATGTTTATCTTGATTCAATGGACAGTAGGGTTATAAATGGAGCAAAGGTTTCTTATAGTCTAGACTCTTCTTATAATCTTGTTCGTAATGAAGAGGGCGAGCCTACTATTGATATTGCAACGCTTTCTACTGTGGTAGTTGATAGGGATAACTTAGGCGGACTTGCTTCGCTTGGTAAAGGCAAATATTGTGCAATACAAAATAAGGGTAAAGAAGGTTTGTTTTTCTATGCGTTAAAAGAACAATTAAAAGGAACAAATATTGATATGGTTATGGATGACCAAAGGACTTCAGTTAGAAATATTAAGCTTGGAAATGTTAGAGAAAATTTCTCTACTGTTGATTTAAGTAATTACTCAGTCAGTTCTGCTGAAGCAGATGATAATAAGTTATATGTCCTTTTAGTTAGTGAGCAGAATAAGAATCAACATTTTCTTTTAGTTGTTGATAGAAATCAGCTTCAAGACTCTAATAAAACAATGACAGAAGGCTTTGATATTGTGATGTTACCATCAGATGTTCTTGGCTTGTCAGATGTAAGAACAATGTCAGTAAACAGTGGCAGAATTCATTTTTTTAACCACGCAGAAAATATGGTTAAAGATGAGGATTTTGGACAGGTTGTTTCTTTTGATATTAATAAACTATTAGTCAAATAGGGCTGATACTTATGGATATTGCAACAGTTAAGAGTGGAGCAGCAGAAGTATCAAAATACTTTTTTGAGTCTAAAAAAGGTCATTTAGATAAGGATACTGCACGCATCTCTTCTGATGAGGTGAGCTATTGTTTGAATTTTGGTTCAACGAATCTTTCCGCTAACGCAAAGGTATTTATGGAAGGGTTACTTTTTAGAAAAGTTTTCCTTTCAGTAAGCGGACTTGACGGTGATACGACTACTGGTGTTTCTTTAGAAGATATCAACATATTAGCCTCAAAGCAGGATGCAGCTCAGATAGAGAAGATATTCCAAACTATTCCGCAGATAAATGTATTAGAGAACTCAACGGAGTATGGAATAAATACAAAAGAATCAATTCATTCATTTCAGGTTTTTCCTATAGGTGGTGAAAAGAAACTAATATATGTTGCAAGAGGTGATTTAGGACTTTCTCCTACTGGGTTTTGGGTCGGAAATATTCAGGATGATTTTGGACAAGAGTACATTAGTTTAGAAGGTAAACAAATCAATAATGCAGATTTCGGCGGACTTGATGTTAAGAATGAAAACGGAGAAGTAGTAATCAATATACTAAATAGACCAACATCAAAAATAGAGATAAAGAGAGTAACTAATAACATATATGAATTTAATCTTGGCGGAAAAGGTCAAAATGAAATTAATCATATTATCGTTTACGACAGAGAAGATGAGAAACAATATTATGCTGATTTGCAAAGAAAGTTTTTTATTCATAAATCAGAGAAAGAGAAGTTTTTTAATAAGGACGGTAGACTTGTTTCTATAAGAATGAATGCTAATAAATCACCTAATACTGTAACTTTACCTTTTTCTTTAGAAAGACTTACGGTTAGAGAACAAGACCTTAAAGGGCTTTTCCTTGAAGAGAAGATAAAGCATTCTGCGCTTACAGATGATGGAGTTATGATGGGAGTTGGTAGTATTCCTGGTGCAAATGCAGAGCAACTAGCCGTATACAAGATGTTAGCGACATCAGATACAAGGGGTATAGTAAGTTCAGACAAAGGTGTATATGTTTTTGGTGAAGTAAATAATGACCAGAAAGTTTTTTTTATTGATAAAGATTCAAGGATAACTTTGATAGATAAAGGTTTGTTTTTTTCTAATAATTTTGGGGTACAGAATGCAAAAGTTATAGCTGCTTCATATAGTAGTAATAGCTTTGTGTTGTTGGTACAGAACTCAGAAAGAAAAGACGGAGATAGTATTCGTACATATTATCTAGCCAGTATTACAGAAGAAGAATTGCATTCTAGTAAAGAATGGAATTTATCTCCTTTTAAAGTAATAACAGATTCTCTTTCACCTGAAGCGACAATTAGATCAATGTCAGTAAGTAACAATAGAATATATCTATTATCAGATGACCCTTCTAGAGAAGATCATGGTAAAAAGGAACATATTATTCATGAGTTAAGCTCAGAAGTATCCTCTAAAATATTAGGAGCAAAATAATGGTAACTGGGGCGGATAGCTTAAAGAGAACTAGCGTTACAACCCAGTCAGTCGATGGATATGGCGAATACATTCCGACCCATGACCCAGCAAATGAAGTTCAATTACCACAACTAAATTTAATCGAAGGTGCCGTTGTTCCTTTTGGTCCAATCGTACTTCCTGACCTTGAACCAATCGAGGGGGAGGTCCTGACTGACGAAATAATTCTACCTGAGCTAGATGCATTGCAAGAGAGTCCTCTTCTAAGTGATGATTATCAAGATATGAAGTCATGGTTTGCTGAGATAAAGAGACGCTATGTTTTAGAGTCGGATTATAAAGAATTTTTATCAGCTATAGATAGGAAGCTGAAGGATACCAAAATTGTAGATACTGAAAAAGCTGAGTATTCAGCAATGGGTGTTGGCGTTGTGCTGTTGTCAAAGAAAAGGAATAACCTTGACTATTACTTAAAAGAGTTCGAGAAGAATTTTTTAACAACAAAATCAGATGTTAATAAACAGTCAGTAGAGTATGGCTTTTGGGTATTAGATGCTGTGTCCAAGTATACAAGTAATTCCAAGTATCGTGAGCATGTAAAATCGATTTATTCTAGATGTTTCCAAACATGCCCAATGGAAACTTACAGCTGGTTAACCGATGGCATATATGCAGAGCACTTAAGTGAACATTTTAATAATATAACAAAACCATCTGACACAAAAAAAAGAGTAAAAAGGCAAGAAGAAGTTTTAATAGCTAGGGATAGATTTAGACAAATAAATAGTCGTTTCCTGAGTTTAGGTCTTATAGATAAAGAGATGAAGCCAGAAGACGCTAGAAAGATACATGCATACTGTCTTGAACTAGCAAAACGTCAGCAACTTGCAGGCAAGAATGGTATTAAGATTGATCCGTTTAAGCTTGATAATGTACTAGTTGGTAAGGTGTTTGGTCGTGGATATACAGGCTTATCCTCGTCAATGATGCCAGCTTCTAATGAGAGCTTAATAAATAGGCCGATAATCTCTCTTCCTGACTATAGAATAACCTATAGAAATTTTGGTGAAGAAGGAATCAAAAGCAAGTTTGACATCATGGATATAGCAGGAGACAAGGCTAGAGAAAATGGGTTTCAATTAGACAATGCAAGAGATATTGCAAGAGACTTAGGCGATGATGACCTTTTTAATTTATTGGATACCAATGATCCCGTAGGTTTTAAGGATACTGGTATTGATGAAGCATTTAAATTAAATGATGTTCCTAGGGGATTTGGTACTGTAGTGATTGACCCAGCTATTGCAGATATAAATAAACAGCTTGTCAGTGAGGAAGAGTTTATTGCTCCAGACGGAAGCGCTGTTTATAAGAAAGTAGAGACAGAAGCAGCTGTGCAGGACTTAACGCTTCAGCATAATCAATTTTATTCTGAGCAAGCTCATACAGAGAAGGATTCAGCAATTGATACTACCATTTCCCTTCATTCAGGCTATGCAAAAACAACAACGATTGTAGATGATGGTACTATTTCTGAACAAAGGACTCAAACATTTAATGACTTTCATACTAGGGAAAGAAATACAGACTTGCAACTTACGACTACAACGGTTCAAGAGTCATACCCAACTGGAGCAGAAAGTGTTACGGTTACGACTGACTTAACAGGAACACAAAAGAGAACAGACGTATATAATGCAGCTAGAACTAGAACAATAGACAGAGATATAACTCAGAGTAAAGCTGAGGTCAAAACGACAATAGACATGTTTGGAAACACAGCTTTAAATGAAGAAACTAAGGAAATAATTAATGAAAAAATAGTTGATGTAAGAAATCCTAATCGAACAATAACAACAGATAATAAATGGGAAACAAGTAAAGAGGTAGAAACCAAATATAATCCTGATGGAACCTTGGCTGTTGAAGGAACAAGAACATACCAACTTGAAAGTGATAGAAGTGATGTGAGAACAGGTAGGACTATTAACTCGGAAATAGACGGTACTATTGTTAGAGAGAGTAAAGGTACGATAGGTTTGGATGGAAATGAGGCTGAGGATTATATTGAAACTCAGGACTTTGATGTAACGAAAAATGATAAACGTGTTGATAGAGAGATTGATACTGTTAGTGAGCAGAATGTTGGTATTGATGGTAAGTTGGTGAAAAGGCTTGATGGAAGCGAGACAGAGGATAGAGAGATAACTTCAACTGTTGTTGAGAATAGTGTATCTTCAAGAAAAGATGGTAGAGTTGATGTTAAAGATAGCACAACATTAGTAGAACAAACTGACCATCGTGAATTACGGGCTGATGGTGTATCCCAAACAACGGTTGGTCAAGGAACGATAGCTGTTGATAGTCACGAGGTATCAACTAGAAATGCTGGTTCAAGAGTTGAAACAACAGATGCGCTTTATGATGGAATATACGATTTTTCAATAGTAGTTAATTCAGATAGCTCGGAGATACAGACTAGTAGTAGCGAAGGTGTTGCAACAAGGATAATATCAGATATTAGACCTAATAGAACTACCACTGGAAAGGAAGTTGAATCAATCACACAGAATGCGGTAGTAAATACTGCTACAGATGGCTCTGTTACTACCAGTGGAGGCTCAACGAGTGAAACTATCGCTGATTATTTTTCTATTTATAATCCATTTAGAAATATCACAACACATTCTGAGATAGAGTATAGTCAGAACTACCTTAGTTTTGAAAATATTTATGGCAAGACAGTTACAACTGGGGATTTTACTAGAAATAGTGAGATTGGTATGTTTGAAAGATGGGGCAATACCACTACAGATTCAACGATTACAGAGGATATAGCAGGTACCTTTAGTCGAAACGATTTTGCAAATGGTACATATGTTGAGAATTTGGACTATACTGGTCTTCGTAATATACATTCCTTAATGTTGTCTCCTGATTATAGCTTAAGAACAGAAAGTGTTTTGGATTACCATACATCATTACAAAATCAGCTTTTGCTTAATGGTACGTTTTTAAGTCATGAAGACACAGTGGGACATGAGGATAGAACACAGGAGTTAAGAGGTGATGGTTATAGCGCAGATTCGACAACTAATACAGATTTTCATAGAACTGTTGATTCAACAGTTAAAGTAAATGGCGAAGAACAAGTTAATACTAATATAGAGGCAAAATACCATACTGAAATTACAGAGATGATGGATGCGTTAATTCGCGAAAGTGTTATTGATGGAGCTATTGATTATAGTTCAAAGTTAAATATTGATGCTAATGGTAATAGTACTGAACGTATTCATTCAGAAGAAAAGTTAGAGGCACATATTGTTGAGTCTTTAAGTGACATTTATAACAGGATTATTACTTATGAGGAAACGGTAACGACAGATGAATTAAGACAATCTGATATATACGGTAATGAGACACGTGATATGCATAGAGAAGAGGCTAGACATCAGGTAGCTCTAGAGACGATTAGAGATTTATATGTTGCTAGAACAGAGTATTGGAGAGAGCGAACCATAGATAGGCACACATCAATTACTGCTGATGCTTCAGCCACTGTTAGTCAGGATGTTACAGAGGAAAAGTACCAAGAGAGTAGTAAAAGGTTAAATGGTATTTTTGAAGAATTTTCAAAAGAGGTTGAAAAACTAAAATATACAGAAACATATACAGAAAATGCAGATGGAACGCAGTCAGCGAGAAAAGTGAGTTTTGACCCAAACGTTGATAAGGTGGATGCAACATTTCTGAGAGTTGATGAAAATGGGAGAATAAGACTACAAAAGGCTGAGTATAAAGGTGGAGTGAAAACAAGTCAGTTAGAGACTTCTAACTATTTTATTCCACAGGCTTTTGCTCATGATGAAATAAAGATTGGATTAACCGATAACTTAAGTCTATATAATACCTTTGATTCTGTAAGAACAGGTGAATTTTCAAGTAGTGGATTTAGTGTTGATGGTGACAAGGTTACAACTCCAGCAGGAGAAACAGAAGTTCCAGAGCTTGTTAATTCTTCCTATAAATGGCTTTTGGATTGGAATAAAGGTAATCCTTCAGGTGAAGGGAAATGGAATATGTCTTTGTTTGGTGAACAGAGCAGAACCAAAAACAACGTTGGAGCTGATGTTTCTTATACAAATGAATACTCAGAGGGTAGTAACTTAAAGTTAGGGCTCAACTTAAATAACTTATATAACAATGATAGTGCACAGGAATACAGATTCGGGTATTGGGATTATGGTGACAATGGATATCGTTTTCAGAATAGGACAAGAGCTAACCTTATGAGCAGAGATTTGGGTGTTATCCCATATATTGGAGGAGAGACAAAACTGGATGATGAAAGTACACCAGGAATTAGAGAAAAACTTTCATATAGATTGGGCTATGATTTAGCTTATACACAAGAAGCAACGCCAGTGGTTGCTGAACTTAATTATGAAAAACGCAATGAAGTTACGGGATTAGGCTATGATTTAGGTCTTAAATATTCAGCGCAGGAGAGTATGGATGAAGACTTTAATATGGACCCATATAATATGCTGGCACTCAATTACAGAGTAAAAAAGGATATTGGTGAAGATTTCTTAGCATACGCAGAGGGTCGTAATTATTTTTCAGATAGTGAAGACGCAAGAGATTCTAGATATAGATTAGGGATAGATTATAACCCTAATGATATGTTCAATTTAGGTTTATTCGGAGAGTATAGAAACGAGAATATAGATAATGGTCAGTATCAGGACCTATTTGATTTGGGATTACAGCTTGGGGCAAATCGTTCTTTTTACTCAAAGCCAAAATATGATGGAGATTCATATATGTCAGAATTTAACGAAGATGCTCTTGATGGTATTGCCTCTGGGATAGGAGATAATACAACCCCTAGATTTATTGGTAGTGATCGTTTTATTTCTCAATTTAGAGGTGAGCTAGAGACAAACGCAGAGAAAGTGACAGATGCTAGCAAGCGAGAAATTGTTCAGTTAAGAGGTTTTGGGTTAGTTAAGCTTAATCAGGGTGATCCACTGGTAGGAGCTGGAGCAACATTGACATTTCCATATGAGTTTAGAAGAAGTAGTAATGCAAGTTTATCAGAGGATGGAAATACTTATTCCGTTAATGGTGGAACGTCAGTATATGGTAAGGCAGGAATTGGCATTGACCAAACTCTTACTCCATACGCAACTGCTACAATGAATGTTAATCAGGGAATTACAGCAAAAGCATCAGTAAATGCAGATGCTAATGTGCAGGTATTAGGCGTTGTTCCTTATTGTGGAGGTCAGGTTAATGCAAGTATTCCAGTATCAGATTCTGTGAATTTAAATGTTGGGACGCAGAACGGTGTTACGATAAAAAGCAATAGTGGCGACACTTATGGTGTTACAGGTGGTCTTAATGCAGACAGAGTAGGGTTTAGGTTTAAAAAAGGTAATGTGCATTTTGGAACAACAGAGACTACACTAGATGTTTGTATGCCAGGCTCAGGGGCAAGTTTCTTTCCAATAATGGTTAATTCAGAGAAGAAGCCAGGAGAGGTTGCATTTTTGGATAACGGTAAGGTTGTTTCTTATGATGGAGACAGGGAGTTAATGCTAACTGGTGGTTCAAGACAAAAGTTTAGTCAGATAAACAAAATGTTCGTTGAAATGAATAAGCAGGGAATTGAAGTGAATTCTGATGATGAAACTTTAAACTCAATGTGTGGTTCTGATAAAGACATTAAGAGGATGGAGTTCTTTTTGGCTACACTAGCTAATTATAAGCAAAAGAAAGAGCCAGGGTTCTCATTTCTTAAAAGTGTTAAATTCTTATCAGGCAAGTTTCTGTTAAATCCTGTTAATTGGTTTTCTACGGAATCAATGTTTATTGAAGAGGGTAATCTTTATATATCAGAAGATGCTTTTGATAATATTGATTTTAGCAAAGAGTTATCATCTCAAATAGTATTTAGGGCAACGCCAGTTAATGTTTCTTTGTCTAGATGGGTTGAAAAAATATCAATTAACAATAAGCTAACGGAACAAAGAGCTGAAAGGTTTGAGAAGATGGGTAATTTCTTTGTTGATTCTGAAGTTATTATTGAGGGCGAAGGCGATGAGCTTTTAACTGACCAAGCGATTGATGGTATTATCGCGTATTTAGAGTTTTTGTCTCAGAACTTTAGCGTAACAAAGGTTAACAATAGAGTATTTACAATTAAACTAACAGATGATGATACAGAAGCAGAAGTTGAAACAGGGCATGATAGTAAAAACGTAATTATTGATTTTTCAATGGTTAAGTCATTTGCTTTGCATGATGCATGGTTAAGAAAGGCAACAGCTGTTACAAAAGGTTTAAATGAGACAGCAGCCTTTAAGGAAAAGACTTATGGTCAGAAAGTAAAAGAGTTAGTAGATGATTTAGAAAAGATGGGAATTGATGTTAGGTCAGACGATTGGTCAAAAGTAAGAATGGATTATTTGTATGAATCGTTAAAGTCAGCAAGGGATTTACTTTCTGAAAGGCTTAATAAAACAGACAGTGGATTAGGAAGTATCTTTGGTTCAAGTAAGTTTTATGGAATTAAAACAATTTATATTGGCGATAAAGATGTTTATCATGGAGTTGGACTAGTGAATCTAAACACGACTATGATTGAGAGAAAACATAAGAACATGAAATCATACGTTGCAGACAGATTAAAGGTTGCATCTTTTGGTGATAGTTCTCAGTTACTACGACTTCATAATATTTTGCAGAAAGAAAACAATGTAAATGCTAACAGATTAGATTTTATTAAAACTACTTATAATTTTATACCAGGTAAAGCAATTATTTACCAAAACGGGGCTAAGGACATTAAATACTTGGCAGTTAATATAGGAAAGAAAGAGCTTGGCGATAATTATGAAATAACGATGAGGCTGACCAAGGATAAAAATGGCAAGTTCAATGAACCGCAAATAGCAATAAGAAAGATAGTTAAAGATGGTTGGGGAAAGTATTCTCTTGAATCAAATACAGCTCCAGAGTTTATTGCTTTTCGTAAGTTTGACTTTGAAAAGTATGGAGTAGGTTTTCTCGAAGCATTTGTTGATTCTGTGGGTACTGATGATAGGTTTAAAGATTCAGCTGTTCCAGGTATAATATCTATAAGCACCAGAAGGTCTAGAAAGTAGTATTAGTAATGATTTCTAGAACTTTTGTTACAATTATTAAGTAATTATTTTTTTATGTAATACAAATGTAACCCTTTTTAAAAGCAATCTACATAAACTTTTTATATGATGTAATCGATACATTAGAGTAATGTGTTTAAAAGGAGAGTTTATGAAAAAGGGGAAAGCAGTTCAGTTAATAGTAATAAGCACGTTGCTTTTCTTTTTAACTGGTTGCGGTAGAATGGCTCAATCCATTAATGATACACCTAATTCAGATGTTTCTGTATTATCACCACAAAACTTAAGAGCACTTGAAGGTAATAATAAAATAATTTTAGTTTGGGACAATCCAAGCGATGTTGATTTTAATGGAGTCGTTGTTCAAAGAGTTGACTCTAATGGAACAGTTCAGTCAAAGGCAATGTCATCATTTGCTAATTCTTCTGTAGCAAATATTAATGATGGTTACTATTTACCGCCAGAAGGTACAGCGTTACCAGAGAATGGTTTGGAAAATGGTGAAACATATGAGTATAGAGTATGTGCAAAAGATTCACTTGGTAATTATTCTTCTGTTCTTGTTCAATCAGCTACTCCAAAAGCTAGTCTAGATAAAGTTGCTCCAGGAGTGGTTGGTTCAATCTATGCTGTTAATATTTCAGATAAGGTTTTCTTAAATTGGAGTAAGCCATCTGACTCTGATTGTTTAGGTGTTATTGTTGTTAGAAGAGAAGATCGTTATCCTGAATCAATAAATGATGGTTCAACTATTTATGTAGGCGACAAGAGTGCCTATACTGATGATAAGGTTACTCAAGGTAAAAGATATTACTACTCGTTATTTGCATTTGATAATTCTCTTAATTTTTCTAACTCTTCTACTATTGTTGTTAATGTTAATGGCACTAAAGAAAATGAGTTTATGGTCAATACTGATTGGTCTTCTGATCAAAAGAGTCCAGCTACAGCAGCGTTAGCTAATGGAGGTTTTGTTGTAACAGCTTTAGATAAGATAGTTGCAGATGATTATAATATTGTTTTAAATATTTTCAATAGTTCAGGACAGAAGGTTATTTCTGAAAAGAAACTTATTTTAACTAATGTTGCAGAAAGTTGTATTCCTAAAGCAGCAGACCTTAAAAATGGTTATTTTGTTTTGACATGGGAAAGTAATGGAGACATTTTTGCACAAATATTTGATTATAGTGGGGTTGCGGTAACTTCAGAATTTAGGGTTAACGGTGTTTTATATCAGACTAATGACCAGTCAGACCAATCTGTTGCTTCATTAGGTGATGGCAAGTTTGTTATAGCTTGGGAGACAGACGGCGAGGATGGTAACAGAAAATCAGTCAATTATAAAATATATTCTTATGCTTCTTCTAGTGGTTTAGTTACTATAAAAAGTGATACAAGAGCTAATCAATATACAACTCATCACCAAAAAGACCCATCAATAGCAGTATTAAATGATGGTAACTTTGTTATTTTATGGGAAAGCAGAGATAGTAGATATATTGGATATGATGTTGCTGGAAGTGTATTTAGTTCCTATGGTTCTCCAATATCAAAAGAGTTTAGAGTTAATAATAGTTCTGAGTATTATCAGAATGACCAGAAGTGGATAAATGTCGCAGCTTTAAATGATGGTAGTTTTGTTGTTAGTTGGGTTTCTGCAATTGCAGACGCGCCATCTTCAACATCCTTAAAAGTTAATGGTGTTTTCTCTAGAAAATGTTTCTTTAATGGTTCTGGTGTTGTGTTTAGTCCAGTTAAGAAGGTTAATTCTACTGATTTAATAGAGTTTGAATATTCAATAGATGGTGATGACTATGAGATGGATTTTAATACACCACAAGTACTTGGTCTTGCTGATGGTGGGTATGTTGTTGTATGGGACAGTATGGATAACTTGGATGGACAAGGTTCTAGTGTTAGAGCTCAAAGATTCAGTGTAAATAATGAACTACTTGGTTCTGAGTACCAGATAAACGTTAATGGAAGAAATGATCAAAGGAAGCCAAGTTTGGCAACCTTAGCTAACGGGGATGTCATATTTGTATGGCAGAGCGATCAAAGTAAAGTAGGCAATCAAGATATTTGGGGGAAATTCGAGAGGTTATAAGATTTTAAGGAGGTCCCGCAATGAAAAAAGGTAAAAAGTTAGCAGTTATAGTTGGGTTTTTAGGTGTTTTGTTTTTAACAGGATGTGGAAGGATGTCAAATGAGCTTATGTCTACACCGCCCACGCCAGAGCAGGTTTCTGGTTTTTCTTCCCAAGTAGCATATGAAGGTGGTTTAAATTCTTTAGGAGTGTCAGTTAGATTATCCTGGAAAATGGATGACCAGAGCTTAACTGGTGTAGTAATAAGAAGAAGTACAACTTCTTGCCCACAAACAATTACTCAAGGTGTTTTGGTTGTGGAAGCAGACCGTAATGTTACTAGTTTTACGGATCAAGGATTATCAGTAAATGTGACATATTACTATAGTTTATGGACAAAGAATTCTAGTGGTCAGTATTCAGAAAATGTATTAACAACCTCTGTTTTAACAGAAGAGCCAGATGAAGATGCAGTTTTTGCTATGTCTAAAACGCATGCTTTAGGGGTTTTAAGTGTACAAAATATAGTAGAAGTTAGTTGGTATTCTTATGCAATAAGTGGAATTGCAGGATATAGTTTTGTTTGGTCAAAGAACCCAACAGCTAATCCTGATGAGACAATAGACACTACAAAGAATAGTACGGTTAGTCCACCTTTAGCAGATGGGGTATGGTATTTTCATATTAAAGCAAAAAATAATGCAGGTGTATGGGGATCATCACTACATTATGGCCCATTTTATATAAATTCAGGATCTATTTTGGTGCCAGAAGTGACAATAGCTACCTCAAATCCAGCTTCATCTACTTCCGAGTTTAATTGGACTTCCAAGAATAATGTTACTATTTCTTGGATTACTAATCTTTCAGATGCAGATATTGCAGGATATAGTTATGAGTTTTCAGCTGGATCTTCAACTGAGCCAGATGATACTTCAGAAGGAACTGCGAAGAGTACAATAAAGAAATTGTCAGATGGAGTGTGGTACTTTCATGTTAAGGGTAAAAATTCTGTAGGAGAATGGGGTAATACAGCACATTATGGTCCTTATAGGATAAATGCTTCAGTTCCAGCTACGCCAGAAGTTAAAGAAAATATAGTTTTCATTAATATGAATCCAGGCGTTGGAGAGTGGTCGGTAGCTAGTACAGCATATCTAAAATGGCAGTACATAGGTACTGGTACAGCTTCTGAGTATAATTACGTTTGGGATAAATACTCAACAACTGTCCCAGGAGCTACATCTAAAGGAACAGGTACAGAATCAACCAGCCCAACATTAACTGATGGAGATTGGTATTTTCATATAAGAGCATTAACCTCAGGTAAGTGGACTCAAACAACACATTGTGGACCATTTAGAATTGACACAGTTCCTCCTCAGCCAATATCAAATGTACAAACTGCCCCATCAGTAGGAAAGATATCCTTTAAGTGGGCTTATCCAAGCGATACAAGTGTTGCAGGCACAGTAGTTGTAAGAAACAGTACAAGATATCCAAATGACATAAATGATGGACTCATGGTGTTCTCTGATAACAATGATGACTTTATGGATGTTGGGTTAGTTGACAACACTAATTACTACTATAGTTTCTGGACAGTAGATGGTGCTGGCAATTATTCATCTAAGGTAAATGTAGTAGCACAAGCTTATGATACATACGCAGATGTAGATACAAGAGTGGATTCAGTTGTTACTGGTGATCAGAGAAATTCACAAGTTGCTAAGTTTGGTGACGGTAGTTTTGTGGTTTTATATCTATCTAAAGCACAAGCAGCGGACTTAACAGAGTATGAAGACTTATACGCTGAAGTTTATGATGCAAATGCTACAAAAACAGTTCAGAAAGTTAAACTTAATATTGGACAGCCAATAAATAGCGATTATTCAGTTTCAGCTCTAACAAATGGTAATTTTGTAGTAGCTTGGTCAGTAAATCGCAGGGATGTTTATGTTCAAGTGTTTAGTAAGTTAGGTGCTGCAATTACAAGTGCAACTAAAGTCAGTAGTGCAGCCACCTATGAGCAACGTAATGCTTCTGTAGCTGGTCTTTCTTCTGGATATTTTGTAGTTGCTTGGCAAGCTGGAGATGGTGACGAGAATCCTGGTCCAGATGGAGATAGGAGAAGCGTGCAAGCTAGAATGTATAATGCAAATGCAACGCCAAGAGCAGCTGAGTTTACTGTTAACCAGTGGAAATGGGAAAATCAGCAACGTCCAGCTGTATCAAGTTATTCAGGTGGATTTGTTATAGCCTGGGAAAGTAAGAAAAAAGACAGCGTGGATGAGACTTGGGGCGGTTATGGTATAGCTGCTAGAAGATACAATTCATCAGGCGTTGCTTTAGGTGATGAGTTCTTGGTTAATGAGACCATGAGATACAAGGATCAGAAATGGGCAAATGTTATTGGGCTATCAGGTGGAGGATTTGCAATAGCATGGCAGAGCGGTGACAGTGGTAATCCTCCTTCCTTCTTCCATGGTATCTATGCTAGAGCTTATAACTCAGCAGGAGTGGCTCAGGGAACAGAGTTTGTTGTAAGAAATGCTCAATCTGACGCAATATTGCCTATTGAGGATAATGGTACTGCTTCACCTTTTGATGATGAGCTTGGACCAAACATGCTTTCACTAGGTGCTTTATCTGATGGTGGATTTGTAATTGCCTATGACAACATTAACGGTGTGGATAAGGATGCATCCAATAGGGGTAATGGCTATGGTATATTTACTAAGAAGTATACTTCTGCAGGTGCTGCTAATGGTAGCCAGATACAGATTAATAGGTATTGTGTTGGTGACCAGAAAGAGCCACAGGTAGTTGGTCTAAATTCAGCTGGTCAGTACTTTGTAGTATGGGAAAGCAGAGGACAGAACGAAGGTATCACAGATAGCGGAGTTTATGGTAGAAAGCTATAAATAGAAGTTGAGGATTAATAGTTTTGTCTAAGTTATTGAGAGTATTTATTGTAATGATTGCATCGATATCCTTGGGAGCATCTTTTAAAGATGTTCCCAAGTCTCATTGGGCAAAAGAAAGCATCTCCCAAGTTAATTCTCAAAATATTCTAACTGGTTATCAGGACAATACATTTAGGGGTAATAATTATATCAATAGATATGAAATGTCCGGTATTATTTCTAGAATGTTAGATTTTATTGAAAAAAACGGACGATATCCAACTAAAAAAGAGATGCAAGAACTATCCAATGAAGAAGAGCTTATTGTTGGTCACAAAGATGGAATTTTTATGATAGAGTCTAAGGATAGCAAGATTAAGTATTGGATGGATGGAAGAATTGTTTTTGATTATGGTCATGTGTTAGGTAGCAAGAATGGTATTCACTCAGGAGTGGAGGCACGCAAGATAAGGTTTGCAATAAAAACTATCTTATATGATGCTTGGAGTGGCGAGTTTGATCTTTCTTTTACTCCAAATAATGACACAGAAGGAGATCACGATATCAAGACACAAGACCTTTGGATGGCCTACAATGTTACTAATAATTTAAAAATCAAACTTGGCAACCACAAACCTGCCTGTAGCATAGAGGAAATGACTTCTTCAAGATGGACAATGTTCATGGAGCGTTCTTTGCCAGTTGGAGTATTTACATTAGACAGAAGACTAGGTTTTAGTGTTGCAGACTATGGTGAGATGGATAGTATAGGCTGGTATTACATGACTGGTGTTTATGGGGATGAACTAGGCTTAGGTTCTGAGGAAGGGCTTAGAGAATCAGTATTGTATGCTGGCAGAGGTGCAGTCAAATTTGATATTAATGATATTACTCTGTTAACAGGTTTTTCGTCGTATTTTTCTGATATACCAGCTTCTGATTTAGGGATTGTTAAGCTGTCGACAAGAGGTGAGACGCATCATCACAATATAAAGTTATTGGATACAGGAGATATATTAACTAATGTAAATTCAAGACTTATTGGGTCATATGAGTTATCTCTTCAAAAAGGTCCATTTCTGGCGCAAACTGAGATTTTTAATGCAAATTATTTTAGAAAGACTGGCAATCAAGATGCTTTTTTTACTGGATATTATTTTTGGGCATCATATTTTTTAACAGGAGAAACTAGACCTTATGTTGCTGACCAGGCAGAATTTGGAGGAGTTGTTCCTATAAATCAAGATATAGGTGCGTGGGAAGTAGGCGTTAGATTTAGCTATGTTAATCTTAATGATTCTATTGCAAGTATTTATGGTGGTGCTGCAAATAGTTTAACTTTTGGTCTTAACTGGTACGTAAATCCAAGCATTAAGATAGTAGCTAACTATATTTTTCTTGATGTTGATAGTAATGCAAATGGCGATGGAACTCCACTTTATACTGGAGATGATGACCATCAGACCTTTGCAATGAGATTCCAGTATTTATTCTAAAGACCCATCCACGTTGGTCTAGAGTTCCTTTTATTAAACATAAATAGTTATACATTCCTAAAAGAAAAAATAATGTATAATAAAGTAATAGTAAAATATTCGGAGGGGAAAATGAGATTAACGCAAATGCCAGAATGGCTAAGACTGAAAGAACTTGCAAGTAATGAGATTAACATAAAGGAACAGTTTTTATTAGATTCAGATAGACTGCACTCCATGAGTTTTAATTTAGGACATATGTATGTTGATATTTCTAAGAACAGAGCCACAAAAGACGTAATGACTTCATTATATGATTTAGCAAGAGCATCGGATGTTAGTGATTGGGCCGATAGAATGTTTTCAGGCGAGGTTATTAACACTACAGAAAAAAGAGCAGTTTTACATATTGCGCTAAGAAATGTTAAATATGAGCGTGGAAATTTTTTGCCAATATCATCAATTTTGGTTGATGGTGAGGATGTAATGCCAGCTATTTGTGATGTACTTAATAGGATGGCAATTTTCTCTGATAAATTAAGAAGTGGTGGATGGACAGGTGCAACAGGAAAAAGAATTAGGAAGGTTGTAAATATTGGAATTGGTGGCTCTGATTTAGGACCAAAGATGATAGTTAGAGCTCTAGAAGCCTATAGGTTAAAAGATCTTGAGTTTCATTTTGTTTCCAATGTTGATGGTCAGGATATATATGAAGTTTTACGGAAATGTGACCCAGAAGAAACATTGTTTATAGTTGCATCTAAGACCTTTACTACACAAGAAACAATGCAAAATGCTGTTACAGCAAAGAATTGGTTTTTGTCAAAGATGAGGGAAGATGATGTTGCTAAACATTTTATTGCTGCTTCAACTGCATCGAAAGAAGTTTCAGCCTTTGGGATAGATTTGGACAACATGTTTCCGTTTTGGGACTGGGTAGGAGGCCGTTATTCCTCTCCTTCAGCAATTGGTATCTCGATTATGCTATCTATCGGTAAAGAAGCTTTTGCTGAATTCTTACATGGCCACCATTTGATGGATCAGCATTTTCTAAATACTCCTGCTGAAAAGAATATTCCAATCAATTTGGCATTATTAGGTATTTGGTATAATAATTTTCTTGGTGTAGAAACCATGGCTATGCTTCCTTATGACCAACGGTTAGAGAGGTTTCCTGCTTATTTCCAGCAAGGTGATATGGAGAGTAATGGAAAAACAATAACAAGAGAAGGTGAGCGAGTTGATTACCAAACTGGTCCTATCATTTGGGGTGAGCCTGGTACAAACGGACAACATGCTTTTTATCAGCTTATTCATCAGGGTACTAAACTAATCCCTTGCGACTTTATTGCTTGTGTTAATCCAGCGCATCCATATAGAAAAGAACATCATGATAAACTAATTGCTAATTTTATTGCTCAGCAAGAAGCCTTGATGAATGGAAAGTCAAAGGAGCAGTTAATAGCAGATGGTTGTCCAGAAGAACTTATTCCACACAAGACCTTTGATGGTAATAGGCCTAGTAATGCTATTTTGCTTCAAGAGCTTAACCCTGTGACATTAGGAATGCTTATTTCTATGTACGAGCAAAAGATTTTTACCCAAGGAGTTATTTGGCAGGTGCTAAGTTTTGACCAGTGGGGAGTCCAGTTGGGGAAAGAATTGGCTGGAGTTATTTTAAAAGATATTGAATCAGGTAACCCTAAGGAACACGATCCATCAACAACAGCACTTTTGAAAAAGTACTTAAAGGATTAGCCCCCTAAATCGCCAGAAAAGTGGACTAGGGATTGATGCAGGAATTTGAATTATTAGGCTTTTAGCTTTTAGCTTTTAGCTTTATAATACTTCCATGCATTATATGGGACTTATCAATAGATATCGTGAGTATTTGCCAGTTTCGGCTAACACAAAGATTATTACATTAAACGAGGGAGATACTCCTCTTATTCCTGCTGTTCATATTTCATCTTTGATAGGTAAAGGTATAAAAGTTTATTTCAAATATGAAGGTCTTAATCCAACAGGTTCATTTAAGGACCGTGGAATGACAATGGCTATTACCAAAGCAGCAGAAAAAGGAATGAAAGCAGTAATGTGTGCTTCTACTGGCAATACTTCCGCTTCTGCATCGGCATATGCTGCAAGGGCAGGAATGAAGTCAGTAGTAATAATACCAGAAGGTAAAATTGCTTTAGGGAAATTAGCTCAAGCAATGATGCATAATGCCCTTGTTATTGAGATTGAAGGTAACTTTGATGATGCGCTGAATACAGTAAAAGAAGTTACGAGCCAGTATCCTATTGAGCTAGTTAACTCTATTAATCCATATAGAATAGAAGGACAGAAGACCGCTGCTTTTGAGATAGTAGATGCTTTAGGTGATGCTCCAACGTATCACAGCTTACCAGTTGGGAATGCAGGGAACATTACTGCGTATTGGAAGGGTTATACGGAATATCGAGATAATAAAAAGGCACGAAGTGTCCCAAAAATGATTGGATTTCAAGCAGAAGGTTCATGTCCAATTGTTGCTGGACGTGTATTTGAAAAGCCAGAAACTGTAGCAACAGCTATACGAATTGGAAACCCAGCTAGTTGGAAACAAGCAGAAGCTGCCAGAGATGAGTCGTTTGGGCTTATTGATAGCGTTACTGATGATGAGATATTGTCAGCATTTAAGCTTTTAGCTGCAACAGAGGGTGTTTTTTGTGAACCAGCTTCAGCAGCATCAGTTGCTGGAATACTTAAGAAGAAAGATATGTTTAAGAGTGGAGATGTTATTGTTTGTACTTTAACTGGACATGGTCTTAAGGATCCAGATAATGCAATCAAAATGTCAGATAGAACGTATAAAGTTTCAAATTCACTTAGTGAAATCGTAAAAATAATAGGGGTGTAAGATGAGTATAAAAGAAAAACTGACTCAAATTTTAAAGGGAAACTCCAGGCTAGCTAATGCTGATATTGCTAAAATGATAGGTCTGTCAGAGAAGGAAGTTAGTAGCTTAATTAAGGAACTTGAGGACGATAAGATAATCCTTAAATATTCAGCTGTTATTAATGATGAGATGCTAGATAATGGTCAGTCTGTTACTGCGTTTATTGAAGTGAAAGTTACACCAGAACGAGACAAAGGTTTTGATAGTTTAGGCGAGAGATTGCAGAAGTTTCCTGAAGTTAAGTCAGTGTATTTAATGAGTGGAGCTTATGATATTTTAGTTGTAGTGGAAGGCAAATCCCTAAGAGAGATTGCTTCTTTTGTGTCTAATAAGCTTTCTCCAATTGGTAGAATTTTGTCTACAGCAACGCATTTCCAACTTAAAAAGTACAAAGAAAACGGTGTTATTATGGGAACTATTGATGAAGAAGGTTCTGGTCGTTTGAATGTTGCATTTTAGGAGCTATAGATGAAGGATATATCAACTAGACTTAAGCAAGTTAAGCCTTCTGGAATTAGAAAATTTTTTGACTTAGTTATGAATAGTAAAGATATTATCTCTTTAGGCGTAGGTGAGCCAGATTTTCCTACACCATGGCATATTACAGAACAAGGAATATTTCATTTAGAAAAAGGACATACATCATATACTTCCAATTTAGGGATGTTAGAGCTTAGAAAAGAAATAAGCGATTATTTGAAGAAAGATTTTTCTGCTGATTATGATCCAAAGGATGAAATAATGATAACCGTTGGAGTTTCTGCTGGACTTGATATGACCTTTAGAACCTTGCTTGAGCCTGGTGATGAAATAATTATTCCTGTGCCTAGTTATGTTTGTTATGAGCCACTTGCTTATTTGGCTGGTGGAGTACCAGTAATCGTAGATACCCGTGAAACAAACTTAGTGATAACAGCAGAGAGCATTGAAAAACACATTACTTCTAAAACAAAAGCATTACTAATTTCTTACCCAAGTAACCCTACTGGAAGAATGATTTCTAAGGAACAACTTATAGAAATTATAGAAGTTTGTAAGAAATATGACATTTGGATTATTTCAGATGAAGTATATGGTGATTTAGTTTATGACTTAGAACCTATTTCAGCTGCTACTTATGTTAAGGATAGATTAATATTACTTAATGGTTTTTCAAAATCCTATGCTATGACTGGTTGGAGGATAGGTTATGTCGCTTGTCCAAGAGAAGTGCTTAAGGAAATGGTAAAGATTCAACAGTATAATGTACTATGTGCTCCAATAATGTCACAGTATGCAGCCATAGAAGCTTTGCAGAACGGTAGAGCAGAGGTTGATAGAATGAAAGAATCTTACAAACTAAGAAGAAACTTTTTTTATGAATCATTAGTTGAGATTGGCTTTGATGTTCAAAAGCCAGAGGGTGCTTTTTATATGTTTCCAAATATTAAGAAGTTTGGTCTAAGCGCAGAGGATTTTTCAATGAGACTCTTGCAAGAAGGCAGAGTGGCTGTTGTTCCTGGAAATGCTTTTGGTGACATGATAGATGACCATGTTCGTTGTTGCTACGCTTGTAGCATGGATGAGCTAAAAGAAGCCATTTCCAGAATTGAACGGTTCATTAGTTCATTAGTTCATTAGTTCATTAGTTCAATGGTTTGCCGATGTTAATAGCTCTACGATTGGCAATCAAATAAACCCTACGACATATTTTCTTTGTAAATAGCTTTGTTTTTCAATAAAATATTCAGCAAATAAATTAACTTAGTAGAATCTTTTATCTTTAGTCTTTAATCTTTTGCCTTTATAATAAGCCTTATGAAATATATAGTTATTATTGGTGATGGGATGTCTGGATGGGCTTCTGATAGCTCTGAAGGCAAAACAGCTTTAGAGTTGGCAAATATACCTAACTTAGATTTATTAGCTCAAAAGGGTGAATTAGGTTTAGTTAGAAATACACCAGCTAATCTTCCTCCTGGTAGCGATGTTTGTAATTTGTCAGTGTTTGGGTATGACCCAGGGAAATATTACACTGGTAGAGCGCCTATTGAGGCAGTTGCACAAGGTATCGAGCTTTCAGAAAACGATACAGTATTTCGTGCTAATTTAGTTATTATTGAAGATGGGAAGATGAAGGATTTTACGGCTGGGCATATTTCAAATGCTGATGGAGAGTTGGCTATTTCTGCTTTAAATAAACTTGTAGAAAATATCGATAATATACAGTTTTATCCTGGAGTAAGCTATAGAAACTTGATGGTAGTTAATGATGAAAGCTTTAGTGTTGAAACAACACCCCCTCATGACATTACAGGGAAAGATATTTCTGCGTATTTTCCTAAAGGCAGTGGTTCATTGTTAATTAAAGATATTATGAAAAATAGCGAACAGGTTATGCCATTAAACAGTAAGGCAAGTATGGTTTGGTTATGGGGGCAAGGCACCAAGTTGTCTATCCCGAATTTTGAGTCAATATACAGATTAAAAGGAGCGGTCATTACAGCTGTAGATTTGATAAAGGGACTTGGATATGCTGCTGGTATGGACTATATTAAAGTTCCTAGCATTACTGGGTTTGTTGATACTAATTATGAAGGTAAGGCAAGGTATGCAATAGCAGCTTTAGAACAATACGATATAGTTTTTATTCACGTGGAAGCACCTGATGAGGCAGGCCACACTGGAGATTTAGCTTTAAAAGTTAAAGCAATTGAAGATTTTGATAAAAGGGTAATTGGAACAATTTTGTCTGAGATTAAGTATGAAGAGTATAAGCTGATGGTACTCCCTGACCACTCAACTCCAATAGAAATTAAGACGCATTCAAGAGACGATGTTCCATATGTAATTTATGACAATCTGAATAAAAAGAATAACGCCAAGGCAGTGTATTCTGAGAAATATGCTAAAGATAATTCTGCTGAAGTAATTATTGGTCACGAGCTAATGAGTAGGTTTATTTAGTGGGTTTATTTTTAGCTTTATTGGGGATATCGATTATTGTTTTAGTTCATGAGTTAGGGCATTTCCTAACTGCAAAATCAGCAGGTATTAAGGTTAGTGAGTTTTCTATTGGAATGGGAAAAAGTTTTTTCCAGAAAGAATTTAATGGTACTATTTTTTCGTTAAGGATTTTTCCTTTAGGTGGTTATGTTAGAATTCCTGATTTGGAAGACAAGACACATAACGCAACAATCAGTTTTTTGAATAGATTTAAGATTCTATTGGCTGGTTCAATAAATAATTTATTGTTTGCATGGCTTTTATTCTTTCTGATTGTTTTTATTTCAGGGATTCCAACTAAAGTATCAAATAATATTTCAGGTGTTTCTCAAGGAGGTCCAGCACAGACAGCAGGTATCCAGAAGGGTGATGTTGTTTCTTCTATTGATGGTAAAAGCATTGTTTCTGGTGAAGAATTAATTCTTGCTTTAAGTGGTTTTAAAAATAAGGAAATACATGTTGTTGTGCAAAGAGATAATAAAGAGCACTCCTTTTTAGTTAAGCCGATTGAAAAATCAGGTAGGAGTATTATTGGTATTACGTTAGGAACAGAAAATGAAAAATCTTTCTCTTTTTTTGGCTCAGTGAGCTATTCTTTGGAGCAGTGTGTAAAGATTGTTGCGATGACTTATAGGGGACTATATTTATTAATTAGTAATCAGATAGGTGTTGAACAGGTTTATGGACCTGTAGGGATAATTAATTTAACCAGTCAGGCAACTGCTCAGGGTGTTGCATATTTTCTAAGTTTCATGGCTATGCTCAGTATTAATCTTGCAGTTATTAATTTATTTCCTTTCCCAGCACTAGATGGTGGAAGAATTGTTGTTTTGTTTTTAGGTCTTATTTTAAAAGAAAAAATGATAAATAAATTCGAGTATCATTTTCATCTTTTAGGATTTATTATATTAATTCTTTTTGTTATATACATTTCTTATTTTGATATTCATAAATTACTGTTAAAATAGCGAAGAGAAATGTTAACAGCAAAGCAACTTAGCGAATTATCAAATATCTCCATTAGAATACGAAAGAATATAATCGAGATGACTCATTATGCAAAATCTGGGCACCCAGGTGGGTCAATGTCTATGACTGATATTATTACTTTTTTGTATTTTAATTGGTTGAATATAGATCCAAAATTTCCTAAAAAGGAAGATAGGGATATATTTGTTCTTTGCAAGGGTCATGCTGCGCCAGCCTTATATTCAGCAATGGCTATAAAAGGATTTTTACCAGAGGAAGAGTTAAAGACTTTAAGAAGTATTGGTTCTAGATTACAGGGGCATCCAGACATGAAAGCTTTGCCAGGAATAGAGATGTCTACTGGTTCTTTAGGGCAAGGTTTGTCAGTTGCAGTTGGAATGAGTTTGGCATTAAAGTTAGATAAGAAGAAAAACAGAGTATACGGTGTAATGGGAGACGGAGAGCTTCAAGAAGGACAGGTTTGGGAAGCAATGATGTCAGCTGCTCATTACAAGTGTGATAATCTTTGTGTGTTTATCGATAACAATAAACAGCAAATAGATGGAAACATCGCTGATGTTATGGGTGTTGAGCCTTTAACAGATAAATTAAAGGCTTTTGGTTGGGAAGTAATAAATATTGATGGACATGATTTTGAGCAAATAGAAAGTGCTTTGGTTGCTGCTGATAAAGTTGTTGGGAAGCCAACAGTAATCATTTCAGATACAGTAAAGGGAAAGGGAGTATCTTTTATGGAAAGACAGTTGTGTTTTCATGGCGCTCCTTGTAATGATGATCAGAAAGCTAAGGCTTGTAGTGAACTTGATATAAAAAATGGAGTATGTGGATGTCAGATTTAGCAATGAGAGATTATTATGCTAAGGCATTAATTGCTTTAGGAAAAGTTAATAAGGATATAGTTGTTTTAGATGCTGATTTATCATGTTCAACTAGAACAGAGAAGTTTGCAAAAGAGTTTCCAGATAGATTCTTTAATGCTGGTATTTCTGAGCAAGACTGTATAGGTATGTCAGCTGGGTTTGCTTGTATGGGTAAGACAGTTTTTGCAAGTTCATTTGCAATGTTCATTACAGGAAGAACTTGGGAGCAGATTCGCAATTCGGTTTGTTATCCTAAGCTAAACGTAAAGGTATGTGCTACTCATGCAGGGATTACTGTTGGAGAAGACGGTGCATCACATCAGGCATTAGAAGACATAGCTTTAATGAGAATACTTCCTAATATGAGAGTAATTGTTCCAGCAGATGCGCTTGAGGCTGAACAAGCAATTCATTTTGTTGCAAAAGAAGCTGGACCGTTTTATGTAAGAATGTGCAGAGGTGCAACTCCTGTTGTATTTAATGAAGGAGAATGTGATTTCCAGTTAGGTAAAAATAAAGTTCTTAAAGATGGTAATGACCTTACTATTATGGCTTGTGGAATAATGGTTGATATGGCATTAAAAGCAGCTGATGTGCTTAAAAATGAGCACAATATAACTGCTGCGGTTGTTAATGTATCAAGCATTAAACCAATAGATGAAGAAAATATATATCAGATGGCTACAAAAACAGGTGCGTTTGTAACTGCTGAGGAGCATACAATCTATGGTGGTATGGGTAGTGCAGTTGCAGAGGTAACAGCTAAGAAGTGTCCTATCCCAATAGAAATGTTAGGTGTAAATGGAGTTTTTGGTGAAAGCGGAAAGCCTAATGATTTACTTAATAAGCATAACTTAACTGTTCAAGGTATTGTTGATAAAGCATTAGCTGTTAAATCTAGAAAATAAGTGATTAGACTAAGGAACGTAACTAAGACTTATCAAGATTTTGTAGTTTTAAATCATATAAATCTTCATATAGCTAAAGACGAATTTGTTTTTTTAGTTGGTCCAACTGGTTCAGGTAAGACAACTATTTTGAATTTATTGACTCGTGAAGAAGTTCCTGATGCGGGCAAGATATATGTTGGGATGACAAGCATTAATGAGCTTAATGAAAGACAAGTCGCTAATTTAAGAAAGAATATTGGCTTTATTTTCCAAGATTTTAAGATACTAAATAGAACAATCTACGAGAATTTGGCATATGTTTTAAAAATACAGGGTGAAAAAAAACAGATAATCAAAGAGAAAATTGATAGAGTTGCTGAGTTAGTTGGGTTTGAAAGTAAGTTATATTGTTATCCTCATCAGCTTTCTGGTGGAGAACAACAAAAGGTTTGTATCGCCAGAGCAATTATTAACAAGCCTCACGTTTTATTAGCTGATGAGCCAACTGGCAACTTAGATCCAGATGCGTCGCTTGAGATAATTCAGATTATTTCTAAAATTAATTTAGATAACACCACTGTTATTGTCGCAACTCATGATAAAGCAATCGTTGATTTAATGCGGAAACGTGTTATTGGCTTACATGGTGGGAATATAGTTCGTGACCAGCAAATGGGGAGCTATCATGAATTTTAGAGTAATATATTTTCTTATAGATGAAGCAATTAACTCTATAAAGCAAAATTCAGTAATGTCTTTTTTATCATTTCTAACTGTGACTATATCCTTATCAGTATTAGCAATGTTTCTAATCGTGTTTATGAATCTGAATTCTATGATAAAGTCTATTGGTGATGACTTGAATATCTCCGTATATTTGAACAGAAATATCAGTGAAGATAGGGTTTCACAGGTTAGAGATCAGATTAAATTTATTAGGGGTGTTAAGTCTATCTCTATTATTCCAAGGGATGCCGCATGGGCAGATTTAAAAAATAAACTTCAATATCAAAGGGACATAGTTGAGCTTATTCCAGGTAATCCTTTGCCTGATTTAATAATTGTTAAACTAAAGTCGATTGAAAATACTAACAGTGTTTTAAAGGAGCTTAGTTTTATAAAGGATATTGATGACATTAGGTATGGAAAGTCTGTTGTTAACAAATTTAGAAGTGGAGTTAAGCTATTTAATTTCGTTGGAGGTGTAATAGTTTTGCTACTTCTTTCTGCTACGTTTATCATAGTTGCTAGTACAATAAATATAACAATAATTGCTAAAGAAAAAGAAATAAAGATTATGAAATTAGTTGGAGCTACAAATAGTTTTATTAAATCAGTTTTTGTTTTGGAGGCAATGGTATTAGGGTTAGTTGGTTCAATACTTGCAGTAGTATTAATTAATGCCGGCTACTTTATTATAAATAGTAAAATGCAACAGGTTTATCATTTTGCTTATGTTTTTACTAAACACATGAACATTATTTCACTGAATATGTTTGTTATTGTTATTGGGTTAGTGATATGTTTGAGCGCAAGCTTCTTTTCAGTGAATAGTTTATTAAAAAGTATAATCAAGAAATAACTAGGAGGAATATTTATGTTAAATTTGTTAAGAGAAAGAGCCAAAGAAATAGTCGCAACAACAGTAATTTTATTTGCTTTGTCTTTGTTAGGGATAGGGACATATTCTTTCTTGAATAGAGGAGACAAAGATAAAGAAGAAGAAGTAACTTCAACCTTGGGGTTAGTGAACGGTAAACCATTAGACCAATATTATTATAATAGACAGTTTAACCAAGCATTCGCGAATATTCCAAGTGAGCAAAGAATGCTTCTTGACCCAGATATTATTGATTATTATCGTTATAAGGCGTTTCAAGAAACAGTTGATAATATGCTTATGCTGGAAGAGGCAAATAAGCAAGGAATAAAGGTTTTTCCACAAGAAATGAATTATAGAATAGAGCAACTGGTTCAGGCATATAGTTTGAAAAATGTAGGAGCACTTAAGAAGTTAATTAAAGAAAATAAGATTGATTGGAAAGTTTTTAAAGAACAACAAAAGAACGATATTATTGTGTCTAAATTCTTGAGTGGAATTACTGGTAGAGTTAGCGTTACTCCTTTAGATAAAGAGTTGGCGTTTACGGAGATAAAGGCTAGACATATTCTTATCAAAGTAGATAACAATGTTTCAGACAATATGGAAGAAGACATTAAACAGCTTAAGAAAGCAGAGTCTATAAATGAAATGGTATTAGGCAATAAAGGTAATTTCGCAAAGATTGCTGAAAGATTCTCAGATGATAAGGCGACAGCCGTAAAAGGCGGAGATCTTGGTTGGGTTGGAAGAGGACAAATGGTTCCAGAGTTCGAACTTATGTTAAATAAGCTTTCTCCTGGTGAGGTTGGTGGACCTATCAGAACAATGTATGGATATCATATTATTTTAGTTGAAGATAAGAGAGAGAAAGAAAAGCCAAAAAATCTTACAGAAGAAAGAATAGACCAGATGCTATTGCAACAGAAACAGCAAGAAGCAGTCCAGGAATGGTTAAAGCCAATGAAGGTCTCTATTGATGTACAGATTATGGATTCACAGATAAAGGCTTATGATTATAAGATTAATCAGAAATACGATGAAGCACTAATTGAGTATAGAAGGTCGCTCATGAATACTAATGACTTACTTACCTATACGCAAATAGCTAGAGTTTATGATAGGTTAGGCGATAAAGATGAAGCAGTAAGGTCAATTCGAAAGGCGTTAATACTACAGAAAAGAGTTCAAGGGTATCGTTATCCATCATTGTATTTCGCAGGTATTGATTTATATATTAAGTATGGTTTGGTGGACTTATATACAAGTTTATTTGATGATGTTCTTGCTACTTTTAAGGGTAAGGAAGTAATCTTAAGCGTAATTGATAATAACTATAGGAAAGAAATGACAAAGGATCAATTGACTAATCTTGATGCACAGTTAAAGCTTATTAATGATGAAAAGGAAAAGGCTGAACAAAGTAAACAAGCTCAGACAGGTTCGCCATTTTCTTCCTTAGAAGCATTGGATAGTTTGTCTGGTAACGCAAAAGCTAAGTAATTAACTCTTTCTAAGAAGTACTGCTATTTGCAGTATTTCTTAACAAAAAGCTTAAAAAGAAGTTTGCTATTTTTATGGACGAGAAAAGGCAGCATGAACCTAAAGAATATTGCCTTGGGTGTAAAAGTAAAAGTATCGAGAATTATTTTATATGAAATAATCTTTGGGTATACTTTTGCTAAATGGAACAGTTCCATGTCAACGCAATACGCATTCTTGAATTGTTCTGCAAGTTTCTTTTTATTTTGAATTGAGTTTACTGTTATGTTTTCAATATGATTGCTTGAGTCGATAATTATCTTTTCTTTTCCATTATTACCCGCACAGGTGCCGATGCTAAGAATTGTTGAAGCGTTGATTTTCTTAATTGCCCCAGCGTTTCCAAGATTGAATACTTTTTTCGGTTTAATAGATTGGAGAAAATCATGCTGATTTTTAAGAGTTCGCTTAATTGAGTTTTTTCCAACACCAGTAATAACTATTGATATTGTTCTGGTGTTAATGCTTTGTATATAGATTCTACTACTAACTTTTTTAGCTCTTTTAATAAACTCAGAGGCTTCTCTTTTTTCAGCTACGAAAATTAGATAATCAATCTCGTTTGTAACCATTATTAGCCTTCTAAACTATGAATGATAAGTCCACTTCTTAGCTTTGGTTCGAACCAAGTAGTTTTTGGTGGCATTATCATGTCATTATCAGCGATAGCCATTAGCTGGTCCATAGAAACAGGAAACATAGCAAAGGCAGCTTTCATTTCTCCTGAATCAACTCTTTTTTCTAGTTCAGCTAATCCTCTTATTCCACCAACGAAGTCTATTCTTTTGCTTGTTCTAAGGTCTTTGATATCAAGTATTGGTTCAAGAACATAGTTTGTAAGAGTTGTAACATCTAATGCATTAATAGGGTCAGCGTCGTCATAGGTGCCTTCCTTGAAAGATAGTTTATACCAACTTCCTTCTAGGTACAGCCCCATAATGTGTTTATTTTCTGGTCTGTAAGTATTTTTGCCTTTCTTTTCTATGATAAAATTATCGTTTAGATTAGAGAGAAATTGATCAGTTGTTAGTCCATTTAAATCCTTGATTAATCTATTATAGTCAAATATTTTTAGTTGGTTATCCGGGAATAAAACAGTTAGAAAGTAATTAAACTCCTCTTTCCCACTATAGGTTGGGTGCTTGCTTCTAAGCTCTTTTCCAACCAAGGCAGCTGCAGCGCTTCTGTGGTGTCCATCAGCAACGTAGGTGTATGGAATTTTGCTAAAGATAGTAGTGATTTCAGTGATATAGCTATCATTATTAATAACCCAAAACGTGTGACTAATTCCATCTTCTGAAGTGAAATCGTATTCAGGTTTATTTGAAGTAATAGTGTCGTTAATAATTTCATCTATTCTGGAGTGAGAAGGGTAAGCTAGAAATACTGGTTCAATATTGGCTTTAGTGATTCTTACATGAACCATTCTATCCTCTTCTTTGTCTTTTCTGGTAAGTTCATGTTTTTTGATTTTATCAGTTAGATAGTCATCAATATTTGAGCAAGCAACTAGCCCTAATTGTGTTCTACCATCCATTGTTTGTGAGTAAACGTATAGAAGGTCTTTATCGTCTTGGATAAGCCATTTATTTTGCTTGAATTTACTAAAATTCTCGACAGCTTTATCATATACTGCCTGTGAATGTTCATCAGTGCCAGCTGGAAAGTCTATTTCTGGCTTTATGATGTGGTAGAGAGACATTTCAATATCTCCAGCTTCCAAACGAGCTTCTTCTGAGTTTAATACATCATATGGACGAGATGCTATTTTTGTTTCTAATCCTTTTTGTGGTCTTATTCCTTTGAAAGCTTTAATTGTTACCATGTTGGCTCCTTATTTAATCATTCTCGTTTATACGGAAATCTTGTAGTGATTTTCTCACAGAGAAAGAAAATTCAAAAGTAAAAAGTTCAGCTTTCAGCTTTGAGCTTTGGGATTTTAGCTTTATAATATGCGTTATGAATTATTTATTAGAAGTTGGTACAGAAGAAGTCCCTGCAAGGTTTTTACAAAGTTTGATGGCTGATTTGGTTGAAAATGTAACCAAGAGGCTTGATGGTATTACTTTTTCTGAGATTGAAACCTTTGTTACTTACAGAAGATTAGCATTTATTATAAAAGGGCTATCTAAAGAGCAAGCGTCAAAAGATGAAGAGATTAAGGGACCTCCTGAGAAAGTTGCAGTAAACTCCGATAGTAGTTATACCAAAGCTGGAGAAGGTTTCATGAAGAAGTTTGGTGTAACTGAAGGAGTTGTCCGTGACGGTTACTTATATGTAAGAGTTTTCGAAAAAGGCAAGCTCACTAAAGATGTATTAGCAAATATTGTACAGGACTCGCTCTCAGCTTTATATTTACCAGTTGCGATGAAGTGGGGTAATGAGAAGCAGAAGTTTTATCGTCCTGTTCATTGGATAGTTTCTTTACTTGATGATAAAGTTTTGCCATTAGAGTTTGCAGGGATTAAAGCAGGAAATATTTCCAGAGGTCATCGTTCTTTAGTGATAGGACAAGATATAGATGGAGTGGAACTTCCAATCGATTCAGATGCAAATTATGAAAATATTTTACAAAAAAATGGAGTTATTGCTAGTTTTAACAAGAGAAGAGACATAATAGTAGATAAGTTAGGTAAAGCAACAAGTAATGTTGTGTTGGATAAGCCTTTGCTTGATGAGGTTTGTGGGTTAGTTGAAGAACCTGTTATTTTACAAGGAGAATTTGAAGACGAATTCTTGCAAATACCGGACAGAATTTTGATAACTTCTATGCAGAAGCATCAGAAGTATTTTCCAGTTATTGAAGGTGGAAAATTAACACACAAATTTTTAATTATTGCTGATAATGTGAATGATAAGAATAGTAAAAATATCATAGCAGGGAATCAGAAAGTATTAAGAGCAAGACTATGTGATGCAAAGTTTTTTTATGAAGAAGATACAAAGTATGATTTTGCACATTTTAATGAAAAGTTAAAAACCATTATGTTTCAACAGAAGTTAGGAAGTATTTTTGATAAGGTTAAGAGAAATATTTTTGTGGCTGAGTTTATTTGTGACAAGATGGGGCTTGATGTTGCTACTAGAAAGACAGTAACAACAGTCACTGAATATGCTAAAGCAGATTTATCTACAGGAATGGTGAATGAGTTTGCTGAACTGCAAGGGTATGTTGGACAGCAGTATGCTTTAAAGTGGGGCATTGATAAGCAGATAGCCGATGGAATATATGAGCATTACTTACCTGCATTTGCTGGTGATGTGTTGCCTAGTTCTTTAGTTTCATCAGTAGCATCAATATCAGACAAAGTTGAAACAATAGTTGGTCAATTTGTTATTGGGAAAATTCCTTCTGGTTCTCAGGACCCTTTTGGACTTAGACGTCAAGCAAACGGAATTGTAAGAATATTTTTTGAACAAGATTATTTCACTTTTTCATTGAAAGATTTAATTTGTTTTACGACTAGTTTATATAAGGATTTTGAAGTAACAAAAGATACAGAAGGTAAGATATATGATTTCTTTGAGCAAAGAATAGAACAGTATTTAAAGGATAAGGAAGTATCTATTGATGTCATTGGGGCAATCAAGACCTTTGATATTATTTTACTTAAGAAAAGAGAAGTATTTATTTCTGGTTTATGTAAATTAGATAAAAAGAAATATATTTTGGAGGCTATTGTTAGAGTATTGAATATTACAAAAGATACAAAGCTAGAAGGATTAAAAATAGTAGACCCGTTCTTATTTGAAGATGCTTCAGAGCGAGCATTATATGACACCTTTAAGAAGTTAACTAAAACAGATAGGACTTGGGACGCAAGTCTATATAAAGAATGGGAAGTTTTAGCCAAAGCCGTTAGTGAATTTTTTGAAGCTGTAATGGTTATGGTTGATGATGAGAAAATTAAAAACAATAGACTAAGTCTTTTATGTAATTTGAGAGATTACTTTGAGCAATTTGGAGATATGAAGCTCTTATAGTCCTAATCTGTCTCTGAAGTCTTGTGGTAGAGCTTCAAAAGGTTTTTGTCTAGCTCTTGATGTTCCTTGAGGATGTATTAGTTCGAATATAAGCTGATTAAATGATTGTGGTGTAAATTTAAGAGGAATCACCTCAATGCCAGCATTATGAAGAGTTTTTAGCGCTTTTTGATTATATTCCTTGGTTCCTGTTGCACTAGTAAAGTCTTCAGCATAATAGACTTTTTTCATTCCAGGTACTTTTGCTAATGCTTCAGCACAATGAATGCAAGGAAATAATGTGCAATATGCGCTCAACTCATCTTCTGGTTTTGTTTCCGGTAACCTACTTATGGCTGACCTTTCAGCACATGGTGACGGACATATTGGGAGGCTATCTTTTAGTATGCTTTTAACACTTGGTTTATCTAAATGATTATTGTGTAGTACCAGTTCAAATATCTTAGTGTTCCTAAACATTTCTTTTGCGCAATTCCCTTCATGCATGCAAGAATTTTGCCAATGCGGAGCACCATTGTAACCAATGCTTACAATGTCATGACCTTTGACGATAACTGCTCCTGTTTTTCTAGCATAACAAGATGCGCGCATGGATGCCATTAAGGCAATGTTCATAAAATATTCTTCAAAGCTTGGTCTTTGATTAGCTGGAAATTTAAAAGTATTTTCTACAATAGCCGTAAGGTCTTCAATGTCAAATTCAGTTGAGGAGTATATTTTATTAGCTTCAAGATTAATGAATCTAGTTGCTGTCGCAAGATGGGAGACAATAAATGCTATGTTATCCATTTGTTTTTGAGTGTCCCCTGGGAATAGACGTTGTATGCTTTGCACCATTTTGTCATAGGCGGAAAACATATCAGCAAGGACATTCCTTGCATTTAGAATAGCTATTATTTTATTTTTTATATAACTCATGTTATTAAAATATCGAATGTAATATCTGAAAATTTCAGGTATTTTGTTTTTTAGTTTTAATAAACGACTATTTCCGGTATTAGCGTAATATTCTTTTTCGTTGTTACTGTTGTTTGAATAAGAGTAAGAAGCTCAATGAAGTCTTCACTTTGTGATTCTTTGTTACAAACAATGACGTTGGCATGTGACTCACATACCATTACCGTCTTATGAGCATATCCTTTAAATCCGCAGTCATCTATTAATTTACCTGCAGATAGACCAGGTGGGTTTTTAAAGATACTCCCGAGGGTATAAGCAAGAGGGTAGGATGATTCTCTTTTTAACTTAAATGAATCACAGGTGGCTTTAATGTCTATTTGGTGAATGGTCTCAAGTTGAAGTAAAGCAGAGGTGATTATCAGCTCATTTGTTTTAAAGATGGAGTCTCTATATCCGAACGCGCAGTCCTCTTTTGTTAGTGTAATAGTTTTTTTGTTTTTCAGATCAAAGCAGTGCACTTCAAGTATTAATTCGCTAATGGTTTTCTCATAAGCGCCAAAGTTTTGATAAATAGCTCCACCAAGAGTTGTTGGTATAGGATAGGTAAACTCAAGCCCCCCCAGATTAAGGGGTTTAAGCGAATTTATCAGGTTTGGTAACAGTACGCCAGTTTCAGCAAGAACAGTTTTTCCTCTAATATCAAACTTAGTAAGCTTTTTAAGAGACACAATTTGGCTTTTTTGTTTATTAACAAAAATAGTATTAGTACCATTGCCTAGAATAAAAGCATTATTCTCTAATTCATATAAGTCAGAAACGTTTTCTGGAAATAGAACAGTGTAGTTATGACCATTGCAGTGTGACGAGCTGAGTTCCTTAGCATTAGTATTGCTAATAATCATTTATGCTTCTTCTTTTTGCATATTCAGGAGTTGTACTATTTCTTTAGATACAAAGGTAACATCTCCTGCTCCCAAGGTTATTATTAAGTCGCCAGGTTTTGCTATTTCTGATGCTTTGGTTGCGATGTTGCTAACTTGAGGTATAAATTCGGCTTTGTTTTTTTCAAACATTGGAAGGATGTCTTTGGCTTTAATCGGTCCAGGTTCTTCACCAGCTGCATATACTTCTGTAAAGAATACTTTATCAGCTATGGATAGTGCAGAAACAAAGTCTTTGTAGAAGGCAGTAAACCTAGAGTATCTGTGTGGCTGAAAAATGGCTATAATTCTTCTGTTGTATTCTTTGGCAGCCTCGAGTGTGGATTTAATTTCTGTTGGATGATGAGCATAGTCATCAAAGATCATAATATCGTTTACTTCACCAGCTTTATGAAACCTTCGACTAGCTCCTTCGAATGATTTAAATGAATTAACAATCTCATTATAAGGAAGATTAAAGTGTAAGGCTAACGCAAACACGGTTAAACAATTTTCTATATTATGTTTTCCAGGTATTTTAAGTTTTATTTGTGAAGCAATTAGTTCATCATTTATATAGACATCAAATGAACTTCTTCCGTTATTTTGACTTAAGTTTCTTGCTTGAACTATATTGCTTGTATTAAATCCATAGGTAATAACTTTCTTTCCTTTTGTATTGAGCTTTTTGATGTTTTTATCATCACCATTTAGAATCAGAAGATTATTGGTTTTATCTAGTCTTTGAATAAAGCTGTTAAAAGTATTTAGGATGTCATCTAAATCACTAAACTGATCCATGTGTTCTTCTTCAATGTTAGTTATTACTATTATGGTTGGATTTAGAAAAAGAAAGGATCTATCACTTTCGTCTGCTTCAGCCACACAGAAGTCCTTCTGCCCGAATTGAGAGGCGATATTTGTATTTTTTAGGGCTGCCCCAATGATGTAGGTAGGTTTTCTTCCTATGTTGCAAAGATAGTGAGAGATAAAGCTAGTTACTGTTGTTTTGCCGTGTGTACCTGCAACAGCGAGACGTATATTGTGTTGATCCATTATATATGAAAGTAGTTCTGCTCTTTTTAGAATAGGTATTCTTTGGTTAACTGCTTCTTTTAGCTCAACATTGTTTGGTTTGATTGCTGATGAGATTACAACAACCTCTGCAAGCCTTATGTTACTAGGCGTGTGACCATAGAAAATCTGAGCACCTTTTTCCTTTAATAGTAAAGTGTAGATATTTTCCTTCATGTCACTTCCAGAAACAGTGTATCCCATGTCAACTAAAACAGATGCAAGTGGGTTCATTCCTGTCCCACCGATTCCTATAAAATGAATGTTTTTATTTTCTAATATCATAGATAGCCTAATCTTTTCAAAGTAGTAATGATAATACTAGTTGCATTATTAGGCAATTTATTAAGTGCTGATTGGTACTTAATAATTGAGTCATTTAGTTTGTTAATAGCTTTTATGAAATTATCGTTGCTTAAATCTTTTTCAAGGAGCATTTCTCCTCCACCATTATCAACAACAAATTTTGCATTATATACTTGGTGGTTATCCATAGCAAAAGGATAAGGTATATATAACGTAGGAATGTTATTAGCTGTAAGCTCAGATATACTCATTGCTCCAGAGCGACTGATAGCAAGTTTAGTGGTTGAAAGTAGCTCTGGTATGTCATTTCTAAATGGATATAATTTAATAAATGTATTGTTTATTTTGTACAAGCTTTCCTTAACTTCAAGCGACTTAATCTTTGAAATAATTTCCTTATAGGTTTTTTCTCCAGTGAGCCAAACTATGTCTAATCCAAGTTTAGCAAGTTCATCAAGGTTGTTTGTGATGAGCTCATTTATTGATTTTGATCCTTGGCTTCCACCAAATATTAATAGTTTACTTTTCTTGCCTGTGAGTGCTGGAGAGACTGGATTTCCAGAAAAGATAGTTTTCTTTTTAGAAAAAGAAGCTATTGGGTATCCTGTAAAGATTGTTTTTGCAAATTTAGCCAAGAATCTATTTGTTCTGCCAGGTATACTATTTTGTTCCAGAAGTATAATCGGAATCCCAAGTGAAATACCAGCGATTCCAACTGGTAGAGTTACATAACCTCCAGTAGAGAATATAAACTTTGGTTTAAGTTTAGTTAAGATTTTGCGTGCTTGGAAGATACTTATAATTATATTGATAATATTTCTTTTTAGAGACGGGATACAGATGAAGTCATATTGTTTAATCATTACCTTCTCAAGTCTATCTCCACCAATAAAGCAAATTTCTTCATTAATTTCTTTAGCAATATTAAGAGCAGGAGAGATGTGCCCTCCAGTTCCGCCGCAAGTAAATACTATCATTTATAAAACCCTTTCTTGGTATCTTGATGCGTTCATTATTATACCAGTCATTGCTAATGCCATAATTATAGATGTTCCTCCAAAGCTAATAAATGGAAGTGTTATTCCTTTGGTTGGAGCAAGATTTATCGCAACAGCAATATTAAAGACAGATTGAAATGATAACCATCCTGTTATCCCAACAATTAATAGCTTGGAGTATAGGTTTGTTTGTCGTATGGCAACAAAAAAACATTTGATATAAAACAGTGTCATTGGAAGTATAAATATTAGGATAGTAAATACAAAGCCTAATTCCTCGCAAATTATAGCAAAAATGAAGTCTGTATACTGCTGTGTTAAGTAGAAGAATTTTTGTCTGGATTGTCCGAAGCCAAGGCCAAATAATCCGCCAGAGCCAACTGCTATCATCGATTGAATAACATGGAATCCTTTTCCGTATTTATCAGCCCAAGGATTAAGAAATCCTTGTACTCTAGCAAGCTGATAAGGCATAGCCAGTATACTAAGGGCAAGAACTCCGAAGGCTGAACCAAGCATTCCTAAAAGCCATTCTTTACGTAAACGAAAAATAAATAGTTGCATTATAAAAACACCTCCAATAATCATTGTTGTTCCAAGGTCTGGTTGAGTAAGAACAACAGCTGCAGAAAAACCAATTATTCCAATAAGAATAAAGAATGTTTTATAGTTGTCGTTTATTGTGCTCTTAAACTTGTCTAAGTAATCAGCGGTAACAAGTAGTGTCGCAAATTTTACAAATTCAGATGGCTGAACAGTTATTCCAAGGAAGCCAATCCATCGTGTGGAACCGCCAACGGTTATTCCTATTCCAGGTATATGGGTAAGCCCTGTTAAGAAGAGAGACCCTCCTAAGATTAACCATGAAAATCTTCGAAAGAATTGGTGAGGGATGATGTAGGTAATTAGAAATGCAATTATTCCAAGAAATATATAGATAAAGTGTCTAATAACAAAGTGGAAGCTATTGTTAAATTCTTGGTAACCAATAACATTTGATGAACTCATAATCATTATGATTCCAAATATTACTAGCCAGCCAGCCAGTATTAGTATTTTGAAGTCAGGTTTACTAGTTGTTGGGAATTGTTGATACAATTTGCTTATATTCATGGCCGCGTTCCTCGAAGTTTTTGTACATATCAAAACTTGCACAAGCTGGGGAGAGCAGTACTACGTCTCCGCTATTTACTTTACTATAAGCCAACTTAATTGCTTCTTCAAGATTATAGGTTTTACCTAACATCAGCGGTGAATCAGAGAGTGCTTCATAAAAGAAGTCTCTAGCACCACCGAAAGCAATGCATCTAACATTGTTTTTTCTTATTAAGCTAAACATCTGCTCGTAAGAAACAGATTTCTTCTCTCCACCTAGAAGCAGGATGGTTTTTTCTCCTGGTATTGAGTTAAGTGCAGCAATTGTTGAGTCTGGGTTAGTGGCCTTTGAGTCATTAATAAACTCAACACCATTAAGTGTTCTTACTTTTTCTAGCCTATGTGGATATGCTTTTATGTTGCGTATTTTTTCAATGGTAATAGAGTTTTTATCCATAATTAGTGAAGCATTTATCGCAGCAGATAGGTTTTCTTGGTTATGTTCGCCTAGCAGAGGCGATTCTTTTAATAAATAAGCAATCTCATCTCGTTTATGGATATCAATTAAGTTCGCAGCTATCTTATTTTTTGATAAGAAGTCCATGGTAAAAGTATCTTTGCTGTTGTAAATAAAGTAATCTTTGTTTGTTAGTAAATGTAAGACTTTTAGCTTGATTCTTGCGTATTCTTCCATAGTACCGTGTCTTTCAAGATGGTCTTCAGTGATATTCATTAATATGTATACCTCAGGTTTAAAAGTTGGAGACATCTCTAGTTGGTAGCTTGATGCTTCGAGAGAAATCATTTTTGGAACCTTGGTAGGATTGTTTGATACAAACTCTATTAGTGGCACCCCAATGTTTCCAGCAGATGGTATGTTTAGTAGCTGAGAAATAACGTCAGTAGTAGTAGTTTTGCCATTTGTTCCAGTGATAGTAATTATTTTAGGTGGATTCTTAAAATACTGGAAAAGCAAATAGGCTAATTCCATCTCGCTTATTACTGGCGCTGTGATTCCTAATGTATATTTTTTTGGGTCAAGACCAGGAGAGATAATCACAAGGTCAGTATTTGCAGTATCGGTTGTGATTTCAAATAGGGCTAATTCATTTAGTTTGTTAAGTACAGATTTCGCTGTTTTGCCTTCCCCTAAAACGGTGATTTTTTTAATGGAGGATATGTCGAGATGTTTAACCAATTTTGATCGCTATTATTAACATGATTATGCTGACAATCCAGAACCTTAAAACTACTTTGTTTTCTGACCAGCCACAAAGCTCAAAATGATGATGAATAGGTGACATTTTGAAAATTCTTTTGCCTTTAGTAATCTTAAAATAACTTACCTGAAGAATAACTGAGAGTGTTTCTATAATAAAAATTAAACCAAGCGGTATAAGTAGTAATTCTTTATGAAGAAGAATGGCAATACCAGCAAGAATAGCCCCTAGCGATAAGGACCCTGTGTCGCCCATAAATATTCTGGCAGGATTAAGGTTAAACCAGAGGAATCCTAGTAGTGAGCCTATCATGATTAGGATAAATACAAGGATTGTAATGTTAGTGCTAACAAAGGCAAAATAAGCAAACCCCACTAGTGAAATAATTGTAGTTCCTGTAGCTAATCCGTCTAGTCCATCTGTTAAGTTGACTGCATTTGATGTGCCAACAATCATGAAGATAATGAACGTGTAGTAAATAATAGGAGGAAGGAAGTTGAGTGTTCCTTGGATAAATACAAAATTATTTGATACAGCAAGTATTCCTGCAAAGATGCTAGCAAAAGCAATCTGTAGAATAAGTTTTACTTTAGCAGTCATGCCTTTGTTGTGTCTTTTTCTTATTTTAGCTGAATCATCAATTATTCCGATTAAGGCATAGGAGACTAATAGGAACGTTAACATAAGGATATTAAAGTCAACTGCTGAATGAAAGATTGCTAGCGAAGCAAGTCCGCTTATTAGGATAGCTAACCCACCCATAGTTGGTGTGCCTTCTTTTACCATATGTGTTTCTGGTGCATCTTTTAATACATATTGTTTCATTTTTGCTTGTTTAAGAATATTGATAAGAATATTTGTTAAAAATAAAGAGAGGACGAAAGAAGCTAGTAATATATTAGTCATTTTTTATTAGTTCCTTAATAATAGTCTCCATCTTTGTTGAACGTGACCCTTTGAAGAGTATTACTTTGTTTTTTGGACTTAATTCATTAATTTTGCTAGGAATCAATGTTTTGTCTGTATAATAGTAACATTTGTCGTTCTTTTTCTCAATTCGAAGATATGTGTTTCCATAAAAAATTGCTTTTTCTATTTGTTTATCATTAATAATTTTATTAATCAGCTCTTTGTGGAATAAATCTTCTTTTTTCCCTAGCTCTTTCATTTCCCCAAGAACAGTTATTATTTTATGGTTTGGGTACATAGCTTTTGTTTTGTTTATAGAAAACTCCATGCTGTTAGGGTTAGCATTGTAAGCATCATCAATAATAATATTTCCGTTCCATTTAGTTATTTCTTCACGATGTGGACTAATGGATTTAATTTCTAGAGCATCAAGTTCTTCTTGTGTAATACCAAAGTTCATCGCCAGAGCAGATGCTAGCTTTTTGCTTGATAATAGTGGTTGTTCTTCTGTGATTGTGTTTATTATAAATTCATTCTTTTGTGCCTTTTCTTTGACGAGTTCATAATAATCAAATTTGGTGTTTAAGTAAGCAGAATATTTTTTATTTTTATCTTTTGGAAAGTTAAAAATCTCAGACTTACCGAGTGCAATATTTTTTTGTGTTTTCATTAGCTCAAGGTGAGCAAGACCGATATTTGTGATTAGGGTTATGTCAGGTCTAATAATGTTTGATAAATAGGTTAGGTCTCCTCTGTGTCTCATTCCCATTTCAATAATAATAAAGTCAGCATCACTTGGGGCATTAAGTAGTGTTAACGGTGCACCAACCTCGTTGTTTTGATTCTCAAAAGTGCTATGAACTTTGTATTTGATGCTAAGTATTTGGTGAAGCATATCTTTAAGGGTTGTTTTGCCGGAGCTACCTGTAAGACCGATAACCGTTGCTTTAATGTTATTCATTCTATGATAAGTAGCATATTCAGGTAAGTCTACATCAAGCACCTTGATTTTTCTTTTAATCATTTCTGGGATAAAGCTGTGTCCATCAAAGTTTTCACCTTTAATAGGAATAAAGATATCATTTTCTTTTATGGTTCTGGTATCTATGGAATACAACTGGCTAGTTCCTTCACTATTTCACTGTCGTCAAAGTGGGATTTGATATTTCCAATAATTTGGTAGTCCTCGTGGCCTTTACCAGCCAGCATTATGAAGTCATTTGCTTTGGCAAGCAGAAGCGCTTTTTTAATAGCTTCTTTTCTGTCTATTTCAATTATTAATTTGTTTTTATTTTCTATGCCAACAGTAATCTGGTCTATGATAGACTGCGGATTCTCTGTTCTTGGATTGTCGGAAGTAACAATTATTATGTCAGCCCATTTATCTGCAATTTTGCCCATAAGTGGTCTTTTTTTGTTGTCTCTATCTCCACCAGCACCGAACACAGCAATAAGTTTATTTTTTGTAATTTTTCTTGCCTCTTTAAGAACATTGTCCAGCCCATCAGGAGTGTGCGCGTAATCAACTACTGCGGTGTATGGTTTATTTATAGCAACTTTTTCGAACCTTCCTTTTGGTGGCAAGGCGTTAGCTAGTCCATCTTTTATGGTTTGAATAGGAATACTCAGTGCCTTACAGATAGCAAAAGTAGCTTTCAGATTATTTTCATTAAAAGCACCTATAAGTTTATGAGAGAAATCAATTTTTATTTTCTTGTAGTCAGTAGGATAGATTGTCGTACCAACTGGGTTTGTTAAGAATTTGAATTTTGCACTAACGTAGTTCTTAAAAGTTTTGTGATAGTCTAAGTGGTCTTGAGTAATGTTCGTAAGAAGTTTAACTGTGAATGGTAATCCTGCAATTCTATTTTCTTCAACACCAATAGAGGATACTTCCATTATTAGGTGAGTTTCATTATTCTCTATCATTTCTTTAATGATAGACACTAGGTCGAAAATCTCTGGTGTAGTCAGTGATGAGTTGATTGTTCCTATAACTCTTGGTTTTGCGCCAGCCTGTTTTAGCACTTCGTTTACTAAATAGGTTACAGTTGTTTTGCCATTGGTGCCTGTTACGCCGATTATTTTTATTTTATTCATCGGAAGGTTCCATAGCGTGCTAAGATATCTGTAAACAAATTTTTTATCAATCTTGATGATTTTATTTGTTTTTTCTATGAGTTCCTTGGTTATGTGATTCTGACCCTTATTAATGGCTAAAAAAATGTCATTCGTGTTTATTTTTCTGGTGTCATACTGTATCATATAACAAGAATTATAAGGCTAGAATAGAAGCAATTGCAATACTGAAGAGGGGTTGTTTTGTTAACAGGCAAAGAATTATTTATTAAGTTCAGAGAAACAGAAGATCCAAAGCTTAAAGATCAGATAATTGAACAACACTACAACTTAGTAATATATGTAGCTCGTAAGTTCTTAGGCAAAGGTGAGGCATTAGAAGACCTTATTCAAGTTGGCATCATAGGTCTTATCAAGTCTATGGATAACTATGACCCTAGTTATAATGCTGAGTTTGCAACCTATGCCATGCCGATGATTGTTGGCGAGATTAAGCATTATTTTAGAGACCACGCACGTTTGGTCAAGCTACCAAGAAGACTTCACGAGCTTAACGCTCAGATTAAAAAGTTGGCTTTTGAATTTCAACAGAATTATGACCGTTCACCAACTATTGAAGAAATAGCTAAACAGCTAAACGCTTCTGAGGAAGAAGTTCTAGAAGCGATGGAGGCTGGTGAAGCAAGTAGGGCTCTTAGTTTGGACTCTCCAGCCTTTGTAACAGAGAGAAGCGGTGAAGTGGTATCTGACGCTAGAGCGTCTTTGATGGACTCATTAGGTGTAGAGCATCTTGAGTCAAAGATAATAGATAGAGAGACTTTGAAGTTTGCAATAGCTAATATTCTTAATAGAAGAGAGCAAAGAATTATTTATATGAGATATTATGATAATCTTTCTCAGCATGAGATTGCTACTTATCTGCGTTTATCACAGATGCACGTGTCTAGACTTATTAAAAACGCTATTGATAAATTATCCAGGTATATTCAAAAAAATTCTATAATTTAGCAGAGACTGCAGGGTGGTGGGTCTAACTATATTCAAGTAACATCATTGTAATGTCATCATCGGTATTGGGGCTTTTACTGTATTCTTTTATTTCATCAAGTATTTTTTGAAAAAGGTTTTCTCCAGATAACCAGCTATTTTCTTGAAGAATTTTTGTTAGTCTGCTGGCTCCAAATAGTTCGCCATTTTCGTCTTTTGCTTCAGTTACTCCATCAGTGTATAAGAATATTTTGTCTCCTTGCTCAAGGATGATGTCTTTTTGCTCGAATTCTGGAGATTCGAACATACCAAGGAATACTCCCTCTGTTTCTAATAAGATGACTGTATTATTTTTTTTCAGTAAGATTGGTGCAGTATGTCCAGCCTTTGAATAGGTGAGCTTATTGTTTGTTACATCTAAGGTAGCACCAAAAATAGTAACAAAGTTAATCGCACTTCCTTCTGTATATTCAAGTAAGCGTTTGTTAGCTATTTCCATCATCTGTTTGGGCTGAATCTGTTGTGAAAATAGGTCTTCAAGTGTGTTTTTTGATAAAATCATAACTAGGGCAGATGCTACACCGTGGCCGGAAACGTCTCCGATAGCGAAGTTAATTGTTTCATCTTTTTTGTTTTTTAAAGTAATTACTCCTAGGTCTGGCTCAGAGGATTGAATTTTATTTTTAATATCCTTTGTCATTACAAAGAAGTCGCCTCCAATTTTCTCGGCAGGCATACAAAGGGCAGTAAGCTGATATTTTTTATATTGAATTTTATTTGTTGCAAGTAGTCCGCTTTGGATTCTTCTTGCCATGTCTAAGTCTCGTTTGTTTTTCATTTGGTTTCTATCGGTTGTCTTAATGAGTTGTAATGCCTCTTGTTTTAAGACTTCTGCATTGTTTTTAAGAACCTCCGTTTCTTTGATAGTTTTTAGTTTTAAATCTCTCTCTCTCTTAAGGAAAAGAAGAAGTGTTGCAGAGATTGCAAAGAAAATAAGTAGATAGATGATATGAATTAACATAGTTGTTTCTAATTAGCCCCCCTAGAGTATATTTAAGGATATTAGCATCAGATATATAAAATCAATAGGGGTTGAAATAGCAAAAAAATATGGTTTAACGTAGGGTGTGGTTTTTTGTGGGAATATTATAGCGTTATCGTATTCTATTATAGAAAAGTTGACGTTTATTTGCTATGTGATTATACTGTTAATATGATGGTTGCTCCTAGTAATAGAAAAGCCTTTATGTTACTTGAGACATTATTAGCTTTATCTATTCTATTAATATTGTTGCCAATGGTAAGTAATATTTTTTATGGGAGCGTTAAAAGATATCAATCGAATTCAGATGAGAATAAAGAGATAGCTCAGGTAGTGTTTGCAGAAATGTATCTAAACAAGATAGGCAAAGTTTCTGACTCAATTAATGTGGTTGGTGAGGTTTTGCAAATTGATAGTGGAGGCGTTATCCATGAAGTGGGAGTTAAAAATAATAAGCTGTATACTATGCAATCAGCAACTAGATACTTAACAATAGAACCAATGCAAATAAGTAGCTATCGGTTTATTAAGTTAAATGATAATTACTATCAGATTGAGTTGCGTACAAAAACTAATAGAGAATATTTAATTCAAATGATTAGATACTAATTAGTGTATTTGTTTGTTTACAAAAGAATATAATCTTAACCCTCTCAATTCGAAAGAAAGGAGAGGGTGCTGGTATCGTATCAATTAGAAGTTTTTGTTAGTTACAGCGGGTGAGGTTACTTCTTTAGTAATGGAAACCCAAGTTCTTCGCGTTTAGCAAGATACTTAACCGCACATTTTTTTGCTAAATGACGTATTTTAGTTATGTAGTTTGTTCTTTCAGTAACGCTTATAGCACCTCTTGCATCAAGTAAGTTAAAGGTGTGTGAGCATTTTAGACAATAGTCATATGCTGGTAGAATTAGTTTTTCTTCAATGCATTTATATGATTCTTTTTCGAATTTCTGAAACATATCAGTAAGCATTTCAACGTTTGAAACTTCAAAGTTGTATTTACTTTGTTCTTGCTCATTTTGAAGGTAAATATCGCCATACTTTATGTTATCGTTCCAGTTTATGTCATATACAGAATCTTTGCCCTGAATAAACATAGTTAATCTTTCAATGCCATAGGTTATTTCTACAGAAACCGGATCAAGTTCAATGCCACCAGTAATCTGAAAGTAAGTGAATTGTGTTACTTCCATGCCATCTAGCCATACTTCCCATCCTAAGCCAGCTGCTCCAAGAGTAGGTGATTCCCAGTTGTCTTCAACAAAGCGTAAGTCATGTTCTGTAAGGTCAACACCAATCGCCTCTAGACTTCTTTTATATAAGTCCTGAACATTCAAAGGTGAAGGTTTAAGAATTACTTGAAATTGAAAATAGTGTTGTAGCCTATTCGGGTTTTCTCCATAACGACCATCAGTAGGTCTTCTTGATGGCTCTACGTAAGCAACGTTATATGGTTCAGGTCCTAGAACTCTTAGGAAAGTAGCAGGGTTCATTGTTCCTGCGCCTTTTTCCATATCATATGGTTGTTGGATAATGCATCCTTGGTCTGCCCAAAACTGTTGTAAAGTTAGAATAACATTTTGAAAATTCATGACAGTATTATACAGTTTATTTGTTGATTTGTTTATCTGTTTATTTGTTAGTATATTAGTATATATAGGAAAAGGAAAAAGTATTAAAGATAAAGTTGTTTTTCCTTTTCACCTCTCACCATTCACTTTTCACTATTTGTAATAGACATACCACAAGAGTGTGTTATAATCTACTTTGCTCTTTTGGCATGGTCATCATAGTAGATTTTTCTTATCTTTTATGATTTAATATACCAGTTTGTAAATAATGTAGGAGGAACAGCACATGAAATATGAGGTTTTAGCATTACTTAAACCCGAAAATACTGAAGAACAAGTAGATTCGTTAATAGAAAAAATAAAGAAGAATATTGAAGCAGTTGATGGAACTTTTATCGACGCTGAAAAATGGGGTAAGAGAGAAACTCCATATGCTTTTAAAAAGCATAAAGGTCTTAAAGAAGCATATTATGTTTTAATTAACTTTGAAAAACTAAAAGGTGAACTTACTAGACTGAACTACAGTATAAGTATCGACGAGAACGTAGTTCGTCATATGATTACAAAAAAGGACTAATATACTTTCATGGCTCAGCTAAATAGAATAATTTTGATTGGTAGTATAGTAGACGAACCAGATTTAAAAGTTTCAACAGAAGGTAAAAGTATAGCAAAGTTTACTATTGAAACTGAAAGATCCTTCGGAGATAAAACTGATAGGATTTCTGTTGTAGCTTGGGAAAAACTAGCTGATGCAGTTAACGAGTTTTCTAAAAACCAAGTAGTTTTGGTTGAAGGAAGAATTCAGCAAAGGAGTTTTGAGGACACTGATAAGAATACAACTTGGGTTACTGAAGTTGTTGCTTCTTCTTTAAGAAGTTTTTCAGCTGGAGGAGTTACTGTTGCTGGTGGAAAAGAACAGGATATTACAGAGGATGATATACCTTTTTAAAAGGTAAAAGATAAAGGTAGAAAACATGTATAATAAAGTTTTTTTAATTGGTAATTTAACAAAAGATCCAGAGATGAGATATACAGCTGCTGGCATCCCAGTTACTAGATTTACAATAGCCGTTAACCGTGGATATGGTGATAATAAACAAGTAGATTTTTTAAGAATTTCTACCTGGAGAAAATTAGCTGAGTTCTGTGGAGAATATTTAGCTAAAGGAAGATCAGTTGCAATTGAAGGTTCATTGCAATTAAGTGAGTATGAAAAAGACGGCAAAGATAGAGTGTTTGCTGAAATAATGGCAGATCGCGTTGAAGTATTAAATAAGAAAGATAGTCAGTCGGATGAAGCTCCGACCAAATCTGGCAGTGATGAAGATATACCTTTTTAAAGGTTAAAAGGTAAAAAGGCTAATAGGAGGACTTTAGAAAATGGCAAAAAGAGTAGCAGAAAAAGTATCAGCGTTCAAAAGAGTAAGAAAAAAGAAGTGTTCTGTATGCGTATCACGCGTTGAAGTAGTTGATTATAAAGATATCAATACTTTAAGAAAGAACATTACTGATAGAGGAAAGATAGCATCTCGTAGGATGACAGGACTTTGTCCAAAGCACCAAAGAGCTATTGCTGCAGCTATTAAAAAAGCAAGAGAAGCAAGTTTATTGCCTCATGTAATGGATTAAGGAGAAGATAAATGAGGATAATATTAACAGAAGACGATGTAAGATTAGGCGATAAAGGTAGCGTTGTTAGCGTAAAAAGAGGCTATGGCGTTAATTATTTAATTCCAGAAAATAAAGCTATCATTTATAACGCTGGTAATAAGGCAAAAGTTGACAATGAAATAGGTCAGCAGTCAAAAAGAATTGCTAAAGAAAAAGCTGAGCATCAAGCTCAAGCAGATAAGTTAAAAGAAGTTGAACTTAATTTTGTTGCAAAGGCAGCATTAACAGGTCACATTTATGGTTCAATTACTAACCATGATGTTTCTGAGAAGATTAAGGAATTAACAGGATTAGATATTTCTAAAAAGAAAATCGCAATTAACACACACATTAAGACAGCTGGAAAGTATGCTGCAAATATTAAGTTATTTACAGGTATTAATGTATCAGTACCAATAATTGTTACAATCGAAGAAGAAGAGATTAAGCTAAAAAGATAAATTGTTAGCTAATATTAGTTTGCCTACATCCCCAGGAGTATACTTAATGAAAGATGCTTCTGGGGATGTTTTGTATGTGGGCAAAGCTAAGAATTTAAACAAACGAGTAAAGAGTTATTTCCAGAAGACAGACCACCATCCCAAAATAAGCGTAATGGTAAAGAAAGTTGCTGATGTTGACTACGTATTGGTAGATAACGAAGCTGAAGCATTAATTCTTGAGAATCGTTTTATAAAAGAATATTATCCTAGATATAACACGAGATTAAAGGACAGTAAAACCTATCCTTATTTGAAAATAGATTTAAGTGAAAGATTTCCTAGAGTAATTAAAACAAGACAGATAAGTAAGGATGGGGCTTTGTATTTTGGTCCATATGTCCAGGGTAGTTTCTTTAAAACACTTCAAGAAATAATTAAGGAAAACTTTAGCTTGAGAAGATGCAGGGTTTTAAGTAAGAAGGGTCCTTGTTTGTATTATCATTTAGGTTCATGCAAAGCACCTTGTGATAATAAGATCTCAGAGGAATCTTATGGTCAACTAGTTGGAGATGTAGTTGCTTTGTTAGATGGTAGATATAAAGAGTTAATTGATGTTTTAAAAGATAGAATGCTTCTTGCAAGCAGTGAGCTTAGGTTTGAGGAAGCTGGGGAAGTTAAAAATCAACTATCAGTATTAGATAATTTGCTTGTATCTCAAAGGATAGAGATTTTTAGTTTAAATAAGAATGTTGATATGTTTGTATTTGTTGAGCATTTTAATAGCGTCGTGTTTCAAGTATTTAGAGTTAAGCAAGGATACTTGGCTCAGCAGTTTATACATGAAGTCATTGTTGAAGAGGAAGATGATTTGAGTGCAGTTATTACAAAAGCTTTGGTTCAGTTTTATTCAATGCATAATGATTATCCAGACTATGTTTATTGGCAGGGTGCTGAGATAAGTGATGAGTTGCTTAGCTTTTTTGAAGATAGGAAGATAAAGAGTTACACTAGACCATCAAAAGAACTAAGTGAGCTGTATGATATGTTGCAGAAGAATTCTTATTTTGCTGTGAAGAGGCAGCTTGAAGTTAAGTCAAATATTGATTATCCTTTGCTTTCACAAAAACTAAAAGAGTCCTTGTCTTTAAGGAAGTTACCTATGAGTGTAATTGGTTTAGATATTTCACATTTAAGTGGCGAGAACATAGTTGCATCGTGTGTGTTTTTTCAAGAAGGAGTGCCCAAAAAAGAGCTCTATCGAAAATACAATATTAAGACGGTTTTAGATAACGACGATTTTGCCTCAATGTATGAGTTAGCAACAAGGATTTTTTCTAAACTAAATATAGAAAATAGGCCTGATTTAGTTGTTGTTGATGGAGGCAAGGGGCAGTTAAGTTCAGTGCTAAAAGCATTAGATGACCTTGGCATAACTAATCAAGACATTTGTGCTTTAGCAAAAAAAGAGGAAATTATTTATTTGCCATTTCTTGATGAAGGGTTAAAATTAGATGAAAGGGATCATGGACTAAGGTTACTTCAGATGGTTAGGGATGAGGCTCATCGGTTCGCAGTAAATTTTCAAAGAAGAAAAAGGAGTTTTGTTAAATAGTGAAAATTATTCTACGTTTACTAATTGTATTATTGTTTAGCTTTGCTTTTTGTGCAGACTTTGACTCAAGGATAAAAGAAAAGAAACAAGAACTTGAAAGCATCTATGATGAGATAACTAAACAAAGGGTCATGATTAATGAAACTGACCGTAAAGCAAAGCAAGTCGCAGATGAAATAGCAGCAATTGAAAAATTACTTAGACAACAGAATATATTACTAGCAAGAGTTGAGGAACAGCAGAAAGCTGTTGAGAAGGAAGCTAATTGGTTAGAGCAAGAAATAGATAAAGACAGAAAATTGTTTAATCAAATTTTAGATGAATTAAACAGTAAATATTACTTTTATTATAAGCTAAGCAATACAGACTTAATAGAACAGTTAGTTGAACATAGTGCGTTAACCGACCAGATTAATATCAATTATATGTTAGAGTTTTTAATAAGTATGGATGTTTCCTTTTTGACTGACATTAAAAAGAGAAGTGATAGCTTAAAGTACAAAGGGTACAGGCTTGAGGCTCAGTTGGATATTTTAACAGAGCGTCAAATAGCTATTAACACTTTAAAAAATAGCATACTTGATAATAATAATAAGAAGAAGAGTCTTTATAATCAGCTTTTATATCAGAAAAGTGAATATGAAAAGAAGGCTAAGAGTTTGCTAGAAGACTCCAAGAAAATTGAAGAGTTGATAGTAAGCTTACAAAAAGCTAAGCAAACAGCTCAAATGGGAGATGGAAAGTATATATGGCCTGTTCTAGGCAATATTACTTCTTTATTCGGAGAACGGTTTCATCCAATATTAAGAGTAAAGACAACTCATACAGGGATTGATATCGGGGCTCCAAGTGGTAGGCCAGTATTCGCAGTAGATGATGGAGTTGTTTTATATTCAGGTAGATGGGGTAATTATGGCAACGTAGTTATTTTGGACCATGGTAATAATACAACGACATTATATGCTCACTTATCAAAGTATCTTGTAAAGAACAACGTTACAGTTAAAAAGGGTACAGTTATTGGTTTAGTTGGTTCAACTGGATTATCGACAGGGCCACATCTTCATTTTGAGGTTAGAAAAAGTGGTAAAGTCCAAGATCCATTAATCTATTTACCTAAAAGATAATGAATAGTAATTGTCAAAAGATTAAAATCTTTATAAGATACAACTATGCTTAAATATAGATGGTTAATTCTGCTATCCTTTTTGTTGACTTTTGGGTTCAGTGCTAATACTAATAATCTCTCAACCACCAGCTGGAAATTACAAATATTAAAGGTTTTTGATATTATTGAGCATCAATATGTCGAAGATAGTATAGAGGATGAACAACTTGTTCATGGTGCTATTGAAGGCATGCTTAATTCATTAAATGACCCATATACTAGATTTTTAAAACCAACAGGCTTTTCAGAATTAAAGACTAATCTTCAAGGTAATTTTTATGGTATTGGTATTCATATCGGGCTTAAAGATGGTAAGTTGGTGGTTATATCTCCAATGGAAGACACCCCAGCATATAAGGCAGGGCTTAAGTCATTTGATATAATCTCATCAATTAATAGTAAATCAACAACAGGTATATCGTTGGAAGAAGCAGTTTCCAAGATAAGAGGAGAAAAAGGTACCTCAGTTGTATTGGGGATACATAGAGAGACTAATTCTAGTAATTTTAATGTTCAAATTACTAGAGACATTATACAAATTAAGAGTATAAAAGAAAGTGTAATGCTTAAGAATAATGTTGGATATATCAGGTTAATGACTTTTGAGAGCAAGGATACATATACTCAACTTAAGGATGCTATCCTCAAGCTTAAGAAGGATGGAATGGAAAAGCTTATTTTAGATGTTAGGTATAATGGTGGTGGGTTATTGCACAATGCTTTGGATATAGCAGGTTTATTCATTGGTAGTAAGGTAGTAGTTAAAACAGTTGATAGAAAGGGTGACTCGTTGGAATTGCATTCTACAAAGCCAAATTCTCAAATATTTTCTGGACCTTTAATTATTCTTGTAAATGGTGCATCAGCTTCTGCATCAGAGATTCTAGCAGGTGCGATTAGGGATAATAATAGAGGAATTGTAATGGGTACTCAAACGTTTGGTAAGGCATCTGTACAGGAAGTTATTCCATTGCAAGATGAATCTGCTATACTTCTTACAACAGCCAAATACTTAACACCAAAAGGTTCTGACATTAACAAAATTGGAATTACTCCTGATGTAGTTGTAAACATTCCATCTGAAGATATTAAACTGATTCAAGAGGGAAAGTATGAATATTCTTTAGAGAAGGACTTTCAAGTTCAGCAGGCATTAAATTATTTTAAAAAATAATGAAAAGAAAATTTAACCTTGGGCTAGGTTTATTTTTATTGTTTATATTTTTCACAGTTATTAATTCATTATTTTTTTTAGTTAAATATATTATGCTCGAGATGGAGGCTGAACAGTACATCCAAGAAGAGGTATATGTTGAGAAAGAAGTTAAGGCTACTCAAAATGTAGCTATTGTAGTTACTCCAAGCGTAGTTCCTGTTAAAAAGTCAAAAAACAAAGGTAAACCAAAGAAGATAGCGATAGTTATTAATGATCTTGGGGCAAGGACGGTAAGGTATTATCTTTTAGATTTAATGGAGAATAAGCTTAATTTAGCGATTATTCCAGGCGAGATGCATTCAGTTGATATGATTAAGTTCTATAAGATGAAGAGTAATTATGAGTTGATTATGCATATGCCAATGGGTTTTTATAATACGGATGAAGATAAAGAAAGTCCAGGGCATAAAAGGGAGGCTTATAAGTATTTTATTCAGAATAGGGATAATAAGAAGACAATAAATAAAAAGTTAGATGATGCATACAATGTATTGTTGGCTGCCGGTGGTGTAGTTGGAATTAATAACCATATGGGTTCTTATGTCACTTCCTCAAGAGATATGGTTAATCCGATTGTTAAATGGGCAAAGCGGAAACAACTATACGTTTTAGATAGCTTGTCCGCTCCTTCCTCTTTGCTTTATGAGCAAGCAAGAAAGACGAAGGTAAAAGCTGCGTATAATCAAGTATTTTTGGATAGTATTGATGACCCTGAAGAGATAAAAAAACAACTAGCACAGGTTGAAAAGATAGCTGATAGTGATGGGCAGGTTATTGCTATTGGTCACATAGGTAAGCAGTATACAATGGAAGTTTTATTTGAGTGGATGCCTCAGGCTGTTGAGCGAGGTTACACTTTTGTGTTTGTATCAGAATTAGTACAATAAGAAGTTTTTAGTTACTCGTGATAGTATTTCTTTGTCCAGTTAATGTGTTCTCTTTCAGTTCTGGAAAAATGATGCGTACCATCTTTATTGGACACAAAGAATAAATAATTGTGTTTTCCTGGGTTCAGTGCTGCTTCTATTGATGCTATCCCTGGGTTGCTTATTGGAGTTGGTGGTAACCCAGAATAAATATAGGTGTTGTATGCATTTTCTATTCTTGTGTCAGTAAAAGACAGGTCAACCACTCTTGGGAGTCCTTCAAGTTTTCTTGCATAATGAATTGTTGGACAAGAGCCAAGCGTCATATTGCGATTCATTCTATTTAAGAAAACACCTGCAACCATAGCTCTTTCGTTTGCGGTAGTAGTTTCTTCTTCAACAATAGAGGCTAAGGAAATAATGTTATAAAGTTTCAGCGGTGTTCCGTTTCTTCTTGGCAAAGTTCCATTTTGTTTACTTAATTCATATGCAGGAAGCGCTTTGTTCTTGAAGCACATTAGCATTGCATGAACCATTTCTTCTATGGTCATGTCGTAATCTATCATATATGTGTCTGGAAACAAGAAACCCTCTAACTTGGTAATCTCAGGTTCATTGTATAGTTCTGGAATGCTTTTTAGTAAAGGTAGAAATTGGTCTCTGTTTGTTGCAAAAGCGTAGAATGCTCCTTTAGATATTAGTTCTTTTTTGACTAAAAGGTCATCTATTTGAAATAGGTTGTATCCTTCAGGTATCGTGACTTTAGCATGCACAACGTTTTGAGGGTTTTGAAGCTGATCGATAATTTTTAGATAGCTAGTATCTGGGTTAAGTTTGATTCTTCCAGGGATGAAGGTATGTTCTTTATTAAATACTTTTACCAATAGTTTGAACTTTAACTCACTGTTAATTATTTTATTTTCTTTGAGTATTCTTGATACACTAGATGCAGAGGCACCTTTAGGTATTTTTACATATACCGTGGAACTAAACGCGAGGTTTAGTATGAGTAATAAGCAAAAAAGCTTCTTCATAAAAGTATTATAAATTCCATTTGTTTAATATACTAATCGGAATTATTTAGTTTTTATTTCAGATACTTATGCGTGGTATACTTGCTTTATTAGATAAGCAGATGAAGGAGATATTTTATGCATATTTTTAATCCAAAAGATTTTCAAAAACTACTTAGTCCTGAAAGACATAGCATTATTAATCCAGTAACTACCTTGACTCAGATAGGACTTAAAGAGGGAGATACTTTTTTGGACTTTGGTTGTGGTCCAGGGTTTTTTACGGTTCCTGCATCAAACATTGTTAAGAGTTCAGGCAAAATATTTGCTTTGGATATTTTCGATGAAATGTTGCAAGAGTTAGCAAAGAGCGAACTGAAAGCACCTACTGAATTTGTTAAGTTATTTGATTCGACGATTCCTTTAGTTGATGAAGTTGCAAATATTGTTTTTATGGCTTTTGTTCTTCATGAGGTAATTGATAAAGAAAAGGTATTGTCAGAATTATACAGGGTTACAATGCCAAAAGGTAAAATTGCAGTGATTGAGTGGAATGAAATACATGCTGGTAAAGGGCCAGATTTGGGTGAGAGAGTATCGTCCAAAGAAGCAATTAAAGTATTAGAAAATGCAGGATTTAAGGACATTATTTATAAAGAAATTAACCCTTATCATTATCTTGTTGTTGGCAGTAAATAGAAGTATAATAGCTCAGATGATTAATTTATTGCTTTTTATTATTGGGTTAGTGTTCCTTGTTAAAGGTGCTGATTTTTTAGTTGATGGCTCGGCATCTATTGCTAAGAAACTTAATATTTCAAGTATAGTTATTGGTTTAACTATTGTTGCTTTTGGAACTTCTACACCAGAACTTATTGTTAATATTTTTGCAAGTGCACAGGGTAATAGCGAAATAGCCATTGGTAATGTTCTTGGTAGTAATATAGCAAACATACTCTTAATACTTGGAATCTCTGCAATTATTTTTCCAATAACGGCTAAAAAGAATACTGTTTTAAAAGAAGTTCCTTTTAGTTTACTAGCAATTCTTATTTTAGGTGTTATGGCTAATGATATGCTTATTGATGGCGGAACGTTTTCTGGTATAACGAGAATAGATGGAATTGTTCTTTTGGGTTTTTTTGTTATCTTTCTTGTCTATACTTTCGGAATTACAAAGTCTGATGATGACATTGTTGAAAAAGATCCAATTAAGCTTTTTAGTTTTCCAGTTTCTATTTTTTTAATAATTGGTGGATTAATAGGGTTGATGATTGGCGGGAAGTTGATAGTTGATGCAGCAGTAAGATTGGCTGAATTCTTTAACATTAGTCAATCATTAATTGGACTAACAGTCGTAGCGATTGGAACATCTTTGCCTGAGTTAGCTACTTCAGCTATTGCCGCGTATAAGAAACAATCCGATATAGCTATTGGAAATGCTGTTGGATCAAATATTTTTAATGTTTTTTTAGTGTTAGGTATAAGTGCAACTATTCGTCCATTACCCTTTAGTACTAGCTCTAATGGTGATATCGCAATGACCATTTTGGCAAGTGTAGTTTTATTTGGAGTTATGGTTGTTGGTAAACGAAGAGTTATTGAGCGTTATCAAGGTGTATTGATGGTTTTAACTTATATTGCATATGTTGCAGTGTTGGTAGTCACCAAGTAACGCTTTTAATAAGGGCTCATTGCCGCCCTTATTAATCCTGCTAGCACTGAGGCTTCAGTTCTTAGATTAAGTAAATCTTATTCCACTAATGGACAAATTCGCCTGTCCTGGCTCAGTTGTCCTGAAAAATCGTCCTGATTTTTCTACGCTTTATTCGCTAACTTAATCTACAGCACTTCTCGCACAGTGACTAATGAATAGTGGGAAACCGTTTATTTTGCCATAATTGTTTTATGTATAAGCTTAACCTATAATGTGATTATGGAACGATTAATGATGATTATACAAAAAATAGAAAAACATCCGATTTATATTCTTATAGGAATACTGGTAACAATTTATACTTTTGTTCAACCTTTTAGAGAGTTAATAAAATATTTAGTAATTGGAAGTATAAATGTAATAATATTTGTTTTAAAACAAGCAATAGTTCCTATTCCAATAAATGGATTATTTATAATAATTTATAGTTTTTTTATGATGGGGGTCATATATTTGTTTTTTTTAAGAAAGTCTAAACAACGAGACAAATTAGAGGACTCACATATAGTAGAAAACTTAGTTGAATTACCTAAAGAAAATTTAGTTGATAAAACGGAAAAACCAAAAAGATTTAGTATGGTAATTGAAGATATATTGTGGGAATTTGTTTATGATGGTGGAAATGTTTATCCGTTTTGTAATAAATGTCAAACACCACTTAAATTTAATGAATACCATAATTTAAATTCAGGTTATTACGATACAAGTTTATTTTGTGATACATGCAAAGGCATACAGCACACTTATAAAAACTCATTTAAAAGTGGTGTGGTTGAGTCTATTAGAAATCAAATTGCTGGAGAACTTCGTAGAAGAGCTAAAGATAATAAAAGTGAATAATAAAGTTTGATTATAGAAAGCTATAAATTGAGAAGGAAAATTGGCTCCATTTAAATATTTAAAAAAATGTTATGCTAATTCTTTATGTGAATCTGGCATGATTCGTCTTGGTACATTATATGAGTATCGGGATACTGAGAGGTATGGGAATAATATAGGTGATAAATATGAAGGAACAGGCGGGAAACAGTGGAATCTAAACGGTGAAACATATGGTGGAAATCAATTACCAGAAAAAGTTAAACAAATAGGGAGAATTAGAGTATATTCTTCTTTAAAAGGTGATGGTTCTATAGTATTTAGTGAGACTTGTCCTAATTTTTATATTTATTCAGTTTGTGCAACATTTTTTGATTCTGTCTCAGACTTTATGGATCCGGAATACGATTCTTGTGTTGAAATTTTAAATCAAGAGCTGTTTGCTGCAATAGTTACAAAAGAGTTAGACTTGCCTTTTTTGCATTGGTCTCCGTGTAAATATCAAAATCGTATTAAGAATATTTTTGACGATGGAATAATTGATTATTCAGTTATTAAGGAAACAAAATATGTACAACAGAATGAGGTTAGAGGGATTTGGGGTCCAATAGCTAGTCAAGAAAAAGCAAGGATACTTTCAGTTCCAGAAATTGCTCAATTTTGTAAAAGAAAATATTAGTTATTTAATTGCTGGCTGAGCAACTGTTTGAACGAATTAAAATTGTAGAAATTTTGAAATCATTTAACGACAATTTATCAGAATAGTATAGTTTAGCAATTCTCCCGAAGGTTGAATTGTTTGTACTGGAAATAGTAATAGCTCACAGGGTGATGAAAAATTTTCCAAATTTAAATGAGTGAGTTTTGCGAAGTCTTGATTTTTGAGTTACTTTTTATCAAGAAAAAGTAACAAAGATTATTTTTTGTCTAAGAAGCTCTGTAATATCTGTGTAGCTTTAAACCACCTAGAATTATTGACGCTTTATTATTTATTATTTTATTTATTGACCTAATGTTCGTTTTATACTAAAATATATTTATGGATATTATAGTTCCTAAGGAAGTAATTGAGTCAAGAATATACTTGATAAGAGGGAGTAAGGTCATGCTTGATAGAGGCCTTGCTGAGCTTTACCAAGTCGAGACAAGGACGTTAAATCAGTCTGTTAAAAGAAATATTAGTAGGTTTCCTGAAGATTTTATGTTTCAGTTAACAGATAAAGAGTTTTCTAACTTGAAATCACAATTTGTGATTTCAAGTTGGGGAGGAGCTAGAACATTACCTTTTGTTTTTACAGAGCATGGAGTAGCAATGCTTTCTAGTGTACTGAGAAGCGAAAGGGCAGTTCAGATAAATATCCAGATTATGCGTGCTTTTACAAAATTAAGAGAAATGATGAAAAGTCATAAGGAATTGTTGGATAAAGTTAATGAGTTAGAAAAAAGGTATGATTATAATTTTCAAATAGTTTTTGAAGCAATTGACCAGTTGCTGGCTGTGCCAGATAAAAATGTAATGAAAATAGGGTTTATTTAATATTATTTTTTGTCTAAGAAGCTCTGTAATATCTGTGTTGCTTCTAAAGCGTCTTTGATTTCTCTTTGTTTTTTTTGATTTATACCTTGAGCTATTAGTTGTTTACCAACGAAGGATGAAGTTAGCCTTTCGTCTTGGAAGATGATTGGAACAGTTACATGCTTTTCCAGTTCTGCTTTAAACTCTTTAACAAGTCCAGTCATAGCAGTTTCGTTGCCTTTTAATGCTCTAGGTAAACCAAGCACTATTGATTCTATGGTTTCTTCTTCAAGTATTTCTTTGATTTTAGTAAATGCTTTGTTCGGTTCTATTTTCCCATAAGGAAAAGCGATTGATTTAAACGGATCAGATAAAGCAATCCCAATATATTTTGTCCCAAAATCTAATCCCAACACTTTTTTCATGCTGTCATTTTATCATAATTTTATTTATTTGATTTATATTAATCCTTCCCTTTTCAAGGGAAGGTGTCAGCTATGCTGACGGAAGGGTATTAGCAAACACTAGACCCTAAAGTAAACTTCAAATAAGTAACCGCTTTTTCAATAGCCTTTGGCAACATGCTAGAATCTTCACCAGATCCTTGTGCTAAATCAGGACGTCCGCCACCTTTTCCGTTAATAATAGGTGTAACTTCTTTTACTAGGTTGCCTGCATTAAATAAGTTTACTGGAATACCAGGAGTGCTTTTAACGATTATTTGAATTTTATTAGTTTTAGTATTGTGTATAAAGATACAAACGATACCATTAGTTTTTTCTTGTACTTTATCTGCAATAGTTTTTAAATCAACCTTTAGTTCTTCAATAATATCTATTTTAGAAATGAAAGCAGTAAGAGCTCCAAATGTTATGGTCTCTGATTCTTTGCTAGAAATAACTTGCTCAGTAAGAATGTTTTCAGCCATTTTTGCATTTGTTTTTTTCAGCTCATCAAGTTCAGATTGGATATCTTCTATTTTTTGTTCAAGTTGTTCTGCTGAAGTTTTGTATTTTGCAGAAATATTTCTAACTACTTTTAAGTTATTATTTAGGTAATCAAAAGCATATGTTCCAGTAAGTGCTTCGATTCTTCTAACTCCACTACTAATGGAAGCTTCAGATATAATTTTGAATAGTCCAATATCTCCGGTTCTTTCTACGTGGGTTCCACCACAAAGTTCTTTGGAATCACCCATAGTTACAACTCTTACTTCATCTCCATACTTTTCAGTAAAGAGAGCAACAGCTCCACTATCTAGCGCTTCCTGTAAACTTAATGTGCAGAAGTCTACTAAATGGTTTTCTAAGATAGCTTCGTTTACAAGTCTTTCGATTTCTTCGATTTGTTCATCAGTTAGGCCTTTAGGTGTTGTGAAATCAAACCTGAGCCTTTCTGGTGATACCATTGAACCAGCTTGAGCTATATGTTTGCCCATTACTTTCTTAAGTGCATCTTGCAAAAGGTGAGTTGCACTGTGGTTTCTAGCCATTTCTATTTTGTCTTTTTCATCTTTAGCAATTATTGCTTCGCCGCCAATAGGCTTTTCGCCTTCTTTATAAAAAGTAGAGTTTTCTCTAGAACGTTCTTTTTGTTGTTCCATAAGTTTTTCAAAGCCAACTACATCAAGCTTTACATTATTCTTTCTTGCTAAATCTTGTGTTAGTTCAAGTGGAAAGCCATAGGTATCAAATAATTTAAAGGCATGCTCACCAGAGATAGCATTATGTTCAGCAATAACTTCTTTTATAAGTTCAAGACCGTATTCTAAAGTTTTAGAGAAGTTAGCTTCTTCAGTTGCGATTATTTCATGTATCATTTTCTTGTTTTGCTCAAGTTCTTTATAGAATGAACCATATTCCTTAATAACTAAATCAGCAAGAATAGTTAGGAAATGATTTGTGATTCCAAGTTGTTTACCATGGAGAATAGCTCTACGCATAATTTTCTTTAAAACATATCCACGTCCATCGTTCCCAGGGAAAACATTATCTGCAATCATGAAGGTAATAGCGCGAATATGGTCTGCAATAACCTGTGATGATTCTCTGTTTTGAGTAGTTGCAAGTTCGTTTATTTTATCAATGATTGGTGTAAACAAGTCTGTTTCAAAATTTGATTTTACGTTTTGAATTACAGTACTGATTCTTTCAAGCCCCATCCCAGTATCGATATTCTTTTTAGGTAACGGACTTAATTCGCCTTTATCGTTTTTGTTGTATTGCATAAAGACAAGGTTCCAAATCTCGAGAAATCTGTTGCAGTCACACCCTGGAGCGCATTTGGTTTTTTCTGGGCAGTTTTCATCTTCACCAGTATCGTAATATATTTCTGAACATGGTCCACATGGTCCAGTTGGTCCAGCTTCCCAAAAATTATGCTCAGCACCTAGCCTCGAAATTCTGTCATCAGAAATTCCTGTTTCAGATTTCCACAAGTTTGCTGCTTCTTCATCATCTTTAAAAACAGAGATGTATAGTTTATCTTTGTTAAGCCCCAATTCTTTGGTAAGAAACTCCCAAGCAAAAGAAATGGCATCTTTTTTAAAATAGTCACCGAAAGAGAAGTTCCCTAACATTTCAAAGAAAGTATGATGTCTAGGTGTTTTCCCAACGTTGTTTAAGTCATTTGTTCTGATACACTTCTGGCAAGATGTTGCCTTTGAGTATGGAGCTTCTTTTTTGCCTAAAAAGTATGGCTTAAATGGTACCATCCCAGCAATAGTAAGAAGCAGGGTAGGGTCAGGAGGTACTAGTGAAGCACTTTCCTGAAACTTGTGACCTTTGCTAATGAAGTAATCTATATATCTTTGCCTGATGGCAGAAGCTTTGATCATTCTTATTTATTCTTCTTTGAAAAAATCTCCATAGGAGCTTTTTTGATTAAGCTTATCCAGAAAGATATTGTTGCTACTTTATGAGCAAGATTCTTCCAAGCATTAACTGCTCCGATAGCGGTTATTACTAAAGCAATAAGTAAAATTAAAAATAGAATAATTAATACATTAACAATAAGTTGGCTTAGAAGAGTTGCAAATACCATGATTATTACTCCTTATCAGCTTTAGAGTTATCAATCTTTTCTGCTATGCTTTGTGAAACGTTTTCAATCATATCTTCTATTTGTACCTTTGTTTTGATAATTAAGTTTTCAGCTGTTTCTTTAGTTTTTTCGAAAATTTCTTTATTATCATCTAAAGTTTTCTTTAAAAATTCTCTTGTTTCTTTACCGCTTTTTGGTGCAAATATTATGGCAATAAGTGACCCTACTAATAATCCAAGTATAAAAAATAATCCTTTGTTTGAACGATTGTTCATGTTACATCTCCTTTTAAGTTATTTATTTGGAATTATTGTACATCTAAGGCATTTGCTGGGCAAGTGAAAACTCCCTTGCTCCCTCAGTGCTCCCTCAGTCACCTTCGGTGTGGTTGAAGAAGCTTTTGTAATTTTTATCCTTCCCTTTTCAAGGGAAGGTGTCCTATACTTTAAAGTATAGGACGGAAGGGTGTTATGCGAATATTAGCCACGATTTGGTACTTAGTTATTTCTATGTTAGAGTTTTTGTTTGTCATCACAAAACCAAAACTATGGCGCTTTTATTTCTACTTTAGTTTGGAGTATTTCTTTTTTTCCCCATATTATTTTGCAGACAAAAAAGCTGATGATGATTTTGTTTTCGGGTTTACTCCATTATTTAGTTTTAATACGATTTTCAAAAAAGCTAGGGTACATTACTATCAGAAAACCGAGTATCCATTAGCTTTTTGTGATGCTGGATGTGGTGATGGTAGAGGTGTTTTTTTAGTGAATCAATTATATGACAGACCTGTTTGTGGTATGGAGATAAATGAGAAGTTTGTTCAAAAAATAATGTTTATGAAATCCTTTGTGAAAGGTAATTTGCTTATTATCGGTGATGATATGTTTAATTCAGAGTTTCAAGGGTATGGTATAATTTTTATTACTTGGACAACGTTTAAAGATGAGACCGAAAAAAGGCTTATTGCTAAACTGGAAAAGGAAGTAATGCAGAATGCTATTGTTGTGACCTTGAGTTATCCAATTAGTTCTGATTATTTTGAGTTGATTGAGAAGAAGAGAATATTGGTTTCTTGGGGAAAGTCAGATGCGTACTTTCATAGAAAGGTTAAATAATGAAAATTGGTCTTTATAGAAAGAGCAACAAACAATATTTAGAAAAAGATATTGAAAATATAAAAGATATTGTCAAATCAAATGGATTTGAATTTACAGATATAAGCCAGCATAGGGAAAAAGTAGATTTGATTCTCGTTTTAGGTGGAGATGGCACAATCCTTCAGGCAGCAATGATATCTTTGGAAATGAATGCTCCTATGCTTTGCGTAAGTGGAGGATACTTAGGTTTTCTTGCAGAGATTGGTCTGAGTGGATTGTCTGATGCTCTAGTGAAAATAAATAAAGAAGAATTCTTTTATGACGATAGAAATTTATTAAGCGTTAAAAGTAAGGACAAGGAGTATCTTTGTTTAAATGAAGTTGTTGTTAAGGGAGATGCTTTTAAACTGGTTGATTTAGATGTTTATTTGAATGATAATTTTTTGTCTTCTTATAAAACAGACGGTGTAATTATCGCAAGTTCCACAGGTTCAACGGCTTATAATTTATCAGCAGGTGGGCCAATTATATTCCCAGACACAGAAGCGATTATCATTACTCCAGTGTGTTCACATAGCTTAACAATAAGACCATTGGTAGTTTCAGCAAAAGATAAAATAAAAGTTACATCCTCAGATGAGAATTGTGCTTTTTCAGTTGATGGTAGTCCAGAAGTAAGAGAAAGTGCATTATCACTTCAGGTGGAGATTTCTAAAAAGAAAGTAAGGTTTATTAGGTTTGATAAATACAGTTTTATTAAAGGGCTACAACACAAATTAAACTGGAGTGGTAAGTTTAGTAAGTCAGATGATAAGAAAACTTAGGATACTTAATTATCTTTTTATAAAAGACCAGACAATCAACTTCAATCCTGGCATGAATGTTTTTATTGGTGAATCAGGAGTCGGAAAGAGTCTCATTGCGAATATTTTAATGATCCCTGAAAAGAAACCCAAGAAAGAAATGGTAGGTAAATGGGGAGAAGAAGCCATAATTGAGCTTGAAATTACAAGGGACAGCTCCTTAGAACAAGTTAAGTTTATTATATCTGATAAGCTAACTTTTTATATAAAGGGTGAGATTGTTACCCAAAAAAAAATGAAGGATTATTGGCAGGAGGTAGTGGATGTTCATTCCCAAGGAAACTATCAGTTATTATATAGCTCTCAGTTAGAGATAATAGATTCTTTTATGACAGACCGTGAAAAGAATATTAAACAAAAGTATCTTGAAAAATATTTAGAATACGATAAAAAAAGAGAAGAGATAAAAGAGTTACAGTCATTGCTTATAACAGACTCAGATAAAGAACTGTATACATATCATCTGGCAGAAATAGCTAAGATTTCGCCAAAACAAAATGAAGATGAAGAGTTATTCGTAAAGCTAAAGCAAATTAAGAATAAGCTTGACCTTGAGCGGTCAGTAAATAAGATAAAGAGTGGTTTAGAGCAAGCTGGAGAAGGGTTGCAGACTGCTGTTCTTGAAGCAGATAAGATGTTTAATTCAGGGCTTTTGGGTAAAGAACTAGTGGATAAGATAAACGAAGTTTTTGCTTTGCAAGAAGATGTTTTGTGGCAAGTAACAAAATCAACCGACATGGATAGGATTGAAGACATCGGAGATATTGAGGATAGACTTTCTGATTTAGAAAGTTTGAAAGGAAGATTCAAAAGAAGCATAGAAGAAATAATTTTATATCAAGAAAAAATAAAAGATCAGCTGGATAATCGAGATTATTATCAGGCAAAAATGGAAAAGAAAGAAAAGGAACTGCTAGAAGAGAAATCCAGGTTAGTGCCTATTGCTGATGAGCTAACAAACACCAGAAAATTAGTTTTAGAGAGAGTGTTAACTCAAATAAGAGAATCCTTAAGAATGCTTAAATTAGACAAGACCGAATTATCATATGTTTTAAAAAAGAAGGATACTTTTGATAGTTCTGGAAATGATGAGCTGGAGCTACTTATTAAGGTTAATGTTGGGTCAAGTTTTGTTAGTCTTACAGAACTTTCTGGTGGAGAGACCTCTAGGGTATTGCTTGCATTTAAGTCAGTTCTTTTAAAAATATCACCGATTTGTACATATGTTTTTGATGAAATAGATAGTGGGGTTAGTGGAGACATAGCCTTTAAAGTTATGGAGGTTATGCGAAGTATGGCAAGCGCTAAACAGCTAATTGTAGTAACTCATTCGCCAATGATAGCAGTAAATACAGATGTGCTTTTTATGATAAAGAAAAGCTTTATGGATAATCACACGGTTATCAATGTTGAGCAGTTTATTTCGCAAGATGATATTTTTAAAGAGGTTTCTATTTTGGTGACCGACAAGTCATCTGAGGAGGCTCAGGCATACGTTAAGTCTTTAGTTAGAAAACGTTGACTATGATAGCTAGATAGAAATACAATCAGATATAGAGGTTAATTTATGCAGGAAGAAAAGGTAAGCAAAATAGAGGAGAAAAATGACGAACTGTTACAGTTTGTTACTTTTTTCATTGGTGAAGAGCTTTATGGGGTAGATATTTATAAAGTTCGTGAAGTTATTAAGCTAATAAGTATTACCTCTGTTCCGAGAAGCACTGAATATGTTGTTGGTGTTATTAATCTAAGAGGTCAAGTTATTCCAGTTATTGATTTAAGGCTTAGATTTTCTCTTACTGCCAAAGAATATGATAAGCATACACGTATTATTATTTGCGATGTAAAAGGCAAAAAAGTAGGTATGATTGTGGATAAAATGAATAAGGTTGAACGAATCCAAGAAAGTAAAATGAAAAAAGAGACTAATGTTATTTCTAGTATTGATGCTGATTTTATCGATCGTATAGGTAAAATAGGTGAAAATATTATGGTTGTTATCGATCTTGAACTGCTTTTTGGAAAAATGTAATGTTTGATCGCTGGTATTTTGAGAGTAGGGAGATAAGAGAACTTAAACCCTACGCAATCTACGCTAGAAACTCCAAAGGACGTAAGTACACAGAGGACCCAGATGAGCAAAGGACCTGCTTTCAACGGGATAGAGACAGAATAGTTCACTCAAAAGCTTTCCGTAGGCTTAAACATAAAACACAAGTATTTGTCTCAAACGAAAACGATCATTTTAGAACAAGGCTTACACATACACTTGAGGTTTGTCAGATTGCTAGGCATATTGCAAGAGTGCTTGGATGTAACGAGGATTTAGTAGAATCAATAGCTTTGGCACATGACTTAGGGCACACTCCTTTTGGGCATGCTGGTGAAGAGATGTTAGATGAACTTTTGGTTAATCACGGTGGGTTTGAACATAATAACCAAAGTAAACGAGTAGTAGAGTTATTGGAGAATAAGTATCCTTGGTTTACAGGGATTAATTTAACGATTGAAGTTTTAGAAGGTTTAATGAAGCATCATACTCCTTTTGATAATCCACAGAATTTAGCAGAAAACGAACTGATTCATCCATCCATGGAAGCTCAGATTGTTAACTTGGCTGACCAGCTTGCCTATATTAACCATGACCTAGATGATGGATTGTCGTCTGGTATCTTGAATCACGAGGAGCTTATTTCAGAGGTGGAATTATGGAGGGAAGCTCAGATTGTTAATGAGCATAGGTTTGAAATGTTAAGGGAAGAACAAAAACGTTTCTTAAATGTTAGATATTTAATTAACACAATGATAAATGAAGCTGTAGCAAATAGTGAAAGATTGATTAGTGAGTTTGGGATATTAACAGTGGATGACGTTTATAATTGTGATCAAATAATAATTGATTATACAAGCGATTTTAAGCAGAAATTGGGGTTCATGCAGAAGTATTTGTATGAGAAGTTCTATTCTGACTATCGAGTTTTACAGATGTCAATTAAGGGTAGAAATATTATTAAAGAATTGTTTGAGTTTTATTTAGCAAATATTGAGACGTTGCCTGTTGAGATGCGGAATAAGATTGGACAAGAAGGCTTCTCTGCTCATAGAGTTATTGCTGATCATATTGCGTTAATGACAGACAATTATGTTATTTCAGAGCATGCAAGATTAATAATTAAGTCTTAATTTGTATTAGTTTTATTTTTTTCGAATTCTGCTTTTAGTTTCATTGTATCTCCGATTATGTCTGAGATGTTTTGTTGCATTTTTGCAATTTTTTGTTTTTGTGCTAGTTCTTCTTTCATCTTGAGAGTATCGCCAACGATGTTTTTAATGGATTCTTTCAGCTTAGCTTGGTCGATTCCTGCCATACCTTTATTGTCCTTGTCTAGCATGCCTTCGGCTTTGAGTTTAGCAATAAGCTTAGCTTTAACATCATCTTTAACGCCTTTAAGTTTTAAGTCTTTTTCTGTAATTGATGTTTTATTATTAATAGAAGCGGTGATTGCTTCCATGGTTGTTTCTATATAGTATGCATAGCAGATAGTAGTTATTTTTGCAGACAACTTTGCTAGTTCTTTGTGTTGTGCTTTTGTTAGTTTTCCACTACTTTGTTTGGATAATTCTTCATAAAATTTTGTACCTAAATATTCTTTATTTCTTAAAGCCATAAGTGTATTAAGTGAACAACCAGCGATTACATTTTCATCAGAAACAAGTAATAATGATATTAGTGTTTCGTCTGCAAGTGGTTTTGCATCAGGTGCAAGTCTGCTAAGTAGCGATATTTTTTTAGCGTTAGATAAATTTTCTGGGGCGTAGAATTTAAGCGAAGTTTTTATGGTTAGAGCATCAACATAGGGTAGGACTGCATCTAGTACTTTCTCAGAGTGAGCACAGGTATCTTTGTAAGTTTTTATAAGGAACTCTACCTTTTTATTTTTATTAATTTTATTAAATGAATTAAGGTCATTACTAAGTATTTTAGTAGATAAAACCTTGTATTCTTCTTCTGACATAAACTCTTCAGAGTTTAAGGAGTTTTCAACTTCCGATTCAAGTTGATTTAATAATATTTTTTCTTTCATAAGTTGTTGTTGAGGGTTATCAGCGATAACTGGATTGTTTGTTTGTTTGGAAATAATAGCAGAATCTGCTTCTTCTTTTTCATTGTATTCTTGGGTAACTTTAATATTTCTGAGAGTTTTAGTTTTAAGCTCAAGTTTGATTTCTTCGCCTACGGTTGCGTTAATCTGTGCTTGGTTTATGGCTGCATTTTCTATAGTCATTTATTTTCCCCTTTATGATGCAACATTATATATTTTATATACTTTTCCCTGAAGTTCTAGTTTTTCTAAATCTTCAAGTTGATTAATCATTATTATTTCACCAGTTAGAGATTCAACTGCTAATGTAACAATTTTGTCGCTATGAAGTGGGTGAGTAGCCTTATATATATTGATGCCAGATTTGTCAGCAGCAGAAATTATCTTCTCATTATTATGTATTTCTTTAATTTTATTAAGATTAAGTTCCTTATTTAGTTTTGTTCGGAACTGTTCAATATCATCCCAACCAAGGCACTCAAGTGTTTCTTTTGCATCAACGAAGCCTGTATTATCATCATAGATTAGCATTTCTGGTGAGTATCTTTGGTTAAACGTTTTAAGATTTTTTAGGTAGCGTAGTGATGCTTGCATGTTTAAGCTAAAAAGCTGCTGTTGTTTAACTAGTGAACTGTTTTTAATTTGACCAGCTTTTTGTGAATTATTAGCTTGGGTATCGTTATCCGTCAGAATGGAGTCTTCAACTTCTTCTGTATCCGCGATGTCTTCGGCCCCACCAGGTTTGCTTTGTACTTTTTTAAACCAACCTTTAAATAGAGCAACATTAGAGGCTAGATTTAATGGGTTTAATGTTGATTCTTTGCTTTCTCCAAGCAGTTTATTCTGAAGATTTGATTTGTTATCTTTAGCCTGTTCTTTAAGTTTATTTAGTTGAGTGTCCTGTAAAAATTCAGCAATATTTGCTTTTGCTGCTGTTAGTGTGTGTGAATCAGGTTTCTGAATAAGTTGCTGAACATTTTTCATAACCTCAGCTTGATTATTTTTATTTTGAGTTGTTTGGTTTTCTGTTTTTGAGCTTATCTCACTATAGGTGCGCTGTGTTTCTTGAGACTCTTCTTGTTTAACAACCTCTTTTAGTTGTTGCTGAATACTGTCTGGATTAACTTTGTGCTTTTGGCTTGGTAAATTTAGTTTGCCAGCAAAATCATTGCCAGATTGAACCTGTTTATCATAAGAAATATTATAACTATTTTGCACATTTCCTATATCCATATATATATCCCCCATAATATATACGCCCAAAAACCAATATTTTATTCATTAATAATTTTCGATACATTTATTTATAGATTCTTGGCGATACTAGATATGTTAGTAGAAAATTGTATATAGGGGGAAAAGAGATGACAGACATAAATAGTACTAATAATGATATAACTTTTTCAAAGTATTTATCTGGCACTGCTTATGTTGATATAACTGAGCAGAGTAAAACTCTTTTAAGTGATAATAAGCTTGATGAGCAAGAGATTCTTGGAATGACACTCATGTATGAAGGTGCGGAGACTACTGTTGGTAATTTATTATCAGAAAAAAAGGCTGAAGGTCAGGAAGTAAGCCTCAACTTTTTGTTTGGTGGTGAGGTTGACTCAACGAAGGTAAGTATCTCTGATATGTCTACATATGGAGCATCAAAGAGTAATGGTAAAATGAGTTGTACTTTAACACAGGAAGATATATATAATCAGTTGATTGATGATATGATTTGGGATCAGTTGAAGGATAGCCTTAAGGAAGTTGCTAGCCAAGGACTAGGAACATTTTCTTACGATAAAGATAATTAACAAGAGGAGGGGATTTAGATGGTAGATTTTATTAATAATATCGGAATAGATGCACAAGGAGGAGTTGGACAAATCCCTCTGGATAATGCACTTCAAGAAGAAGGATTGGTGCAAGAATCAGTAGAGATGGAGTATAGTTATACTGGCGCTACAACAACAAAGAATAATGATTATCAGCTTGTTAAACTAAGTATTAATGGTCAGCAGTATACTGGGATACCAGATATCTTCCAGTCAAATGATCCGGCAATTAAAACAATGTTTGATGCTCTTAGGTCAGATTCTGTAATAACTGATGATATGACTCTTGAAGATCAAAAAATGATTATGTCATATTTAGTTTCACTATCTAACACTGTGCAAGAGAATTCAGGCACCAATAAGGCTACGGCATTTAATGGGACTGAGAATGTTTCCGTAACTTCTTTTATTGAGCCACAAGATGAAGCTGTATCAAGTCTAGCTTCTCAGCTTCAAGCACAGGGAATAATTACATCATCAATGTCAGACGCAGAGAAATTAGCAGCAATTACTAGCTATGTTAATGCAAATGTAAGTTATGAGACAGATGCTGTAGGAGAAGGTTGGAGCACAGCTGCAAATACTATTGCATCAGGGTCAGGCGATTGTGAGGATATGGCAGTATTAGTTGCAAGTTTAGCTATTGCTTGTGGTGTAGATGAGTCAAATGTTCAGGTTTGTGTTAAAGCTGGAAGTGCAGATAATCAAGGTCACGTTGTTGTTGGTTTATTTAATAGTAATGGTCAAATATCAACGTTTGACGCAATAACAAATGAGAAATCAAGCGCTACTTCATCTGACTTTACTTTTACATTTAGCACTACAACGGTAACTAGTGGAGATGGTTCTGTTGGTAATGGGTGGGCAATGGAAGATGCTAGTAACGCAAATAGTTTATATACTGCGGCATCTGTTGTTTCACAAGTAAGAAATACTATAGCTAATGCAATAGATGGAACCTATAGTAGTATGTTAGATTATGCTAATAAGTTGGATCAATATACAGACCCTGGTAAGTTATTTATACTGCAACAGGAATTGCAGACGATGAAAGATATGATTGCAACCTATACTGCTGTTGGTAAAATGATTGGTGATACATTATCAGAAGCAATGCAGAGCTTCGCTTCTGCACTAAATAACAGTTAGTTGTTAACGGTGCTAATTAGATGATTGTAGCAATCTAAAGATTGCTTATCAATAAAGCGTTCTGTTTCAATAAGTCTATTCATTGAGTATTTAACAGCAATTATCATTGTTTTGTTGATGTCTTGAAAGACCAAATCTTTCATTATTTGTGCTTCTGGGTATTTTCTGCCAGATTCAGCTTTATCGGCAATAAAGATTATTTTTTCTAGCAAGCTCATGTTTGTTTTTCCTGTTGTGTGCCAGTGGATTGCTTCAATAATATCTTTATCATTTATGTGAAGTTCATGTTCAATAATTAAAGCCCCGATTGGAGCGTGAAGGAGTTTCTTGTTTAGTATTTCAGACTCAGAAAGTGTGTAGTTATGTTCACGAGCAGTGATTATAGATTTTTCGAAAGTGTACTCTTTTGCAATGTCATGGAGAATACCAGCAGTATAAGCTTTTTCTGAACTAATACCATAATGCTTGGCTATGTCTTTGGCTAATTCAGCAACACGATACGAATGATTAATTCTATCCTCAGAGTGAAGATATTCACGAATAATGTCTTTTAGATCTTTTTCCATTTAGCGAATTATAAATTTTTAGTTGACTATCAGTTCTCTGCCATTAAGTTCATAGCCATGCATTTTTTTAATTATTGTTTCAGCATGCTCATTTGGAACTTCAATAAAGGCAAATCCTCTTGGTTGACCTGTTAGTGTGTCTGTTTCTATTTTTGCTCTAATATTATCAACTTCGTTAACGTCTTTGAATAAAGCAGCTAGTTCTTCTTCTGTTGTTTCCCAAGAAAGGTTTCCTACGTATAGACTTGTACTCATAATGTTCCTCCTTCTGCTTTGTATTTAAATTATAGTTAAAATATCACTAAAAATCAAACCCTATAAACGTATATTCCTTACAATTAGTTTACTATTTTATGGGTTTTGTTCTAGTTAATTGAATACAAAGATTGGCTTGCTATGTTATTATTTCTCTATGGAAAAATCAGTAGCAAGTAATAAGGCAGGAATATTTAACGATCTATTTATGGTCTTTGGGGTTTTTGCAATTTTGATAATGATATTAATTCCACTGCCAGCTTTTTTGATTGATATTGTTGTTTCACTGAATTTTACAATTTCTGTTTTGATTCTTTTGGTTACAATGAATACAAAAGACGCAGTTCAGTTTAATGTTTTTCCAACATTTTTATTAATTATTACTTTATTTAGATTGGCTTTAGGTATTTTGATAACTAGGTCACTTATGTTAACTGCTTCTGCTGGAAGTATAGTTTCAACTTTTGGACAGTTTGTTGTTGGAGGTAACTATGTAGTTGGTATTATGATTTTTATGGTTTTAGTTATTATTCAGTTTGTGGTTATCACTGGTGGTGCACAGAGAGTTGCGGAAGTTGCAGCAAGATTTACTTTAGATGCTATGCCAGGTAAACAGATGGCAATCGATGCTGATTTGAATGCAGGTCTTATTGATGAGGAAACCGCTAAGAGAAAAAGATTAGATATTGCCAAAGAAGCTGACTTTTATGGTTCTATGGACGGTGCTACCAAATTTATTCGTGGGGACTCCATTGCTTCAATTATTATTATTTTGGTAAATATTTTTGGAGGTTTTGTTATCGGTGTTGTTCAGTTAGGTATGCCACTTATTCAAGCTTTGCAGGTGTATACTCTTCTTACTGTCGGAGCAGGTATTGTTTTGCAGGTTCCAGCTTTATTAATATCGTCAGCTGCAGGTATTATTGTAACTAAGGCATCATCAGAAGTTAGTTTAGCTGCTGATATTAGAGACCAGATGTTTTCTCAACAGAAGGTTATGTATATTGCTTCAGCTCTTTCGGTATTGGCAATGCTTATACCTAGTATGCCAAAGCTTCCTTTTTTGGCTTCAGCTGTTTTCTTTTGGTATTTAGGTAATTCATTTAAGAAAATCGCCAAGGAAGAGGAGCATAAAAAGCCAGCTGACAGTCCAGCCCTAGGAAAAGGCGATGCAGGAAAAGAAGCTGCACCAGAAAAAATTGTTCCTAAAGTTGATGTTGATTTATTGGAGCTGGAAATAGGTTATGGTGTAATACCACTAGTTGATCCTAAACAAGGCGGAACTTTACTTGAAAATATTACTTCAATGAGAAAGAAGTTGGCTTCTGAGCTTGGAATAATAATTCCTCCAATACGGATAAGAGACAACATAAGTCTTAAACCTAATCATTATGTAGTGAAGATTAAGGGCGCAGAAATGGCTTCAGGTGAAGTTATGAACGATAGACTTCTCGCAATGGACCCAGGAGGGGTAACAGATAGAATTTCTGGTTTTGAGACAGTTGAGCCAGCGTTTGGACTTAATGCAATTTGGATAGTGTCAGCCGACAAGGAGAGGGCACAGGTTTCAGGGTATACAGTAGTTGATGCTGCAACAGTAATTATTACTCATATTACAGAAATTATTAGAAAGCATGCAGCAGAATTGTTGGGACGACAGGAAGTCAAAATCTTAATAGATAACATTAAAGAAAAATATCCTGCTGTAATCGAGGAGCTAATTCCAACATTACTTACAATTGGGGAAGTTCAGAAGGTTTTAGGACAGTTATTAAATGAAAGAATACCAGTCAGAAATTTAGTTACCATTCTTGAGATACTTGCCGATAATGCTAGGATAAGTAAAAACGTTGATAATCTGACATCAAATTGTAGACAAGGGCTTGCACGCCAGATAACTAAACAATATCAGACGCCAAAAGGTATTATTGTTGCAATTACACTTGACCCTTCCTTAGAACAGAAAATAGCAGACTCTATTCAATATACAGAACAGGGCTCATTTACTTCACTTAGTCCAATGTCTATCCAGCAGGTATTTCAGGGGCTTTCTGTTGAGATGGAAAAAGTAGTTAATATGGGTTATCAGCCGATAGTGTTATGTTCAACAAGCGTAAGACCTCATTTCAGAAAAATGACAGTTCGTACATTTCCCAATTTAGTTGTATTGGCGTATAATGAGATATTAGCTGAAGTAGAGATTCAAGCTATAGGTTTAGTGAGGTTAATCAATGAGGATAAAGAAGTATGAAGCAAATAGCATGAATGATGCTGTTAGAATGATCAAAAAGGATTTTGGTCCTGATGCGGTCATTCTTCATTCAAGAACGATTAACAAAGGTGGAATGTTCGGGTTATTTGGTAGAGACGTAGTTGAGGTAATGGCCGGTATTGATGTAAACATCGTTGAAAAGAAACAAAACCAAGAAGCTAGAAAGCCAGTTGCAGCTCAGATTCCAACTCAACAGTATCCAAAAGAGCAAGTAGCTCAACAGAGAAATATTTATGCCCCAAGGGAAGAAACTAAGCAGTATTTTAGAGAACTTACTCAAGAGATATCTCCAATAACCTCTAGTCTAGAACAGAAGGTTACAACTCTTACAAGGGAAATGGATGATATAAAAGAAACCTTAAACATCATTGTTCGAAAGGTGGCTAATTCTCCTCATCCAATGATTTCTCCAAAGCTGATGGGATACTATAAGCAGTTAGAGTCCAAAGGGATTAGCGAGGATTTGATAGTTAGCATTCTTCAAAATATTGAAAATGATTTTGAAGATAAAGATTTAGATAATAAACAAAGAATTAATGACTATATTCGCGGTAAGGTTATTGAGATGTTGGGAACTACAAATCAAATTGATCTTGATGCACCAGATGCGAAGAAGATTATTGCGCTAGTTGGTCCAACAGGTGTTGGTAAGACAACTACTATTGCAAAAATGGCTGCAAATTTTAGTTTAATCCAAAAAAAGAAAGTTGCACTTATAACTATCGATACATTTAGGGTTGCGGCTATAGAACAATTGAGAAACTATTCTAATATAATAGGAATTCCTATGGAGGTTGTTTTTAATATCGAGGACTTTACTCAGGCACTTAGAAAACATAAGGATATGGATATAATTCTTATTGATACTGCAGGTCGCTCGCCAAATAATAGATCACAAATCTTAGAACTTAAGAAGTTTTTAAGAAACAGTTTTGTTGATACCTATTTGGTTTTAAGTGTAACCTCTAAATCAAAAGATATATACAACACTATTCAGATATATAGTGCGATATTTGATGATAAGATTATTTTTACTAAGGTAGATGAGACAGATTCACGAGGTGTTATTCTGGATGTAGTTCAGAAATACCATAAAAAGTTGAGCTATTTTACAAATGGACAGAATGTCCCAGATGATTTTGAAGTCGCAAATCCTGGTAAAATTGCTGATTTGATTTTTGATGTTTAGATAGTTTTTTGGGGGAAATTATGGATCAGGCGGATTCGCTAAGACAATTAGTTAGGTCACAGGGCAGAAACGATGTTGGTGTTGTCGTGTCTAAAAAAGAGGCAAATACACGTATAATCGCTGTTACTAGTGGTAAGGGTGGAGTTGGAAAGTCAAACCTTTCTCTTAATCTAGGATTAGCTATTGCTAAGAGCCAAGCTAAAAAAGTTCTTATTCTGGATGCTGACTTTGGTACTGCCAATGTTGATATTTTGATGGGTGTTTTCCCGAAATATAACATTAGTAATGTTATTTATGATCAGATTCCTATCGAGGAAGTTATCGTTGAAGGACCTTATGGTGTTAAAGTACTGCCAGGTGTTTCTGGTGTTGCACAATTAACGTCACTTACAGAGAACCAAAAACAATTCTTTTTCGAACAGTTAGAGCTTTATCAAGATAAACATCATCCAGATATTATTATTATTGATACTGGTGCAGGTGTTGGTAATACTGTTATGAATTTTTTGTTGTCAGCTGACGAGGTTATTGTAGTTTTAACTGCAGAACCAACGTCGCTTTCTGACTCATATGCAGTTATCAAGACACTCCATCAATACAATTCAGAGATGAAGGTTAGTATTATTGCAAATATGGTTAATAGTGAAAATGAGGCATTAAAGGTATATTCTCTGCTTCAAAATGTTTGTAGTAAATTCTTAGCAAAAAGCATTGAGTATTTGGGGCATGTAAGTGCAAGTAAAACACTTTGTTCAGCGGTTAGGGAGCAGCGACCTGTTTTGGTTAATTATCCTAACGCTACTGTTTCATATGAGATTATTAAACTTGCAAAGAAAATTGTTAGTATTGATCCAGCTGGTAAGAAAAGTTTCTCAAACTTTTTTTCATTAGCAACAAAGTACTTTGGATGGAATGATTAAGAAGTATAGTTTATATTTTGCTAATACGGCTACGATAGTAGTTTTCTCTGCTAGCCTTTATAATGGTGTTTCTTTTTCCACTTTAGTTATTAGGACTGTCATCACTTTTTTTGTTTGTTACTTTTTAGCATTATTGTTAGGTATTATCACAATAGAAACGTTGTTAGATAGTCAGATGAGAAAGATTGAGACTCGGAAAGAGCAGAAGAGAGCAGAAGAAAAGAACAAAAAGGCTTAGGTTTTTATAAGGAGAATGATGCTTAAAAAGGGTAATCCTTATGATAAAGATAAAACCAGTGAAGAGATTGAGCGACTGGTACTGAGCAATCTTGCCTTAGTGAAACACATAATTTCAAGAATGGAAATGAATCTTCCTTACGGAATGGATAAAGAAGACCTTGTTAGTGTTGGCAACATTGGTCTGCTAGAGGCAGCTCAGAATTATGATAGTTCCAAAAATGTTCAGTTTCAGACCTATGCCTACATTAAGGTTCGAGGAGCTGTGCTAGATGAGATTAGAAAAGTCAGCTTCGGTGGACAATCAATCATCAGAAAACATAAAAAAATATCCGATGCCTATAAAACACTTGAGCAGAAACTTGCTAGAATGCCAAAAGATAGCGAGGTTGCTGAAGAGCTAGGCCTTAGCGAAGATAAGTTTGATAAACTGGTTGACGAGACTAGCGGTGCTTATTTGATGTCTTTAGACGACTTCACTGATGATGAAGATAATCTAAGGTTTATTGACCAGTTGTCCGACGATGAAGACCATTTAGGTGAAATCATTGAACAGGAGAAGGTAGACATACTGGTGAAAGCAATAGATGACTTGCCAGAAAAAGATAGGATTATACTCAGTCTCTACTATGAACAGAGATTGTCACTAAAAGAGATAAGTCTTATAATGAATTTATCTGAATCTAGGATATCTCAGGTTCATAAAAAAGCTGTAGTCGCCATACGTGCGTTTATACAAAATAGGATGTAGGAATACCTTTTTTTAGAGCATACCAAAGGAGCAAAGTTAGATGGAGAAAACATATAAAGATACGTTGAATTTACCTCATACAGAGATGCCTATGAAGGCTGGTCTTGTAAATATCGAGGCCGGTATTATTGATGGCTGGGAAAAAAATGATATTTATAAGAAACGCTTAGAAGAGAACAAGAATAACAACGCTTTTATTCTTCACGATGGACCACCATATCCAAACGGAAATATTCATTTAGGGCATGCTTTAAATAAGATACTTAAAGATATTGTAGTTAAGTACCATTTAATGAAGGGTGATTATACTCCTTTTATTCCAGGTTGGGATTGTCATGGTCTTCCAATTGAAACTCAGCTTCTGAAGGAACTAAAGAAGAAAGAAGTAAAACCTGAGGAGATAAATGAATTCAGAAATCAGTGTAAGGAATATGCTTTAAGATACGTTGATTTGCAAAAAGAGCAATTTAAAAAAATGGGTATTTTTGGGGATTTTGATAATCCTTATTTAACACTAACCCCAGAATACGAAAAAGGTGTTATTGAACTTTTTGGTAAGATGGCTGAAAAGGGTGTTATTTATCAGGGAAGAAAACCAATTCATTGGTGTATGCATTGTACAACTGCTCTAGCAGAGGCAGAGATAGAGTATGCTGACGAGAAATCACCATCAGTTTATGTTAAGTTTACTCTTGAGAAAGATTTAGATGGACATAAAGACGTGTCTCTGATTGTTTGGACCACAACTCCTTGGACGCTACCTGCGAATGTAGGCGTTGCAGTTAATAATACATTTGAGTATGTTTTATTTGAAGTAAATGGCGAGAAGTTTATTTGTGTGCAAGATTTACTACCAAAGATAAAGGAAGTAATGGAGTGGGATGAAGTTAAGACTATTAGTTATTACAAAGGTGAAAAGCTAGTTGGTCTTAATTATTCGCATCCATTTGTTAATAGATTATCACCAATAATATCTGCTGATTTCGTATCTAATGAAGATGGAACAGGGTTAGTTCATATTGCTCCAGGTCATGGTTATGATGACTATGTAGCAGGGCTTAAGTTTAATCTTCCTGTAATCATGCCAGTTGATAATAACGGTATATTTACTGAGGAAGCTGGTAAGTATCAAGGTATGAAGGTATTTGATGCGAATAAAGAAATAGTTCAGGACATGGAAGCGTCAGGTAAATTACTAAAGATGCAATGGTTAAAGCACTCATATCCACATTGTTGGAGATGTCAGAGCCCAGTTATTTTTAGAGCAACTGAGCAGTGGTTTGTAAGAATGGACGGAGATTATGACTTAAGGGGAAAAGCTTTAAAGCAAATAGCCGAGATTGATAAGAATGAAGGCTGGATTCCTGCTTGGGGTGAAAAACGCATAAGAGGAATGGTAGAAGGAAGACCAGATTGGTGTATTTCTCGTCAGAGAAGCTGGGGCATTCCTATACCAGTCTTTTATTGTGAGAAATGTAATGAGCCACATTATACAGGCGTGTTTAATCAAGCTGTGGCTGAGATTGTAGGTAAGGAAGGAACAAATTCTTGGTTTACTAAGTCCGCAGAGCAGATTCTTCCAAAAGGTACAAAGTGTTCAAAGTGCGGCAATTTAGCTTTCTATAAAGACTCAAATATCATGGATGTTTGGTTAGAGTCAGGTTCTTCGCACGAAGCTGTTATAAGAACCAGAAAAGAGCTTTCGTATCCTGCTGATTTGTATTTAGAGGGAAGTGACCAACATCGTGGTTGGTTTCAATCATCATTACTTACATCAGTGGCAGCTTATGATAAAGCACCATATAAACAAGTATTAACGCATGGTTTTACCATAGATGAAAAGGGTCAAAAGATGAGTAAGTCTAAGGGTAATGTTATTGACCCACTTAAGGTTGTTGGACAGCACGGAGTAGATATCCTTCGTTTGTGGGTAAGTTCTACAGATTTTAGGAATGACGTAGCTTTATCTGAAAATATTGTTAGTCAGATTAAAGATGCTTTCTCTAAGATAAGAAATACTTTAAGGTTTATGATTAGCAATTTTTATGATTTTAATCCAGCAACGGATGCAGTTGAAGAGAAAGATTTGTTGCCAATAGATAAGTATATAGTTTCAGAGTTCAGGACTGTAATTTATGAAGCAGACAAAGCTTATGATGCTTATTATTTTCATCAGATATATAGAAAGATTTATGAGTTCTGTGTTGGTCAGCTTAGTTCTTTTTATTTAGATGTGCAAAAGGATAATCTTTATTGTAATGGGGCTGATTCTAAACAAAGAAGATCTTCACAGTCAGCTATGTTTTTAATTTCCCTTGATATGGTTAAGATATTGGCTCCGATATTAAGCTTTTCTATGGAAGATATTTATCAGTATTTGCCGATTAAAGATAAAAAAGAATCAATATTATTAGAGAAATTGCCAGTCGGTTCTGCAAGTGCAGACTCAGAACAAAAAGAGGTTATAAGAATAAGGCAAATAGTCTCAGAAGGTGTTCGTTCATTAATTAATGTTGAGCTAGAAAAAGCTAGAAAAGATAAAACAATTGGTAGTTCCTTAGATGCCAAAGTTATTCTGTATACAGCCAAGGATATAACAGCAGAAGACATTATGAGTATTATGGTTCTTAGCCAAGTAGAAGTTAAGAGTATCAAGGGTGAGGATAAGGTAGAGGTCTTTGTTGCAGATGGCGGGAAATGTGAACGTTGTTGGAAATATGCTACATTAACAAAAGATGGTCTCTGTCCAAGGTGTGAATCAGTAGTAAATGCTTAGAAAATTCTTTTCTGATAACAAACTATTTAACAAGAAGAAAATTGTAGCAGCCTATGTTGCTACTTTTTTTGTTACAGTTATTGTTGGATTATATTTGGGTTTGTTATTAAGTCAGTGGAATTTAGTTAATTATTTAATCCATGTATTACCTCAAACAAAACTCAGTCCTGCTGATAATATTTTGGTTTTGGGGCTTGATAATGTTAAGGACAGTAGTCGTTCAGATACCATAATGGTAATTAATGTGAACAGATTAACAAAAAAGCTTGGAATACTTTCTATCCCAAGAGATTCTCGGATTGATATTAGAGGACGAGGACCTGATAAGATAAATCATGCATATGCTTATGGAGGAGTAGATTTAGTTAAAGAATCCTTGTCCGCTTTTTTGAGGGTTCCGATTAAATACCATGTTGTTCTTAAGCTCGATGGGGTTAAGGGTGCAATTGATGAAATTGGTGGTATTGATATGGATATACAGAAACGCATGTACTATATGGATAAAGCCGGCGACTTATACATTGATTTTAAACCAGGCAAACAAGTATTAAATGGGGAACAAGCTACTTCATTTTTAAGGTTTAGACATGATGCTCAAGGAGATATGGGGAGAATTAGTAGACAACAGCAGTTTGTTAAGGCAGTAGTTAGTAAAATGTTGCAACCTCAAAACTTGGTTAAGTTACCCAAACTTGTTTCAGATAAGGAAAAGTATGTTGATACAAACTTATCTGTTGGGCAGATATTGGGTTTAGCAAATGAGTTTAAGAGTACTATTGAGCGTGGTGATTTGAATGTTAACACACTTCCTGGAGAGGTTTTATTCCTGAATGGTCTTTATTATTGGAAGGTTGATTTAGCTTCTTCTTCCAAAATGATAGATGATACATTGCACGGTTTTAAAGAAATAAAGATTGTTAAGAAAGAAGTAGTAACTTCCAACATTAAACTTGCTAACGAAGAGTTTGGTAAGCCAAAAGTGCTAACTTTAGTTGAGATTAAGAAGTTTATGCCAGAAGAAGAAAAAACTAATAATATGATATTTGAAAAGGGTATTGAAGTTAGCGTTGAGGTATTAAATGGTAATGGTATTACAGGTTCTGCTACAGTCGTTGGAGATATTCTTAAGAAGAGAGGAATAGTTGTCGCTAGAGTAAATAATGGTGCGCATTTCCAATACGAGAATACAGTTATCGTAGATTGGAAAGGTAAGACAAACGAGTCTTTAAAATTAGCTAAAGCAATGAACATTAATCCAGCAAATATTATTTCCTACAGCTTACCAGCAAAAACTATCGACATGTGCGTAGTTCTAGGTAAGGACTGGGAGAAGCTTACAGGAGTAAAGAAATAACCCCCTCTGTCTCGCTAGCGAGACATCTCCCCACTAAGGGGGAGAATTTAGTAACAAACCTGTTTGTTTTTTGAATAACTTTCGTTTGTCTTGATCGTATATGTCCTGTCGAGCGGTAGACTATGCTTCAGTAATTCTTTTAACAACAGGCTCAATACCTATTATTTTATTAATTTGACTAATAACTCCATTTTTAATTTCTTCAATCTTATTGTATTTCTGTGAGATTTGTTTTTGCTTTGTTGTATCAATTTTATTTAGACTATACGGAATGGGAATTTTAAATCCTTTCATAAGATCAACAGTAACACGTTTGTTTTGTTCACCGACAGCTATTTTTTTTAAGTTATTCTTTAAGTAGTGATAAACATAAGATAAATCAATTGATTGAATATATTCATCTTTCAGAATTAAAGCACCACAATGAGTTGTCATACAAAACTTGCCATCTCTAATAAAAACAGTACCAGCATGAATTCCGTCAGTAGTCCACGTTAAGCAGGGTGTATCTAAATCAAATGAATTAATTCTTCCCAATATTCCATCATCTGATGTTTGGGATGAATAAACAGGGTATTCTCCTACATTAGATTTTATATATTTATTGGTATATTTAGGGTTTCCTTTTTCAATATTGAAGTATTTTGTTATTGAAAAAAATTTATACTCAGATTCATCTTCATATATTTTTATTTTTAAGTTTTTTAAATTTTCAACTGTTTCATTTATTTCATGTTTTAAATCCATAATAAACTTATACTCATTAATTATTTCAATTTGAAGTGTTTCTGATATTTCAGTTCCATCCATTGGAACAGGTATTTCTTGTTCTTCAATTATTGATAAATATAATTTGGTAAACTCATCTTTTCCTGCCGTATCTCTTCTTCCAATTGCAATATTTCGTAGAATAGGCTCAAGTACAAATTTAACATATTCTACATTTATCTTTGGATTTATTGGGATTAGGATTCCGCGATCATAATTAACTGAGAATTTTCCATCAGTTGCTTTCATATAGCCGGCAAAACCATTACGTGCCCATGTTAAGTGAGGACCATCATAGTCATATGTTGAAATATGAGTTAAAGGTTCGTTATTACTAGCAGCATAAACAGGATATTCTCCTTTATTCAGTTCTCCATATTTTTTTGTATATTTAGGATCGCCAAGTTTCGGATCAAACAATTCAGGTATTCTATATAATTTAAAGTTTATTTTTTCGTTTTTTTTTTCATCCAATTCTGTAAGTTCATTCTGATAATCTAATAGGGTTGTTGATATTTCTCCAATAAGCATAGAAAATTCAGGTATATCAAATATCTTATCTGCTTTTAATAAACCTAAAGCAATACGTTCTTTTTCAGACCAATAATTATCAATAATCCAACTGCGAGTATAACTATTCTCAAATTCTGAATAGTCGATTATTTTACATCGAGGATCTTTGTTTATTGAGTTAAAAGCATTTTTATTACCTTTAAAAAAAGAAAACATTGTAACCGCTTCTTGTAGGTCATTTTGATCTATATCAAATCTGTTAACATCTCTAGTTTCACCTATTTCACTCACTAAATAGGTGAATATAGGTTCTTTTTGAATCAATTCTTTTTCATGCTTTTTTGTTATACATAAAATATATGTTTTTTTATTTGTTGTAAAAAAAGTGTTAATTGGTAAAGAGATAATTCCTTCAATAAAACATTCATCTAAAATATATTTTCTTAAGTGTTTATCATGTTGTCTATTGAGAATTCCATCTGGTATTACAACAAAAGCTTTTCCTCCTGGTTTTAGGGCTTTAACAATCCACTCCATAAAGAGACCCTCAACACCTAAAGCATTAATCTTGAAGTATTTCTCCAGATCACCGTCTTTTTTTATTTCTTCTTTTAAATTGCTACTACCGCTTGTAACGTAAGGTGGATTTGTAAGAATTAAGTCGTATTCGTTCTCTATTGGTTCAGACAATGTACCCAAAATAGAATTTGTTTTTAAGACAAAGCTTTCATTGAATACTCTTGAGAATTCTTCTGTTAAACCTGAATTTTCTTTTATTAAATCAGAAAAATATATAAGCATATTTGCTTTAGCCAAAATAATAGTTTTTTGCTCATCTTTATCAAAACCTTTGTCGAAACCATGTAATGTAATTTTTGGTTCCAACTTGCCATTAGATATTTTATAGAACTGATTTAACCTCGTAATAATTGGTTCAAGTAAAAATTTTCCAACGCCACATGCCGGATCACAAATTTTTATGCCTTCCTTGATATCATCTTTGGCAATTTCAACTATTGCTCTTACAACCTTTAGAGGGGTAAAAAACTGCCCCCAATTTTTTTTACTTATGCTTTCTTTAAGAAAACTTTCAAATAGTTGACTTTTAAAATCATAATCTATATTCTCAAGTTTTCCATAATCTCTGAATTTTCCGAGAATTTTTTTGAAAACTGCACTGTAGCCTCTTACTGCTTTTTGATCTTTGCTTACGAAAATAGTACCATTAATGATTGTAGTTTTATCAAGGACATTTTCAGGAAATAATTTTTTTATTTTAGGTCGAATGATGCTTGCATAAGTTTCAAGTACTTCATCTTCTGTATTTGAGATAAAACTATCATATAATGTATCAAAATTGTACATTCCTTGGAGGACATTTAAATCACTTAGATATTTGAAAATAAAAAGTTCAACAAATGTATAGAGACAGTTTTCAGGAGTAGCACCACTGACAGACCAAATATCTTGCCATATTTGTTTGGCTAAATCTGTTGGATTAACAAGTTCCTTTGGCTTTATTTGATCATTTAATTCATTTACAGAGTAAATAATTTTTTCTATTAGTTTCGGAAGATTCTCATCTTTGGGATTAAATAATTGAATAATGGGGTTGCCATCTTCATTAAGAATTTGATTGCCTGTATTAACATTAATCCAAAGAGTATCTACAGTATCAGTTGCAATAAGAATATTTGTTCTTAATTTTCTGGCGACTTCAAGTTCTTGTTTTACAGCTTTTTCCTTCTGTGTTGGTGTTTTAAATTCAGAAGGTTTTTTATACTCAATAATAGCAATTACTTTCTTTTCTTGAACAATAATGCCATCTACTTTTTTTCTTTCTTCAATACCATAATCTACATTTCTAATGATATTATGTTCTTTTAATGCCTTAACAGTAGTTGCTCCAATGCTATAGAAGTCCCATTTGCCAATTTTCTGAGGATTTTTTATTAAATCTCGTTGTAATAATTCTTCACTCATATTGAATCCTTTTGTGATTTTAACTAATTTAAGTATATAAAACTTATTGCTTTTTTCCAATCAAAATTTGTTTCTGAGAGATATCCAAGAAAATACATTATCTCCTTATTTTGTCTATTAGACCGAATACGTATTTAAATGTGGACTTTCCAATTGTTTGAGCGAATTACTTAGACAAATAATCATCCTGAAGTGTTTTGCACAGGATGTGCAACTGCACCTTCACAGGAGCCATGGAGGGCGAGAGGTGAAGGCACGAAGGTGATTATTATGTATAAGTTTGAGAGAGTTTTGGAAAGTCTTGATTTTTGCAATACTTTTGATTAAGCAAAAGTATTAAAATAAGATTTCTCTTTTTCCGCCGTCATCCGTTTCAGAAAGAACACCTGCCTCAACCATTTCCTCCATGATTCTAGCAGCTCTATTGTAGCCTATTTTCAATCTTCTTTGAATGAATGATACAGAGGTCTTCTTTGTGCTTAGAACTATCTCTTTTGCCTCTTCAAAGAACTCATCACGTTCTTCCCCGTCAACTGAAACAGTGTTTCCTTTCTTAATAGCTTCTAAGTCCTCTGGTCGCAAATCAACTACTTCTTGTAGGTATTCAGGTTGACCTTGTGATTTAACAAAATCAACTACTCGATGAACTTCTTGGTCAGAGAGGAATACTCCTTGTATACGAGTAGGTCTCATGGCTCCTACAGGTTTGTAAAGCATGTCGCCTTTACCTAGTAACTTTTCTGCTCCCATAGAGTCAAGAATGGTTCTACTATCAATCTGAGAAGATACAGCAAAGGAAATCCTAGATGGAACATTTGCCTTGATAAGACCAGTAATAACATCAACAGAAGGTCTTTGTGTCGCGATAACAAGGTGTATGCCAACTGCTCTAGCCATTTGAGCGATTCTAGCTATGCTGGACTCTACCTCTGAGGCAGCTGCCATCATTAAGTCAGCTAATTCGTCTAATACAATTACAATATACGGATATTTTTTGGGAATATAAAATTCTTGTTGTTCTTCTGCTGAAAGCTTGTTTCTGTCTTCTCTTAGTTCTTCAATTCTTTGGTTAAACCCTTCAATGTTTCTTACGCCTAATTTTGCTAATTCATCATATCTTCTTTCCATCTCCATAACGCACCATCGTAGAGTAACTGCTGCTTTTTTCGCATCGGTAATAACTGGCGCAATCAAGTGAGGGATATCATCATAGATATTAAGTTCAACTTTTTTTGGGTCGATTAGAATCATTCTTACTGTTGAAGGTGTGTTCCTTAGTAGAAGGCTTATTAGTATTGAGTTAACGCAGACTGATTTACCTGAGCCAGTTGCTCCAGCTACTAGTAAATGTGGCATTTTGCTTAAGTCTAGATAAGAAGTTGATCCTTCTATATCTTTTCCAAGCGCAATTAATAGCGGAGCACTAGAGTAGATAAATTTTTCTTCTTTAGCAAGAGGGAGCATGTTTACAATGCTTGATGTTTTGTTTGGGATTTCTATGCCCACTACTGACTTACCAGGAACAGGCGCTTCTATTCTTACTCCCTTGGCTGCTAAGTTAAGGGCAATATCATCGGCAAGATTAACTATTTTGCTTACTTTAACGCCAAATCCAGGTTGAATCTCGTATCGTGTAACATTTGGTCCTTGGCTGGTGTTAACTACTTTTGCATTAACCTTGAAGCTATCTAGTGTTTCTTCTAGTTTTTGGATAGTCTCTTGGATATCAGATTCAACTTTCTTTAAGTGTTCTTTGTTGGTTGTTGGTGTGCTTAATAGCTTTAAATCAGGAAGCAGAAAATTTTCATTATTAGATTCTATTCTAACAATATCATTTAGTTCTTTTTGAGTAACTGTTGGTTCTTTTTTGACTTCTTCAGGTGTCGCCATGTTCCTATTACTAATAATCTCTTTTACTATTGGAGGTTCAATGTTTTGTTTTGTTTCTTGTATTTCTTTTTTTGGTTCTAGAATCTCTACTTCTTGTTTTTCTGTTTTGCTTTTCTCAAGGCTTTCTTTTGATTTGTTAAAAAGTATTAGGAAAATCTTTTTAAGGAAAATCAAAGTATCGCTAAGAGTTACCTTGAATATTAGTAGAAAACAAATAAATATTGAGGAGACAATTAGGATTTTAATCCCAGCGCTACCTAGTAGATTCTTAAATGAAAAGGCTAATAGATAACCAACTAAACCTCCAGGGTGTTCTAAAATTGGTCTTAAAATAAGCTTATTTGTTATGTCTGTTTTTTGGAGTTCAAGAACAATTAAGTGAATAGAAAAAGCATAGGTGATTCCTGGAAGGACTGTTCTTTCTCTTGTAATACTTCTACCAAAAAGTAAGAGTAGTCCAGCTATGCCAACAAAAAAAGGTAAAAGCATCTTGCCTTCGCCAATAAAAAATCTAAGTAAAGGTACAAAAATCTTTTCACCAATAAATCCAGTAGAAGCAGTATATTGATTAATAAAGAAGAAGAAGCCAGCAACAGCTAAAACAATAATACCAATAATTTCTCTGCGAAACTGGTCTGGGATAGAAGGATTAAAGCTTTTTAATTTTTTCTTATTTTTAGACATCAGATAGCTATATTATAGCAAAGTTGTTGTTTATTCTAAAGAAGGCTTATGGTATGACTTTCCGCCATTAGCAATTTTAAATATTTCTTGTATAATTGAAACATGTTAAGGAAAAAAAACGAACTTCTTTTGGCCCGCAAGGTTCAAGAAATATCAAGAAATTATGAAGGACAAATAGATATAAGACAAATTCTCTTATATTTAATTACCTGTATTTCAAGAAATATTGATTTAGAAAACATTTTATTCTTACTACATAACTTAAACTCTGAAGAGTTTGAACTAAAAGAATCTATCAAGTTTAAGAAAAGATTCTTATCCTTTTCGAAGAACGAAGCGTTTATTCAATATTTCTTTAACAAAAAAGAGCCACTTATTTTAAAGAACCTTCAAGTTGCTTACGAAAAACTAAGCAGGAGCTCGGATGCAAAGGAAACGAAAGTAAGCCTACTTGCTGCATTAATTGCTTCACTAGAGGAAATTCAGACAGAGATAGCAGTTCCTTTTTATGTAGATAATGAGTGTATTGGTATTCTGTGTGTAGGAAAGAAAGTTGGCAAAGTGTTCTCTTCTGATGATTTGTTCTTTTTAAATGAAATGGCAATAGAGTTTTCTCAAAAGATTTATTTTGCTATGCGTTATGAAGAGGCGCTAACTAAAGAGAAAGAGATTACCTCTTTATATGAAGTAGGTAAGGTTATCAGTTCGTTATTTGATTTTAATAAGACTTTTGACATTATAGTTAGGAATGCTTCAATTATTTTGAAAGCGCCAAAGATTGTGGTTTTACTAAAAGATGATTCTGATAATGTTTTTAGCATTAAGAAGGAGTTTGGTTTTACAGAGTTTCAGCTCGCAAGAATAGACGAAACACCGAAGTTTAGAGAATGTTTACAGCTATCGAATGATGTTTCTGAAGGCATTTTAGTAAAGAGTTACGAGGACAACGTATTCTTTGTGCAGTCATTTTTGCAGGATTTAGGCGTCTACTCTATGCTTTCTGTTCCTTTATATGATGATGACCTTAACATTATTGGTGAATTAAGGGCAATGAGACCAATAACTCAGGTGTGCTTTACCAGAAGAGACTTAGGGATTGCATCAAGTTTAGCCAATAACATTGTTTTAGCGTTAAACAACTCCAAAAGATATCAGAAATCAGAGGAACATTTAATTGAGCTATCAACTGTATACAATGTTATCAAATCATTAACCTCTGAGTTTGAATTAGAACGAATAATGGAAAGAATTTGTTCGATTTTTACAGAAGAATTAAATTTCACGAGATCAATTCTGTATATGTATGAGGACAATAGATATCTTGTTGCCAAAGCAGCAAGTAGATTAGATGATGTTTCCATTGAATCTCTTAAGCTAGACATTTCCAGAACCATAGAAGGTAAAGCGCTTATTGAAGGAAGAATCATCCAAATGAGCGTGAATGATTTAGATGATTATCATGATAAATCAATTGTTAATATTGGCATGAACAATTTTGTAGCAATCCCATTACTGCTAAGCAGCAAGAAAGCTATTGGCGTTTTAGTTATTGATATTGGACAGGATTCTACTAAACAGACGAACATCAGATTGCTAACTGCGATAGCTAACCAGTCTGCAGTTATTTTAGAAAATGCTAGGTTATATAAGAAGAGCGAAGAGCTAAACAAACAGCTTAGAATAGAACAATCAAGAACAGCAAAAGAACTACAAATGGCAAGATACATTCAACAGGGCATGTTATCTGCAGACTTGCCTAAAACAGAAGCAGTTAAGATAGCTGCTAAGAATATACCTTGTAGGTCGGTTGGTGGTGACTTTTATAACTTTATTGAAAGACCAGATAACAAGCTTGGAATTGTTATTGGTGATGTTTCTGGTAAAGGTATTCCAGCAGCACTGCTTATGACTATGACGAATAGTATTTTTTCTGAGTATGGACAAAGATATTTATCAACAGAGGAAGTGCTTAATCATACAAACTTTGCGCTTCAGCATTATTTAAGTAAGTCACCAATTTTCTATGTTACAGCTTTCTATGGGGTAATAGACATTGAGAAAAATATAATTAGATACTGTAAAGCAGGGCATAATCCACCAATTTTATATAAGCAAGAAACAAACGAGATTTTGTTTTTAGATGGGGAAGGAACATATCTTGGTACTTTTGATGAAGGTGGGTATATTGAGAAGAATGTTGTTGTTAGCAAAGGCGATAAGCTTGTTATGTATACTGATGGCATAACGGAAGTTCGTAATGAAGAGAAGAAGATGTTCACAAAGGAAAGACTAGCTAACTTAGTAAAGGAACACCATTCTTTACCAGTTGATAAGCTACTTAAGATTCTAATTAGGGAATCAGAAATCTATGGTGGTTCAACTGAGTTCGCTGATGATATTACTCTTGTTATTATTGATTTTGATAAGTTAGATCCAGTTGAAGAAAAAATAATTTATAAGGTTGATTACAAAATAAAGAGTACACTGGAAGATGTAAAAGTAGTAATTGCAGAGTTTTTAAAGAAGCTTCAAAAGCTAGAGATTAACAAAAGATTATTTAATCATATTAGATTAGCTTTGTCAGAAGCCTTGATGAATGCCTTCGAGCATGGTAATAAAAAGAATAAGGAGAAGTTTGTTTATCTTAAGGGGAAAGTTACAGATATGAAGATAGAGTTGTCTGTAATTGATGAGGGACTAGGCTTTGATATAAAGGGATTGCAATTTTATGAGAATCAACAAGAGATTAATCATCGCGGAAGGGGTATAATGGCGATGATGGCTTGTATGGATAGTGTAAAGTTTAGTGAAAAAGGTAATATTTTGACTTTTACCAAGTATATAATTTAAGAAGGAGTAACAGGTTATGAAACAGCTTATAAAGGAAAAGAAGGGGGAAGTTGTTATTTTCAAGATTGATGGAGATGTTGAATTTGACGATTCTATTCAATTAAACGAAACATTTTCGCAGACAATAGCTGAAGGAAGCTCAAAAATAGTTATAGACCTTGGTGAATGTAATTACATTGATAGTTCTGGATTAGGTGCATTAGTTGAGGGGCTTAAATCAACTCAGAAAGCTAACGGAGATTTAAGGTTAGCAGGTCTTAATGAGGATTTTAAGGAAATTCTTATGATGACTAGAATAATTAAATATTTTCAGATATTTGATAACACTGAAAGTGCAGTAAGTAGCTTTTAATCGTTAATTGACTGGGGGGAAAATGAAATCTTTAGACGAAGCATTAGTTGATGCTAATTTAGTTACTATTAATCAGCTCCAAGAAGTTTATAAGCAAATGGCTATCCAAAATCAAGGATTAGTTCGTGCTCTTGTAAGTAATGGTCATTTAGATGAACTCCAATTAGCAATGTTTATGGCTAAGTTCTTAGATGTTCCTTTTATAGGCTTAGCAAGTAGAAAAACAGACAGATCAATCATCAATGTTTTACCAGAAAAAATTATAAGAAAACACATGGTTTTCCCAATGTTTAAAGTATTAGATTCTTTAACTTTAGCTATGTTAGACCCCCAGAGTAAAGAAGTTATAGATGAAGTTACTGCGTATACTAAATTAAGAATAGAACCAGTTGTTGCAACTTTTTCAGACTTAGAAGAAGTGATTAATAGATGGTTTGGTGCTAATACAACAATCAAAGACCTTATTGAAACATACAGCACTTCAGATATAAATTTATCTTTTGTTGAAGAGAATGCCATCTTTAAGGAAAAAGATGAGCTTGGTCCAATTAATAAGCTAGCTCATTTAATTATTACAACTGCCATTAAGGATAATGCTTCTGATGTCCATCTTGAGTCAAAAGAAAGTGGTATGGAAGTAAGGTTTAGGTTAGATGGTGTTTTGCATAAGAAATGGTCATTACCACTTAACCTTAGTCAACCGCTTATTTCAAGTATAAAGATATTAGCAAAGATGGATATTGTTGAACGAAGATTGCCACTTGATGGAAGCTTTCGTATACAAGCTGAGCAGAGACTTATAGATGTGCGTGTTTCTAGTTATCCAATGTTGTATGGTGAGAAGCTTGTGCTTCGTTTACTTGATCAAGATAACATGGTTTTTGATTTAGAGAAGTTAGGAATGGACTATGAGCTATATATTAAACTAAGATCAATAATTCAAAATAATTATGGGATATTTTTAGTAAGTGGGCCAACTGGAAGCGGCAAAACAACTACTTTATATTCGGTACTAAATGAAATAAAGAGTAGCGACAAGAATATTGTTACAATAGAAGACCCAGTTGAGTACCATATAGACTTAATTAACCAAAGCGAGATTAATCCAAAGTGTGGATTAACGTTTGCAAGGGGGCTTCGTTCTGTTTTAAGGCAAGATCCAGACATAATACTTATTGGTGAAATTAGAGACAAAGAAACAGCAGAGATAGCTTTTCAAGCAGCACTTACTGGACACTTAGTATTATCAACACTACATACAAACGATACAGCATCTTCTGTTGCAAGACTTATTGATATGGGTGTAGAACCATACTTAATATCTTCAGTACTACTTGGCGTGTTGTCTCAACGACTGGTTAGAAAAACATGTTCAAAATGCAGAGATATTTATACTTCAGAACAAGAGTTAGTTGATTGGGGAAGTTTAAGTAATGATGATGTATACGTTAGAGGCAAGGGATGCAGTACTTGTAGAAGCACAGGTTATAAAGGTAGAACAGGCTTATTTGAACTGCTAACAATGGATGATACTTTAAAACAGATGATTAATAAGTCCATGTTTTCAGAACTTGATATTAGAAAATATCAAGAGTCAGTTGGAACAAAATTCCTTAAAGATGATGGTATTGCCAAGGTGCGACAGCAGATAACAACAATCGAAGAGGTAGCCAGAGTTGTTAGGTGATCTAGAACTCATGTGGTTTTTTAGGCAAGTTCAGTACTTGCTAAACAGTGGCATTTCTTTATATCCAAGTATCTCAATAATCTATAATGATGCAGAGGATAAGAGGATTAAGAAGGTTATCAAAGAAATTGTGCTTAGTTTAAAAGAGGGTAATACGTTTTCTAATGTTTTGCATGAGAAGTTACACACTGGAGTATTTATCACAAACATTATAAAGGTTGGTGAGCACAAAGGAACACTTGACCATGCCTTAAATAAGGCTATTGATTATTTGCAAAGAAAAATAGAGCTAAAAAGAAAGCTCATTAACGCAATTAGTTACCCAACGTTACTTACAATTCTAAGTGTTGCAATTTTGTTTTGGGTCAATATTCAGATTATTCCAAATTTTCAGGAAGTCTACCAGCAGGCAGGCGTAGATTTGCCGTTGCCAACTAGAATCCTATTTTTTATGCACGGTTTTTTCGTGAATAATTGGTTGAGATTTTTGCTAATGTTTGTTGTTCTTATCTCTGTTAGTTTGTTTTTGATTAGGAAAGATATAAAGATGTTTTTAGCTAAAACTCAGTTTGTATTGCCTGTTTATGGAAAGATATATTATTTCTTTACTATGCTAGTGTTTTTATCTGATTTTGGTACGCTTCAACAGTCAGGTATTACTGTAATAAAGTCATTAAGGCTTAGTGTTGACTCTGTTACTAATATTTTCTTTAAGGAGAAAATGGAATTAGTTTACAACAAAGTACTTGAAGGTTCAAAAGTATCCAAAGCGTTAGAGGAATCAAAGTTTTTCCCAAACATGGTTGTTCAGATGCTGGCTATTGGTGAAGAATCTTCTGCTTTAGGAGATGTTTGTTCAAAGGTATCAGAACATTTAGATAACGAAATGGATGTTTTAATTCATCGGCTTATTGGGTTAATAGGACCAATATCGTTGGTGATAATTGGAGTATTTGTAGCATTTGTAAGTATTTCATTTCTATTGCCTTTGTTCAGGATGACATCAGTAATTCATGCATAGAAGAACAGGATTTCTTTTATTAGAAGTTATTATTGTTCTATTCATTCTTTCTTTAGTGGTTATTCCTTGGACAACTTTTATGGGAGCAATCCAGAAAAATCAAACTAGTGAACAGCTAAGTGAATATTTCTTAACTAAAGAAGTATTTCTTAAAGCCTATAATGGTGAGATAGCCGAGAATAACTATGTTAGTGCTGGAAAAAAGTTTTCTATAATTAAGGAGCAGGATATGCTTTTTGTTCGTTTGATTGATGGAGAGATTGTCAAGGAAGAGATAAAGGGGAAGCTGCTATGAGAAAGGGAATAACCTTGCTTGAGACTTTAATCGTGCTTACCTTGTCAGCTTTTATTTTACCATTCTTGTTTAGAATGATTTCTACCACCTTTATTGTTGTAAGGGAGGAACTAGACTCAAGGAATAAGCTAAAGAAAGACTTGGCTTTTGTTTTAGAAAAAGAAAGAGTCTTAACCAGTATTTCGGCATCAGAAAATATTAAATATTTTGTTAAAAAAGGTGAAGCAGGAGTGGAAATGGTGATTTTAGGGGAAGATAAATGAGAAAAGGTTATTTACTTCTGTATATGATGATTGTTTTGTTCCTGTTCGGTGTAACGGGACTGGGTTTAAGGAGTGTTTTATATTCAAAGCAAGCCATGATAGTTGACTTCATAGAGCAAGATAAGCAGATTATTATGCAGGCGACTGAGAAGTAATGATTGCAACATGTAATGATTAGAAGTTATAAGATATAATATGTTTTATTAAGGAGATTTAACAATGACAAAGAAAATATTAGTAACTGGTGGTTCAGGTTTTTTAGGTTCCCATTTATGTGAGAGACTTCTTAAGGAAGGTAATGAAGTTCTGTGTGTAGATAATCTTTTTACTGGTCAGAAGAAAAACATTCTTCCTTTACTGGATAATCATAATTTTGAGTTTATGAGACATGATGTTTGTTTCCCATTATATGTTGAAGTTGACGAGATTTATAATTTAGCTTGCCCAGCAAGTCCTGTCCATTATCAGTTTGACCCTGTTCAAACGACTAAGGTTTCTGTTTCTGGTGCTATAAATATGCTTGGGTTAGCAAAAAGAGTTAAAGCAAAGATTTTGCAGGCATCTACTAGTGAAGTCTATGGTGATCCAGAGGTTCATCCTCAACCAGAGAGTTACAGAGGCAATGTAAATACTATCGGACCAAGAGCTTGTTATGATGAGGGCAAGAGATGTGCGGAAACTTTGTTTTTTGATTATTTCCGTCAACATAAACTTAGAATAAAAGTTATGAGAATATTTAATACTTATGGTCCAAGAATGCACCCTAACGACGGCAGGGTTGTCAGTAATTTTATAATGCAAGCACTTCATAATAAAGATATAACTATTTATGGTGATGGCTCACAGACAAGAAGTTTCTGTTATGTAGATGATTTAATCGACGGAATGATTAAGCTAATGAATAGTAGAGATGAGTTTACTGGACCAGTAAATATTGGGAATCCTGGTGAGTTTACGATTAAGCAACTAGCTGAGATGGTAATAAAACTTACTAATTCAAATAGTAAGCTTATTTATGAGTCTTTACCACAGGATGATCCTTTGCAGAGAAAACCAATAATTGATCTTGCAAAGAAAGAGTTAGGATGGGAACCAAAGATAAAGTTAGAAGAAGGACTTAAGAAGACGATTGCGTATTTTGAGGGAGTTTA